>CAYMFM010000056.1:0-25965 GCA_964389685.1 uncultured Rikenellaceae bacterium
AATTGATGAAGAAAGGACACAATATTGAATGGACAGTGGGTGGATTCGGGGGATATCAGGCAATCATGTGGGATCCGGTGAATAAGGTTTATTACGGAGCCTCCGAATCCCGGAAAGACGGACAGGCAGCGGGGTATTAAATAACTACACAAAAAGTATTCGAACAGAACAAGGCGCAGTAGGTTTGGATACTTGAGCCACAGGTTAGACAGAATGTCTGAAATGTCTCTTCCGAAGGAATGCCTTCGGCAAAGTGTCTCAAGTGCCTCAAATGCCTGAAATGCCTTAAATGCCTTTAACAAATAATAGTATTTAGAGGCATTTAAACTATCTATCCTCTACGAGGAAAGGATATTTCTTAAGATATTTGCTACAATAATTAATGCCCTACGGGCAATACTATTTATCTTTATTACCGCGTAGCGGTTAGATTATTGTAAAATGTTATCGCAAAAAACAAAAATTCGTCGTAGACGATTAATAATTCGCGGATATACAAAAAAATCTAAAACTCCAATCCTACCCGTTCATAGATTGCCATCAGTTTCTTCTCCTCCTTTTCCCAGCAGAGCTCTTCAGCAGCTGATGTAAGGTTTTTCTTCCACTTTTTTCTTTTCTCTTCATCCTGAAGCATATCGTCTATTTTTCGGGCAATATGAACCGGATCGTGTGATTGAATCGTCTCTCCAATCCCATAATGGTGTACCAGGGGTCCTACTTCTTGCAGATCAGATGCCAGCACGGGTATCCCTGCCTGAACATAATCGAACAATTTATTAGGCAGGCTCAACCGGTAATTCAGGTTAGTATCTTTATCCAGGCTCAATCCAAGGTGTCCCATCGAGGTATAACCCATCAACTCTTCATACGGCATCCTTGGAAAAAACCGGATCTTATCATTCAATTCCTGGTCTGCGACATTCTGTTTGAGCAGATCCACCACATCGCCACAACCGATAATCCACAAAACGGCATCCTGAAGATGATTCATAGCTTCAACGGCCTCTTCCGCACCCCTGTCTATATTGATCCCTGTTCCCTGAAGTACAATGATCTTTTTCCCCTGTGGCAGATCTGCAACTCCCCGAGGTGGATGATCTTCCGGGCTCCAGCGGACCGGGAAATTTCTAACGACATCCACGTTTACTCCATATATCTTATGATATAGCTCTGCGATCGAAGGAGAGACGGTATAGACATAGTTCAAATGCGGGAAGATCCACTGCTCGATTCTTTTCCATATCCATAATACAATTTTCCGATTTTGAATTTCAGGTATGCCCAAGAAATATTCATGAGAATCGTATACCAGTGTTTTACCTTTAATCCTGGAGATCAAATAATTTGGAAGCAATGTATCGAGGTCGTTGGCCACCAGGATATCCACCTTCCGGAAAAGCAAATAGAAGAAGATCCGGATATTGAAGCAAGCATAAAAGAGTGGACCGGATGGAAACAGAATCCTGAACTGGATGACCTTGAAAGGGAGCTTTTCCAAACCGGACGGATTGCCCATATATCTCCCAATAATGCATACCGATGCACCGGATTTCATCAGTGTACGTCCAATCCGTATCACCCGCTGGTCATTTACGACATCGTTGGTGACAGACAGGTATATATTCTTCTTTTGCATTACCGCAGACTCTGGATTCCTTAACGTCATTTGCAAATTTAAGGTATCCTGACGATCTGCCAACACTACAGGCGGATGCCAGGATCCCCGCCTGCCTCGGGCAGGAGTTCAACTATCCACTTTCATCTCGCTTTGCTAATAAAATTGAAGTTTCACTGATTTGAGGCATTATCACTACCCCCTACTTATACACACGTTGTTCGTCTAATACTTTTTGATACAATCTTGCATATCGGTTATGTTCTGCAAGGGTTTTTGAAAAATAGTGATATCCCGACATATCTTCTTTAGCGCTGAAATAAAAATAGTCATGTTTTTCAGCATTCAGTACCGCATCTATTCCGGCAATGGAAGGGATGTTTATTGGCCCGGGAGGAAGGCCCCGGTATTTATAGGTATTGAATGGAGATTCTATTTTCATGTGTTCAAGAAGGACTCTGTGGATCGTATAATCTCCCGTGGCAAACCGTAATGTAGGGCATGCCTGCAAAGGGATCCCGCGGGTTAACCGGTTCAGATAAACTCCTGTTATCGTAGGTTTTTCATCATTCTTATTGGTCTCCTCATCAATAATGGAGGCAAGTGTAGATACTTCATGTGTTGTTAATCCCAACGCTTCTGCTTTTCTTTTTCTCTCTTCCGTCCAGAATCGTCGGTATTCTTTCTCCATCCTTTGAATAAACTGGTCTGCATTGCTGTTCCAGTAAACTTCATAGGTGTTGGGAATAAACATCTCCTTAACGGTGAATTTGTTAAACCCGAATTGGGAAATATAGGTTTCATCATTCAGGTGGTTCAGAATCTCCAGTGAATCTGCTTCTATCTGGTCAGCCACGATACCACATAATTTCTCAAGGGTTCGAACCGAATTGAAAATCAATTGAGCCGGTTCCTGTGTGCCCGATCGAAGCATGTTCACCAGGTCGTTGTTATTCATACTGCTCCTTATCCGGTATCTTCCGGGTCGGACATGGTTTGGATAGTTCTTCCGTTCAGCAACCCAATCAAAGGTTTCCATATTCCGAACAACTCCGGATTCCACCAACAGATCCCTGACCTCCCCGATACCGGAACCCGTTGGAATGAACAGATAATAAGCTTCATTTTCCGGAACGGTTGTATTCGGAGCATACACTTTCCTGTAAAAGTAAAACAGAACAAGAAGGCAAATGACCAGGAGTACTGAAATTGAAATCAGGAAAAAACCCTTTCGTCCTATTCTTCCTTTGCTTTCCAAATCTTCGGGTTTTTCTAAGATTAAATCAATTTCCCTATCCGTTGCACCGGTTAGAGCAGATTGAACAAAAATAAAATATTTTCTTATTTTGTTGAAGCGGTTTTATACCTGACCGGACCGGCTTTGAGCACCTCATCAGGTACTCCTTTGGCAAAAAGTTTGAAGTTTTCAATATACCGGGCTGCAAGAGCATCGTATTTCTTCCAGTACTCTTCCTTATCTCCCCATGCATTGGATGGTTCAAACACTTCTTCAGGAACATCGGGACAGGACAATGGTACACTGAAACCGAAGAGCCGGTCTTTTCTGTATTTCACATTATCCAGTTTCCCATCCAGTGCTGCATTTAGCATATTCCTGGTATGGCGGATGTTGATCCGTTTTCCGACACCAAATTTCCCGCCAACCCAGCCGGTATTTACCAGCCACACTTTGGCTTCTGCCCTTTCGATCTTTTTTCTCAGCAGGTCAGCATAATAAAAGGGATGGTGGACCATAAAAGGAGCGCCAAAACAGGCACTGAATGTAATTTCGGGTTCAATTCCCAGGCCCAGTTCCGTACCAGCAATCTTTGAAGTATAACCACTAATAAAATGATAGATGGCTTCGTTCATGTTAAGATTGGCAATTGGTGGTAACACCCCCTGAGCATCGGCTGTAAGGAATATTACATTTTTTGGATGGGAGGTGACCATTTTTTCCGGTACAGAATTGGGAATGAATTCCAGGGGATATGATGCCCTGGTATTTTCTGTCAACTGTTCATCATCGAGGTCAATCTTACGGGAGGTCAGGTCAAAGATCACATTTTCCAGGATAGTTCCGTATTTCCGTGTACACTGGTATATTTCCGGTTCATGTTCAGCCGACAGCCGGATTACTTTTGCATAACATCCATTCTCATAATTAAAAACCCCGCTATCGCTCCATCCGTGCTCGTCGTCTCCTATAAGTTGTCGTTTTGGATCCGCCGACAAAGTAGTTTTCCCGGTTCCGCTTAATCCAAAGAACAATGCCACATCACCTTTCTTACCGACATTGGCAGAACAATGCATGGACATTACATCCTGCAGGGGTTTCAGGTAATTCATTATGGTGAATATGGTCTTTTTCACCTCTCCTCCATAACTTGTATTAGCTACAATGGCCAAACGCTGGGCAAAATTTATTATAATAGCCGTATTGCTCAGGGTTCCGTCGATCCGCGGGTCGAGCTTGAACGAGAGGCATGCAATGAGGGTAAATTCCGGCACGAACTTTTTCAGTTCATCCTGGCTTTTTGGATGAATCAACATGTTTCTCGCAAACAGACTCTGCCATGCTTTGTCTGTTATTACCCTAACGGGGATAGAATATTGGGGATCGGCTCCTGCATAAAGGTCCTGAACAAACAGTTCTTCACCCTGCAAGAAAGCCTGAAGTCTGGAAAAGACTCCGTTAAATTTCTCTGGTGTCATGGGTCGGTTGTACTCTCCCCAATCAATTTTGTCGGATGTGGAGGGTTCCCTGACAAAGTATTTATCGTCAGCTGCTCTGGCAGTCCACTTCCCGGTATTCACCAGGAATGGTCCACCATTAACAATTTTCCCTTCACCACGGAAAACAGCCTCTTCATACAATGCAGATTCAGGCAGGTTCCAGTAAACCTGGTCCAGGTGGATCAGCCCGTGGTTGTCCAATCCAAAATCACTTGCAAGATCTCCGGCATGTTTTTGAGCCGGTGTTTCAAATTCTAAATATTTTGTCATAACCAGTCTCTGACAAGTTTACGTTCACCGATAAAAAGTTCATTCGGAGAGTTGGGATCCAGTACCCATTTAATACGCTCAATACCTTCTATGATCCCTTTTATTGAGCCGCAGGTTGATAGTCTCAGGTAGCCATCCAGTCCGAATTCGATACCGGGCATTGTCAGTACTCTCACCTTATCGAGTAACAACTTTGCGAGCCTTGTGGAGTTCTTATCATAGTGCCTGAAATCTGCAAATACATAGAACGTTCCATCGGGTTTTGTTGCCTTTACACCATCAAAAGCGGAAAGTTGATCAAGCATAACCTTGCGGTTATTTTCCAGTGTAGACCGAAGGCTTTCCACACCCGATTGCACTCCGTTTATGGCACCTATAGCGGCTTTCTGCAATAATACTGCCGGACCGGCTGTTTGGTGCCCCTGGATGTTCGACATTACCTGGATCAGCTTTTTATTTCCGACAGCCCATCCAATTCTGAATCCGGTCATTGCATATTGTTTAGACACGCCATTTACCACCAGGATCTTCGAGTTTTCATTCAACTCTTTTACAAATTTATAAACATTCGGTGCCCTTTTTCCATCGAAGACCAGCCTCTGATAAAGGTCGTCCATAATCAAATACAGACCCTCCTCCTCACAAAAGCTGACAACATCGGCAATAAAATCTTCTGAATACAATGCTCCAGTGGGATTGTTCGGGCTATTCAGGATTATCGCTTTTGTATAAGAGGTTACATTCTGCAGAATATCCTGCATCCTAGGATAAAACGAACCATCCTCAGGATAGACAGGAACAGGTACGGCACCACAAAGTTTAACCATTTCAGGGTAACTTACCCAGTAGGGTGCCGGGAAGATAACTTCATCCTGCGGGTTCAATATGGCCTGAAGTGCAACCATGATGGATTGCTTGGCCCCATTGGATGCAATGACATTTTCCGGTTCCACCTTCCGGTCATAAAAATCCTCCGTGTACCGGATAATGGCCTGTTTCATCTCAATTGTACCGTCAACCGGCGTGTACCGGATATCCCCGGAATTAAGCAAACCGGTAAAACTGATAATGGCATCAAGGGGTGTTTTGCTTTGTGGTTCACCGCCACCCAGGTGGATCAAAGGCTCTCCTTTTGCCCTGAGGATTGCTGCTTTCTCGTTTAGCAGTAATGTGGCGGATTCCCCAATCGATTGCCCTATAAGACTTATGCTCATCTCTTTATAAATGATCAGTTAGGCAAAAATTATGCTATTATACATAAAAATAAGTTTTTATACTCAAAACGACAAATTTCAATAAAAATGCGATTAAAGCAGAAAAATACGTAATATTGTACAGCATAATCGCCATCTTTATTCTTAATGTTTTGATATGGAGATACTTGAAATCCTCAAATATACCCTGCCTGCCCTGATTGTCCTGATCACCGCTTACCTGTTGATAAGAACAATGATAAAGAATGATGGTGACAGAAGGAATAAAGAGATCATTCTCCAGAATCAGAAAACAATAACTCCCCTTCGCCTGCAAGCCTATGAACGGGCTATTCTGCTATTGGAAAGGATATCCCTTGACTCACTCATTCTTAGAGTTAACAAGCAGGGGATGACATCACAGAAACTGCAACACGAGATACTAAGTGCCATCCGTGCAGAATTTGAACACAATTTGTCACAACAAATTTATATGAGTCACCAGGCCTGGGAAGTGATAAAAAATGCAAAAATCAATACGGTTAGACTGATCAACACATCTGCCACACAGGTAAAACCCGATTCACCCTCAATCGAATTCAGCACCCACATTCTCGAGAGAGTAATGGAAATGGAAAAGTCCCCTACACAGGTTGCCATTGAATTTATCAAGCAGGAATTTAACTCGTTGTTTTAGCAAGCATTCCTGTTAACGATATCCGCTTAACGACCCGGGCATCGTTGTCGTGAAACGAATACCCTGCAATAAAAGCAAACTGGTTTTATTGTATTACATCAGCTCGATGCTTCGTTTAACGAATTTATTCAGTTCTTCTCCCTTGAGCATATTGTTGGAAAGAAGGGCCAGATCAATGAGCTGTTTGACCAGTTTGTTTTTCTTTCCAAACTCTTTCAGGATTGTTTCTTTTTTCTCTTCCAGTCCGCTAAGTTTTGATTCAAGGTCCGCTATCCGGTCTTTTTCTTCCTGCTTGATCTCTTCCTCTTTTTTCCCTTCATTTGCCTTTTCAAGTTCTGACCTGGTTGTTTCAATGGGCTTTATTTTTTCTTTTACTTTCTCTACCTGTGTACCCACTTTTTTATCTTTTTCTTCGGCAATGCGAAGGATCAGGGGATGATTTGAATTCACCACAAGATTGTAGCTATCCGGCAATGTCCCGTAGAAGCTCATCCCTCCGCCCAATTCGGACATATCTTTCATCCGGCGCATATATTCTGATTGTGTGATCATCATCGGGTTATCCGTCTCGCTCAAATTCTCAAAGATCACGACAAATTTTTCACTGTCTGAAAGGGGGCCCTTGAACACCGGTGTAAGTTCCTGTTGCTGTTCCTGTGTTAACTTTGATTCGATGCTTTCCTCTTTTTGTATCAGCTTATCGATGGTATCGGAATCCACCCTGACAAACCGGGAGCCGGTGAATTTCTGTTCAATGTGATTAATGAAATGAGTTTCAAGCTGTCCATCCATGAGGAGGACATCATAGCCTCTGGCTTTAGCACTATCGATGAAGCTATACTGCTCCTCTTTGTTATTGGCATACAAATAAACCAACGTCTTATTCTTATCCGTCTGGTTTTCTTTTATGATTTTCTCATACTCCTCGAAGGTAAAATATTTCCCATCGGTATTCTTCAGCAGGGCAAAGGATGAAGCTTTGTCATAAAACTTCTCTTCGGTGATCATTCCGTATTGAATAAAGAGTTTCAGGTCATCCCACTTCTTCTCGAACTCATTCCGGTCCTTTTTAAAGATCTCGGTGAGCCGGTCAGCAACCTTTTTAGTGATGTGATTGGATATTTTCTTCACATTGGAGTCACTCTGAAGGTAGCTTCTGGAGACATTCAACGGGATATCCGGTGAATCAAGCACCCCATGAAGCAGTGTCAGGAATTCAGGGACAATGCCTTCGACTGAATCGGTTACAAAGACCTGTTTACAATAGAGCTGGATCTTGTTTTTATCGATCTCGATATTTTTCTTAATTCTCGGGAAATATAGAATACCGGTCAGGTTAAAGGGGTAGTCTACATTCAGGTGGATATTAAACAACGGATCGTCAGCCATCGGATAAAGATCACGATAGAATTTTTTATAATCCTCATCCTTCAACTCAGCCGGTTTTCTTGTCCAGGCTGGTCTGGTTTCGTTGATGATGTTATCCTTATCGGTTTCAACCTCTTTCCCATCCTTCCACTCTTTCACTTTTCCAAAAGCGATTTCAACCGGCAGAAACTTGCAATACTTATTCAGCATTTCACTGATCCTTGACTCTTCAAGAAACTCTTTTGAATCCTTATCCAGGTAAAGGATCACATCGGTTCCAACCTCTTTCCTATCGACTTCTTCAAGCGTGTATTCCGGATTCCCTTCACAGGTCCATTTTACGGCTTTTGAACCCTTCTTATAGGAACGTGTTATGATCTCGACACGGTCAGAAACCATGAAGGAAGAATAAAAACCCAGTCCAAAGTGGCCAATAATGGCATTAGCCTGTTCCTTGTATTTTTCCAAAAACTCTTCCGCACTGGAGAATGCAATCTGATTAATGAACTTTTCGATCTCTCCGGCCGACATACCCACACCACGATCGGAAACGGTCAGGGTTTTTTTCTTCTTATCCAGAGAAACCCGAACGGTCTGATCTCCAAGTTTACCCTTATAATCACCGACTGATGATACAGTTCTCAATTTCTGTGTAGCGTCAACCGCATTGGATATCAACTCACGAAGGAATATTTCATGGTCGGAATAGAGAAATTTTTTGATAATTGGAAAAATATTCTCACTGGTGACATCAATTTTACCCTTTTGCATTTTATGTGTATTTTCGGTTTAACAAGCTTTATATACCTGTTCGACCTTTTCAAAGTATATGCCATTTGACAAATCCTGACAATTAGTCACATCATCGAAAACTAGAAGTAAAATCTGTCTGGAAAAACAAGGAAGAGGATCAGGGTTATCGCTGCGACAGCAAGAAGAAAATAAAAGAGAACCTTTATGGAAAAGATAGTGGCTTTGCGTTTATTTTCAAGATTTTTTTCACTGATTATTCCTTTAATGAAATTTGTGATTCGAAGGACTGCATTTTCATTCTTCTGAATCAATGCCCTGGCTCCAAAATTACAAACCTTGTTTTCCAGGCTTTCGTCTTTTTGGGATGAGAGGACAAAGACCCCGCTGTTTCTGCGTAAGTTTTGTATCCGGGAGATGGAATCCAGCGTCTTTTTGACCTCCTCCTCACTTTTTTTAAAATCAACTGACATAAAAACAAGATGAAGATTTTTCTTTCCTGTTGCAGAGGTCTTAAGGTTCTCAAAGAGGGTTGCTATGTCGCTGTAGGATTCCACATTGTATTTCAAGGGATTTTGAAATCTTTCCGTTATTTCTGAAAGATAGATTCGATGCTCATCAACCAGATGGATATGCGTGAGGCCTATTAGTTTATCGACCATGGAAAGGGTGTTTGTGTTTACTTATGTTTGAGAAGTTAAATTTATACTTTTCTTGTCAAAAAGTATGCTCCTACAGGGTAATTTTCAGGATCGATGAATCCGGGGGGATAAGATCTTCAAGGAATCAATTCCTGGTTTCGTTAATGGAATCAAGAATAATTGAGGCTGCTTCCACAATCTGTTCTTCGGTTATGATCAGTGGCGGAGCGATACGGATAGCACCGGGGCAGAAAAGGAACCAGTCCAATATTACACCTTTCGAGAGGGCTTTCTTTATGATCTTCTTTACCCGCTCAGTGCTATTCATCTCCAGAGCAAGGAACAAACCTTTTCCCCTCACCTCCCTTATCTCTTCGTGCCGGAGGATTGTGCGGAATAAATTTTCTTTAGCCGGAATGGTATCCATGATCTGATCTTCTTTCAATGTTCTGACAGCAGCAAGTGCTGCAGCACAAGAAAGAGGGTGCCCTCCAAAGGTGGTAATGTGACCGAGCGCCGGGTCGTTTTTCAAAACGGACATGATTTCACCTGAAGCGATAAAAGCCCCTATAGGCATTCCGCCACCGAGTCCTTTTGCCAGGGTAATAATATCCGGAATTACACCGAATGATTCAAAGGCAAAGAAGGTGCCAGTCCGCCCGAAACCCGTTTGGACTTCATCAAAAATGAGTAAGGTACCCGTATCATCGCATTTTTTCCTTATTCCTTCTAAAAATTTATTATCCGCAATCCGAATACCGGCTTCACCCTGAATGGGTTCCAGAAGAACGCAGGCGGTTCTGTCAGTAATCCGTTCAATCTGATCCATCCGGTTAAAGTCCAGTAATTTAATGCCGGGGATCAGGGGCCTATATGCGCTCTTGTATTCCTCATCACCCATAACACTTAAAGCACCGTGCGAACTTCCATGGTATCCTTGCCTGAAGGCAATGATCTCTCTTCGGCCGGTATACCGCTTGGCAAGTTTAAGAGCTCCTTCAATGGCTTCACTACCGGAATTGACGAAATAAACAGTGGATAGCTGATCTGGCAAAATAGATGCCAGGTACCTTGCAAGATCTACCGTCGGATCCTGGATAAACTCACCATACACCATCAGATGCAAATACTTATCCAGCTGATCCTGGATGGCTTTAATAACCTTTGGATGCCGGTGACCCAGATTGTTGACCGAGATACCCGATATCATGTCCCGGTATATCTTTCCATCTTTGCCATACAGGTATATCCCCTCAGCTCTTTCAATAGCAAGCATCATAGGGGAATCAGAGGTTTGACCAATATACCGGAGAAAATTCTGACGTTGGGAATCCATTTTTTTTGTTATCCGGAGATAAGATACAACAGGATGGGTATTATTTAATCATCAGGTTTATATCCTTCATCAGCTGTTCCTTATAGGATTTGCCAATGGGGATGGTGGTGACTTCACCTTTCAGCTTTATTTCGACAGCATTATCCTGAATAACAGATATTTTACTTGCATTAACGATGAATGACCGGTGTATTCTGATAAACTTTTTTGATGGCAGTTTCTTCTCAATCGCCTTCATGGTAAAATGAATGGTCAGCTTCTCTGATGAGGTATTCAGAATAACGTAATTCTCCAATGCCTCGATCCAGAGGATCTCATCAAATTTTATCCGGACAAGCGAGGAACTTTTTTTTATGAAGATCTCATCTTTGCTATCACTGCTGAGCTTCTCTTTTTTGTATCGATTTAATGCCTTGTCAATGGCTTTATAGAAGCGGGAATAGGTGATGGGTTTAAGCAAATAATCTGTTACATCATAATCAAAAGCATTCAGGGCATACTTCTCCTTGGATGAGATGATGATAACCTGAATGGGATTGTCAAGACTATTTAAAAAGTCGATACCGGTCATCTGAGGCATCTCAATATCAAGGAAGATCAGATCAATGGGATTATTCACCTTGATAGCATTGATCGCATCGATAGCGTTACTGAAAGAACCGGTAAGGTTTATCCCATCTGATTTGCCGACGAATTCCTCGATCAAAACCCGGCACATCTTATCATCATCAATAACAATGCAATTCATAAAAAAATGGTTGACAGATTGGTACTCTAATCATTCAAATTAATCTGTTCATCAAAGATAATGATGTTTTCGTCAAAGATAAGAATTATCCTTTAAATGTGCTACCGATGCCGGGGAAATGGGTAAGGTTGATGGCTGATGGTTATGAGTTAACGGTCTTTATTCCTTTCTTTCTCAAGGAATTCCCTGATCAGCATATCCGATTTTTTTATCGTTTTTTTTAACCAGGCAAGTTTCAGTTCCGTTTTTTCTGGCTGTGTGAGTTGCCACGGGATACCTGAGCTCCTCAACCGGTTGGTAAGCTGATAGAGGATAATTGCTGCAGCAACAGAGACGTTAAAACTTTCGGTAAATCCAAACATCGGTATCCGCAGGTATTCATCTGCCTCATTTATGGCTAATTCGGATAGTCCTTCCAGCTCGGTACCAAAGACAAGCGCCGATTTTCCTTTCTTCAGATCAAAATTATCCGGTGTTGTGTCATCACGATGGGGAGTCGTTGCAATAATCCGGTAACCGGCACTGCGCAATGTACGGTAAGTATGCAGTGTATTTGATTCGGTGCGCTTATATTTTTTCAGGGTTAACCACTTGTAGGAGCCCAGGGCAACGTCCGGATTAATGGAATAGGTATTCCGGTTTTCAATGATATGAACATCCTGAATACCAAAACAATCGCATGTTCGAAGTACTGCACTTGCATTGTGTGGCTGGTAAAGATCTTCCAGGACAACGGTTATGTACCTCGTCCGGTTATCCAGTGTGTTGCCAAATGTTTCCATCCTTTCCGGTGTAACGAACCCGGAGAGGTATTCGACTAAACGGAGGTTAACAGATTCCTGATCCATGTTTAGAGAAAAAAAAAGGGAGTACGAATGCACTCCCTTTCAACGGCACAAAATATCGTTACTTAACTTTGTCAGACAATTCGCTACCAGCCTTAAACTTAACAACTTTCTTAGCTGCGATAGTAATTGGTTGGCCGGTTTGTGGGTTTCTTCCGGTCCTTTGATTTCTCTTGGAAACTGAGAATGAACCAAAACCTACCAATGCAACACGATCTCCTTTTTTGAGGGCACCAGCGGTAGTATCAACAAAGGCATCGAGAGCTCTTTTAGCATCAGCTTTTGACAATTTTGCGCTTGCAGCGATTGCATCAATCAATTGTGCTTTGTTCATGACAGAAATTTTAAGGGTTAGTAAATTCTACTTTTTTTATCAATTACCTACAAATATAGGCTATTTCCAGTGTTTAGCAAATTTACGGCATAAAAAAAAACAGTAATTTTTTAACAAATCTCCCATTATATGCGGGTTTCAGGTGATGTATGATTATTAAATCATTGATTCACTGAATCTTACCTAAAAATGGTTGACGCAGTATAAATTATTAACAATTTTTCAAACAACGGTTAACTTTTCGCCCGGAAGCCTTGTCAAATAAGGAATTTTGTTGTTAGCGCATCAGGTATGGTATCAAAGAAGGCTAATTTTTTGAATTTATCAACATAGCCCCTGGTAGAAGATATAATAGCCATTTTCCAGGATCCGTTGAGCCAGCAGGCACAATTCCGTCATGTGGTAGTCTCCCCACATACCGGATTCACCACAGGGAATTTTTTTACCGGCGGGTATATAATCCCACCCGTTGGGCCGGTGATAAACGGTATGCAGCAAAATGCCCTGGTGTTTCTTATCCCTTGCAAGGTATACATCTGACAACAGCGTGGATAATATGGTTATTCCGGCCTGAAAATAGTTCTTTGCAGCTTCAGGCTCCTTTTTCTCAAGGAACCTGCCCAGTCGCAACAGTGCCTGTGCACCAATTGCAGCAGCCGAACTATCCACCGGCTCAAAATTGTTAAACGGATCGGCAGGTGAATCCTGATATTTAGCCAGTTTATAGAGCTCCGGTGCCCCTGTATCCCAATAAGGGATTCCATCCAATGCACTGTTTTCAATATAAAAATCACAGGTAGCTTTTGCTGCTTTCAGGAACAATGCTTTTACCCTTTCCATATCGTGATAGTCGGTTTTAATCTCTTCCAGGAATTCCAGGAATTCGGAAAAACCAAGCATTGCCCAGCCCAATCCGCGTGTCCATGTTGTATAGCCGGAATAACCCTGTTGTGAGTTCGGGCAGCGATACATCCCGTCGTTCATGTTAAAGATTGATTCGTGGGCTACCCTGCCCCACACATCAAAGTCATCACGCTTCTCACCATAAAACACCGCATACCGTGCTGTGGTTAAACCGTGTGTAATGGCACGCTCAAGCAGGTTGATCTCCCGGTCATTCTCCTCCAGGACCCTGTGCCCGAGCTGATGAGCAACCAGCAATACCCGGCAGGTTCGAATTGTATCAATAAAGAGGGAGTGGGGGCCATTGAACGAATAGATAAAGCCTCCATCGTCTATGGTTGACCAGCGTCGTGACTGAACAGCACCGGAAAGTTTCAGGGCAAGCCGGTAAAGCTCCTTCTCTTCTTTGGATGCATCGAATTTCCCTGTACTGGCAAGGCGGAGCAGGTTCCCGTATGTGCTCAGGTTATTAAAACCATGGTCGTGAACTCCGAAATGGCTGATGTGATGTGCCATGTGAGCAAAGGTGTTCTTTTTGCCAACCTCCAGCATTTGCCCATCTCCTGCAGCATCAAACACCAGGAGCGGGATCCCGTATTGAAAACCCTGCGTCCATTCCGTCCAGCCACGGGTAGTGTATTTGCCCTTAGCAGTAAATACCGGCGATCCCCGGGACGGGTCGTATTCCTCCTCTATAAGGATCACTTTTTCTGCAGCCAGTCGCCAGAATTGGTGCAGTTTTTCTTTCAGGGTAGATATCTCCAGACTATTGTCTACTTTCATAGTAAGGTGGTGATTATCTAATTGAGACCGGTTATTACAAAGATAAGAGAAATATCCTCATCATTGTTAAAACGCACCTCGGACTAATTGCTTGCAGTAGGCATCCCTACGGGAAATGTTAATGGTTAATTGGATAATAGTTTTACTCCCTTCTGCAGCTGCATACTGTCTACTGCATATTGTACATTCCTCTCTCCTACCCCTGTCCTGATATCATGCATGGCATGATCATCAGGACTATCCCCCTCCGGGGATCATTTTTCCTGTCCAAAATCTATAAATCAAAGCCCGGGCTGTTGAAATTAGCAAAAGGGGAACCAGCACTTAAATCCAATATTCAGTTCTTACAGCTGTTACTTTCTTTATACTACCTGCTTGATCTCATGTTTATCAGCTTCATTAGTTGTACCCTTGGATAAATTCCCGGGATAACGTATTTTTAGACAGGCTAAGCTCTACAATCCTTTTTTATTTTAAACCTTAGCAGTACATCTATCATTCATGTTAAACGAAAACCAAATGAAAACAAAGCATTTCCAGTTACTGTATTTATTGCTGGTGAGCCCACTGATGATTTTTGCACAGACAAATCAGGATCTTAAAATCAAATCCCCGGATGGGAACATCATCGTACAAATAGATGCAGGGGAAAAACTACAATGGTCAGTCCGGCATAAAGGACAACAGATTCTGGCACCTTCGTCCATTTCCCTGCAACTGGAAGAGGGAGAAACGCTCGGGAAAAATGCAATAATACAATCATCAGAAAAAGAAGAGATTCATCGTGAGATCACTGCAATCAACTACAAGAAGGCGATCATTCCGGATCACTGTAACCAGCTTACGATACAGTGTAAAAATGATTACGGTGTAATCTTCAGGGCATATAACGATGCCGTGGCATACCGGTTTTTCATAAGGAAGAATGATTCAATCGTTATCCGGAACGAAGAAGCCAACTTCAATTTTACCGTTGACTATAAAGCCTTTATTCCGTACATGCGGGATTACAGGGATGGCAGGATATTCAACTGCTCCTTTGAATCCCTGTATACGGAACAGAACATCTCTCAATTCAGGAGCGATTCCCTGGCATTCCTTCCGTTGTTGGTTGATGCAGGAAATGGTAAAAAAGTGGTGATCCTGGAAGCAGACCTGGAGGAGTATCCCGGGATGTTCCTGAACATCAATCAAACAGGAAAAGGGTTCATGGGTGTGTATGCACCTTCCCCGTTGGAAGAAATGCCGGTCAGAAGAAATTTAATCCCTACAAAAAGGGCCGGTTATATTGCCAGAACCAGCGGAACATGGAGTTTTCCGTGGCGGGTGATTGTGATCAGTGAACAGGATAAAGAATTATTGAACAACGACATTGTCCAGAAGCTGGCATCACCACCCCGGCTGGATGATGTTTCCTGGATTGAGCCGGGGCAGGCAGCATGGGAATGGTGGAATGCCATCGGTATCTCTCATGTTGATTTCAGAGCCGGGATGAATACAGCCACCTATAAATATTACATTGATTTTGCTGCTGCCAACAACATCAGGTATATCATTATAGATGAGGGCTGGACCGCCGGATTTGACCTGACCCGTGTATCACCCCGGATCGATCTCCAGAAACTCATAGCGCATGGAAACCGGAAAGGAGTCGGAATCATTCTCTGGGCTTTATGGTACCCGCTTACCCAGCAAATGGATACGGTGTTTGCCCTCTATTCAGAGATGGGTATAAAGGGTTTTAAGATTGATTTTATTGACCGCGATGATCAGAAGGCAGTAGCCTCAACCTATCAAATGGCAAGAAAAGCAGCCGAACATCAGTTGATCGTCGATCTGCATGGCATTTTCAAACCAACCGGTCTGCAGCGGACCTATCCTAACGTTGTCGGCTATGAAGGGGTGAAAGGGATGGAAAATGTAAAATGGGCAAACGAGGATGTACCCCGGTACGATGTGACTATTCCGTTTATCCGGATGATGGCAGGTCCCATGGACTATACTCCCGGTGCCATGAGGAATACCAGCAGGCAGAATTTCAGGCCGATCTTTTCAGAACCCATGAGCCAGGGTACCCGCTGCCATCAGCTGGCAATGTATGTCGTTTACGAAGTGCCGTTGCAAATACTGGCTGATAATCCCACGATCTATATTAAAGAGCAGGAATGCACCGATTTCATTACCAGTGTCCCGACCACGTTCGACGAAACCGTGCCGCTGGATGGGAAAGTGGGAGAATACGTGGCAATCGCCCGCCGGAAGGGAGATACCTGGTATGTTGGTGCAATGAGCAACTGGACGGCCCGTGACCTGACGCTCGACTTTTCATTCCTGGGCGATGGAGTCTATAACGCCATCGTTTTTAAAGATGGGGTGAATGCAGACCGTGTTGCCACCGATTACAAAAAAGAAGTGATAAACATCTCGTCAGGGGATGCATTGACCATTCAGCTATCGAATGGCGGGGGCTGGGCCGCAAGGATAGAAAAAGCGGAGTGAACCGGATGGACTTGCTCAACACCTAGTGAGGAGTGACAAGTAACGAGTGACGCGTAACAAGAATTCGGGAAATGTTAATGGTTAATTGGTTGTTCATTCCTGTGGGCAATGTATTTCTGAAATTTTTTTCGGACCAGGAGTATGAGCTCAAACAAGCCTGGTTCGGCCAGCTGAAAATAAAAATCCCGCAACGGGTTGCGGGAGTAATTTGGTTTGCGGAGAAAGAGGGATTATTCGTCGCTTTGCTCCTCATGATCCCAAATAGAAGATACATCAAAAATGAAATAAACACTGCCGTGTTTTTTTGTTTTGTCCTCGCTCACTTCAGAAAGCCAGCTTTCTTCGCGGCTTCGGTCCAAAACATAAACCCGGCTAAGCCGGGTTTATTTCATTTTTGCGGAGAAAGAGGGATTCGAACCCCCGGTCCGCCGGTAAGCGGACAACGGTTTTCAAGACCGCCGCATTAGACCACTCTGCCATTTCTCCGGTGATGCAAAAGTATAACTTTTTTCAAATTCTAGCTAACTAATTAACAAATTCTGATATCAAATAAAATCTAAAAGAATCTATAATTCAACACTTTATAATATAAATCCCCTATAGTCCCCCCTGCCTCGCCGGCTGGCTATTTCCCAGGGGGACAATTACGGATTTGGTTGGGGGTTGCAGGATTCCTCTCTATTACCGTTTCAGTTTATCGGTCAGACGGAAATGAGCCGTCAGACCGTGCATTGCTTCCATCCTTGCTGGATAAATAAATAACTTTATTAATGCCCCTCATTTCCTAAATCCAAGTGTATTCGCGATCTTCCAGACATTCAGGAATCCAACCTTGATGATATCGGTCATTTTTTCAATGTTCGCTTTCGATGAGTGATCGGTGATCTGATGGTAATCGGATGTAAATCCTGCATTGAAGGTAAGTATTGGAACATCTTTGGCAGCAAAGGAGGAGTAGTCACTCCCTCCCCGGGGCTTTTCCATGCTTCTGAAAGCCGGTTTTAAAGACAGGTTATACCGTCGGATATGGTTTAAGGTCATCTCCTCCAACTCAGGATATGCTTCGGTATAGGTCAGGCTTGCCTCTACCATCATGGTGTCGGTTGGTGCATCCCGTGATATCATATCGTAATTGAGGTAAAACTGGATATTCTCTGCAGGAACACAGGGATGATCGACAAAAAAGTGTGATCCGAGTAAACCTTTTTCCTCGGCAGTCCATGCGGCAAAAACAATAGTATATTCCGGTTGTACACCGGTAGCCATACAGGCTTTGGCAAGGGTCAGGACACCAACCGTTCCGGAAGCGTTGTCATCACTACCATTCCAGATGTATCCTTTCAATTCACCCAGATGGTCATAATGGCCACCAACCACAACCACCTTGTCCGGATCCTTACCCTCCAGTACCCCGATAACATTCCTTTCACGAACGATCCTGGAGTTTACGGTTGTTTTTATCTCAATGGATTTGCCCGGCAATATTTTCGATGCAGGCTTCATCGATTTCATAACCTTCTCTTCATAGGCATCCAGATCCACTCCTGTACCTTTCAAAATCTGGTTTGCAACCCTCATGGTAACGGATATGGTGGATCGCCATGATCCAATTTCATCACCCGGAAGTTTCATCCGGGTATAAACCTCCCGGAGGGGCTTATCGCCTTCATAGAAAGGCAGGTTGTACCGGAAGGGAACATTATCAGCCCAATCCGGTGAGGGATCTCCTTCCCGCGTTATTTCGATGATTGCTGCTACCCCTTTCTCCTCAGCAAGGCTCAACTTTGCACGGTACAGATTGGATATAAAGGATGGCTTATCAGAATGAAACTTCTTATAGGCATCCGAATCAGGATCTGAGTGACCCGGGAACCCGGCTAACCGTAAAATCACTTTGCCTTTCACATCCAGACCCGCGAAATCATCGTACCTGTTTTTCTCATCGACCATACCATATCCGACAAAAACAATTGGAGAGCTTAATTCCATTCCCACATCCGATGTGTTGACAAAAAAGTCAGCCTTGAAGACAAAGTTTATCTTTTCAACAGTACCACGATAATCTGATGAAATGAAAAGTGATTGCTCTTCTCCCGGGTAATATTCAATGAGTTCCAGGTTCTGAAAAAAGGTTCTGACCTGCCTGGGCACGGCGCCTGCTCTTCGCTCTTCCCTGGAGGGATAGATGGTCTCAAGATCGCCTCCCGGCTGTAAGCCGTACACTTTAAACATACTGGCTATGTAATCGGCAGCCATATAGCTTCCCGGATCGCCCGTCCCCCTTCCCCTGGTCCAGTCGGAAGCCAGAAATTCAAGCTGTCCCTGAACCGCCTGGTAGGTGATGGCATCCAGTCCTTTTTTTACCGTATCCTCCTGTGCATGAAGGGAATAAGAAAGAACAACAGCAAATAAAATAAACAATTTTTTTTTCGATTTCATAATGGGAGTGTTGGGTATAAAATACAGTAACCTGAATATACAAATGATATAATTCAGGATTAACCTATTAACTATCAACGATACCTAACGTATAACTTATAACCTGTAACTTATAACTAATCTACTTCATCTGCAGTTCATGCAGTTTCCAGTAGTATCCGTTTTCCTTCAGGAGGTCATCGTGCTTGCCCCGCTCAACGATCTCGCCCTCCTCGAGCACAATGATTTCATCGGCATGCTTGATGGTAGACAAACGGTGGGCGATCACGATGGAGGTCCTATTCTTCATCAGGTTAATGATTGCCTCCTGTACCAGTCTTTCCGACTCGGTGTCCAGGGAACTCGTTGCTTCATCAAGGATAAGAATGGGTGGATTCTTCAGGACAGCCCTCGCGATACTGACACGCTGCTGTTGTCCGCCTGACAGTTTGCTTCCCCCCTCACCCACATTGGAATAGTAACCGTTGTTATTCTCCAGAATAAAATCGTGTGCATTGGCGACCTTAGCTGCAGCTAAGACATCCGATTCCGGGACCTCTTCCAGGCCAAAAGCAATGTTATTGTAAAATGTATCATTAAAGAGGATGGATCGCTGACTGACAATTCCCATCAATTGACGAAGGTTGAACAGCTTCAAATCATTTACCGGTTTCCCGTCAATCATGATCTCCCCTTCTGTTGCTTCAATAAATCGCGGAAGGAGATCGACCAGTGTTGATTTCCCGGCTCCTGACTTACCAACAAGGGCAATGGTTTTCCCCTTCTCAATCCGCAGGTTGATGTTTTTCAGCACCATCTCCTCATTGTACGCGAAACTCACATTCCTGTATTCAATGTATTCTTTGAAACCATCAATGGGAATTGCATTTGGCTTGTCTTTAATGGTAACCTCGGCATCAAGAATATATCCGATCCTGTCGAGTGAAGCCAGTCCTTTCTGAATATTAAAAAAAGCGGTTGTCAGGGATTTTGCCGGGGGTATGATCTGAGAAAAAATGACCAGGTAAGCAATAAACGCTTCCGACGAAAGGGTACTGGCATTTTTCAGTACCAGCGATCCGCCGAAGAACATCAGGACCATCATGGCGGCTGTGGAGAGAAATTCACTGGAAGGATTTGCCAGGTAGCGCCTCCGGTACACTCTGTTCATGATCCTTGTATAAAAATTGTTATTGCTGTCAAACCGCCGGGTAACTTTCTCTTCTGCATTAAATGCTTTTATGATCCTCAGTCCCCCGAGTGTTTCCTCAATAATGGACAACAGGAATCCGAGTTTTTTCTGCCCTTTGAATGATGTTGTCCGTAATTTCTTTCCGATCCTGCCGATCAGGTATCCGCTAATCGGCAATAACAGGAGTCCAAAAAATGTAAGTTTTACGCTGGCGAGGAACATATATACCAGGAAAATCAGAATGGTCAGGGGATCCCTGATCAGCATTTCCAGAGAAGCCATGATGGAGATCTCGATCTCATGTACATCGGACGTTATTCTTGAGATAACATCTCCTTTCCTGGCATCGGTATAATAGGACAATGGGAGTCTCAGGATCTTTTCAAAGATCTGTTTCCGGATATCCCTCACGGTTCCGGTACGAATAGGAGCTGTATAGTATAGTGCTATAAACCGGAAGAGATTCTTAAACAGGCTCATAACAACTACTGTTATACTGACAAGCAACAAAGCCATGGCTTCGCCCTGTGTTATGATTAACTGTGAAATATGGAAATTAAAGGCATGCTTAACATAGTCAACTGAGAACTCAAAAGGGATCGCTTCGGTTACCATCTCCTGTGTGTCAAAAAGAATACTCAGGAAAGGGATCACCATGGTAAAGGAGAACAGTGCTGCAAAAGCAGCAAGGACATTGAACAAAACATTCAGAAAAGCATAAAACCAATAGGGTTTCAGGTAACTAAAGATCTTAATAAAATTATTCATCCAGGTTTTCCTTTATGAGAGCAGTCCTGCATCATTAGATACCAACGTAATTTTCGGGAGAAATATTTTTCAGTTCGTTTTTTACTTTGTCAGAAACTTTCAGTGATTCAATGAATTGATGAATAACTGATTTACTCAATGCTTTGTTTGTCCGGGTCAGCTCCTTCAGCTTTTCATAGGGATCCGGATATCCTTCCCGCCGGAGAATGGTTTGAATGGCTTCCGCAACCACGTTCCAGTTGTCATCCAGGTCTCTCCTGATCTTCTCCTGGTTGATGATCAGTTTATCCATTCCTTTCAACAACGATCTCATAGCGATCAACGTATGTGCGACAGGTACTCCAATGTTTCTGAGAACAGTCGAATCAGTCAGGTCCCGTTGAAGTCTCGATATGGGTAGTTTAGCTGACAGGTGTTCAAAAATTGCATTCGCCAATCCGAGATTCCCTTCCGAGTTTTCAAAATCGATCGGATTGACTTTATGGGGCATGGTGGATGAACTCACCTCCCCTTTAACGATCTTCTGGTGAAAATATTCCATGGAGATATAAAGCCAGATATCCCTGTCAAGATCCAGGAGGATTGTATTGATCCGTTTCAGGTTATCAAAGAATGCAGCCAGGTTATCGTAATGTTCTATCTGTGTTGTAGTTTGTGTCCGGTCCAGCCCCAGCGTATCGTTTACAAAACGGTTTGCAAAACCAATCCAGTCAATCTTAGGATAAGCCACATGGTGTGCATTGAAATTACCGGTTGCCCCTCCAAATTTTGCAGAACATGGAATGGATTTCATCAGGTTTAACTGTTTTAACAACCGTTCACTGAAAACGCGGATTTCCTTTCCCAGCCGGGTTGGCGATGCCGGTTGCCCATGCGTTCGTGCAAGCATGGATATTCCTTCCGATTCACGGCTCATTTCTGACAATTTGAAAATGATCTCATCCAGGAGCGGATAATAGATTTCGTTCACTGCATCCCTGAACAGATAGGGAATGGCAGTGTTGTTGATATCCTGAGAAGTGAGCCCGAAATGAACAAACTCTTTTTGATCATTCAGTCCCATCTCCATGAATCGCTCCTTTATAAAATACTCAACAGCTTTGATGTCATGGTTGGTGGTCTTTTCGATCTCTTTTACCTTTTCCGCCTCTTCAAGCGAAAAATCGTTGTATATGCTTCTCAACTCAACAAAGGAGGATGGTTTTACCCCTTTCAACTGTGGAAGGGGAATTTCACAGAGTGCAATAAAATATTCAACTTCAACCAGAAGCCTGTATTTTATGAGGGCATATTCGGAAAAATAATCGGCCAGTTCATTAACTTTGTCTCTGTACCGACCGTCAATTGGAGAAATTGCCAGTAAGGATTGCATCTTCATGGATCAGAAACCATTGGTAAAGTTACAAAGGTACATATTTTAGTACGAGTAGTGTATATTAACAAACATCTTTTATTTTTGTAAAAAAATCATTATGAAAAGGTTCCCAGTTGTATCGCTCAGTTTTCTGGCACTGGTTCTTTTTGCGTCCGGTCTGCCCCAGGAAAATGCCCTTTCAGGCAATGGTGAAAGAGAAAAAACCCTGATCTACAAGTACGATATTAAGGAACAGATCGCTGCACCAGTTTGGCGTATTACTCAAAAGAGTTTTGAAGCAGCGAATCAGATGGGGGCAGATTACATTCTGATCCATATGAATACCTATGGTGGCTTGCTGGATGCTGCCGACTCCATCCGTACCAGGATCCTGAACAGCAAAATACCAGTCTTTGTTTTCATTGACAACAATGCAGCTTCTGCAGGAGCCCTGATCTCTATTGCCTGTGACAGCATATACATGAGACCGGGTTCCAGTATCGGCGCTGCAACCGTGGTTAATGCGACCGGAGAAGTTGTTCCGGATAAATATCAATCATTCATGAGATCGACCATGCGGGCAACAGCTGAAGCGCATGGCAAAGACACCCTGATCACAGGTTCTGATACAACCCTGGTCTGGCACAGGGATCCAAAAATTGCCGAGGCAATGGTCGATCCGGCGGTTTATATCGAAGGGATCATTGACACGGGACAGGTCCTCACCTTCACTACCGAAGAGGCAATCCGATTCGGATATTGCGAAGGACAGGCTGAGAACATCGAGCAGGTGATGACCATCGCCGGCATTTCCAACTACGAAATAAAGGAGCATGTTTCCACCACCCTGGATAAGATCATCGGATTACTGATTAACCCGGTAGTTCATGGAATATTGATCATGATCATTATCGGGGGTATCTATTTTGAGCTCCAGACCCCCGGTGTCGGGTTCCCCCTTGGAGCGGCCCTGGTAGCGGCAGTTCTCTATTTCGCACCACTATACCTGGAAGGACTTGCTGAACACTGGGAGCTGATCCTCTTCTTCGCTGGCATCGTTTTAATCGGAGTAGAAATCTTTGCCATACCCGGTTTTGGTGTGGCAGGAATATCCGGAGTGCTCCTGGTGATTACCGGATTGGTTCTCAGTATGGTCGATAATATCGTTTTTAAATTCGACGTGCTGGCCGGGGTAGAAGCAGTTCTAAAAGCGCTGTTTATCGTGCTTACATCCAGCCTGATCTCTCTGCTACTTTCCCTCTATATCAGTAAAAAGCTATTTGCTTCCCGGACTTTTCCTAACCTGGCACTAAACAAAGTTCAAAATACCATGAATGGATTTGTTGGAGTTGATAGCAAAACCCAGAAAGAGATGATCGGGAAAAAAGGGATTGCCCATACTGTCCTGAGACCATCCGGAAAAGTTACCATCGATGGAACAGTATACGATGCTAAATCGGATCGTGGATTCATAGAAAAAGGAGAACCGGTCATCGTGGTGCGGGATGAGACCGGCCAGATCTATGTGTTGCGGGATAAGTGAAAAATTAAAAGTTATTTGGTGGTGTCTCAAATGAGACCCCACCGTTATTAGTTGTTATTGATAGTTATTAATGGTAAAATCCCAAAGCAAAAACATCAGAGATCAATTCAATATTCGGGATTACCGGGAGAGCGATTATCCGGAGGTGGAGAAAATATGGATTGAAACCGGACTCGGAGATCGGAAAAGAGGAGATACCGGAGAAGTGATTCTGGACAGTATTCGCCATGGAGGGAAATTCCTGGTGATGATCCGGAAAATATCCGGCGAAATCGTCGGCACTTCCTGGATGACCTTCGATGGCCGGCGGATTCACCTCCATCACTGTGGCATAAAACCGGAACTGCAAAACAGGGGCCTCGGCAAATGGCTTACCCTGGAATCGCTGAAATTTGCCAGGGAGAAAAAACAACAGATAAAACTGGAAGTGCACCGGGATAATCATCGTGCAGTGCACCTTTATCAATCGTTGGGATTTGAATACCTGGGAGATTATGATGTCTACATCATTCGTGATCCGGATCAGGTGGATTTATCATGATAAAGTTTGAGTCTCATCGATTATATTTCTACCTTTGATGGCTCAATTCATAATATAATAGTACATAATATGGCCAGAACAATCACGTTCAATGAATTAAGGAGAATCAAAGACAGTTTGCCGGACGGTAGTATGGGAATCATAGCCAGTAAACTCAATGTCAGTGAAGATACAGTTCGTAATTACTTTGGGGGTACGAATTATATTAACGGAGAGACTGCCGGGATCCATTTTGAGCAGGGTCCCGATGGAGGGATTGTTACCCTGGACGATACAACCATCCTTGAGATTGCTGAGCAGATGGCCGGGAAATAAAGAGCTTCTCAGCCACAATACCAACGCACATTTCATCTTTTCATTAAACACTCTTTGCCGTGAAAACCATTGATTCTGCGCTGAAAACAGTGGAAGAAAAATGGCTTCAAACCCTGTTTACCCATTGCAAAGAGATCTTCAGCCAAACCTGCTTGCCTTCACACGATGAGACCCATCATTACAGGGTCTGGCTCTTTGCAAAACAACTGATCCGCGAACTCGGCCAGGCCAACTATACCTTTGATGCGAATCAGGTCGAGAAAATAATCCTCGCCATTTTTTTTCACGACACCGGTTTATCAGTTCAACCCGGCGCAGAACATGGAAAGTTTAGCCGCACATTTGCCGAAGATTTTTTTGACCGGTCATCACAAAAGCCTATTGATGATCTGGATGAGGTGCTGACCGTTATCGAAAAACACGATGACAAGGAGTATGCCGACACCTTTGCGGAACAACCTGTTTCTCCCGACGGATTATTTCCTGTTGTGAATGCATCGGATGACCTGGATGCGTTCGGGATTACCGGGATTTACCGTTATGCAGAGATCTACCTGCTGCGAGGAATTCAGGGTAAAGATCTTGCGATACAGGTTCTGGAGAATTCAGCAAACCGCTTCCAGCATTTTTTCAACACGTATGGATTTCTGAAACGATTTGCTGAACAACAGCGCATCCGTTTCCAGATCCTTCAAAAATTCTACCACGACCTGGTCCTCCAGCACAAGACCGGAAATGTTTCACAAAGTACCGGCCCATCTGCCGTAATTCACCAGATCGAACAATGTATCCTGAAGAAAAAACTCCCGCTCGAGCAGGTATGTAAGGAGGTTGAAAACGGCTCAAACGATCCCTATGTTCTGGATTTTTTCCGCTTGCTCGGGGATGAGGTGGGGGATGCGATTGTAATTCTCCGTGGGAGTCCTTCGGACAATGGTCAGACGATTGTCATGCAATAGTCAAACAATGGTCATACAATAGTCATACAATATTATGACAGCGAACGCAGTGAGCGAATGACACTGAGCGAAGCGAAATCTATGACAGCAAAGCGTTATTATTTCACATAAAAATCAAGCAGCAGTTCATCTTCAATAAAGGCTTGGAGGTGGTCAT
>CAYMFM010000057.1:0-7228 GCA_964389685.1 uncultured Rikenellaceae bacterium
GTGGGCGATGTAAGATTCGAACTTACGACCCCCTGCTTGTAAGGCAGGTGCTCTGAACCAACTGAGCTAATCGCCCTTAGCGCGTGCAAATATACGAGAGTATTTTGGTTCTGCAAAAAAACGGCCTTGCAGATTTATCTTTAACTGATCACCAAAAACACAAATAACAAATCCCAAAAAACAAATAATTATCAATTATCAATTATCAAAAAATCTACAATTTATAGCTTGAGTATTGGAATTTGGAATTTGTTTGTTATTTGGATCTTGTCATTTGTAATTTCTAAAGCACTTCAGCCACTACAAACGTGCTGCCTCCGATAAATACAAGGTCATCCGGGCCAGCCAGGGACCTTGCTTTTTCAACTGCCTCCTTTACCGAAGGAATAACTTCTCCATTCAGTCCTTTCTTTGCGGCTTTTTCCGCCAGCATATGCGCATCCATCGCCCTCGGGATCTGCGCCTGGGCGAAAAACCAGGTGGCATCCCTGGGTAAAACCGCAAAAATGGGATCCGGGTTCTTATCACTGACCATCCCGAAAACCATCCATAATTTCTTATGCGGGGTTTGACGGATCTGCCAAACTACACTTTTTATTCCCTCAAGGTTGTGTCCACTGTCACAAATCACCAGTGGCTGATGACCCAATACCTGCCACCTCCCCGAAAGCCCGGTGTTTGAAGTGACGTTTGCCAGACCGGCATAGATCCTGTCAACCGGAATCGCAAATCCTGCCTCTCCAAGTCGTTCAAGCACCATTAACACCGTTGCTACGTTCTTCCTCTGGTATAAACCCAGCAAATCAGCAATCAGCTCCTTATAAACCAGTTCATCCTTGCGGTACACATTCAGCGATTGTTTCCCGTCATGTGTCTGAAAGCTATATGGGATGGAAAAAATCCTATCGGCAAAAAATATATCAGATCCCTTCTCCGCTGCTCGTTCTGTAAAAACAGCATCTGTCTCCTTACCGGATTCTCCGATGACTACAGATACCTTCTTTTTAATGATCCCGGCTTTTTCACCTGCTATTTCGGCCAATCCCGAACCCAGGTATTCCATGTGATCATGACCGATATTGGTGATGACAGATAAAACCGGATCGAGGATGTTGGTCGAGTCGAGCCTCCCACCCATACCCACCTCAACCACCGCAATATTTACACGTTCCTTTTCAAAATGATGAAAAGCCATAGCAACTGTCATTTCAAAAAAGGAGGGCTTGATCCGTTCAAACAGCTCCCTGTTTTCAGCAACAAACCACATGACATCCTTTTTACCTATGGGTATCCCGTTGATTCGAATCCGTTCACGAAAATCTTTCAGGTGCGGCGATGTATACAGCCCGGTTTTATATCCGGCTTCCTGTAAAACCGAAGCAAGCATGTGCGAAACCGATCCTTTTCCATTCGTTCCGGCTACATGCACGGACCGGAAGTTCCGGTGAGGATGATTGAAATGCCTGTCGAGCTCAAGTGTAGTAGCCAGGTCGGACTTGTATGCCGCCTTGCCAATCCGCTGAAACATGGGCAGGCTTTTGAATAAGTAGTCAAGGATCTCGGAGTAGGTCATACGATGGTCACACAACGGTCAAACAATTGTAATTATTCATCCGCCTCGAAATCCGTCTGCGAACTGTAGATTGAGGACTGAAGGCTCCATGTTTTTCAATTTTTTACCGAGCACCGAGGAACAAGGACCAAGCACCTGTACCCATAACTACTGATTATTTATTTCTCACTTCTCACCTCTCATTTCTCTTTATTCTCCTCCTCTCTCAGTCACTCAGTCTCTTCGTCTCATAGTCTCCCCTTCTCACCGCCTTTACCTCGTCATTTTTTACATTGACCTCTGTACTCTGTACACTTTCCAAGGGACTCCCATGGAGAACGCTGTACTCACTTCCATGCATTCCAATGAATCCTTTCCTCCTTAAACCTTTCGGGATGAGGTTTTTGTTCACCTGGTCGGCCGATTGCAACGACGGCAAATGGCTGGATATGATCCGGAAGGTTAAACAATTTCTTCATTTCTGCTTTCCGCTCTTCACGCGGGTGGACACCACACCATACAGCTCCCAGTCCGATTCCGTGAGCAGCCAGTAAAAGGTTCTGCGTGGCTGCGGCACAATCAACCGCCCAGTATCCTTTGCTGAGTTCCAGCGATTCATCTCCACAGATCAGAACTGCGAAACTGGCTTCTTTCACCATCTTCGCATAGGGATGAATCCGGGTAATCTGGTCCTTTATTTCATCATCATCGATAACCAGGAAATGCCAGGGCTGCTGGTTATTCGCCGAAGGTGCGTACATGGCAGCCCGCAAGATGGTTTGAATTTCTTCCCTGGAAACGGGTTCACCGGAGTATTTGCGTATGCTTCGCCGGGTTATAATTGCATCAAACAGGTCCATAGGCGCAAAATTTAGATAAACAGAATTGCTTTGCCTTTCCGAAGATAGCAAAATTTAGTACATTTATCGATGAGTGATACACATCAACAGAGAATAACATCATCATGAAAAAATCGAATAAAATTTTTGTCCTCGATACCAATGTGTTATTGCATGATTTCAGGTCTATTTATAATTTCCAGGAAAACGATATCATCATTCCTATCGTGGTACTGGAAGAGCTTGATAAATTTAAACGGGGAAACAATATCATCAACATGCATGCCAGGGAGCTCACCAGGGAACTGGACAAGCTTTCGGGAGATGATCTCTTTGCCGGCGGTATCTCCCTGGGTGATGGCAGGGGAAAGTTATTCATCGAAACCGGTAAAGAGTATTCGAAAATGGTCAGTGAATCGTTTCCTGAAAAGACTCCGGATCACCGGATTCTTGCGATTGCTGACTACGTCAGGGTCAATAATCCGTCAAAAAAGGTTTTCCTGGTTACCAAGGACATTAACCTGAGAATGAAGTCGAAATCACTGGGGATCCCTGCACAGGACTATGAGACGGATAAGGTAACCAACATTGATGAATTGTATAAAGAGGTCTCTGTTAAAGAAAACATCGACAGTCAATTGGTCTCACAGCTATATGATAACCATGAAGGTATTCCGGTGGAGAAATTTACTTTCGATGAAGAGCCTTACGCACACCAGTATTTCATCATGAAAAGTGAGAAGTCAAGTGCTCTCGCCCATTACGATCCGTTCAACAAGATGATCAACCGGATTGAGAAGATCACGGCATATGGCATTGAACCGCGGAATGCGGAGCAAACCTTTTCTCTGGATGCTCTCACAAGACCCGAAATACAGCTTATCGGGCTAACAGGAAAAGCAGGTACAGGCAAAACCCTTCTGGCACTGGCTGCCGCATTGCATCAGCGAAGGAATTACAAACAGATCTTCCTGGCGCGTCCGATCATCCCTCTGGCAAACCGTGACATGGGATTCCTCCCCGGTGATGTCAGTGAAAAAATTGAACCTTACATGCAACCATTGTTTGACAACCTGACAGTGATACGGCATAAGTTCAGCCAGCAAAGCAAGGAATACCAGAAGATTGAGGAGATGCTGGCAGAAGAGAAGCTGGTTATCACACCCCTCGCCTATATCCGTGGAAGGAGTCTTTCCAATATATTCTTTATTGTCGATGAAGCACAAAACCTCACTCCGCATGAAGTAAAAACGATCATTACCAGAGCCGGTGAAGGAACAAAAATGATCTTTACCGGAGATATCGAGCAGATTGATTCTCCGTACCTCGATATCGGTTCGAATGGATTAAGCTACCTGACCGACAAAATGAAGGGTCAGAATGTTTTTGCTCACGTTAACCTGGTAAAAGGGGAACGCAGTTTTCTCGCTGAACTGGCAAGTCAAATATTATAAGAGAACAGGCAATGTCCAAAAAATCCAAGCAACTCTTTATTGTGCGTCACGGGAAATCAGACTGGAGTGATCCGGAACTGAGGGATATTGACCGTCCGCTAAAGAACCGGGGAGTGCGAAATGCTTATGATATGGCAGGGTTCCTGAAAGAAAAAGGAGTAAAACCGGAAATAATGATCTCCAGTCCGGCAGCACGAGCCCTGAATACCGCTTCAATTTTCTTCAGGGTACTGGAGATGGAACCGGATGAACTGATTGTTGACGAACGATTGTATCATGCCAGTCCGGGTGAAATCATGGAAATTATTACCGGGGTACCAGATACGTTTCAATCCATCATGATTTTCGGACACAATCCAAGCTTCACACAACTGGCGAATGTTTTTTTGACTGAACACATAAACAATATTCCAACAGCCGGAGTGGTGTTCCTTGACTTTGCCATGAATAAATGGCAGGAAATCAGCAAAACGAAACCTGTGGATCATTTCTTTGAATATCCCAAGAAATTATAAACACGGCTTAAATGAAGGATGAAACGAGCATGAAAAAAAATAAACAGATTATTAACAGGGAGTTGGGCTGGCTTTCGTTTAATCACAGGGTGCTACAGGAAGCGATGGACCTGTCGAATCCCCTCATTGAAAGGATACGGTTCCTTGGAATTTTTTCCAATAATCTTGATGAATTTTTTAAAGTTCGAGTTGCTTCCGTAAAACGTATGCTCGATTATCAAATCATTACAAAGGATTTCGTTGGTGGGAAGCCCCTGAAAATTTTGCAAAAGATCCAGGAGACAGTCCTTGACCTGCAGAATCAATTCGACACTGCTTACCAGGATATTTTGCAGGGTTTAGCCAGGGAGAACATTTACATCATCAACGAAAACCAGCTCAATGAAGAGCAGGGTGTTTTTGTCAGGGACTATTTTCATCAGGAGGTGTTGCCGATCCTTTCACCCATCATGCTGCATAATCTGGATCATATACCACAACTTACCGACAAAACCATTTATCTAGCCATAATCCTTACCGGGACTCATGCCGATGTGCAAAAAGAGTATGCACTCATTGAGATCCCTGCCGGCGAAATACCGAGGTTTTTTGTGTTGCCCCGGATCGATAAGAAACAGTTCATCATGCTGCTGGAAGATGTGGTCCGTTATTGCCTGAAAGATGTATTTTCAATCTTTAAATTCGACAGGTTCGAGTCATATACGATAAAACTGACCCGGGATGCTGAACTGGACATTGACAATGATCTGTCGAAAAGTTTTCTTGAAAAAATCTCTCACGGTGTATGGGCACGAAAAAAAGGACAACCGGTACGGTTTATATATGACAAAAAAATCCCTGAAGATCTCCTCTCATTCATTATAAACAAATTGGAACTTGATGAAGCTGATAATTTAATTCCCGGAGGAAGATACCATAACTTCAAGGATTTCATGACGTTCCCGAACATCGGAGGCGATAACCTGGTCTATCCTCCGATTCAGGCAGTCAATCATCCCCGATTAAAACCCAACAAAAGCATCATAGATGAAATAGCTAAAAGTGATTTTTTACTGCATTATCCCTACCACAATTTTAATCAATCCATCAATCTTCTTCGGGAAGCAGCCATTGATCCCCATGTAGTTTCTATTAAAATCACACTATATCGCGTGGCTGAAGTATCCAGAGTGATCATGGCGCTGATCAATGCTGCAAGAAATGGGAAAGAGGTTACGGTTATCTTTGAACTTCAGGCAAGATTCAATGAGGAATCGAACATCCGGTGGTCCAAAAAACTTCAGGAAGTGGGTGCTCATGTTATTTTCGGTGTTCCCGGTTTGAAAATTCATGCCAAACTAACTCTGATCAGCAGGAGAGAAAAGAGGAGACTTGTCCATTATGCTTGTGTTGGAACAGGGAATTTTCATGAGGGCAATGCAGAGGTTTACGTCGATTGCAGCCTCTTTACTGTAGATCTCAGGATCACAACCGAGGTTCGGAAGGTGTTCGATTTCTTTGAGCATCCATTCCGGTCATTCTCCTATAAACATTTGATCGTCTCTCCGCTCTATATGAGAAGAAAATGCATTCATCTCGTCGAAAACGAGACAAGAAATGCTCTCGCAGGGAAAAAAGCATCAATTATACTCAAGCTTAACAGTCTTGTCGATAACGAACTGATTAATAAGCTATATCGTGCGAGCAATGCTGGCGTGAAGATAAAACTGATCATCCGTGGTATCTGTTCATTAATTCCAGGAATCCCAGGGCTCAGTGAAAACATTGAAGTCATCAGTATCCTTGGCCGGTTCCTTGAACATTCCAGGTTCATGATCTTTCACAACGATGGGAATGAGCTTTATTATTTATCGTCCGCCGACTGGATGATCCGTAACATGGATCACCGGGTTGAAGTCGCCTGTCCGATATATGATCCAAAACTTCAGCAGGAGATTAAGAAGATGATCAACCTGCACCTGTCGGATAATGTAAAAGCCCGGATCGTAAACAAAGAACAGGACAATGTTTACCGGAAAAACCGTTCAAAAAATCAGATTGATTCACAACAGGAGATCTATAAGAAGATTACACAGCATCTTCTCAGGTAATTCTTTTGTAACGGTTTGATAATAGCGGTTTATTCGCTCATTCAATACAGAATAAAATAGGTGTTATGTATTTAAAAGCCAAGGAATTAGAACAGATATGCAATCGGGTTAAGGATCTTGCCATGGAAGTGGGCGATTTTATTCAGCAGGAAGCAACGGGGTTTTCATCAGGAAAAATTGAAACAAAGGGTGTACATAACTATGTAACGTATGTGGATAAAGGTGCTGAAGAAAAGCTTACAAAAGGGCTATCCATTGTTTTACCCGATACAGGATTCATTACCGAAGAGGAGACCACGAAACAAATTACGAAAGAGTATACCTGGATTATCGATCCGCTGGACGGGACGACCAATTTCATCCACGGCCTTCCCCCCTATTCCATCAGTATAGCCCTGATGAGGGAAAACAGGATCATCCTCGGACTGGTTTTAGAAGTGGTTACTCACGAGTGTTTCTATGCCTGGGAGTCAGGTCCTGCATTATTGAATGGTAATGAAATAGCTGTCTCAAAAACCAGTTCCATCAACGATGCACTGATAGCTACCGGTTTCCCCTACTCTGATTTTGAACGTTTCGGTCCATTTATCGATTCACTGATGTATTTCATGAGGAATACTCATGGCGTGCGGCGCCTTGGTTCTGCAGCAATTGACCTTGCCTATCTCGCCTGTGGAAGACTGGATGCTTTCTGGGAATACAGTCTGAATCCGTGGGATGTCGCTGCCGGAGCGTTTATCATCGAGCAGGCTGGAGGATCTGTAAGCGATTTTTCAGG
>CAYMFM010000057.1:7328-11885 GCA_964389685.1 uncultured Rikenellaceae bacterium
CTGCCGGAGCGTTTATCATCGAGCAGGCTGGAGGATCTGTAAGCGATTTTTCAGGTGGATCAAACTATCTCTTCGGGAAAGAGGTCGTTGCCGCTAATGAATTGATATTTGATGACTTTCTAAACATTGTTGGCCGGTTTATGAATCAGGAGGGAAGAGATGGAGGGATGGAGTGACTATGGGACTGTGAGACTTTGAAAGGGCGACTGTGAGAGAAAAAGAGATTGGTCCTGGGTGCTCGGTCCTCGGTAAAGAAAGTAAGCAGTGACAAGTAACGCGTGACGAGATAATAAGTCCACAGTAAAAATAGGAATAACAAGAGACAGTGTGATATGAACCTGTAGAGACAATACATGGCCTTGTCTGGAACGAACCGATAATACATCGGAAATACATTCAAAATGTAGAGACACCCAACCTGGGCGTCTTTGGTTAAATACATTAGACATTACGGGTAATAGAAACAACACCATTTACCAGGAATTGCTGATGTTTCTGGTTAACCGTATTTAGGGGCTGTATCAAAAGTCCGAAAGATCGTCATTATGCCCGCCAATGGGCGGATCAGAATCTCAATACTTTAATAACCAGGATTATAAGATCCTGAATCAAGTTCAGGATGACTAAAAATTTGACTTTTGATGCAGCCCCTTCGAAAATAAAATTTGTACCTTTGACTTTTTAATCCATTCATTGTTCGGTGTCAACAATCAATTTTTATATCTTTTACGGATTCATCTGGCTCATTACCTGGTTACCGATAAGGGTCCAATACATCTTCTCAGACTTCATGTTCTGCATCGGATACCATCTCCTGCAGTACCGGAAAAAAACCACCCTGACAAACCTCGGAAAAGCCTTTCCTGAAAAATCCGAAAAGGAGATACGACAAATTGCCCGGAAATTTTACAGGCACCTGTTTGATCTGTTCATCGAATCGATGGCTTCGATGCACATCTCTGAAAAAGAGATCAACAAGCGGATGGTATTTAAAAATCTGGAATTGCTCGAGAAGTACTATAAGGAGAAAAAAAGCCTTACCGTAGTGAGCGGTCATTATGGTAACTGGGAATGGCCATTCAATATCCCGTTTTTCAGTCAGTACAGGGTACTGGCAATCTATAAGAAATTGAGTAATCAGCGGTTTAACCACTTATATAACAAGCTGCGATCACGGTTCGGAGTTGAACCCGTGGAGATGAAAAAAACACTCAGAAGGCTCATTGAATGCAGGCAAAAAGGGATACTCACAATGACCTATGTACTTGGTGATCAGCGTCCGTTAAAAAGAAATATACGCTACTGGCTTACTTTTCTGAACCAGGATACCCCGGTTTATCTCGGGGCAGAAAAGATGTCTACCCATCTTGATCATCCGGTAATATACATGCACATTCAAAAGGTCCGGAGGGGATATTATACCGTTGAATTCACCACCCTGACTGAACATCCCAAAGAAACCGGGGAGTTTGTAATCACCAGGCTCATCATGGAAACATTGGAAAAGTACATCCGGAAACAACCGGAATACTGGCTCTGGTCACACAAACGCTGGAAATATAATAGAACAGATTTTCAATGATCAGAATCTCTGTAATCATATTAAACTGGAATGGGAAGCATTTTCTTGAAAAGTTCCTTCCATCGGTGGTGAAACATTCATCCCTTCCCGATGTGGAGATTGTGGTTGCTGACAACGGATCAACAGATGACTCCGTTGTATTTTTAGAAAACCAATATTCTGAAATCAGATTGATCGTATTTGACCAAAATTTTGGTTTTGCTGAGGGTTACAACAAAGCAGTACAACAGATTGAATCAGAATACTATATCCTGTTGAATTCAGATGTTGAGGTGACCGGCTCATGGATTCATCCCATCATTGAATTGATGGATTCAGACAAAAAGATTGCTGCCTGTATGCCCAAGATAAGGGATTTCAACAACAGGAAATCTTTTGAGTATGCCGGAGCATCGGGAGGGTTCATTGACCGGTATGGATACACCTTCTGTCGCGGGAGAATTTTCAACATCATTGAGGAGGACCATGGGCAGTATAACGATCCTCAGGAGGTATTCTGGGCGTCCGGAGCCTCTCTTTTTATCAGGGCAGATGCGTTTCATCAGGCAGGAGGTTTGGATGGGAAATTTTTTGCACACATGGAAGAGATTGACCTCTGCTGGCGGTTAAAGAACCGGGGATTCCGAATTTTTTCTTCTGGGCAATCCCTGGTTTACCATGTCGGAGGTGGTGCGCTGCCCATGAACCATCCAAGAAAAACATACCTGAATTTCAGAAACAATCTATACCTGCTTTATAAAAACCTTCCTGCACAGCATTTCAAAAGAACCATGCTCAACCGCCTTTTATTGGACATAATAGCGGCTGTTAAATTCCTCTTCAGTCTCGAATTCAGTAACTTCCTGTCCGTGTTCAGGGCTCATATCTCATTTTTCAGCTCTCTCCCCCGGTTGAAACCAGACCGACAAGAAAATCTAAGAAAAGCGGTAACTTTTCTACACCCTGAGATCTATCCCCACAGTATTGTTATCGATTTTTTCATTCGAAACAAAAAAAGGTTTTCCGATCTTTCCTGGTCTGACTGATCGTTTTATATTTGAGGCTTCAAAAAAACCTGTTCCATGAAAACCATTCAATATATTGTATTCTTTGGCATCGTATTTACGATTTATGGTTTGATCAATGTGTATGTTTATTACCGGGGTATTTCAATCATTCCCAATACGGTCCATGCCCGTAATATCTTCTTTTTCACCTTTCTGTTTTTTTCGTTTTCTTTCGTTATCGGAAGGTTCCTGGAAAGGATATGGTTGTCACCCGTAAGTTTTGCATTCACCTGGATCGGGTCTTTCTGGCTGGCAGCAATGTTTTATTTCTTTCTCCTTGCCGTTCTCTCCGATATCGTACGACTTTTCAATCACTTCTTTCACTTCTTTCCGGATTTCATTACATCCAATCCGGATGCCTTCCGTCGGTACGCCTTCCTGATCGCGGTGTCTGTTGTTGTAATAACCCTTATTGCGGGCCATTTGAATGCAGTGATTCCAAGGGTTAAACGCATTCCTCTAACCATAAATAAGGCAGTAAATATTGATTCTCCGTTTCGTGTCGTAGTCGTTTCAGATATTCATCTTGGGACCATCATTGGTCCCAGGCGTGAAAAACGTCTCGTGAAAAAGATCAACTCACTTGAACCCGATCTGGTTTTATTTGCCGGGGATGTTGTGGATGAGGATCTGGGGCCGGTTTTGCATCAGAATGTTGGGAAAGAACTGGAAAACATCAAATCCAGTAATGGCATCTATTCCATTACCGGAAACCATGAATACATCGGCGGGGTAGAAGAGGCAGTTGCGTTTCTTACCAGGCATGGGATCACTGTATTGCGTGATAGTGTGACAAGCATAATGAATGCTATCTACGTTGTCGGAAGGGAGGATCATGATCAGAGAAGATTTGGTGGCAGCGGAAAAAAACCCTTGCATGAACTGCTTCAGGATGTAGAAAGGACAAAACCTGTCATTGTCATGGATCACCAGCCAACAACCCTGGATGAGTCGGTTCAAAACAAAGTGGATCTTCACCTTTCCGGTCATACACACCACGGGCAGATCTGGCCGCTCAACCTCCTTACGCGCAAAATATACCAATTAAGCTGGGGGTATGAAAAAAGAGGAACGACACACATCTACGTATCGTCCGGATTCGGAACCTGGGGACCTCCGGTAAGAATAGGGAGTCATCCTGAGATTGTGGAACTTATCCTAACCTTCAATTCATCTGGCGAATAGCTTAATCCAAATATTCACTTATCGAAACCAGTCGACTCAGGAGAGTCGACCTACATACTGTTGGGATTACCCAAACGGTTCGTGCCATTGGCACTCCTTCGGAGGAAGAAGACAGATCAGTGTAGGGCGACTTTCTAAGTCGCCTCATAGTCGACTCAGGGTGAGCTGCACAAGCTTCGTTTTTACAAAACCAAACAGTACATCTATCCTCCCGGATCGATGAAACGAATTTCCTGCATTTCGCCGGATAAAGAGCCTGGTTTTTCAATCAACAGCGCAGTTCCGGCGATTGATCAGCCGTTACATGGCCCCCGGCATAAATGCCGGGGCAATTTAGTACGCAGCAGGCAGTACACAGTAGGCAGTTTTGTCAAACTGAAAACCGAGAACAGAAAATTTACCCCACTTACTTCATTGCCGAATGACGATATTGTCCCCGTGAAATAACGACTCAGCCACTAATGCGAAGTATTATTTCACGGGGTTGCCCAGACAGGGTGGGCTTCGTTACTTTAAAACCGTCTTACGTTTTTTGTGAGTGCAAATGAATCAGTCAGACGATAGTGCATTTTTCAGGGAATCAAACCGTGTTTTGTAATCATCCATTGCTCGTTTGATTACATCCAGTACTTCCTTTATCCCGTAAGTATGCGTGATTTCACAGTCCCTCCGATTTCCGGGAAGGTCTTTATAGCGAATCGATTATTCTTTCAAGCCCTATTTTTCTTGATCCTTTAATGAATA
>CAYMFM010000057.1:11985-23901 GCA_964389685.1 uncultured Rikenellaceae bacterium
TATAGCGAATCGATTATTCTTTCAAGCCCTATTTTTCTTGATCCTTTAATGAATATCTCCCTGGACCGTAAGGGATTCCTTTTCAGCCAGTCAATGAGATCATCAACGGTTTGAAAGGTTTGATAATCTCCACCTGAACCGATCTGGCTAAAAACCGAACCAACCAGGATTATATCATTTATTCCGCTCCCATCCAGTTTGGCAACCAGCTTTTTATGTTCCTCCACTGCCGTAACACCCAGTTCAAGCATATCCCCAAGGATGAGTAGACCATCCGTGCCACTGCATCTCATAAAGTCATCGATAGCAAGAACCATGCTGGTTGGATTTGCATTATAGGCATCCAGCAGGATGGTATTGTATTTTGTTTGGACTATTTGTGAACGGTTGTTTTCAGGAACATACGACTCAATGGCTTCAATGATTTGATGAATACCCACGTTAAAATAGTCACCGACGCGTACGGCAGCCATTACATTTTCAACATTGTATCTGCCTGCCAATCTGGTATGGATCTGTACTTCATCACCCATATAATGGAGGATCATGCTGAGAAGATGTGGGTTATCGGTTTCAGGAAGGTCACCCAGGGAAAGTCGGTTATCGCAGTATGGCACTTTTTCGAATCTTCTTTCCTGAATCATATTGTTCAGTACTTCATTCTTTTCATCGTAGAATACCACTCCTTCCATTTCTTCGAGGAAATCGTATAACTCAGCTTTTGCTTTTCGAACATTTTCAAGTGAACCAAATCCTTCCAGGTGTGCGACTCCAACATTCGTGATCAATCCGTGTGTTGGTCTGGCAATCTGACACAGGCGGTTTATTTCCCCAATATGATTGGCCCCCATTTCTACAACAGCAATTTCCGTTTCACTGGAAAGGGACAGGAGGGTAAGGGGTACACCAATTTCATTATTCAGGTTTCCTTTGGTGGAGAGCACTTTGTATTTTCTTCCCAGCACTCTTGAGACCAGTTCTTTGGTTGTTGTTTTGCCATTCGTGCCGGTAATACCGACAACCGGCATGGTAAAATAATTTCTGTGCAAGGCTGCCAGTTCCTGAAGGTATTCCAGGGCATTATCAACGACAATATACCGTTCATCTTTAGCCTGAATTTTATCGTCAATTACAGCATACCTGCAGCCGTTTTCCAGTGCCGCCTCAGCAAATTCATTTCCATTGAACCGATCACCTCTCAATGCAAAGAAAATGGCACCTTCGCTTCGTATTCTGGAGTCGGTAGAGATGACCGGGTTTTCAACAAAACGTGTATAGAGTTCCTGGAAATTCATGGACAGGGAAATGGATTCAATAGTTGATCATCGTTTCATGAACAGATAAAAAAAACCTCATTAAATCTAATGAGGTTTAAACTTATTTGCAATGTTTTTTTAGAATCCACCAGGGCTTCCGACACGGATCATGGCACACCGGAATCCAAGGTCAGGTCTTGCACTCTCCTGATCCAGGAACCGTCTTGTAGAGGGGGTCAGCCAGTATGCTCTATCTCTCCATGATCCTCCTTTATACACTCTTGCCCTGTCGTTTATCAGCGATGTATAATCATCATTATCGACTGTTGCAAATTGTGCATACATACCTCCAGTACCCAGTGTATCCTCTTGCATTTGCCAGCTATCGGCCAACCTGGATTGCATATCTCCGTCTTTATAATTTCTATAGTCGGCTTGCTGGTAATTGTATCTGGATGCGGATTCGATTTCAGTTACATCTCTCCACCTCAATCTACCCAAGCTATCTTTCTCAGCAACATTCCCTTCCTGATCACGTTCAAGGGTCTGGAAGATATTGCCCCTGTATGGATTAAATGATTCAACGTCCGTGTGGGAGAGTGGCCGGTAGACATCCTGTACCCATTCGTTCACATTACCAGCCATGCAGTACAATCCATAATCATTGGGCCAGTACGACTTTACCGGTGCACAAATGCTTGCGTTATCGTTGAGGTTTCCGGCAACTCCCATCAGGTCACCTTTACCCCTGACAAAATTTGCCAGCATCTGGCCCCTGTACCGGTGTTCTGCATTTCTAACATTGTGACCATCCCAGGGATATATCCTGCGTTCATATATCCGCTCTTCAAAGGTATTTCCTACCAATGCGAGTGCAGCAAATTCCCATTCTGCTTCCGTTGGGAGCCGGTATTTTGGGAGAACGATACCGTCTTCCAGTCGAACCCTTCTCTCTTCCTGGTTCGGATCAAGGCTGGGCAGGTTTTGATTGACCACACCTTCATATTGCCCGACAAGATAGGATTCCGAATTAAAATTATTTTCATCAACCTGATTTGGATCCAAACTAAGAATGCCATAATCAATAAGAACCATTTCGTTTACCCGGTCTGTTCTCCAGGTACAATAATCAGTTGCCTGGTTCCAGTTGACACCAACCACGGGGTAGTCATTATAGGATGGGTGTCTAAAATAGTATTCAATATAGGGTTCGTTGTAAGCCAACGGGCTTCTCCAAACCAGTGTGTCTGGAAGTGCATTCACGTATACCTGCGGATAGCTTACAAATACCCGCTTTATCCAATAAAGGTATTCCCTGTAGTCTACATTTTTAATCTCTGTTTCATCCATGTAGAAAGAAGATACCGTTACCCTCCGTGGTACATTGTTCCAATCATAGGTAATATCCTGCTCTACCCTTCCCATGGTGAAGGTGCCCCCTTCAATGAGAACAAGTCCGGGACCGGTTTCCTGTTCGTAATCATGAACCACTTCGAATCCTCCATAATCCGGATCATTATATTTCCAACCGGTGGTTGCGGAGGTGTTTTTATCACCTTTACCGCCAAACAAACTGCATGAGGTAACAACAACCGATATAGCTAATAAACCAGCTAAGTTTTTAAACTTTAGGACCATAACGATTAGATTTTAAGCTAATAACATATTCAAATATAATAAAATTTGATGTAAAAAATATAATTTTACAAAATAACTAAATTTTAGGGACTTTTATTGCCTTAACTAAGCCTCTTTTTTTAACAGGGTTAAATCCTGCCATACAGGTTATTTCATGAGCGGCTGTTCCGGGTAGCCCCGGCCCGGCACCTTTAATCGCCATATCATAGGTATAACTTACACTGATATTGTGATAATTAACCGATGCTCCAAAAATCGCAGAATTGTTGGAAAAGGCAAAATCATGCCGAAACCACACACCCAGCGATACCGGCTCCCTGGCCAACACAAATCCATAATTAAGGTGTTGATAATGATGCTGTTGTTGAAACAACAGGTTTGGTGTCAGGATGATAGCACCTGCCCTGTTTGGCGTTCCTTTCAGGTAAAAGTTGTTTGCAAGGTGTACCGAGTATTTTCTCGATAACCTGCACTCATCCACCGGGTTTTCAGAAATCCCGGGTTTAGCCAAATGGTGGATGGTGATGCCCCCGTATAATTCTTTATAGATACCCAGAAAGCCAACTGCAAAATCAGGGTAGATCTTTTGATATCCATGGATATTCTCTCCTGTCTGCACCACAACTCCACGAAAAGGATCAATCATATCTTCAAAAACCAGATTGTCCGATGCAAGCCGGTTCTGATTTACCGATGCCTGAAATCCGGCAAATACAAAAAATTCCCGCGTTACCTGTAAATGATAGGTGTAAATGAATGCTGCTGAGAATATACGGAGAGTTCCATCTCCCAGGTTATCATTGAACAGGTGGACGCCAATCCCTCCATGCAACAGCTCAACCGGTTGATCATACGATGCACTATACGTAACAAAATCAGAACTTAGCTCCGGCCAATGATTCCTGTAGTTTATGGACAACCGGTTGTAATCCGCTGATCCAGCAAAGGCCGGATTATGATAGATTAAATTCCCATGAAACTGGGAAAAGATTACATCCTGCCCGAGACCATGAAAACTGACGATAAGTAAAATGAAAAGGAGATTAGTTGCGGTCCGTATGCTAAACCCGATCCGCATTCCCTTGCTGCCTGTTTTCCTGCTTATCCTCATTTGTCTCAAAATCCTACAATATAAACGGTTATCAAAACGTTTAATTTTCTAATAAACAAAATTACTTCACCCCCGGCAATAAAACTCAATTTTCTTAACATTTTGTTTATTTGTGCTTATTTACGGATGCAATGTTTCAGATGAAGAAGAGATATTTAATAACGGGATTGATTGTCGGCATATTGTTCTGCACCTATTTGCTAACCGCACAGGATACACAGATTTCAAGAGTGGTTCGCCGGGATCCTACTACACCGAATTCTTTAGCTGAAGTTGTAAAACAAAAAACAGAAAAATATGCCGGATCTTCATGCCTTTCCAGCGGACATTGGATAAAAGTGAAGATTACGGAGGATGGGATATATAAACTTACCTATTCACAGCTGGTCTCCATGGGAATTACAAACCCTTCAAATCCCAGGGTATTTGGAAACGGAGGCAAAATGCTTCCCCTGAATTCAGCCCTGCCACGGCCTGACGATCTGACGGAGAATGCCATATGGGTTGAGAAAGGAACCGATGGCATCTTTAATCAGGGCGATTACATATTATTTTACGGAAAGGGACCGGGGGAGTGGAGGTACAACAGTGATGAGCAGATGTTTCTTCATGCAAGACATCTCTACTCCAATGCAGCGTACTATTATATCACTTCAGATGCAGGAATTGGGAAATCAATTGCCCTGACGGAGCAGATCACAGAGCCTGAAAATATTATCGTATCAACATATGACAACTTTGCATCCCATGAACTGGACAAGGTAAACCTCATCAAATCAGGAAGGGAATGGTTTGAGCCACTTTTAAGTTACGGTGAAAATGAATTCAGTTTTACCTTTCCTCACCTTATACCTGCTGTGCAGGTCAAGCTTAAAACCAGGCTTCTTGCCAGATCAGGTCTGAATAGCTCCTTTCTACTGAAGGCTGACGGTGAGAGTGTCGCATCAATTGATCTTTCCAGCGTAAACATTGCCAGCACAACCTCTGATTTCGCCAGCACCAATACTTCCATTCACACCTTTACAACCGACGATGATGAAATGGATATCTCCCTCACCTTTCAGGACAATGGATACAGTGCTGCGGAGTGCTGGCTTGATTACCTTGTGTTGAATATCCGCAGTCAACTGGTTATGACGGGCTCTCAGATGCATTTCCGGGATGTGGAATCAGTCGGGCCAGGCAACATCTCTTCTTTTCAGCTTTCAGGTGCCCAATCCTCATTTCGTGTCTGGGATATAACCGATACATATAACGTGAAGGAATTACCTGCGATATTCGCATCGGGGACCCTGCAGTTGAAAGCCCGAACAGATTCACTCCGAAGCTTCATCCTCTTTGATAATACCTCCTTTCTAACTCCGGAGATTGTGGAAAATCCGGTTCCCAACCAGGATCTTCATGGACTTGATCCCGTGGATATGGTCATCGTTTCACACCCGGATTTTCTCGATCAGGCTAACCAGCTGGCTAACCTGCATGTCATCCAGGATAACCTGGGAACGGTGGTGGTAACTCCCGACCAGATCTACAATGAGTTCTCTTCTGGCGCTCCCGATGTATCGGCCATACGGGATTTTATAAAAATGCTGTACGACAGAGCCTCTGTGCCTGAAGATAAACCCCGGTACCTCCTTCTTTTCGGAGATGGATCATTCGATAACATTTCCAACCATAAAAACAATACAAACTACATAATCACCTACCAATCGTCGAATTCATTAAGTCCTACCAAGTCTTACGTCACGGATGACTTTTTTGGAATCCTGGATGATGGTGAAGAGGTGGTCAGTGGTTTGATCGACATAGGTATTGGTCGTCTCCCAGTATCATCAGTTGACGAGGCTCAGGCAATTATCAGCAAAATAATTCATTATACCAGTCCCGAAACCAGAGGAGAGTGGAGGAACATGATCTGCTTTATCGGTGATGACGAAGACAACAACATTCACATGAAGGATGCCAATTCCCTTGCCAACCAGGTCAATGCATCGTATCCGGCATTCATCACCCAGAAGATTTTTCTCGATGTTTATCCACAAGTATCCTCTCCCAGTGGTGAGGCTTACCCTGAAGTGAACATTGCCATAAACGACAGGATTAATTCCGGTGCACTCATCATCAATTATATCGGACATGGAAACGAACGCGGATTAGCCCATGAAGGAATATTGGGTGTAAGTGATATCCTCTCCTGGGACAACTTTGATCACATGCCATTGTTCATCACTGCTACTTGTGAATTCAGCCGGTTTGACGATATTGAGCGAACCGGTACAGGAGAGATCAATAAGAAGACATCAGCAGGTGAACAGGTCTTGTTAAATCCCGCAGGAGGAGGGATCGGGCTGTTGACCACAACCCGCCTGGTCTATTCAAATCCGAACTATGTACTCAACCAGAATTTCTACAATTTTGTGTTTGAGAAAGATTCAGACCAGGAACCCTACCGACTGGGAGATATATTGCGATTAACAAAAAATATATCCGGCGCCAGCGAAAACAAGAGAAACTTCACCCTGCTGGGAGATCCTGCCTTGAAACTGGCATACCCTCAATTCACCCTGGTAACCGATTCTTTAAACGGAAAGGATATTACCCTCGCCAATGACACACTCAAAGCATTGAGTAAAGTAACCCTGTCCGGTCATATTGAGGATTACACCGGAACCTACCTTGAACAGTTTTCAGGAACCCTTTACCCGGTAATATATGACAAACCTGTATTGGTAACAACACTTGGAAACGATAACGATCCTCCCATGACCTTCATGGCTCAGAATAACATCCTGTATAAAGGGCAGGCCAGCATCGAAGAAGGAAGGTTTTCGTTTACGTTTGTCGTACCAAAAGACATCTCCTACCAGATTGATTATGGAAAAATCAATTACTATGGGAAAGGAGAATTGGGAGACGCAAATGGTTATTTCGATGAGGTGTTGATTGGTGGATTCTGCGAAGATCCTATCATGGATAATACCGGCCCTGAAATCCAGCTATTTATGAACAATACTCAATTTACACCAGGAGGCATTACAGATGAGGAACCGACAATCTTCGTATTGGTCAGCGATGAAAATGGTATAAATACCGTAGGTAATGGGATCGGACATGATATTACTGGCATGCTTGACGATGATTACCAGAACCTCCTGATCCTGAATGATTATTACGAAGCAGACATGAACAGTTATCAGAGCGGTAAAATAGCCTATCAATTATCCAAACTCAGTGAAGGGAATCATCAGATCACGGTAAAAGTTTGGGATGTATTGAATAACTCCTCTGTAGCCTCCATTGATTTCCGTGTTGTCCCTTCCGGTGAGTTTATACTGAAGAAGTTGCTGAATTATCCAAACCCATTTTCGGACCGGACTTCGTTCGTTTTTGAGCACAATCAGACGGATGGCGATCTAGATGTTTTTATCCGAATATTTGATCTGTCAGGCCAACTGGTTAAAACAATACGTGAAACCTTCTTTGCTGATGGCTATCGCATTGGTCCGATCGAGTGGGATGGACGAGACGAGAATGGGAATAAATTAGGGTCCGGAATATACGTTTATCGGGTATCTGTTCGTTCTTCCATGGAAAAACATGCCGAAGCAGTTCAAAAATTGATAATCGTGAAATAATACAAGATGTCGATTTATAGCATTCTATCTTAACCGGTCACTGACAAATAAAAATAGTTTATATTTGCATCTAATTTACAGAATATAATGAATCTGAATAAGTTATTGGTGTTTTTGCTTGCAGCTGTATGCTTACAATACAGTACTTCTGCCCAGGATCAGATCGAATCCAAAGAATTTGGCGGTTCAAGCATTAATACCATTCAATCGGTTGTTCCTTTCCTTACCATTGCGCCGGATTCCCGTTCGGGAGGAATGGGAGATGCAGGAGTAGCCACCTCCCCTGATTTCAATTCCATGCACTGGAATCCTGCAAAATATGCTTTTATCGAAGGCGATGGTGGTGTCGGACTAACCTACTCACCCTGGCTAAGAAACCTGGTCAATGACATCAACCTGGCTTACCTCACCGGATACTACAGATTTGATGACAGGCAGGTAATTGCCATGTCACTTCTCTATTTCTCCCTGGGTAACATCACATTCACTGACCCCTATGGGAATACAATCCGGAACTTCAATCCCAATGAATTTTCAATTGATGCTTCCTATTCACGGATTTTCGGAGACCATTTTTCACTGGGCATTGCTTTCCGGTATATCTATTCGAATCTTACAGGAGGGATAACCGTTGGTGGAGGAGAGACAAAACCAGGCATGTCCATTGCAACCGATGTCAGTACTTATTATGAGAATGATGTTGAACTATTTGGCTTTGATACGAAATTATCCTGGGGATTGAACGTTTCCAATATTGGGACTAAGATGACCTACACGGATACGGAAGATCCTGATTTTATTCCGACAAATTTCAGGTTGGGTGGAGCAATGAGAATGGATTTTGACCAGTACAATTCATTAACCCTTGCTATTGACCTGAATAAACTACTGGTCCCGACTCCTCCGGTTTACTACGACATAAATGATACACTCCCAAACGGGACCATCGTAGAAAGTGGGGAAACCTATATAAGATATGGAAAGGATCCCAACGTCGGTGTCCCGGTGGGTATGATACAATCGTTCTATGATGCTCCGGGAGGATTTTCTGAAGAGATGCATGAAATTGCCTATTCCATCGGATTGGAATACTGGTATAATAATCAGTTTGCAGTAAGAGCCGGGTATTTCCATGAACACCAGTCAAAAGGCAATCGAAAATTCTTTACTGCCGGTGTCGGACTGAGGCTGAACATTTTTAATCTCGATTTTGCATACCTTATTCCAACAGTTCAAAATCATCCGCTGGCAAAAACACTTCGATTTACCATTGGATTTGATTTCGATTCGTTCCGGAAATTGAACAGATCTGACAGCTAATGAACATTAGAATTGGTTTGGGTTACGATGTTCACCCCTTGGCAACAGGACAAAACCTCTGTCTGGGTGGACTGATTATTCCACACGAAAAAGGAACCGTTGGCCATTCCGACGGGGATGTACTGATCCATGCAATCTGCGATGCACTGTTAGGAGCTGCAAACCTCAGGGATATCGGGTATCATTTTCCGGATTCCTCGGATGAATTCAAAGGGATTGATAGCAATATCCTGCTGAAAAAAACCGTTTCCATGTTAACGGACAATGGCTATTCGATAATCAATATCGATGCCACCATCTGCCTCCAGGTACCCCGAATAATGGATTCGATCCCGGACATGAAGGAAATCCTGGCAAAAGTGATGAAGGTTAATGGTGATCAAATCTCGATCAAAGCAACCACTACTGACAGATTGGGTTTTATTGGCCGTGAAGAAGGCGTTTCAACCTATGCCATCGCTATGATCGAAAAGTTATAGTCTTTTAAATTGAGCTGTAACGTGGTCAACCTCTCCCCCATCATCAACGGTATAGGTAAAATTAATGGTTCTGTAATCAGAGGCTATCGATCCGCTTCCTGCAATGGTATTCCCATCCACAACCTGAGATGGAATAACAAGGTATAACCCGGATAATTCCGCGATTACTTCCAATCCTAACCCGAGGTTATAAAAGTTATCCAGGATAACCTTTCCATCCTCCGAGGGGTGCTTTGAAAGGTCGACATAGTAATTGGTCTGACCATATACCTCACTCGTCTCAATGCAATACCAGGTATCATAAATGGAATCGGGACCAAGCTCTTCAAGGCTTTCGCAGGAAGTGAGGATAATTCCCGAAAGCAACATGACGAGAAGAGCGAATGAATGCTTTTTCATCTTTCTCACTGTTTACTGGTCAAATGCTGAATTTATCATACGTTCATCAACAAAATTAGGAAGTGTAACCTGGAGCAGTGGAGTTCGTTCCATCTCCCGTTTAATGGCAAAAAGTGCTTCCCTGTTTCTCGCCCAGGCTCTCCTGGTTATTCCATTATTCACGTCCCAGTGCAGCATTGATCTTACCCTTTCGGATGCTTCTGCTGTACCATCCAGGACAAATCCAAAACCACCATTGATCACCTCACCCCAACCCACTCCTCCTCCATTATGAAGGGAGACCCAGGTAGCCCCCCTGAAGGCATCCCCGATCACATTATGCACTGACATATCGGCAGTAAATTGTGATCCGTCATAAATGTTTGAGGTTTCACGAAAGGGTGAATCGGTACCGGAGACGTCGTGATGATCCCTTCCGAGGACAATGGGTCCCTTTACTTTGCCGGTTTTTATTGCTTCATTGAACTTCTCTGCAATTTTAGTCCTTCCCTCACAATCGGCATACAGAATTCTTGCCTGCGATCCGACCACCAGGTTGTTTCTTCCGGCTTCCCTGATCCAGTGAATGTTGTCTTCCAGCTGGTTCCTAACCTCAACCGGTACTGTTTCAGCTATTTTCTCCATTACCTCAAGAGCAATGCGATCTGTGATCTCAAGATCACCGGGATCCGAAGAGGTACATACCCACCGGAAAGGGCCAAAGCCATAATCAAAAAACAAGGGTCCCATAATATCCTGGACATAGGATGGATACTTGTACGTTCCATCGGGCCGCTTGATATCAGCACCTGCCCTGCCCGATTCAAGCAAAAATGCATTTCCATAATCCCAGAAATACATGCCCTTCCGGGTAAGCTGGTTGATTGCCTGGACCTGCCTTCTCAGGGATTCCTGAACTTTTTCCTTGAAAAGCCCGGGATTATTCACCATCAATTCATTCGACTCCTCAAAGCTCAATCCGGCAGGGTAATATCCTCCTGACCAGGGATTATGCAGGGATGTTTGATCCGAGCCAAGATCGATTCGGATCCCGCTTTTCACCAGGGCTTCCCACAGATCCACAATGTTCCCATGGTATGCCAGGGATACGGCTTCCTTCATTTTTCGTGCCTTTTCCAAACGGACAAAAAGCTCATCCAGGTTAGAATAGACCTCATCAACCCATCCCTGGGAATGCCTCGTTTTTATGGCTTTTGGATTTACTTCGGCAACAACACATATCCCCCCGGCTATCACGGTGGCTTTTGCTTGTGCTCCTGACATTCCACCCAGGCCGGATGTCACAAAAACTTCCCCCTGCAAATCCTTCTCACCCCCCTTTGATACTTTCCGTCCTGCATTCAGCAAAGTAATGGTTGTTCCATGAACAATTCCCTGAGGCCCGATGTACATAAACGAACCCGCAGTCATCTGTCCATATTGTGAAACACCCAGGGCATTGAACCTTTCCCAATGTTCGGGCGAGGAGTAATTTGGGACCACCATACCATTTGTAACCACAACCCTGGGGGATCCTGGATGAGAAGGGAACAATCCCAGGGGATGCCCGGAGTAAAGGACAAGCGTCTGTTCATCGGTCATTTCAGCAAGATACTTCATGGTGAGAAGATACTGTGCCCAGTTCTGAAAAACAGCTCCGTTACCACCGTAAGTGATCAGTTCGTGTGGATGCTGAGCAACCGCTTCATCCAGATTGTTGCTTAACATGAGCATGATCGCTCCGGCAGAAACCGATCGGTAAGGAAAATCGTGAATGCTCCGGGCTGTTATTTTGTACCCTGGCCTGTACCGGTACATGTATATCCTGCCATAGGTCCGTAGTTCATCACTGAACTCCTCTGCAAGAACAGGATGATGCTTACTTGGAAAATACCTGAGTGCATTTCGTAAGGCTAACTTTTTTTCTTCAGGGGTGAGAATGTCTCTCCTCCTTGGCGCATGATTCACATTCGGATCATACCTCCTTGGTTCCGGAGGTTCTTTCGGAATACCCTGCAATATCGCGCTTTTGAAATCATTATTCGTTTTCATCCGGGAAATGGGTTTTGATCGATTTACTGTAACAAAGGTAATAGTTA
>CAYMFM010000058.1:0-22979 GCA_964389685.1 uncultured Rikenellaceae bacterium
CTGAGGAATTGACTGCACCGCAATTGGCTCCGATAAAGATATTGTTGCTACCGCTCTGATTGGTTCCACCGGCACCCCAGCCCATAAACAGGTTTCCCAATCCTGTAGTATTACTAGTACCACAATCTGTCCCAATAAAAATATTTCTATTCCCGGATGTATTACTAATACCTGCCTGATAACCAATAAAAATATTGTTATACCCATTAAGATTATTTTTCCCTGCCTGATATCCCAGGAAAGTATTGTAAGATCCCGTTGTTTTAATTCCTGTCTCATGACCGATGAAATAGTTATCTTCTGCAAGATAAAACAGGCTCACCGGATCACCCTTCCCGGGAGCGAATCCACCAACAGCAAATCCACCTTTTGTTCCTTTGGTCCCTGATTGATCAAAATATACGCGTACACTATCAGGTGTAATTCTCAGGTATTCATTGGTTAATCCTTTGGTTGCCGGATTAAAACCACCCACAGCGAATCCACCCTTCGTTCCTTTACCGGTGTAATCATCTTCAACATAGATTCTTACGCCATCAGGATAAACAGCAAAAACAGTCTGTCCATCCGCTCTTTTTACATCAAAAAGTGCATCTTCATCGCTTCCGGACATGTTACCCATCACCTCCAGGCGACCATCCGGCTTCTCTGTTCCAACACCCACATTCCCTTCGTTGTAAAAAATGGTGTTCACACCAAGGCTCCAGGGATTGGTATCGTCCAGATAATATGCCAGATCGATGTTGTTTACTCCATTGTCGATGGTCAGGATATCTCCCGACAGGTGAAGGTCCTGACTTTCATTCCCCTGTTCGGCGAACAGGGCAAACGGTACGGACAGCAGCTCTGACGTGCCCATCGGGATAAAGGTGGCATCCACTTTTATCGCCACCTCCAGGTAATGTGCTCCGGTGCTCCATTCGATATCGCTGAAGGAATCTGCGGATCCCGAGCCCTGCTGTGCTTCAGGATCACCGATCTTCAGGGTGAAGAGTCCGAATTCATTCGTGGTTACTGTATGGATTTCCTCCCATACCAGCAAGCCGCCCTCGCTCCCGGTACGAATCCCGATCTTTACATCGATTGTCTGCGAAGTGAGCAATTCTTCACCGCTATCACGTGCTACCGCCTGGTAGTTAAAGCCCTGTGGTGCCTGGGAGAAAAGAATGATGAGTGATGAGTGAAGAGTGATGAGTAATAGTAGAAGTCGTTTCATAACATTTGTTTTTACGGTTATTTCATTGTGTTTTTTATCGTGTAATCCTTTATAAAAATTGAGGATATACAAGTTACCTATTTTTAAGAAATTAGGCGTCACTACATCAAATATTTTACTCATTTAAGGAGGTAATTGTTTCATTTATAGTGTAATATTCATGTACAGAATCCGGTCCATGGAACGATTTCCCTGGATGGACTGATGCAGCTGGACCGCTTTTCAATCCTTACAATTCGTTCTAAAAACATCAAAACTTCTGGATCTTGTATGTTTTCTGTACCCGTCGGTCGGGTGTAAAGATCCTGACCAGGTAAACCCCACGGGTGAGACCGGACAGATCGAAGGTTTCGATATCTCCCCGGGTCACATAGTATAGCTCACGGATCATCTGTTTCCTGCCTGCAATATCCATGATCTCCACGTTCAGGTCGAGTGGTTCGGTCACATCGAACCGGATGTTGAGGAATTGGGATACCGGGTTGGGATAGGCGGTGATGGACCAGTCCAGCCCGGTTTCCTTTATTCCCACACCGATATCGTACGGTTGCTGAAACCCCTGAGTCAGGGTAAGCGTTGCAGCTTTCAGTGTTGTAACGGCAATCTCCCCGACCGTAGCCGACAGGGTATAGCCTCCGGCAGAGTAATAGCTACCGCCTGAAGAGACAACGGTAGGTGTTAGTTGCTGAGCAAATAATCCACAGGGTACCATTATCCCCAATACTATAACGAATAAGACTCTGTTAAATGTCATTTTATCAATCATTTTAGTATTTTTCGTTATTTAAAAACCCATATGTTACAAGTGGTGATTACTCTTTATTCTTGTCAACTGCCGTTATCCCGATCATTTGTTTCAGGACTTTCAGTTCTGTTTTCAGGACATTTATATCCTCTTCCATGCTCATGGAGGAGATTTTGTTCTGTTTTACCAGTTCAAGCTCGTTTCTCAGATTGTCGATTTTCTTCTCCAGTTTCTCAGCCTTGTGATTTGCAGTGAACGATTCAAAGAAAACAGAAACGCATTTGTGTTTTCTTCCATCGATATGCTGATCAATTTCTGCCCAACGGACAGGTTCTGCAACCCTGGCAATCACGTAGGCAATATCATATCCCCCATCATCTTTCATGGCATGCCCGGGAACGGTTGAAGAAATCAGGTAGTCTCCCTGTTGCAAGTCTTCGCCATTATCCACGACCCAAATATTTCCATTTCCTACAGCCATAATCATATGAGGGTTACTTAAGGTTGAAGGTTGACTAGGATTTTGAAGAGAAAGATAGGCTCCGAGGATGTTTGGATCATTTGCTCTATTGGTTTGGGTAACTCCATAAAGTATTTCACTTTTGACATTTCCTTCTAAGAAATGATTCACACCTGTCATCGAAACCAGCATGCCCTTTTCAATCTCTTCATCCGTCCAGGCATAGTGTGATCCTGTAAAAGCGTTATATGAAACAATTCCGTAAGAAACGGAAATATCACCCATGGTAGCGCCATCTCTTCTGAACCGTATAAGAATACCATCATCAGTAAATCGATTAACAACCATAACACCCTGTGTCCCACCGTTACCTCCTATATTGAACTTACCCTTAGGAGATGTATCTCCGAAGTTAACATCACCGGTTACATCGAGAGTACTATTGAAAATGAGTTGATCATTAAGGAAATCTCCATAAATCAGTGGTGCGGTTGTATGGATATTATCGATATAGAGTTTGTTGTCTCCTTCTTCATAATATCCGGCCCGGTATCCGATAAAGACATTTCCCGAACCCTGCCAGTTTCCATTTCCTGCATAGGCACCCACAAAAGTGTTTTGGTTTCCGCCTCCTGTATCCCAGTTTCCGTAACCTGCGTGATACCCGACAAATGTATTGTAATCGCCGCTATAATAGTCCCGTGCAGCATTCGATCCGAGAAATGTATTATAGGATCCGGTAACGTTCCGCAAACCGGTAACCGTTCCCATCATGACATTATCCCTGCCGGCTGTTTTATATGCACTTACACGGTATCCCACGAAGGTATTCCAGCCTCCGTCTGTATTTTCTTGTCCCGTGGTATATCCGATAAAGATATTCCCGTCACCCGTTGTATTTTTCAAACCGGCACTGGATCCTAAAAATGTGTTGTAATACCCATTTGTACTTGCTTTCCCGGTCTTATATCCGATGTACACATTGTTATGGCCTGTGGTATTTGACAGTCCGGATTCAAAACCCATGAATGCATTGTAGTTTCCGCCAGTATTTCTGTATCCGGCATTATCGCCAAGGAATACGTTGGATATCCCGCCAATATTTGAATACCCTGATGAATCTCCCAGAAAAACATTTGTACCTCCGTTGGTATTCGAATAACCTGAAAGATTGCCGATAAATACGTTGGAACTGCCGCTCTCATTAGAGTATCCTGTTGAATTCCCGATGAAGGTATTCTTTTCACCGGTTGTATTGATCCTTCCGCTCAGAGTCCCGATAAAAACATTATTGGATCCCGTAGCATAAGCACCATCATACGTGGTTGAGCCGGCAAGATATCCCATATAAACGTTGCTTATTCCGGATAGGTTATACCATCCGGCCCGGTTACCGATAAACACGTTGCCCGTTGCATTGTTTCTCACACCGGCCTGATACCCGAGAAATACGTTTCCAGTCCCTGTCTGATTATCATATCCCGCATAGTTCCCGATCATCACATTGTCGTTACCGGAGTTGTTATTGCGACCGGCATAATATCCCATAAAAATGTTGAATGCTCCTGTTCTGTTACTGTATCCCGTCCGGTAGCCAATAAAGGTATTGTAGGCACCCTGGTACCCGGTGGCTCCACCATAGGTATTGTTGAACCCGGCACTATCCCCGATAAAAATGTTGTAATTGGCATTGTTGTAATACCCGGCCTGATCTCCAATAATGACATTGCTTTTGCCTTTCACATTGCTGTATGCAGCCTGGTTGCCAAGGAAAACGTTGGATACACCGGTTTCATTACTATACCCGCTCTCAAACCCAAGAAATGCATTTGAGTTTCCAGCATCATTGGAATATCCACTACTATTTCCAATAAAGACATTATCGTTTCCTGAATTATTGGAATACCCGGTATAATTTCCCATGAATGTATTCCTGGAACCGGAACGGTTATCATATCCCGATCTATATCCAAGCATGGTATTAAAATTTCCCTTCCTGTTGTTTATTCCAGCCCTGTATCCGATGAATGTATTATAGTTCCCCTCATCGCCTGTTACACCACCATTTGTATTCCAGTATCCGGCCCAGTCACCAATAAAAATATTGAAATCACCTGTATTGTATCGGCCTGAATAATATCCAAGGAAAATGTTATTTCTTCCATCTGCATTATTCTGTCCACTACCTTCCCCAATAAGGATATTTATATTTCCATTATTATTCAGCCCGGCCTCTTTTCCGATGATCACGTTACTACTTCCAGATTCGTTATTTCTGCCTGCTTGATACCCGATAAACACATTTTCCTGTCCTTCTACATTTGCCATACCACTTTCAAAACCAAAGAATGTATTGAACAGGCCAGATGTTTTAATTCCGCTTTCATGGCCGATAAAATAGTTGTCTTTGGAGAGATGGAGTAGGCTGACAGCGGGACTTTTCGTTGCAGGATTAAATCCTCCAACTGCAAAGCCCCCTTTGGTTCCTTTTCCAGCTACTGTCTCGTCGATATAGACACGGACACTATCCGGAGTTACCCGGAGATATTCCTGCGTAAGCCCATTTTTCCCTGGAGAGAATCCACCAATAGCAAAACCTCCCTTGGTTCCCTTGCCTGTTTCTTTTGTATTCACATAGATTCTTACACTATCCTCATAGACTGCAAAAACAGCCTGACCATCCTTTCTTTTCACTTCAAAAAGTGGATCTACCGGATCTCCTGTCATATTACCCATTACTTCAAGATGGCTTCCGGGACTCTCCGTTCCAATGCCAACATTCCCTTTGTTGAAGAAGATTGTTCCATTACCCAAACTCCATGGGTTGCTGTCATCCAAATATTTTGAAAGACTTACAGTAGTAGCATCATTGGTCAGACCCAGGGTGTTACCATCCAGAGTAAGGCTTTGTAGCTCATTTGTCAGATCAGCATCAGCATCATCACCATAGAGTGACAGGTCGACCAATCCTGATCCGCCTTCGATGGATAGGACATCTCCTGACAGGTTTAATCCCTGGTTGTCCGTATTATCGAGATAATAGGAGAGGTCGATGTTATTCACTCCGTTATCGATAGTCAGGATGTCTCCTGACAGGTGAAGGTCCTGACTTTCATTCCCCTCTTCGGCGAACAGGGCAAACGGTACGGACAGCAGCTCTGACGTGCCCATCGGGATAAAATCAACATCGATCTTAACCGAAACTTCAAGGTAGTATGCCCCGGTGCTCCATTCGATATCACTGAAGGAATCTGAGGATCCCGAGCCGGCTGTGGCTTCCGGATCCCCGATCATCAGGGTAAACAACCCGAACTCATTGGTCGTTACCGTATGGGTCTCTTCCCATACGAGGGTACCGCTCTCGCTCCCGGCACGAATCCCGATCTTTACATCGATTGTCTGCGAAGCGAGCAACTCTCCCCCGTCATCCCGGGCTACAGCCTGGTAGTTAAAGCCTTGTGGTGCCTGAGCCACAAGAGTGAGCAGTGAACAGTGAACTGTGAACAGTAATAGTAGAAGTCGTTTCATGGCATTTGTTTTTTATTCTAATGGATTTATTTTTTTTACCTTAAGAAAAAAAAAGAGACGATCTAAATATATATTAAACTCCATTTTGAGCAAAAGGGTTGCATTTCCCCACTCATTTTCATGGAATAAAATGGACTGTTTATCAAAAGGGAAAAATCAATCTGCGGAAATGGATTTTCCCGCTGTTTATATCTCTTATTTTTGTTTAAGCAATTCAACTTCGCGTTGCAGCTCTTCGATCATTTTTTGCTGCTCCTTAAGGGCTTCCAGAAGTACAACGGTCAGTTTAGAATAGCTGACCGATTTAAATCCATCCTGGTCTGTTTTAACCAATTCCGGTATTACTTTCTCCACTTCCTGGGCAATGAGACCAATCTGAGGTTCATCAGGATTTAACCTTCTGGTATTATCATCAACCCAGTTAAACGTTACTCCCTGGAGTCGTGAGATATTAGATAGCGAATTTTGATACTTTTCAAAGTTGGTTTTTAATCTCCGATCTGAAATTTCAGTAATCGTTCCTCCTGTAATATTGGTCCCTGAAATATCGCCTGTTACATCCATATTCCCTGTAACATCCGTATTTGCAGAAATTTTCAGATACGGTGCAATATCGCTGAATTCTCCATAGATAAGCGGATCGCCTAAAATATTAGCATTATCAATATAAAGTTTCCCGGAACCTATTTCATCCTGTCCTGCGCCATACCCGATAAACACATTATTTTCACCAAGTTCATTATTCTCACCCGCATACGATCCGACAAATGTATTATTGTTCCCGGTATTATCAGATCCGGCTGACAAGCCGATGGATACATTTTCGGAACCGGAGATATTTGAATATCCACTTCCTGGTCCAATAAAGGTATTATTATTACCATCCTTATTGGAATAACCGGCTTCCAAACCCATAAAAACATTATTTTCCCCAGTTATATTTTCTGTTCCGGTCACGGGTCCTATAAATACATTACCCCAACCTGAAGTGTTTGAATATCCCGTTTCCACACCAACGAATACATTAGCAGCTCCTTCTGTATTATGATATCCGGCCCAATCACCCATCATTACATTCGCATAACCGTCCGTATTCGAGATCCCTGCTTCATCACCAATCATAATATTGGATGATCCGGTTGTGTTATCCCTTCCTGTATTGTTCCCTATAAAGACATTCCAGTTGCCCCCTAGGTTTTCCAGACCGGATTCATGTCCGATGAAAACATTACTGGATCCTTCTGTTGTATTCACACCTGCTTCATATCCGATAAAAGAATTATACAGCCCGGTAGTAATTGACCTTCCTGCCTGGTGTCCGATAAAATAATTGTCTTCGATAAGATGCATCAAACTTGATCCTGTTCCTTTTCCCGGACTAAATCCACCTATTGCGAAGCCGCCTTTTGTTCCTTTTGTTTCAGTAGTATCTATATACATCCGGATACTATCAGGCGTAACATACAGAAAATCATTTGTCAATCCTTTCCCCGGAGAAAAACCTCCTACCGCAAAACCTCCCTTGGTTCCTTTCAGGGGTGAATCGTCTACATTGATCCGAACGCCACCCGGGTAGACTGCGAATACTGTCTCTCCATCTTTCCGTTTAACCTGGAAAAGCGGATCATCATCGGTTTCATCCCCATCCCCCTGAACCTCGAGCTTTCCTGCGGGTGAGGGTGTCCCCACACCAACATCAACGGTCGTGGTCACCACTTCCGCCCCGTCAATCCAGTAGGAACTGATGGATTCACCGGAAGCAGCTGCAAATTTTGCAAACATGGCATAGGGTACGGATAACATCTCCGATGTTCCCATGTCAATAAAATCAACATCCACCTTCATCTGAACATTCAGGAAATACTGGGTTGTTCCCCATTCGATATCGGAAAAACTGTCCAGGCTGCCGCCTCCGGTTGTTGTACCATCTCCGATCATCAGGGTAAACAAACCAAAATCGTTGGTCGTAACAGCATGTGTCTCTTCCCAGACGAGCTCACCCTCAGCCGTTCCGGCATGAATACCAAACTTGATCTCAATGTTGGTCTGTTTCAGGGTTTCACCTGCTGAATTCCGGGAAACTCCCTGATAAGTTAGTTTTTCCGGTGCCTGAGAGAAGAGAGTGAGTAGTGAGCAGTGAGCAGTGAGTAGTAATAGTAGTAGTCGTCTCATGGTAAACAATTTTTGGTTGTTGTATACTTTTATGTTTCGTTAATAGAATAGTTACAGATCTTTAATTCGTTTAGAGTTGTATAATATTCTGCTATGAGGGTGTTATTGTTTGGAATTCAGGCGTGAAGATAAAATCCTTTGAATCTGCTTGCAAAAATCAATACATTTATTCAGGGTAATACCAGGATTAAAACTTCTGTATCTTGTATATCTTATTCACTTTCTGGTCTGGTGTAGCGATCCTTAACATATACACTCCTCTCACATATCTTGAAAGATCAATTGAAATGACCTCTTGTGGCATGATCCCCGGATAGTTTCTGATCCAGAGTTTTTTCCCGGTAAGATCAATGATCTCAATGTTAAAATCGACAGGGTTCTCGATATTGAACCGGATATTGAGAAAATCGGAAACCGGATTGGGGTAGGCATTCACAGACCAATCCATTCCCAGGTCATCAAAACCGGGATTTACTCCAACGGCAAAGGGTTGCTGAAATCCCTGTGTAAGGATATATGATCCGCCCGGATCCAGTGTCGTAACTGCCAGTTCACCGATTGTTCCTGACAGGCTGTATCCACCGGCAGAATTGAAGTGCCCGGCAGTTGAAATGACGGTAGGAGTTAAGCTGTATTCCTGTGCAAATAAAAACGTTACAGATGCTGCTAAAACCAGGGAGAGTAGAATTTTCCTTTTCATAGTCCAGGGTTTTCAGTTATATTCCATCGATTCAATTCAACAAATTTTGTATACAAGTTACAAAAAAAAATTAGAATCAAACCCATCTGCTATTATTTGATGATTGTTTTAAAAAAATAATAACGATTTGTTCTATCCTGCTGTTATTAATGCATTGCATTATCCTTGATGCGTTTGTTTCTAATGAGATTGTTCGGTTATGAACAACGGTTGTTTCAATACCGAACAATTTCGCCGGGTGGTAAAATCCCGCACTCTATCTTTACATTTCTGATCTGAGGGATGTTATCTTCCTTGGCATGCTTATTGAAGGGCTGACACGAGCTAACTATTTATAAACTACCTGTTTATCTATGAAGAAGTCGCCTCATTTATGCGTACTACTCTTCTTTTCTATCCGGTTATGTTTGGCTGGTGGAGTTAATGATGATAAGAAAGTTATGCTAGCCAGTCGGGTTGAGGCAGGTAGTTTCGTCGTGGACGGAAGCTTATCGGAAGCAATGTGGCAAAACGGTAGCTGGTATGGGGACTTTGTACAGCATGAACCCTACGAGGGGAAAAAGCCCTCGCAGGAAACCCTGTGCAAGATCCTTTATGATGACGACAATCTATACGTAGGAATCCAGGCTCTTGATAACAGTCCTGACAGCATCAGCCGGCGCAGATCGAGGAGGGATGAGATCGACGGAGATTTTGTCGGTGTGCTTTTTGACAGCTATTTTGATCGTCGTACGGCATTTGCCTTTGTTGTAAACGCAGCAGGAGTGAAGATGGACGGTGTATTTACCAGTGATGGGGATAGTGAGGACTGGACCTGGGATCCCATCTGGTGGGTTGCGGCAGATGTAAATGAAGAAGGGTGGTCAGCAGAAATGAAAATCCCGCTCAGCCAGTTGCGTTTTGATAAAGCCAAAGACCAGGTGTGGGGAGTACAGGTGGCACGGTTTCTTTTCCGGAAGGAGGAGACCTCTTTCTGGCAGCATCTTCCACGGGATGCATCCGGGATTGTTCACAATTTCGGAGAACTTCACGGAATATCAGATATCCAGCCCAAAAGGCAGGTCGAAATTGCCCCGTATGTTGTTGGCAGCACGGAACGGTTCAAAAAAGTGGAAGGTAATCCGTTTGAAACGGGCAAACGTAATAATCTCTCTGCAGGTGTGGATGGGAAAATAGGGGTTACCAATAATCTCACGCTGGATTTTACGGTGAATCCCGATTTCGGACAGGTGGAAGCCGATCCCTCCGAGGTGAACCTCACTGCATTCGAAACCTTTTTTGAGGAGAAACGACCATTTTTTATTGAAGGTAGAAGCATCATGAGCCTGCCGTTGTTGTTCGGCGATGGAGACCTTGCCGATGAAAACCTTTTTTACTCCCGCCGTATCGGAAGAAGGCCGCAGTACTACCCCGACGTGGATGATGATGCATCGGTAAAATTCCCGGAAAATACTTCGATCCTTGGAGCGGCAAAACTAACGGGTAAAACAAAAAAGGGATGGTCGGTTGGTATTCTGGAGAGCGTTACTGCCGAAGAAACAGCAAAAATCGACAGTGAAGGAGAGAGACATTCTGAACCGGTGGAACCCTTAACAAACTATATCGTAGGCACAGTACAGAAAGATTTCCGTGAAGGTCAGACCGTGGTAGGCGGGATGTTCACATCCACTAACCGCAAGATCGCCGACCCGAACCTCGAGTTTCTGCACGAAGATGCCTATACAGGGGGTATCCATTTCAGTCACGATATCAAGGAAAGGACATACAACATCTCTTTTAAAACCTATTTCAGCCATGTCCGCGGCTCTGAAGAAGCGATCATCCAAACCCAGGAATCATCAGCGAGGTATTATCAACGACCCGATGCCGAATACCTGGATCTCGATTCCTCAAGGACTTCACTCACAGGCAGCGGTGGGGTTTTATCGTTCACTAAAATCGGAGAAGGACACCTCCGGTTTGGTACATTTTTCTCCTGGAAATCTCCCGGACTTGAAGTGAACGATCTCGGGTACTTGCGCTCAACCGATGAAATATTGCAGGTTTTGTGGATCGGTTACAGGATCTGGGAACCCTTCAGCATTTTCCGCAGCTTCAATGTGAACCTGAACCAGTGGAATGTATGGGATTTTGGCTGGAATCGTAACGTAACCGGCGGGAATATAAATCTCAACATGGAATTTAAAAATTACTGGAGTTTTGGAGCGGGAATTAATCCGGAGGGAAATACGTTATCCAATGCTACCCTCCGTGGTGGTCCTTCCATGATAATCCCCGGCAGTATGAGTTTTTGGGCTGACCTGGATACCGATAACCGGAAAAAGATCTCCGGAGGATTATTTACCAACCTTAGCTGGGGTTTTGAGGGAAGCAGGACAAATCAAAATTACGGCTTCTTCATTTCCCTGAAGCCCAGCAATGCCCTGGATCTATCCCTTGTCCCATCACTCAGCCTGAATAAACGTGAATTGCAATTCATCGATAAGATCGAACTGGGAGAGGAAGAACGGTATCTGTTCGGATCCATCGATCAGAAAACAGTGATGCTCTCATTGAGGCTGAATTTTAGCATCACACCCAACCTGACTATTCAGTATTGGGGACAACCCTTTATATCAGCCGGGACCTACGACCGGTTCAAAATGATCACCGACCCTCATGCGGATGCATTCAGTGACCGTTTCCATACCTATACGGAAGAAGAGATCACCCTGCTGAATCCCGATGATGGCTATGTTGTGGATGAAGACGGAGATTCGAATTACGATTATGGTTTTGAGTACCCGGATTTTAATTTCAAGCAGTTTCGTTCAAACATGGTCCTTCGCTGGGAATACATTCCCGGATCAACACTCTACCTGGTATGGTCCCAGGGAAGAACGGAATATGTGGCGGACGGGCAATTCAACCTGGGAGAGAACATGGAAGAACTATTTGATGTCCGTCCACACAATATATTCCTGGTAAAACTCTCATATAGGTTCGGATTGTGAGTGTTGCAGGTTCGTGGAAAAATTTGATTTAGTAAGTGATACGATAACTCGGAGTCATCGTATCACTTTTTAATCTCTTACTCCTCAAGAATCCCCATTTCCTCAATGCGCCGTATAATGGAATGCCTGTCGGGCAATCCGGATGCTTTTAATTTCTCAAACCATTCGGCTGTTCCCTTCTTGTCACCCATCTCATGGCTGATCAGGATAAGGTAATAGTAAGAAAAGGAATAGATGTGTGTGGGATTATCCGGGATATCCTGAACAATCCCCGAAAAGACACTCCGTGAGGCTTCAAATTCCTTTTTCAGATAAAGGTCATACGCCTCGTCGTAGGCGTGAATGTCGCTGTTGAGTCTGTTATCCAGGATGATTCCCTGAAAGAAGAAACAGGATTGTTCGCAATCCTCCACCAGGTCGATCCGTCCCTTGGATGGATCAATGGGTGGAAAATAGAGTGTAAATTCAAGGATCTCTCCAAGGGAATCAAACCGGTGCAGCTCAGGACAGAGCGGAATATTTTCTGCACGGAGCAGCAAATGTTTAACCTTATCGGAAGTCCGGATGGTGGTTTTTCGGTCGACACAAGCCCATGCATCCTTCACCAGCATGTTCTGGTTCCTGAGGTGAACAATGGTATAATCAGAAGTGATCTGAATGCGTGTAATGGTCAGTTCGGCATGGCTTTTCACCTCTGCATTGGGCATTTCGAAAACCTGGGAAACACCATTCACCTGCAACAGAAGCAGGATCATGATTGTGGATATAATGGCTCGGTACATTTTACTTAAAAGAAAATACCAAAATACAAAAAAGAATGTCGAATTTATCTTTTTGAATGAATTTCGGTCGAAGTGATTTTATTATAAGAAGTTTTAAAGAAGGCCTGTAAGTTCCGGTCCATGAATAGATTTATCAAAGAATATCCTGGTAGTTGGACCGGTAATCTTTTTGCCTGGATACCCCGGGTTGCACCTGCATTCGCAGGTTTACCCGCGGCTATTTATTATTCAACTCCATGGAGTTGTTATAATTGTCATCCCTATTATTTTGGAATCTATTCATCCGATAAAGAAAGAAGCAACAAAAAAGGCTGCCAATGTTGACAGCCCTTTTCGTATTATCCTATTTACTTGTTAAAAGCTCAAGTCGAGGCCTAGCCCGATGACCATGGCATTTTTCTTATAGGTTTGTCTAAATCCTAAAGTAACTTCCTGCCCACTCAATTGGTGCAAAGAATTCACTGTCTCATCCTTATATGCCGAGTAGCTCACTCCCAGGTTAATGGCCAGCATCTCATTGATCCGGTATCTACCTCCGCCTCCGAAAGTATTTGTGTTCAGGCTGTAACTAAGATCTGACTGGTATGCATCCTTGACACCCACTTCATTGTGCTGGTAACCGGCACTCAGGGTTAATTTGGGATTCAGGTGGTATTCAAGGGCTAAACCGGCTTCCCAGTTATTGGAAGAAATGAGGTCCTCGTTCGACATCGATTTTCCATAGTCGGCAGCTTTGTCGAAGTAATACTGAAATCCAGTGTGCAGGGATACCTTGCTTACAATATCCCAGCGTACACCGACGGTAAGCAGTGCCGGCAGGTCACCCCTGGTCTTTGCACCATCCGGGAACATGTAGATCCGCTCGGCCGGTGGATTGAAACCGATCAAACCACCTTTATTTTCTGCTGTTGAATTCTTCAGTTCAAGTTTTGTGGCGAATTCATACTTGATGGCAATATTCAATGCATCGGTCGGGGAAATGTTAATACCGATAATGGGGGTGATACCCATTCCATTCTGCTCCACATCAACCTCCTGGTCACCGAGGAGCACATCAAAATAATCACCGGTCAGTTTTGCTGTGGCAGCACTTTCTTCAAGGGCTGATGCAGCTGCGAAATAGGTTCCCTGGGCTACTGCAAGTGTCATGGCATCAATGGCTGCTTGAGGAATTCCAAGGCTTAGCAGTCCACCCTCCAGTGCTGTCCTTGTAGGTGCATCAATGATAAAGTTAGCTTCAGCCTCTGCAAAAGTAAATCCCCCGGCACCACCATCCATTAATGGCTGCATACCGGTGCCTGCTGCTGTTGCGGCCGTTGCACCTGCAGTAGCCTGGGCAGCAAGACCATACATGAAATCAGCGGGAGCTATCTCATCAATCCCGGTACCGGAGATCATAATGGACTTCAGGTGCCCTTCGTAGGTGTTCTTGGCGATGATATACCTTGCTCCGCCAAAGATGGAGAAAACATCGTTTATTGCATAGGTAAGACCAGCCTGAATGCCGTAATAAACTGAAGTTCCTGAGAAATTTGTTTTCAGGCTGTAATCCTGAATCCCATAAGTACTTAAGTTAGGAACCAAATCGGATGCAGGTAATTCAAACGTTGGAAGGCCTTTATCAAAATCTGCACTACCACCACCACCTACCGGGTTAAAACCGACTGAGATGATAAATTTTCCGGTTTTAAATGCCCCATATACACCCGGGAATAACGGGGCTTTCACTTTACCTTCAAAATCCATCGGAGTATCCCTTAAATAAAAATAATCGTTACTGACAGTTTTCAACTGCGTGATATACTGGTTGTTGATTGAAACATGAAAACCATCCGATAATTTGGATAATCCTGCCGGATTGTAATAGACAGCATCAATTTCGGTCGATGCATTCCTGATCAGCATCCTGACCCATGAAGCGCTCTGGTTTGTGTTGGTCATGATGCCGCCAAATACCATCTGGCATCCCAATACAATAGAGAGCAAAATCATCGTGATCTTTCGCATAGCTTTAGATTTTTAGGATTATAAGTTTAAATATAGATATAATATGTAATATCGCTTTCGACTTTTTTGTAATTTTAATTCATTCTCAATAAATATTGGGGAAAGAAATCATTTCTTTCTACTTTTGGGTAACCTGAAAAACCATCATTATGAACGGACCTGATGAGCTATACACAATTTTAACTGATCTTAAGATCAGTTTCGAATACTATGAACATCCACCGGTATACTCAGTTAAAGATGCTATTCCGTTCTGGGAAAAGATCAGAGGAACCCGGTGTAAGAACATATTCTTCAGGAACCACAAGGGGAACAGGCATTACCTGGTCATTCTCGAGCACAGGCAGGATCTCAACATCCGGGATCTCGAGCAGCGGTTGAAGCAGGGGAAACTGACTTTTGCCTCGGAAAAAAGACTGGCTAAATACCTGGGGCTGAAACCGGGGTCTGTTACTCCATTCGGACTGATAAATGATGAAGAAAACCATGTCTGTCTCTTTATCGATAAGGAGCTCGAACGTGCTGAAAAGGTTGGATTTCATCCTAACGTTAATACCGCAACCCTGGTTATTTCAATAAATGATTTTATCCGTTTTCTGGACTGGTCGGGGAACGGGTATGAGTTTTTGGAATTGTACTAGAAAAGACAGGCGAAGGCTGAGGGAAAAAATCGAGAAATATAGCAATTCAGCGTTTTAATTCTTCCAAACTCTTTTACCTAAGCCTTTGCCTTCGCCTAAGCCTATTTTTTAAAACTATCCAATCGTCTTTTGGACAATCTTACGGTTAAGTCCTATAAAAATTGCAATCACAACAAACCACTGAACCAGGCAGGTCATCAGGCTGAAAGGTTTCAGGGGGTTATACCATTGTTCGCTCTCTCCTTCCATAAACGATTCGAAAAGCCACCAGAACAATAAGAAGGTCGCTGCTACCGGGATGAATATCCTGATTGTCATACTCCAGAATTTTCCGACGGACCAGTCGTTATGCATCTCATTGATTTCCTGTATCACTCCTTTCACTCCCTGTCTGATCACAGCAAAGGCGATAAAAGCGCCGGAAATCATGAGCGCTCCGCTCCAGACGAAATCCTGGTTGCTCAGGATATTCAGGTTTCTTGCAGAAGGTATTCCAAGCAGGTAAACAAAAGCAACCACCAACCCGATGGCCACCGGGCGTTTCAATCCTGTATCCACCATCACCCTGGTGGGCAGTTCCAGCTGGGCAATCAAGGAGGAAAATCCCGCAAAGGTAAGACCAAGAAAGAAGAGCACTGCCAGCGGATTACCAAACATCATCCGGGCAAACAGTTGGGGCATCCAGATAAATGTTAATCCTGTTGAAGCAGGACCGCTGGTTTTCATGATCTCCAGGACCTGGGGATCCTGCATTCCCATTTCGGTCCGTAACACTGCGAATACCGTTCCAAAGACCATGATCCCGGCAAGAAGGGATACTGTATTGTTCCCTATTCCGGTAGTAAAGGCATTCTTCACTGTTCCATGCTCCACCTTCATGTATGCTGCATAGGTTAGAAACAAACCCCATCCCGCTCCGGTATCAAAGGCATTTTGTGTCAGTGCTGAAATCCAGGTTTGTGGATCTTTCAATTGGCTCCATTCAGGCCTGAACAAATAGACTATACCATCCCAGGCTCCAGGGAGGGTGAGTGCCCGGATTACGGACAGGAACACAATGATCAGCAGGGCGGGAATCAATATCTTATTCACCTTTTCGATCGATTTTATTCCTTTCCAGATTGCCAGCGCTCCAAATCCGATTGCCAGAACATGAAAAAGAAATGGCCAGGCACTTTCCTGGTAGTTATTCCAGGTCGCCCATGCAGCTTCTGTTGTAACCGGAAGCGGATGGATTAGTGTATGAACAAAATAGTAAATACACCATCCCACAACGATCGTATAAAAGAAGGTGATTGCTGTGGAGACAAAAGCCACAAACGTTCCCATCCAGGCAAATTTTCTTCCAACACTTTTAATAAAAATTCCCACGACACCCGACCGGTGTCTTTTCCCAAGGGAATACTCTGCAATGATCAGGGGAATGCTCCAGAGGAAAAGAAAAATCAGCCAGGCGATCAGAAATGCACCGGCTCCATGATCTCCTCCCGATTGAGCGGCAATTCGCGGAAACCTCCATATGTTACCGGTACCTACAGCAATCCCCATTGCACTCAAAATCAATCCCCACCGCGACGAAAATCGCTGGTCTACACTTGAATCGAGATGGTTGGCCATATAGGAATGGAAAATTACCGGGTTAAGAAAATATAGTATTACAAGTATAACACAATTTATGAGAATCAAACAGGAGGCCTATGCTGTTAATGAACACGGATAGGTTATAAGTTATGCCAAAGTCCCGCCTGCCGTGTAATACTTCACAATTTCGGTAACAAAATCAAATAACCATCTGTAGGAAGATTATATCGCAAATCTTTCTGCCGAATTGTTGTTTAACCATCTAAAATTACCCCGGCAGGGGTAGAATAATGAGTAGCCACCGGTCGTAACCGGTGGTTAAGATGTACGAGGAGATAACAACCCTACAGGGGTTGAATATTTAAATATAAGGTGTTAATTTTACATGTAACCATACAGACTGAATATCATGGTAAGATTTGTTTACTCTTTTTTTATTCTCGGATTGATCATGACTGCCTGTCAATCGCCTTCAGAAAACCGGATTGCAACCGGTGGACCGGAGGTGGTAGCATTCCGGGCTCTGCCTTTTGAACTGACTGAGGTCAGGTTGCTGGATGGTCCTTTCAAGCATGCTACCGATCTGAATGTTCAATCACTGCTGAATTATGAGCCGAACCGGTTGCTCGCAAAATTCCGTTCAGAAGCCGGTTTGGAGCCGAAAGCGGAACACTACCATGGATGGGAAGACAACACCATTGCCGGGCATAGCCTGGGGCATTACCTGAGTGCCTGTGCACTGATGTACCAAACTACAGGGGATCAGCGTTTCCTTGACCGTGTCAATTACATTGTAGATGAGCTGGGTATCTGCCAGGAAGCCGACGGGGACGGTTATATCGGGGCATTCCCCGATGGCAAACGGATCCTTGAAGAAGAGGTGGCGAAAGGAGATATTCGTTCGCAGGGGTTTGACCTGAATGGTATCTGGGTTCCCTATTACACTCAACAGAAAGTGATGGGTGGATTGCGTGATGCTTACCAGCTTTGCGGTAATGAAAAAGCGCTTGATATTTCCGTGAAGTTTGCCGACTGGCTTGAAAAGATCGTTACCGGGCTAAGTGACCAACAGGTGCAGGAAATGCTTCACTGCGAACACGGAGGAATCAATGAAGTGCTGGCTGAATTGTATGGTGACACAGGTGATGAGAAATACCTTAAGATGTCACGGATATTCCATCATAAAGCGATCCTTGAGCCGCTGGCTGAGAAAAAAGACATCTTCCCGGGAAAACATGGAAATACGCAAATCCCAAAACTCATCGGTGTTGCCCGGCGTTATGAATTAACCGGCGATAAGAAAGACCGTGCTATAGCAGAATTTGCATGGGACCGGATCGTCAATCATCATTCCTATGTTACCGGGGGACATGGCAACCATGAATATTTCGGTCCGCCGGATACCCTGCGTAACCGGTTAAGCAGCGGTACTACCGAATCGTGCAACGTCTATAACATGCTTAAGCTGACCCGTCACCTGTTTGAATGGGAAGCTTCAGCCAAGGTGGCTGACTATTACGAGCGGGCCCTCTTCAACCACATCCTCTCCTCACAGCACCCGGAGGATGGCCGGGTCATTTACAACCTTTCACTTGAAATGGGGGGTTATAAATCCTACCAGGATCCTTACTGGTTTACCTGTTGTGTGGGAACCGGCATGGAAAACCATTCCAAGTACGGAAGAAATATTTTTTTCCATAACGATGAAGAGTTGTTCATCAGTCAGTTTATTGCTGCAGAACTGGATTGGAAGGAGAAAAAAATGAAAGTACGACAGGTAACACAATATCCCGAAGAACAGGGAACAACCATTGAATTTGAATGTGAGCAGCCGACCAGATTGACCCTGCAGGTTCGTTTTCCTTACTGGGCGGGGAAGGGAATGGAGATCGTTGTAAACGGCAAAAAACTGAAAATTAACCGGTCGCCTGCCAGTTTTGTCCCCATCACCAGGAAATGGAAAACGGGTGACCGGGTGGAAATCCACATCCCTTTTACCCTGCGGCTTGAGACCATGCCGGATGACTCCAACCGGGTGGCTATCATGTACGGCCCCATTGTTATGGCAGGCTATCTGGGTCCTGAGGACGATCCGGATGCCTCCGATCCCCTGTATGTTCCTGTTCTGATGACCGAAAACCGTGATCCTTCCGGTTGGCTTGAACCGGTTCCCGGTGAGGTGAACACTTTCATGACATCCGGAGTTGGACAGCCGAGGGATGTTCAGGTAAAACCTTTCTATGCTACCCATGAACGCCGGTACACCGTATATTGGGATATGTTTACGCAGGAGCGGTGGCAGGAATTTCAGGCTGAATACCAGGCACAACTGCAGGAGAAAAAAAGAATTGAGGAGATGACCTATGATTTTGTGCAACCCGGAGAGATGCAGCCCGAACGGGATCACAATTTCCAGGGTGAACAAACCAATCCCGGAGAATTCAAAAACAGGCGGTATCGTGAAAGCCGAAACGGATGGTTCTCCTACGACCTGAGCGTGATGATGGGTCAACCCATGGCGCTGGCAGTGGAATACTGGGGCGGTTTCCCCGGATCACGTACCTTTGATATTCTTGCCGGTGAGCAAATCATTGCAACGGAAAACATATCCAACAAAAAGGATGGACACTTTATATACATCACCTATGATATTCCGGAGGAGGTGACATACGGAAAACGAAAGGTGACTGTTACCTTCAAAGCCCATGAGGGACATCGGGCAGGGCCGGTTTTTGGAGTGCGGACGGTGAAACGATAGTCATACGATTGTCATGCAATTGTCAAACGATGGTTTACCCTGTGAAATAAAACTTCGTATCAGTGCCTTTGGCACTATTTCACAGGGTCATACAATGGTAACTCGATTGTAACTCGTTGTAATTCAGTTGTAATTCGATAGTAACTCAAGTGTCGCAATTTTTTGTACGTCTGGCAATTAACGGTCCATGGTATGTTTTCCCTCTTAGAAAGTATGCAGTTGGACCGATGGTTACAAAGAACGTGATCCCCTGGCATAAATGCCAGGGTAATTTATTGAATTATAGCTATATATCTGTTAACCCGGTATTTATACCGGGGGTTAAGTAACGCCTTAAACAATCGCCGGAACTGCATTGTTATTTGAAAAACCATACCTTTTATCTGGCGAAAGGCAGTAAACCGGTTCATAACAAAACCCAGGGTTGCTCCCTGTGAAATACTCCATTGGAGTAAAAGCTTTGCTTTTATTTCACAGGGAGGACGATAGTGACCGCCTGCCTGACGGCAGTCAGGTAACCCGGGGTTGGTGTACACCCGTAAATATGGTCCAACTGCGCTATTTATTCTTTGGGAAAGTATTCCATGGACCGAAATACACCAGGCGTTAATCTGTGGAAGAAGATTTGAGAGGTGAGAGTTGATAATTCGATAGTAACTCTCCATAGGAGTCCTTCGGACAATGGTAACTCATTAATGAGAGAAGTGACAGGTTCTCGGTCCTGGGTCCTGGGTACTCGGTAAAAGACAAAAAGACAATTTTTAGCTCCGTAGGCCGTGCCTGCCGTGTATTTCTTCAGTATTCAGGCAACAGATTTTAATCCACACTTAAATCCCAATTTGGTTATCCCATTTGATATTTTTTTATGAATATTTAGAAGCCAATGATAAAAGAATCCCAAAGGGATTCAATTATGAGTAACCCGGTACGAGCCCCGAGGATTTTACTGGGGCGAAGTGCCGGGTAGGATGATGATAGAGAAACACAACCCCGAAGGGGTTGAATATTAATATTTTATATAGCAAAATTCAACCCCTACAGGGTTGTAATCTTCTTGTATATACTAACCACCGGTCATAACCGGTGGTTACTCATTATTCTACCCCGTTCGGGGTAAAGTGTAATGGTTAAAACTAGTTTCGCAAGAAGGACCTTGTATAAAACCTGCTTTTTGATATTCGTTTTAAACATTGTTGCCGAAATTGTGAAGTATTACACAGCCGGCAGGCAAGCGGCAGGTGGGCGGCAGGCAGGAGTTCAGGATGACCTAAATTCGGACTTTTGATACAGCCCCTACGGCAATTTTTATGATTTCCTGTATCTTGATCGAAATATTTATTCCCCCCTGCTAACATTCTTTACTATATTTGTTCTTTTGAACAATCAATAACCCCCATGCAGGAACCCCTCACCCATTTCTATTCAAAATACGGCTTCAATCCCGCTTCCATTAAACAACTGGTCTGTGGAGAGATCTACGTGGGTTTGATGCTCGACAACGGCAACGTTGGTGTCTGCTCGACTCTACAAAAAAAGGTGAATCTTAAAATGCATGACTTCGAACCGGTCGATCTGGCAAACATCGCCCACAGGATTGTCCTCACAGCCTATTACAACGCGCTGGTGAACTATTCAAACCAATACAGCGGAACTTCCGATATTTTCGATGAGATCGATTTCAGGAAATACAACAACATTATTATGGTGGGCTATTTTCAGTCGCTGCTGAACAAATTTCAGCGGGAAAACATTGATATTGCCGTATTCGACCATATGGTTAGCGAACCAATGATCCTTGACCCACAGAAACAACAGGAATTTAACCGGAAAGCGGATGCCATTATCCTTACGGGAACATCCATATTCAATGAAACCTTTCCAACCATTGTGGGTTGGACGAAAACCGGTTGTGATATCTTCGTGCTGGGTCCTTCCACCATCCTGCACCCGGACATGTTCCTGTATGGAAACATCAACGTACTGTTCGGAGCACTGTTTGAGAAGAATGACATACGACCATTACAGGTTATTGGACAGGGAAAGGGAACCCGGGATTTTTTGCCCTTCATGAAAAAAGTATATTTAAAGCACAGTGTATGACTACGGATCGGTTTGACATACTGAAAAGAACAAGGGTCGGTATTGCCGGTGCTGGAGGATTGGGATCAAACTGTGCCATAGCGCTCGCAAGGATCGGCATCGGTGAGCTGGTGATCGTAGATTTTGATACCGTTGAGGAGAGCAACCTGAACAGACAATACTATTTCACCGGCCAGGTCGGGATGAAAAAAGTGGAAGCATTGAAGGAGAACATTGGGAAAGTGAATCCGGAGGTGAAGGTCATTGCCCACGATCAGCTGCTTGACAGGGACAACCTTGCCGGCATCTTTTCAGGATGCAATGTTATCGTGGAGGCGTTTGACCTGGCTGAATCAAAAGAGATGATCATTGAGACGATCCAGTCACAGCTGCCGGAAACACCCCTTGTCATCGGGCTTGGTGTTGCCGGCTGGGGTGACAATAACTCCATCAGATCCCGGCAGATCGGGAATCTTTACATTTGCGGGGATGAGAAAAGTGAAACGTCCGCATCCCTCCCACCCCTGGCACCACGCGTGGGGGTCGTTGCCAGCATGCAGGCAAACCAGGTTGTGGAAATCATACTGGGACCCATGTCATGAGGATCACGCTGAATAACAGACCGGAAGAGCTGCATTACCCTTCCCTTACCGTTGCTGAATTGCTGCAGGTGAAAAAATTCTCCTTTAAACTGCTGGTGATAAAAATAAACGGAAAGCTGGTGAAGAAGGAGGAGTATGGAACAGCTACCATCACCGATGGAGATGACGTGTCGGTCCTGCATTTGATCAGTGGGGGATGATGGGGCAGAGGGCAAAGGGCATTTGTAAGGATGAAGGATTAAGGATGCGCCATAGGCGTGCCTACGGCAAAGGATGAAGGAGATGACTATGAGAGGGGGAGACGTAGAGACGCCATGCTGGCGTCTCTTAGCCAATCAAGAATTCATCGGAAATTCACGCAATGTAGAGACGCCATGCTGGCGTCTCAATATCCGGTTAACCAGAAACATCAGGAATATCCATTTCTAACACCCGAAAAGCCTCGTAATTTATCGATGTAGAGACGTTGCATGCAACGTCTCTACTTTTCCCGTAGGGATGCAAATAGCAGAACAAGGAACACCCCAGCCTGCCGGCTGGCAGGGATTAACGAATGATGAAGTTGGATATGGATACGGGTAGGGGTATTATGGGGAGGAGGAGGAGCTGCGTGGTGTCGTTCAGAGAATAGGGAATGTTTTTAGACGGAAGAGGGGTTAGCCCGAATTATTCATGCATTCAGCATGAATAATGACGATACATAATTGAAATCTAT
>CAYMFM010000059.1:0-1334 GCA_964389685.1 uncultured Rikenellaceae bacterium
AATACAAAAACCGATCGCATAAACGACAAGCGTGGTTGAGATACCAAAAATGATGGATGGTACGATCACCCCAACCAGGCAGAAAAAGATCGAAAAATTGACACTGTGCCTGTTGATCTTCGGATAGATCCAGATGGCCAGAACCAGGAACCCGAGAGACATGGTCATGGAGACGAAGAAGAACGTGGCATCAACAATATCCCGGATGACAATTGCCATGATAATACCCAGTGCCATAAGAATTGCCATGGTAACCCGCATGATAACAAACAGGTTCTCCTTTTTCAGCAGCCCCGTTTTTTCCAGGAAATCCTGGGTTACCGAAGCAGCCGTAGTAAACATGTAGGTATCTGCTGAAGAGGATACAGCGGAATAAATGATCACTACAGAAAGTCCGGCTAAACCAACGGGTAGTAACCGGCTGAAACCTACAATCAGCGAGGTGTCAGGTTCAATATTGGGTATATCTATACGAATGACCAGCCCGATCATTAACAAAATAAAACCGATGATGAAATAGAAGAGTGAGGAGAGAAACAGGCTTCGCTTAAAATGTTTGTTATCCTTGATGGCATACACTCTCTGCCACAATTCAGGGGAAGCCATTGGAATGAAGAAACCGGCAAGGAAGAAGCTGATGATCTCCTGAACGGGGATTCTGAAGAGGTCCATGAACAGCATTTTTGGCTTCGTTTCCGTTCTAATCAGAAGATATACCATTAAAATGAAAAGAAGAAAGATCCCAATGGTTTGAATAACATCCGTCTTTACTACCGCCCTGAACCCGCCAATCATTAAATAAACCAAAATGATAACCCCGACGATGATGACAGAAAACTCAAAACTGATGGGCGTATATTCTTCAACCAGTTTGGCACCGGCGGTGAAATTCAGGACCACCCATCCGAACATGATGATGATGGTAATGATGGTTGCCAGGTAGCCTGCAAACCTTCCTTTCAGAAAGAAAAAGAAATCGGGGAGGGTGTAAAACTTCTGTTCATCTGCCAGCTTTTTTACCTTCAACCCGAAGAAATAGAAGACGAAAAGCCCAAATATAGAACCGATAAAATACCACAGGGCACCCAGTCCGTAAAGATACACCAGTGCAGTGTAAGTTAATAAAATGGCTGCACCGATCCTGCTGGAAAAAATAGTGGTGGTAGCCTGAAAGGATTTCAGCTTTCGTCCGGCTATCAGGAAGTCTTCTTTTTCCTGGTTCCGACCGCTCCAGAAGCCGACAATCAGAATGACCAGGAAATAAAGTGCAATAAAGATGTAATCAAGGGTTCCTAACATATAAATAGTATTGAGGGGGAAATAAACATTGAGGG
>CAYMFM010000059.1:1434-22461 GCA_964389685.1 uncultured Rikenellaceae bacterium
TAATCAAGGGTTCCTAACATATAAATAGTATTGAGGGGGAAATAAACATTGAGGGTTAAATATATTTTTACTTCTCGCGTAAATACGACCGTGCCAGCTCTTCCGAATCGCCATACTGATCCTGGAGCTTCTGTAATACCTCTTTCAGCTCATTAACCAATGCGGCATTCTCCGGATCATTGATGATGTTGTTCATCTCATCCGGATCATTCTGAAGGTCATACAACTCCCATTCATCGATATCGTAGTAGAAATGGATCAGTTTGTACCGGTCAGTACGCACTCCATAGTGTCTTTTTACACTATGGACTGCGGGGTATTCATAGTAATGGTAATAGACAGCCTCTCTCCAGTCTTCAGGCGTTTCTCCTTCCATCACCTTCCGGAATGATTTTCCCTGGATATCTTCCGGTACGGACACACCGGCATAATCCAGAAATGTGGGGGCAAAGTCGAGGTTCATCACCATTTCGTCAAGCACCTGGCCCTTTTCAATTCCGGCAGGATACCGCACAACCAGGGGCATTCGGAACGATTGTTCATACATAAACCGTTTATCAAACCAGCCATGTTCTCCGAGGTAAAATCCCTGGTCGGAAGTATAGACCACAATGGTATTTTCTGCCAGGCCGGCTTCATCGAGGTAATCAAGCACCCTTCCAATGTTATCATCCACCGAGGAGATGGTTCTGAGGTAATCCTTACTATAGCGCTGGAATTTCCATTCAGCAAGTTCCCTGCCTTCCAGCGGAGCATCGATCAGTGCCTGGTTTTTTGGTTCATAGGCAGCATCCCACGCAGCCCGTTGCTCCGGTGTCAGGCGATCAAGCTGTCTCCAGTAGAATTGTTCCGTGCTGTCCCCGTTCAGGTCAAACCGGAATTTCAAATCGTGTCCCCACATCATGGTTTCTGCGATCATCATGTCCTGCTCTTTAGCAGCCCTGCCCATGTTGGCATAATCATCATGAAAATTTGAAGGGATGTCAAATGTTTTGTCATCATAGAGGGTTAGCTTTGATGTATCGGGCATCCAGTTTCGGTGTGGCGCTTTATGGTGCAGCAGAAGGCAGAATGGTTTTGTGTCATCGCGCTGGTTTTGTAACCAGTCCAGCGCAAGATCGGTGATGATATTCGTGGTATACCCTTCGTATTTTTCCCTTTCGCCATTCTCCCTGAAGTCCGGGTTATAATAGGCTCCCTGCCCAGGCAGCACATTCCAGTAATCAAATCCTGTCGGGTCGCTTTTCAGGTGCCACTTCCCGATCATTGCCGTCTGGTAGCCTGCTTCCTGCAAAAGTTTTGGGAATGTCTGCTGGCTTCCGTCAAATGTAGCTCTGTTATCGCGAAGACCATTCACGTGGCTGTATTTTCCGGTAAGCAGTACGGCACGACAGGGGGCACAGATGGAGTTTGTGACAAAACTCTGGTTGAACATAACCCCTTCACTGGCTATCCGGTCAATATTGGGTGTTTCATTCAGATCGTGTCCGTAGCAGCTCACGGCCTGATAAGCATGATCATCCGCCATAATAAAAAGGATATTTGGCGGAGTTGTTTCAGTTCTGTTTGCCACCTTGCAGGAATGAATCAGCACCATGGTTACGACCAGCAAGGTACTGGTTAAGATTATGGATGTACGGCGTTTCATGATAATCTATGGATTTTAGTTTAATCAGCTTTTCTGAATTGCTTTGAGCACTCGTTCCGGTGTCATGGGGAGCTGGCACAATCTGACTCCGATGGCATCATAAATAGCATTTGCAACCACTGCTCCCATGGAGATGATGGGTGGTTCTCCGCCGCCCTGCGGGTCTTCATGCTGTGCATCAATAATCACGGTATCAATCCTGGGTGTCCAGGAGAAACGCGGCAATTCATAGGTATCGAAATTTTTATTATGAATTGCCCCTCCGTCGAACTGGATCTCTTCGGTTAAAGCATATCCCAGCCCCATGGTGATGCAACCTTCGATTTGGATCGTGGCTCCTTGGGGATTAATCACACGACCCATATTCTGGGCACAGGCAACCCTGACCACCTGGACATGACCTGTTTTTTCATTCACTTTTACTTCAGCGATATGTGCTACATAGGTTCCGGCATCGATACCGCATCCGATACCATACCCCCTGCCGCTGGGTGATTTTGCAGAAGTATAACCAAATTTTTCTGCTGCTGCTTTCAGGACACCGATCATTTTTTCATCCTTCAGGTTTTTAAGCCGGAATTCCAGCGGATCGATGCCTGCTTCTGAAGCCATGATATCAATCTGCGATTCCCGGGCATGGGTGTTGGTATTGTTCGAAGGTGCACGCCATGCTCCTGTTGCAAAGGGGTGTGTTCCGGGAGGTGCAGTCCAGCTCCTGTTAAAAATCCTGGTTTTGAAGTGAGGAATATCGTAGTTGTGTTCCGACCCTCTTGATCCGGCAAAATACACCGAATAGTCCCAGAGTGCGATCGACCCTGATTTTGTAACTCCCGATTTGATTTTTACCACCGCAGCGGGTCGGAATGTGTCGTTGAAAAATTCCTCCTGTCTGGTCCAGGCAACCATCACTGGTTTACCGGTCAAAACTGCTAATCGTGCCGCTTCAATTGCCTGCCCATTGCTGGTTTTTCCTCCAAATCCGCCACCCACGAAAGGAGGTGAAACATGAACCTTGTTGGGGGAAATATCAAGTACGCGTGCAATCTGGTCTTTCAGGGGGAAGGGTGTTTGGGTCGAAGCCCAGACCCTGATGCGGTCACCCTCCTTCACAGCCAGTGCAGTGTGCGGTTCGATGGGAGCATGGGCTACATAACTGTTATGGTATTCCCTTTCAAAAACAAGGTGAGAAAGTTCCTCCCCCTTTTCAAGATCACCCCCTTCTTCTGAAACCGAGGGTTCGGGAGCAACGGCAAGGAGGTGATCGAAAATGGTTTTATCATTCACATCCAATTCATCGTATGTGTAGGTAGCTTTTATTTTTGAGAGTGCCAGTTCCGCCATCTGGGGAGATTCGTGCAGCACCGCAACAAGATCCCCTTCATGGATTAGCTCCACTCCTTCCATACCCTCAATTGCTGAAGTATCGACAGAAGAGAGAGTTGCGCCATGCGAAGGCGGGCGTAAAATTTTTGCATACACCATTCCGGGCAACCGGATGTCAGCGGAAAATTTTGCATCACCGGTTACCTTAGCCCTGGAATCCCTTCGCAACATCGGTTCCCCTACCACGGTAAATTTTGTGTATTCCTCAAGGGGAGGCGTTTCCGTTATCTCTTTTTCGATTTTCTTACCCCTGGTCAACTGGCTGTAAGCGACCCGGTGTTCCGGATTGTGCTGATCCATAACAACCCCATCCTTTATCGTTAATTGACTGGGAGGCAGGTTAAGGTGTTCAGATGCCAGATCGGTTAACACGTTTCTTGCTTTGGCAGCGGCAGCACGTAACGGTGGTCCGAAAAACCGGGTGGTCATGGATCCGAAAGTCCCCATATCCCAGGGACAAAGATCGGTATCTCCCATAACCATTTCAACCTGATCATAGGGTACCTCGAGTTCGTCAGCAAGCATTTGTGCCAGGGAAGTTATGACTCCCTGTCCCATCTCAATCTTTCCGGTAAAACAGGATACCATCCCCTCTTCGTCGATTCTCAGGAAAGCGTTAAAATCCTCGGGTAACTCCCGGCGCTGTGCCAGGAGTTTGAATGGATCACCTACATAGAATAATACAAATACTCCTCCGCCCATCAGCTTGATAAAGCTGCGTCGCTTCATGCCCGATGTTTTTTCCGGCACCTTTTGGTCCGTAGTTTTACTATTCTTTTTCATAATGCAACCCCTCCTTTCATTTCTTTAGCTGCAGTTTGGATGGCATCGATGATCCGTGTATAGGCACCGCACCGGCACAAATTCTCTTCCATTCCTTCAATGATCTCCTTCCTGGAGGGTTCAGGATTCTTCATCAGCAAGCCATACGCGTTAAGGATCATACCCGGTGTGCAAAAACCACACTGTAACGCATCATGTTTCATAAATGCTTTTTGTAACGGATGCAATTCGCCATTTTTTGCCAGACCTTCTATGGTCAGTACCTTTTTTCCCTGAACCTCACTTACGGGCAGTATACAGGATCGTACCGGTTCATTATCCAGCAACACGGTGCAGGCACCGCACAACCCCAATTCACATCCCACTTTTACACCGGTCATTCCGAAGTTTATCCGTAGAGCCCAGGCAAGGATCAGGTCATTGTCCAGTTCCAATTCCCTTGGTTCATGGTTCAGTTCGAAACGAATTATTTCTTTCATCATTAAATAGTTAATAGAATACTGTATGTTATTTTGCATTGATTCCCATAATGATGATTGTTTTATGGGGTTTTGATCTTATTTAGTTCATATTGGTAATCGTCTCTGGTGTCAATATCTCTTACGATTGCTTCTTCGTCAATTTTCACCTCAGCAATATCATCCGGGAATTTCCAGATCAGGTCACGTAATCCGACTTCCGGATCGAGAGAGTCAACATCGTTCCTGTATTTTCTGTCAATTAAAACCGGGTGCCCCCTTCTTTTTTCAAATACCGGGACCACAATACCTTTTTGTGTACGGCTGTATGCATCAATGATTGCATTAATGATTTCCGGAGTGATCATCGGCTGATCACCAAGAACAACCAGACAGCCATCACTGCTTGCTGGCATGGATTTTACCCCTTCCTGGATAGAGGAGAGCATGCCTTTCTTATAATTTTTGTTGGCGCAGTAAGTAACGGAAGAGCCGGTCAGGGCTTCCTCAATTTTTTCATGGTTGGCTCCAAGGACTACCACGGTTTCATGAACTTTTGACCGGGCAATTGTATCAACGACATTACGGATCATGGGTTTTTCCCTGTAGGATAGCAGCAGTTTTGGCTCCTTCATCCGGTTTGATTCTCCGGCAGCCAGGACAATGGCTGTTATATGCGGAATATTCAGGTTGTGATGACGGGTCTGGATCAGTTGTGCAGCAATACTTATGGCGATTTCCTGAATGGTAGTGGAGGAGATATCAATTCCAACGGGCGCATGAATTCTGTCAAACTGTTCAGGAGAAGCCCATCCCTTCTCGATGAATTCCTTCCTCATCTGTATGACCTTTCTTTTGCTTCCGATCATTCCAAGGTACCCTGCATCGGCCCCAATGCAGGCTTTCAGGGCATCGGCGTCGTGTTTGTGGCCACGGGTTACAAGAACAATGTATGTATCCGGGGTAATGGAATGTTCGCTTAAAGCCTGACCGATATCCATCACCAGGATGTGATCGCTGTCAGGGAAACGTTCAGGGTTGGCAAACTCCTGCCGGTCATCGATAACAGTGGTTTCAAAATCAAGGAGACTCGCGAGATGTGCCAGTGCCTGCCCGATATGTCCTGCGCCGGCGATGATCAGTTGTGGCATTGGGGTAATGGGCTCGAAGCAGATGGTGCGCTCAGGAACTGCACGAGAGGCTGGATCACCGGGGAGGGTAACCACCCTCGTTCTCCTGTCTTCAAGCGACTTTGTTATTTCGGGGAATATTGCAGTTTCCCCGGATAGAGCCGGGGGAAATTCGGACCCTTCCGGAGACCAGAATCGCTCGATATCAACCCGGTCATCCTTTTTCTGAATAACCGTTACCAGGACTCCCGGTATTTTTTCTTCAATGGACCGGCTTATTTCCAAAAAAACGGTTTTGTGCTTCTCCGGTTGCGCATCAATGAGCACGGTGGCTTTCCCTCCGCAGAGGGCACCTTCGGCAGCAGCGACATCTGAATCGAGATTGTATTCAAACAAAAGGGATCTGCCACTTTTCATGGCTTCCTCTCCTCTTTTCTGGGCTTCTGCTTCGAGAACGCCACCCCCCAGTGTCCCTTTCCAGACAGATCCTCTGACAATCAATGCCGAGGTGCCCGGAATCTGTGGTGTTGAACCTCTGGTCTCAATAATGGTAGCTAAAACCAGCTGCGATTCCCTGCTTAAGGCATCGGTAATATGAGGATAAATATTTTTCACTTTTTCCAGATACAAGGTAAGGAATTGCTTCCTGAAATCAAATAATTACCGGTTGTTCGACGGTTACTTTCCGGAATTTTTTCACGCTGCCAGATACTGTTTTTGGTTACCTGCCCGAAAGCACCTCTCTTTCATATTTCTGGATTTCCGGGATGTAATTTTCAGCCACCGGGACATCATTCATCAGGCAATGGTAGTCCCATACCGCACCCGACGGTTTGGACTTAGCTTCTTCCATTAAGGCTAACCGCTCAAAATACAATCCATTTTCCTCATATTCCCTTAACTGTTCTATTGGATCCAGAAGGGCAAGTAAAATGGCTTTTTGAACGGCTCTGATGCCAATAACATAGGCTCCGATCCGGTTTATGCTTGCATCAAAAAAGTCCAGTCCAATGTTCACGTTTTCCAGTTTGTCAGCCCATACAATTTCTTCAAACAGTGACCGCACATCATCGTTCAATATGACAACATGGTCGCTGTCCCAGCGAATGGGCCGTGTGACATGGAGCAACAATTCCGGAACGAACTGGAAAAGTGCTGAGATTTTATCCGATACCTGTTCGGTAGGATGGAAATGACCAATATCGAGGCATGGCATGATGTTATTCTGAATGGCATATCCAAGGTAGAATTCGTGCGATCCCACAGTAAAGGCTTCCAGGCCTATTCCGAAAAGCTTTGATTCAACAGCATCGGACATGAAAGAGGGGTCATAAGCCTTAGCAAAGACCGCATCCAGGGATTCCTTGAGATAACCCCGGTGCTTATACCGGTTAACGGTCAGATCTTTGGAGCCATCCGGTATCCAGATATTATGAATGCAGCGGTTTTTCAGTTCTTTGCCAATGAAGTCAGAAATTTCACGGCAGCGGTTTACATGCTCTATCCAGAATGTGCGAATAGCCGGATCATTATCGGAGAGTGTATAACCGGAATCAGCTTTCGGATGAGAGAAGAGGGTGGAATTGAAATCCAACCCTATGCGGAGGGCTTTTGCCCAATCCACCCAGCTCTGAAAATGCTCCGGTCCAACCCGGTTTCGATCGGCTTTCTTTCCATTGAAGTCCCCATATATCGCATGCAGGCTTAGCCGGTGTTTCCCTGGCACAAGGGAAAAAACCTTCTCCAGATCAGCCCTGACCTCGCCGATGTTTCGTGCCTTACCCGGATAATTCCCCGTTGCCTGAATGCCGCCGGTGACAGGTGCCCCGGGATCTTCAAAACCACCAACATCGTCACTCTGCCAGCAATGCAAACTGATGGGAACTTCTCCTAGCCTCTGCAATGCAGAATCGGTATCCACACCCAGTACTGCATATTGTCCTTTTGCTGCATGATACGCACTTTTTAATGAATCAGGAGTTGTCATAACAGGGTCAAAATGATTGTTGCATACAAGGTAATAATCTTTGATCAGAATCGTAAAGCAACGGCAGTTTTTGTTCATAAGAAAAAACCATGAAAGGATATATCTGTTATATTTGGTTATATTTTATCTGTTGAACGTTATAGATTTGATTGAGTGACAGATCAGGATCATTCAGAAAGTAAATCTTCCCTCTCGGAATTTGAACGGCAAAAAATTCCTGACAGGGCGCTCCTTGGATTCAGGCATTTTATCGGGATGTATGCGGGGGAGCACTGTGCAGGTACGGAACTGATGATCGGCCCTCTCTTTGTCGCCGCAGGTGTTGGTGCGTTTGACCTTATTGTCGGGTTGTTATTTGGTAATGCTTTGGCGGTTCTCAGCTGGATGTTTCTGACAGCCCCCATTGGAACCAGGTTGCGACTAACCCTTTATTATCAACTTGAGAAAATCTGCGGCAGAAACCTTGTAATCCTGTACAATCTGGCTAACGGAGTCATGTTTTGTTTTTTAGCCGGTGCAATGATCACTGTCTCGGCAACTGCACTTGGTGTCTGGTTTGATTTTAAGATGCCGGGGCTCAATGACATTTTCCCGAACAGTATTGGATGGGTGATTGCCGTAATCGTTGTGGGGGCAGTCATTTCAGTAGTAGCCGCTTATGGTTATAAGACCGTTGCCAGGATTGCCAATATAGCAGCTCCCTGGATGGTTCTGATCTTCCTTGCATTCGGACTCATTGGACTGAAACAGTTCATTGATGCCGATGATAACCAGATTCAGAACGCTGGTGATTTGTGGACACTGGCCCGGACACAGATCTGGAAAGGCGGGGATCCACTGCCGGGGCAGGTGAAATTTACGTTCTGGCATGTCATGTTTTTTTCCTGGTTTTGCAACATGGCCATGCACATCGGGATGTCCGACCTGTCCGTCTTCCGGTATGCAAAGAGATCCTGGTATGCCATTGCATCTGCAGCCGGTATGTATGTCGGGCATTTCATGGCCTGGATATCAGCCTCCATATTGTATGCTTACCAGCTTCATCTGAATCCTGCGGATACAGATGTTTTACCGGGTCCCCTGGCGTTCAGGGCAGCAGGGTATGTGGGATTATTGTGCGTGATTATTGCGGGATGGACGACAGCCAATCCGACAATTTACAGAGCAGGGCTTGCGTTTCAGGCAATCAGACCGCGTTCATCACTCTTTAAAATTACCCTGATCACAGGGGGTATTGCCACCTTTGCCGGTCTGTTTCCGGCAATTGCCATGAAACTGCTCGATTTTGTTGCCCTATACGGGATGCTCCTTATGCCAATGGGGGCAGTGATCTTTGTTGATTACTGGCTGATGAAGAAGTTTAATCTGTATCCTTTCTTTGCGGAGAAGAGCCGGATAAATTTTAACTGGGCAGCCGGACTGACCTGGTTCCTTACACTTGCGACCTGCCTGCTACTTGTTAAATTTGCAGGCATCCAGATTTTCTTTGTAAGCCTTCCGGGCTGGTTTGTAGCAGCAGCTCTTTACCTTATCCTGAGCTGGGGATATCAGAAGAGAAGAGCCTTTTTAATGATGTGAACCGATGAAAAATGTTTTGCGTAAAATATCAGGAATTATTGGACTGGCGTCCCTGGTAATCCTGCTGCTGCCTTCGGTCCTGTTCCTTTTTGGCGATTTATCACTTGAACGGGTTAAATGGATGATGCTGGTTGCTACCTTTTTCTGGTTTGTATTTGCACCGCTTGGAATGAGAGAACGTTAAAAAGGTAATGTTTATTGATAAAATTTGAAATGTTTACGCTGTTTGGTTTATTACCTTCATTTTTATTTGCTACTTTTAATGCTTAAATCGTTGTAATTCAATATATCATGAAGAAAACTATCGGTTTACTCACCGCAGGTGGTGATTGCCCTGGATTAAACGCAGCCATAAGGGGAATTGGCAAAACAGCCGTCTCACAGGGGATGACTGTCATCGGATTCAAAGATGGTTTCCGCGGATTAATGGAAAACCGACACATCCGGCTGGATAACGGGCAACTTTCCGGGATACTCGCCCAGGGTGGTACCATTCTGGGAACAAGTCGTGACAAACCCCACAAAATGTTGCTTGGAGGGAAAGTGGTGGATATGACTGATGTAATCATTGAGAACTACCATAAACACCACCTGGATGTGCTGGTTTGCCTCGGTGGAGGAGGAACTGCAAAAAATGCCTTTAAATTGCACGAAAAAGGATTGAATGTAATTACACTTCCAAAAACCATTGACAATGATATCTATGGCACAGATGTCACCTTCGGATTTGATACTTCATTGCACATTGCTGTTGAAGCAATTGATCGCCTCCACAGCACAGCACATAGCCACCACCGGATAATTGTGGTTGAAATTATGGGGCACCGTGCAGGATGGCTGGCCCTCGGTGCCGGTGTTGCCGGTGGCGCTGATGCAATCCTGATTCCCGAAATACCCTATGATGTGAATAAAGTGGCAGAATCAATCCTTGCCAGGAGTCGGCGTGGCAAAAATTTCAGCATTGTGGCAATTGCTGAGGGAGCCGTTGCAGGAGAATTTGCTGAGAGTCGTGATAAAATTGAGAAGACTTTGGATAGTGAGAAGGATAAGGAAAAACGAAATGAGTTAAAGTCGAAACTGAAAGAACTTGAATCCCGACATACCGGTAATACACTCCTGGTATCTGAAGAGCTCGAAAAACTTACCGGTCTTGAATCCAGATTAACAATCCTTGGACACCTTCAGCGTGGAGGTGCTCCTACGGCATCCGACAGGCTGCTGGCTTCACAACTGGGGACAACCTGTGTCGATTCCATCAAGAAGGGTGAGTATGGTGTGATGATCGCCGCACGCGGAGATCACACTGAACCGGTTCCCCTTGAACAGGTTGTCAATAAGATAAGATTCGTCCCACCAAACCATCCCTGGGTGATCAGCGCACGAAACCTCGGAACATCTTTAGGGGATTGAGGGTGCCTGTATGATACGTTAGTCACACTGTGTTTTTTTAAATCGGTAGCTGTCCCTAATTATTTTGGTATTTTAGACAAAATATGTATATTTGTACGAAATACGTATAAAAAAAATTATTCGTATGAAACAGAATGATATTGAACCGCCTGAGGATGAGAAACTGATGCAGATTATCGAGACAGGAAAAGAGCTGTTTTTCAGATACGGGATAAAAAGGGTAACCGTGGAAGAGATCTGCAGGGAAGCCCGTGTAAGCAAGATGACCTTTTATAAACATTTCAACAACAAATTCGAGCTGGTGAAGAAGATCATCGATCTGCTGATAGCCGAGAATCTAATCAGGTATAGAGAAGTGATGAAACGTACAGATATTGCATTTGAGGAGAAAGTGAGGCTGACCATTCAGATGAAAATGGAAGGGATCAATGAGTTTGGTGATGCGTTTTATGATGATTACCTTGTGCAAAACGAACCGGAACTGGCTTCCTATATTCAGGCAAAATCAAGCAGTGTACTCAACGAGATTCTGAAAGATTATGTGGAAGCCCAGCAGCGTGGGGATATCAGGAACGACATTAACCCGGAATTCATCCTCTATTTTCTAAACCATATATTTGATCTTGCCAAGGATAAAGAATTGTTGAAGCTGTATGACCATCCGCAGGAGGTCATCATGGAGCTTGTCAACTTTTTCTTTTATGGCATAATGGACCGAAAATGAAAACACCTGGCACAGGTCGCCGGACCTGCATCGTGATTATTATCGTTATACAAACGGTTAACGGATATTGTCAGTCGTCCAATATTGAGGGAATGCTGTCCGGGTGGAGTACCATAAGCTACAGCGAATCCCTGAATGGCCAGCTTGGTGGACGGTATATCCCTGCTCTGACCCTGGATCACCCGGTGGGTGAACGTTTCAGGGTTGATGCTGAGTTTTCGGCAAACCTTTGGGGAACAAGCACCTTCTGGTCTGGTGACAGCACGACCACCGATAGTAAGAGCAAGGCATACAGAATGTGGATCAGGTTTTCCGGTGATCAGTTTGAGATCAGGGCCGGACTACAGAAGATCAATTTCGGATCGGCAATCCTGCTAAGACCGCTCATGTGGTTCGACCGGATTGATCCGCGGGATCCTCTGCAACTGACGGATGGAACCTATGGTTTGTTGATGAGGTATTATTTTCTCAACAATACCAACATCTGGGTCTGGGGTCTGATTGGCAACAAAGAACCCAAAGGGTGGGAAGCATTTGGCTCCGAAAAGAACCGGCCTGAATTTGGTAGCCGCATTCAGGTACCGGTGCCGGTTGGAGAAATTGGACTGAGTTACCACAACCGGTCGGTAGATATCAGGAACGACACTCTGGTTATCCCTATTGACAGGCATGACTTTGCCCAGGAAAACAGGATTGCCCTGGATGGTAAGATCGATATCGGGATCGGATTATGGTTTGAAAGTTCAATCATACATACCGATTCGAAGTACCTGACCAGGGATCTTAGCCGGTTCCTAACGGTTGGGCTGGACTATACTTTCGGATTGGGAAATGGACTGAACGTGATGACTGAAGTTTTTACGTACAGCCTTTCAGATCAGTTGTTTGGCAAAGGTGATGGGGTAACATTTTCAGCGTTATCTGCCAATTATCCCCTCTCCATCATCACGAACCTGAGCACCATTTTTTTTTATGACTGGAAGAATAATGACCTGTATAATTTCATAAACTGTTCATGGACATTTGACAGATGGATTTTCTACCTGATGGGATTCTGGAATCCTGACCGGTTCCAGGTTTATCCGGGGATGGAGGAAGTGAATCTGTATGCAGGAAAAGGAGTACAATTGATGGTTGTATTTAATCATTGATAATTGATCTGAGGAAATCGGAAAGAAATTTTCCTTCAGATAAACAGATATATATACCATATAAATCTATTTTTATATAGAATTAATTATGTTATTATGGAGAACGCACACATTGTTAACGTTGAATCCCTGGTAAAGCACTACCCTGTTGGGAAGGGGCACTTTACGGCACTGAGTGATATTAACCTTTCTTTTAGTACCGGGGAATTTGCCGGGGTTGTCGGGCCGAGCGGTTCGGGTAAAACGACCCTTTTGAACATCATCGGATCGCTGGACGGACCCACCGAGGGCACAGCGACTGTGCTGGGCAAATCGGTTGGCCAGCTTTCCCATAAACAGGCGGCAAAATTGCGCAAAACCCACATGGGATTCATCTTTCAGACCTATAACCTTCTTCCGGTATATACGGTTTATGAGAACGTTGAGTTCCCGTTGATCCTGCTCAAACAGGCTCCCTCCGAACGGAGAAAGGCAGTGCTGGATGCACTGGAATGGGTCGGACTGATGGATAAAATCAAATCAAAACCAGCTCAGCTTTCTGGTGGAGAATGCCAACGAGTTGCCATTGCAAGAGCCATGGTTAAACGGCCGGAACTTGTCTTGGCGGATGAACCAACTGCTAACCTGGATGCTGCCAATTCCCACCACATCCTGAAAACCATGGTGAAGCTCAATCAGGAGCTTAAAACAACCTTCATTTTTGCCACACACGATGACAAGGTGATAAAGTACCTGAAAAGGAAGATTACGCTTGAAGATGGTAAGGTCGTTAACGATGAGACAACCTAAACAGGTTAACAAAACAAGTCATGACAGCAATAAAATTAGCCTTACGGAATCTGATTGGTGCAGGTCTCAGGACCTGGCTGAATGTTTTTGTGCTTGCGCTGATCCTGATCCTGATCATCTGGCATTACGGGATAATTGATGGTTGGAACAGGATGGCCATCCGGGATATGATTAATTGGGAAATAGGAGGGGGGCAGATATGGACAGCGGATTATGACCCCTACGATCCCTTTACACTGGATGACAGTCACAGGGTTTTGTCTCCCTCTCTCAATGATGAAATTGAACAGGGCAATATGGCACCCATACTGGTAACCCAGGCTTCCATTTACCCGCAGGGAAGGATAATGAGTATCCTGCTCAAAGGGATTGATCCTGATCAGCAAGTCTCTGAACTACCTACAGATAAACTGCTCGGAGGAGACGAGGATATCCCGGCAATCATAGGGACGGGCATGGCTCGTGATTCAAAGTTGAACACCGGCGATAACATTACAGTCCGATGGCGCGATGTGAATGGCACCTTCGATGCCGCAGAAGTGACAATTGTCGATGTGTTCAAATGCGATGTTCCTGCCGTCGATAACGGTCAGATATGGATCCCGATTGAAAAGTTGCAGGAGATGACCCAGATGCCCGGGGAAGCCACCCTGCTGATCCTTGACCAGGACTATACCTGGACAGGAGATGAAAACGGATGGGTGCTGAGAGACCATGATTACCTCCTTCAGGAAATGCGGGAAATGATCAAGGTGAAGAAAGTGGGTGGATCGGTTTTTTATATTGTGCTGATGCTTCTTGCCATGCTGGCGGTATTTGACACACAGGTGCTTTCAATTTTTCGCCGGCAGAAGGAAATCGGGACCTATATGGCCATGGGCATGACACGTGGCCAGGTGGTCAGGCTGTTTACCGTGGAAGGCGCCATGCATTCCACACTGGCTGCAATCCTCGGTGCCATACCCGGCATTCCTTTCCTCATTTGGATGGGAAAGGTGGGGTTTGCCATGCCCGCCGGTTCGGATAGTCTGGGAATGGCAATTAGTGAAACAATCTATCCGGTATACAGTATCGGTTTAATCATTTCAGTCATGCTTATTGTTATTGTCACCACAACCATAGTTAGCTACCTGCCTTCCAGGAAGATATCTAAAATGAATCCAACCGAAGCCATTAAAGGAAAATTACAATGATTCGATTTCTGCTTAAAGGATTAATACGCGACCGGCAAAAAAGCCTGTTACCCGCCATTGTGGTAGCAGCAGGCGTCTCACTTACCGTCCTGATGGTTTGCTATGTCACAGGCGTACTGGGCGATTTTGCCGATTTTAATGCTAAATTTTCTACCGGTCATGTCAAGATCATGACCCGTGCTTATGCTGATAATATGAACCAGATGCCCATAGACCTTTCACTCGTAAATGTGGGTGAATTGATCGATGACATCAAAAGAGAATATCCTGATATGGAATGGGTGACCCGGACTCAGTTCGGCGGATTGCTGGATGCACCCGATGAAAATGGCGAGACCCGTTCCCAGGGTCCCGTATTAGGTATTGCCATTGACCTCCTGACGCCCGGGAGCAAAGAACCTGAACGGCTGACTCTGGAGAAGATACTGGTAAGGGGAACTCTTCCGGACAGCCCGGGAGAGATCCTGATCAGTGATGAATTTGCCACCAGGCTGGAAGTTGCACCAGGAGATAACGTCACCCTGATGGGTTCCACCATGTACGGCAGCATGGCATTCTATAATTTCACGATAGCCGGGACCATACGCTTTGGTGTGGGGGTTATGGACAGGGGAGCCATAATCGTTGATATATCAGATGCCCGGGCGGCCCTTGACATGCAGGATGCATCCGGTGAGATACTGGGTTATCTCCCGGGTGGTTATTACGACGCGGAGCAGGCAGAGGCGTTAACTGTCAGTTTCAACAATAAATATTCGGATCCTGAGGATGAATTTTCACCCGTTATGCTGAAACTAACGGATCAGAGTGAGATGTTGAGATGGTACCTGGAAATTATGGATTCCGTTTCTTTCCTGATCGTATTTATTTTCGTATTTGCAATGTCCATAGTGTTGTGGAATACAGGACTGATCGGCGGATTACGCCGGTACGGAGAGGTTGGGGTCCGCCTGGCCATCGGTGAAACAAAAGGGCACATATACAAAAGCATGATCTATGAATCTGTATTGATCGGGATTATCGGTTCTGCATTTGGCACCATTATTGGATTATTGTTTTCATACTGGTTGCAGGAAAAAGGCATAGATATAAGCGGATTGATGAAAGGAGCCACCATGATGATGCCCGGAAGTTTTCACGCCAAGATAGTCCCGGAAGCGTATTATATCGGTTTTATACCGGGACTCTTCTCCTCAACATTGGGGACCATGCTGTCGGGAATAGGAATCTATAAACGACAGACTGCATCACTGTTTAAAGAACTTGAAACATAATAAAGCATGGAGCGTGGAGCAGGGAGCATGGAACAGAAAAATCAGATTCCACGGACCATGATCCATTCAAAAAAAAGAAAATGAGAACAATAGAAATAGTTTTAATCTTTGTCAGTACGAGTCTGTTCGCTCAATACCCTTCCGGAGAGGAAATTCTGAACAGGATTGATGATAACCTCTCTTCAGAAAACCGTGTGGTCACTTCAAAAATGATCATCCATGGTGCCCGGAGCGATCGAACAATTGAGTCGAAATCGTGGAGTGAAGGGGATACCAAAGCCTTTACCGAATACCTGTCTCCTGCGCGCGAAGCCGGCACCAAAATGCTGAAGCTGGAAGACCAGCTATGGATCTATTCTCCTTCCACCGACCGTACCATACAGATATCGGGACATATGCTACGCCAATCAGTCATGGGATCAGATCTCTCTTATGAGGACATGATGGAAGACACCAAACTAATTGATAATTATGACGCCACAGTTATCGGTGAGGAAGTAATCGATGAGCGGAATTGCTGGATCCTGGAATTGAATGCAAAAAATGCAGATGTATCTTACCAGATCCGCAAGATATGGGTTGACCTAGAGAGATATATCCCGCTAAAAGAAGAATTGTATGCCAAAAGCGGGAAACTATTGAAAAGGATGGAGCTTTCTGACATCCGGCACATGAGCGGGCGCTGGTTCCCCGGTAAAATGGTATTTAAGGATATGCTGAAGAAAGGTGAAGGCACCGAGTTTATTGTCGAAGAGATCCAGTTTGATGTGGATATCGAGGAGCATGTTTTTACAAAAGCATCATTACGATAGAACGTAGCATATAAAAACTACTGCTTTGGCAGTAAAATTTGATTCATTTATTGCTTCATATACCTTAAATAATCAATAATTCCTCTATATATTTTCTCCGCGATTTGTTGGCGAAATTTGGGATCAGCCAGTTTTTCCTCATCTTCGGCATGTGACATAAAAGCCTGTTCCACCAGGATGGAGGGTATCTGTGATAACCGTATCACGGTGTAGTTAAAAGAGCCGATCACGCCAAACTCAGCTAATTTCAATTCCAACAGACGGTCATAGACGCTTTCTGCCAGGGGAGCCCAGAAGGAATTATTATAGTACGTGCTGGTTCCGGATGCACCCAGATAACCTCTCTCTATGTCTCCTGCATTAGCGTGGATGCTGATCAGCATATCCGCATCGGACAACCGCGCTGTGTCGCGTTTTTCAATCAGGGACATATCCCTGTCTGATTTCCGGACCTGCACGATTTCAGCACCCATTGATTTACAGAGTTCTTCCAGTTTCAGTGAAAGATCCAGGTTGATATCTTTTTCCAGCAAACCGGACAAACCGATTGCTCCGGTATTGCTTCCTCCATGCCCGGCTTCTATTGCAACTTTCAATCCGGTTAATGGTTTTTTATTGTTCAGGTCATATTTCGGCGGGTATTTTATGGACAGGACAAGCAATTTTCCGACCGGACGGATATCGTATCCCCATATTTTTGATGTTTTAATATTCACATATACCTGGTACGTTTCTGGGGTTGTTTGCTTCCAGGTTACTTTATCAATAATTTTCCGACCCCTGTGATGCGTAACCCAGGTACTGCTTGTTTTTGCACCAAAAAGGGTGATCGTGATCCTGTTCTGATCCGGATCGGGGTATACCTCGTAAGGAATGGGTTCCAGGTAGGGTATGGCCAGGACATCAACATCTTTCGCGGGATAACACGACATGTTTGTTATGAAATAGGACGATTGTACGGTTTCATCCGGCAGTTCCACAACACTGTTTTGATGGATCATGCCAGTTTCTGCCCTGCTGAGCCGGATTCTGTAATGTTCCCCAATTTTCCCGTTTGTTTTCAATATGATCCCCTTCCCCAGTTCCGATCGGATTGGGGCACCCAGTCGCGAGGGCCCAAGCGTGTATGTTAATCTTGCATGTTCTTCACTGATCTTCACCAGGGGAAAATCATCGGCTTCCCTGACCAGGATCGAATTTTGCAGTTGGAATGAATAGTTTGTAATACCTGAAGTATCTTCCGAAGAAGCTAATTTCAGGGTTACCTGGTATGAATTCCCCGCGGCAAGTTTTTGCAACGGCAATTCAGCCTGGTACAGTGTATAATCTTCGTGGTTCTCACGCGAACAGGTAAGGCGTAACCCCCCGGGATTTACTTCAACGAATCCATCCTGCCCCAGGGAACCCTCGAAACTGATCAGGACGATATCTTTCGGCAGGAGCTCAAGATCGAAAAAAGGTTCTATTGACTGTTCATCAATCCACAATGGAAAGGGTGGTCGTGTTTTATCAACCTCTTCATAAATGAATTCACGTTCATAAAACACGGATAGTGAGTCTTGTGTCAGGACACTTGCCCGCACACGGTTCGATCCCTCATTCAGGATGATTTTATTAAAAAAAACTCCTGTTTTGTAGATTTTTACAGCATCGTCATTAATCCAGGATTCAGGAAGCATAACATGTCCGCGCAATTCAGCCGTGGGACCGCTGACCGTATCTTCTACCTGCTGAACTGTTGGTACTGTTTGTACTCTTTGTGTTGTTTTGCATCCTGGCAAGAAGGTTACCGGGAAAAGTAAAAAGGGTAAAAACCGGATAATTTTCATCTGTTTCATCGATACAATAGATATTTACTCCGTATTTCGAGAAATTCACTCACTTCATCCTGACAGGCTTCTATCACCTGCTCAACAGTCATTCCCGGCTCTTCCAGGCGTTTTATTGTTGGTGGAGGCGCCCAGACCAGTGAATCGGGACTGGTTTTACGATATGCATCAATGATATGTACCGCTGCTTCCACTGATCGGTAGGCTTCATAATCTGTAAGCATTATTTCCACGCCCCCGCAGATTTCATTCCATGGTTTTTCTCTTGGATTCGCATCCGTACCGGAAGATGTTGGAATGAAATAAACGGGTCTGAACAGAGCTCCTTTAATTCCTCTGTCGTTCAGGTCTTTTGCTGCTTTTTCGGCATCAATCCACGGGGCACCGGTTAATAAGAATGGTTTGGTTGTTCCCCGGCCCTCCGAAATATTCATCCTTTCGAAAAGGCATTGACCGGGATAAACAATTGCTGTTTCCAGTGTACCCATATTGGGTGAAGGCATCACCCACAACAGGCCTGTTTCATTCCACATCATGTTTCGGCGCCAGCCTTTCAATTTGATAACGATAAGCTCGGCACCGAAACCTTCCGTCTCATTCCACATGGTAGCCAGTTCTCCATAGGTCATGCCGTGTCGCAGTGGGAGGGGGTGCCGGAAAATTCCACCCAGAGCAAGACAGGGACCTTCAACGATCAGGCCACCCAGCGGATTTGGCCTGTCGAGGACGATGAAAGGAATTCCCGCCTCCGCGCAGGCTTCCATGGCAAATGACATGGAATATTTAAAGGTATACCAGGCTGATCCGACCCCCTGGATATCAAAAATGAGTGCATCCAGGTTTTCTAACCATTCTTTTTTCGGGGCGAATCCATCACCATACAGGCTATAAACCGGAACTCCCGTCCGGGGATCCAATTCTCCTTCCCGGATGATTTTTCCCTGTTTTGCACCCCTTACCCCGTGCTCAACACCAAACAGGGCTACAAGATTTACTCCTGGTGTGCCGGCAAGGATATCAATGCTGCTTCTCAGATCAGCGCCTACAGCAGAAGGATTGGTTATAAGGCCAACTCGCTTCCCTTTGATCAGATCCAGATGATCATCGACAAGAACATCTATGCCCGGTTTGACATAAGGAGTTTTATAAACCGGTTCTTTTTCCTCAGCCGCATATTGGTTAAGAACGTCTGCCAGGGAGGGAGCATTCCCGAAAGAAAGGCCGGTAATTATCCGTTTTGTTTTGGGACTTTCATTTCCATACCGGTCAACAGCCGAAACGGCAACAGTGTCTAACGGAATAAGCACTTCTTCTATGTTTTGAATGGATTGTGGATCGGTTTGGGCCAGATAACTCCGGTTGATTTCGAATCCTGGGATACAATCTGATGTTATACTATTACCATAAATGGTATGATCCCATTTAGATCCGTATTTGCAGTAAACAACCCAGCGTGCAATATCATCCGGGTTTTCATGGAGCCAGGAAATTCGCAATGAATCTTTTTCCAGAACAATATTTACTTCCGGAGCAGCCGGTGCCTTTTTGTCTAACCAGGGAGATGGAGGAACCAGTGCCTGTCTTTTATAAGGTCCTTCTGAGATCGCTTCTGCCAGGTCGGGAGAATACATCAGTGATCCGATGCTCCAGTGGACGACACCAGGGCTTTCAGGCAACATTCCACGGGCAACCATGATCTGATTGATTGTTTCATCAATTGCCTTATCTCCCGGTTCGCTGCCAAGGCTTATACCCGGCCAGATGTGCCGGCCTTTTGCATTTTCTGCATCCCACCACCCAAGCAGCACCGGATAACTTTGTGGCAGCTGGTTAATGGGCCAGTAGAGCTGTGGGGACCAGTAATCGATCCATCCTTCGTTAAGCCATAACCGGGCATCGGCATACAGTTCATTATGCTGATCGAATCCTGCTATAGCCGGTGGATTGTATGGCCGCCAGATACCGAATGGGCTCAACCCGAATTTAACATGCGGCTTCTCCGCTTTGATGCCCTTATAAACCCGTTGTATAAAGGTATTGACGCTTTCCCTTCGCCAATCACCACGGGACAATTTACCACCGCTCTCTATATACGTTTGCCAGCTTTCATCATCTGGAAAGTCTTTGTTGTTATTATAGGATGGATAGGGATAGAAATAGTCATCGAAATGAATACCATCCAGATCGTATCGCTGCACCAGGTCCATCACCACGTTGAATGAATGATCCTGCGTTCCCTGCAGGGTGGGAACGAGCCACCAGTACCCCGATTCGAGTTGAACAACAAGCTCCGGTCGTTTTTTTACGATAGAGGCATCCGTTACTTCACCTCCGACAACATGGTGGGCGCGGTATGGATTCAGCCAGGCGTGCAGTTCAAGCCCCCGCTTGTGCGCTTCTTCAATCCAGAATTCCAGGGGATCATACCAGGGATCCGGAGCTTTTCCCTGTTCTCCTGTCAGGTAATAAGACCAGGGTTCGAGATCACTTCTGTATAAAGCATCACATTGCGGTCTTACCTGAAATATTACTGCATTGAAATTGTTTTTATACAGGAGGTCCAGGAGTGCTATGGCTTCTTTTTTCTGCTCCTCAACAGGAATACCCGGTTTGCCGGGCCAGTTGATATTTGCAACAGTAGCTACCCAGGCTGCCCGGAATTCCCGTTCTGCATTGGGTGTCAGACCGGAAGGATCTCCAGTGACAACCGGTTTGGTACTAACACATTTGATGAACGTAAACGCTATAACAACTGAAAAAATAATCAGGAAAGCTTTTTTTATCATGGTATTTTCCCTTTGGATATGGATACTACAAAGATAAATGCGATAATATGTATTTATAAACGAGTTAGCAATAATTCATCCAACAAAATAAA
>CAYMFM010000060.1:0-22192 GCA_964389685.1 uncultured Rikenellaceae bacterium
ACTCTTCCTGAACGGTCCTGTTCAACAAAACGATCCCCGGAGCAAAAAAGGTCCGGGGATCAATATTTCTGATAACCGCAAACCGGATCAGAAGAGCTTCATATCATCCATCACCTTCATCACCGATTTTACAGCATCCGCCGATGCGTACAGCAGCTGTTTTTCCTCCTTGTTCAGGTCTATTTCGATGATCTGCTCAATACCATTTTTCCCTAATTTAACGGGTACTCCGAGGAAGACATCCTTTAAACCAAATTCACCATCCAGTTTTGCACAACATGGGAATATTCTGTTCTGGTCGAGGAGGATGGATTCAACCATCTGGGCAACTGCAGCGCCGGGTGCATGCCAGGCTGAAGTACCCATCAGTTTAACCAGTTCGCCACCGCCATTTTTGGTTCTATCTACGATAGCGTCGATCACATCCTTTTCAAGCAGCTCGGTGATTGGAATACCACTCACGGTAGTGTATCTCGGTAACGGAACCATGGTATCTCCATGTCCACCCAGTAGCAAAGCCTGAAAATCCTGCGGGGAAGCGTTCAGTGCATTTGCCAGGAAAGCCCTGAAGCGGGCCGTATCGAGAATGCCTGCCATTCCAAACACCTTGGATGCTTCCTTTTTTGAGGTCAGGTAGGCACAATAGGTCATAACATCCAAGGGATTTGAGACAACCACAATGATGGCATTGGGGGACTCCTTTACCGATTTTTCGGTCACCTCCTTAACGATCTTGGCATTGGTGCTAATCAGGTCGTCCCTTGACATTCCCGGTTTTCTTGGTAATCCGGATGTAATGATAATAATATCCGATCCGCCGGTAGCAGAATAGTCACCGGTAACACCTGTAACCCGCGTATCATACATATTCACAGGAGAGGTCTGCCATATATCCAGTGCTTTCCCCTCTGCAAGGCCCTCCTTGATATCAATCAGGACAATCTCTTTTGCAAAATTTTTGTGAGCCAGAACATTTGCACAGGTTGCTCCAACATTACCTGCACCAATTACAGTAATTTTCATATTTTTGGGTTTTTATGATGATTAGTAAGAATGAGTGGAACGAAATTAACCAAAAAACCGAACAATTGAAACACCTGCGGGCATGACCTGTTCTATAACATTAACAGGTCCTTCCGGTTCCCTGGCGAATTCTATCTTTCTGAGAGTGAAAAAGCAGGTATGGCTGAGCTATTCAACCAGTGCATCAAAGTCGACAGAAAGCACTTTATCCTCGACAAAATCATACAGGGTGAGGCGGCGCACATCATAAAATGAGGTCCAGTAATTTCGCAGCGCAGTAATGTAACCTCTTTTTGCCACGTCCTTTTCGGAGTCGGCAATGTTTAGATCCGTTACATCAATTCTTCCAATATAAAACCGTTGTTTGGTAACATCATACCGTTTCTGCGCAATGGTATCTGCTTTGGCAGCGATCATTAACTGGTCGTCCTGCAGGTTGAATTGCATAACATTCAGGAATATATTTTGTTCAAAATCGATCTGTGCCTGCTGAACCTGGGTGCGAACCACTTCTTCTTCCGATTGAGCCATCCGGTATCTTCCCCTGCCCAGTCCCCAGTTAAGAATGGGCATTTCAAATCCAACATTAACTACCTGGGTCTGGTTATACGGTGACTGATATGCTTCCGGGAGACCATCTTCTGTCTGTTTTGTCAAACCAAATGAGGCAAACAGATCGGCAGTCAGCCCTTTTTGAGACTTGGCTTCGGCTACACTCTGTGCAGCCTCAAGAAGTTGTCTCTCTAAAGATAGTATTTCCGGATTATTAGCCCTTGCTTCCTCAACGGCTCTATCAATATCTACTTCCAGTTCCGGTATCTCTGAAGGAATAATCAGCTCAAGCTTGACTGTTTCATTGAAACCCAGGAAAGATCTGAGCTGGAACTCCGATATCTGGAGGTTTATCCCTGCCTGGTTTAATTCAGTCCCTGCATTCAGCAACCTCAACTCCATCTGAAGCAGTTCATCCTCAGCAATGGTTCCAATATTATACCGTCCCTGTGCAATCCGGTACAGGGTATCGGCATTTGAATAATTTACTCCTGAGATATTGATGTTAAGTTGAGCAAGTGCAAGGTTGAAAAACAGGTTCACCCCCTGGCGGTGAACCTGCTCAATGGCATTGATATAGTTTTTCTTTGCTTCTTCATAGGCGAGTGGTTCAATCCGCTTTTCCCACTTCAACGGGTTGTAGGTCGAGATCGACTGCTGGTACCGTATGCTCAAGGGAGTTGATACATATTCTGTACCGGGATCATCCCCCATTTCATCATTTCGCTGTAAATCAGTAAACAGAGAAATGGTTCCACCGGTAAAACCGATGTTTTGAGTCAAACCCAGTTCAAGTGAAGATTGAACGGAGTTTGTTTCGACATAGTTATATTTACCGGTTACCGGGTCGGGAATGAGCGTGTACCGGTGGCTGTACCTGGGAATATCTCCTGATAAATTCAGCGAAGGCCTGTATTTCGCCTTAAAGGTCCTGAACTGCCAATAATTACCCCGGAAACGATGTTTTGCCAGGATGGCGTTAGGTGATTGATCCCTGGCCAGTTGTAGTACCTGTTCAAGATTCAGTCTCTTTACCGTTTGTGACTTTACTCCATCAGTAACAGCAATAAAAAACAAGACCGGAAGTAGAATAATAATAACTCTTTTCATTCGAAAATATTTTCAATGGTTGATGGTATGCCCATGTAATTAATAGATAAATTCTGATAATTTGTTTTCTGTGATCAGGAAGACTAAACTGATGTGTTAATGCTCATCTGTTTGTACACAATCTGTTTATCGGACAAAAGATGTTATTCATATCGTAACGATTCAATCGGGTCTCTTTCCGATGCTCTCTTAGCTGGTGAATGTCCGAAGATAACTCCCACAGCAGCTGAAACACCAAATGCGATGATAACGGAAAACGGGGATACAATAGTTAAAATACCGGATATCTGATGGATCAGCTTGGAAAGGACGATTCCAAGCACCACTCCGATGAAGCCCCCGCTGACACTGATCAGAATGGCTTCGGAAAGAAACTGGACCACAATATCCTTTTTCTTCGCTCCGATAGCCATTCGTGTGCCAATTTCCTTTATCCTTTCCATGACCGATGCAAACATGATGTTCATGATCCCAATCCCACCAACCACCAGGGAGATGCTTGCAATGGCTCCAAGGACAATGTTAAAAACATCTTTTGTCCGCTGTTGTTGTTTAAGCAACAGTTCGGGTACGGTAATTTCAAAATCTTTCACTTCTGAATGCCGCCTGAGGATCATGCGGCTCAGCACTTCTGTTGTTGGTTGCAGTTGCTCGGTTTCCTTAACCTGAACGACAATTCTATCCAGCTGGTTATAATTGGATGATGTGTTCTGGGAGGGATTACTGGAGCGTACTGACATAAAACCCATTCCACGCATCATAACAGTTGATCCAACATTAAGTTTTGAGTTTACCAGTGCCCTGTTTTGAAAGCGCATCAACATGGTTTTCACCGGAATGTATATGTTATCATTGTAAACATTTACACCTGTCTCTTCAAATCCTGTAAGGGTTACTTCTGTCTTTTCAAGTACTCCAATAACCTTTAACCATACAGCTCCGAATTTAACATATTGGTTAATGGGATTGGTTTTAGGAAAAAATTTAGCATCAATATTTGCCCCGATGACACATACCTGGATCCCGTGTTCCTCCTGATAATCATTGAAAAAGATACCTTCAGTGAGGGCCAGATTATACAATTCAAAATAGTCATTGGTTACTCCCACCAGTTTGGCCGGGAATCTTTTACCGCTTTGCATAGCAAAAGCATTCAACCCAATTTCAGGGCTAATCCTCTGAACGGATGGTATCTGGTTTCGAATAGACTGAACATCCAGTATAGACAGTCCCCTGGAGAATTTGGATTGCTGTTTTTCACCGGATGATTCCCCCCCATTATCACCATTCTCACCTGTCTCTTCCTGAACAATCGGATTAATAAGGATATTATTCACTCCAACCATTTTTATCTGCTCCAGGATCTCCTGCTGGGCTCCTTTGCCAATGGCCAGCATGCTGATGACTGCCGCCACTCCAAAAATGATCCCAAGGGCGGTTAGTATCGATTTTAGCTTATTCGATAAAATCGATTCAAAGGCAATAACTATATCATGAAAATATCTTTTCATTCCACATATTATAAAATTGAATCAGCAAGTTTTATTTCTTCTCCTCCTGTGGTTTTTCTTCAGTCTTTCCATCATTCCCGGGCTTGTTCGAGCCATTTTCAGCAGGCTTCTGTTGTTCTTCCTGTTGGCGGGACTGTACTTGATCACCGCCTGATTGTCTGCTTCTTTGGATTGCAGGTTGTGTGCCGGAGTCACTCTCTGTTCTGAACTGATCCTGCGAATTCTGCCTTAATATCCTCATCCGTTCTTCCCTTTCTGCTGCTCTCTTTGCTGCTTCCTGTTGAATCGCTTCCTCTTCCAATCGTTTTTGCTCCTCCCTCTGTGCTATAATCTCAAGGAATTCCTCTCCACGAAGAGCGAATTTCTCCGGCTCTTCAGGAATTGACAACAATAATTTACCTCCCTCTTCCAGTCCCATTTCAACGATGATCTCATTCTCATTTGATTCACCAAGAACTACAATTTGCTTATTGCCATCTTTGGTATATACATACGAGAAACTATCCGTGGCATGAACAGCTTCAAGCGGGATATAAAGTACGTCGTTATACATAGACGTAACAATCTGATTGCTGGTTGTCATGGATGGCCTGAGGATAGGATCGGTTTCATTTACATCAATGATCACTTCAAATACCTTAGCATCCGTATTTGGTAACTGTTCGCCGATATTCGCCACATCCGTAATCACACCCGTGTACTTTTTCTCAGGAAATGCATCTACGCCAATTCGGACTATTTGTCCAACTTCAAGTTTACTTACATCTATCTCATTAACATACGTTCTGGAGATCATTGATGAAAGGTCCGGTAAGGTAGCTACCGTCAGATCCCATGGACTGATGGTTGAACCCACAGTCCGTTTCTGTCCGCTGAACTCCTTCTGATAGATAACCATCCCCGATCCAGGAGCAAATATGGTAAATTTATCAAGCACACTATTCATCTCATCCAGGGTACGTTGCCGTCTGGACAGATCAATTTCTGCTTCCCGCATATCTGCCTGGGCCTGCCTTACCCTCAGTTGATAATTCTTCACTGCCTGGTCATATGCTCTCTTGGCCTTATCCAGGTTGATCTGAGCCTGGCGTATGGTTGCGGGTGGTTCAAATTTTGACTGTTCAAGGGTGATTCCCATCTCCTCCATGCTGTAATTGAGATTGATCAGTTCGTCCCGTAAATTCCTGAGCTGAATGGTGGTATCAAGTTTTACTTTTAGCAGTGCCGATTCGCTTTGCTCAAGCCGATCCATGGCATCTTTCAAGCTGTTATCGGCTTCAGCTTTATCAAGTTGTGCAACATAATCGCCGGAATCAACAATGGTTCCCTCGGGTATTAAATCCTGGATTTTAAGCTGATTGAACCGCAGGTTTCTGCTTCGTAGTTCCGATGGAGCCATGATCATAGTCGATCGTTCTGCCTGAAGTTCACCGGTAATGGTAACCAGGATCTCAAAATTACCTTTTGTAACCTCAACTTCCAATCGGTTCTGTTCATCCGATGAAGTCAACTTACTGAAAATAATAAGGCCAACAATAACAATGATAATGGCTCCTGCAGTAATATAGATCGTCTTTTTCATTTGAATAAAGTTTATTAATATGGGTACGCAGTCACATCTTAAAAATTGCGCCCAAAAGTAATAAAAATATCAATTCTTCAGCAATCAAATATCTTTTTAACACTTTTTAACTTATTGATAAAAAGTGTTTCTCGTTTCAGATTATTTGACATTTCAAACCGTGTATTTATTCCATCCGGCCCATGATTTTTTTTACCGTGAGTTCAAAATTGATCTGTAAGTATTCACGTTGATAGTGGAATAAATCATTTTAAACTCCGAAGGAGTGAATTAGTGGTAGCCCAATAATCCATGCGAAAGCATGGAAAGCCATGGTTTTGCTGTAAACCAGATTAAGCGGGCCAACTGCGATGCAATACAAATTACCTGGCAGGGGTCAGAAAAGGCGTAATTTCGTTGATGATTTTCTCTGCCAGGGAATTGGCATGTTCCATGCTATCACTCTCGGCATAAACCCGGATAATCGGCTCTGTGTTGGATTTTCGCAAATGCACCCATTCTTTCCCGAAATCAATTCGTACCCCATCCGTATCGTTAACCGGGTGATCTTTAAATCTCTTTTTGATCTCAGCCAGCAACCGGTCGACATCTGTATCGGAAGAAAAGGGAAGTTTGTTCTTGGACATATAGTAATCGGGATAGGATCTTCTCAATGCTGAACAGGAGAGACGAGATTTCGACAGGTGGGTAAGGAACAGGGCAATACCCACCAGGGCATCTCTTCCATAATGAAATTCGGATAGAATAATGCCTCCATTCCCCTCCCCTCCAATGACTGCATTCTTTTGCTTCATCATCTCCACCACGTTCACTTCACCCACAGCTGAAACAAAATGATTACATCCATATTTGCCGGCAATATCCGATAATGCCCGGGTAGAAGAGAGATTTGAAACTGTATTCCCGGGTTTGTGTTGTAAAACGTAATCGGCAATGGCGACCAGCGTATACTCCTCTCCAAACATTGATCCGTCTTCGTTAACCAGGACCAGCCGGTCCACATCCGGATCAACCACAATGCCCAGGTTTGCACCCACCTGCTTTACGGTTTGAGAAATGATTTCCAGGTGTTCGGGCAATGGCTCCGGATCATGTGCGAAGGTGCCATCCGGTATACAATTTATCTCAATAATATCCTGAACTCCCAATGCCCGAAGAAGTTCTGGAACCACTATTCCGCCAACCGAATTAATCCCATCAACAACGATCTTGAAATTCGCTCCGTCTATTGCATCCCTGTCAACCAGGTCCAGCTCAACAATTTTGTTAATGTGTTTCCCGGAATAGGTGTTGTCAGTAACCATATGCCCAATGTTTGCCCCCTGAACAAATTGAAACCTGCTTTTTTCTGCCAGTAATAAAATGGCCATTCCATCTTTCTCATTAACAAATTCTCCCTTTTCATTCAATAGCTTTAAGGCATTCCAGTTGGATGGATTATGACTGGCTGTAATGACGATCCCACCCTGGGCTTGTTCTTCTGCAACGGCGATCTCAACAGTGGGTGTAGAGACCATTCCAAGATTAAGGATGTCAATTCCACAACCCATTAACGTCCCCGTTACGATCTGGTTTACCATCCTGCCGGAAATCCTTGCATCCCTGCCAACAACTACGGTTAATTTCCTGTTCTTAAAACGATCCGACAGCCATGTTCCATAAGCCGAAACAAATTTTACAATATCCACAGGAGTAAGTCCTTCACCAGGCAGATCGCCAAGGGTGCCACGGATTCCGGAAATCGATTGTATAAGGGTCATAATTCAGGATAATAGAGAACCAAATTTCAGTAAAAATAGCTGAAATGTCAAAAATATACCGACATAATCGGAATGTGAAATCACACATACCGGTAAATCCCATCCGTTAAAATCGTACCTTTGCGGTTGTAATAAAAGGATTCATGCAAAAACCGGGAAAAACAAGTCAAAGGATTGAACGGAGTGAAGGTATCCGATTGAACAAATACATTGCAAATACAGGTCTTTGTTCAAGAAGGGAAGCAGATGACCTGATTCGTGCAGGGTTAATCAGTGTTAACGGCAGGGTTACCAATACCCTGGGTACCAAAGTTGCTCCATCCGATGTGATAAAATACGATGGTAAAATTCTTTCGAAGGAAAAAAAAGTATATATCCTGCTGAATAAACCAAAAGACTTTGTCACCACTACAGACGATCCGCATGCCAGGAAGAAAGTGACAGATCTTGTTCAGAAAGCCTGTCCGGAAAGAGTGTATCCGGTGGGCCGGTTAGACCGTATGACAACCGGCGTTTTACTCCTAACCAATGATGGAGATTTAACAACAAGACTAACCCATCCAAAATATAACCGGAAAAAAATCTATCACGTATTTCTAAACAAAAACGTGAAGGGAGATGATCTGGATCAACTCGTTAACGGGATTGATCTTCCTGACGGAAAAATTTTTGCTGATGCTGCTGCTTATGTTGATCCGGCAGATAAAAAACAGGTTGGTATTGAGATACACTCCGGAAAAAACAGAATTCTACGACGGATATTTGAACATCTTGGATACAGGATCATAAAGCTTGACCGGGTCTATTTTGCCGGTTTAACAAAAAAAGGCCTTGCACGGGGTGAGTGGAGATACCTTAAGGAAAAAGAGATCATCATGCTGAAAACTGGGAAGTACAAATAAAATTCACCGTTGCACTTTTGAACCACAAGAAAAGTTACATATTCATAGCTCTAATCCTGGGTTTCTCCGTTTTCCGTTCACCGTCTCAGGAAAATCATTATCATGGTGTGGTTGTTGATTCAAAAACGGGAACATCCCTGCCATTCGTAACCATACTTTTCAATACCTCGGGAAGAGGAACAACCTCCCAGATCGATGGCCGATTTTCTATTCCGGCTGACCGTGGAATTACCACCCTTACCTTTTCCTGCGTCGGATATCATTCCGAATGGTATGACCTGACCGGTTCCAATATCAACAAGACAATCGTTATCCGGTTGAAAGCCAAAGCCTACAGGATTGATGAGGTGAAAGTCTTCCCGGAAATCAATCCGGCTCACCGAATCATTGAAAAAGTGTATGAAAACAGAAAAATAAATGATCCGGAAGAGCGAGAGTCATTTACCTATACAGCATATAATAAGTTCTACATTACCATGGATGCAGATAGCCTGGCGGGAATAGATTCCCTGTCGCTGCCTGATTTTGAACAGAATCCATTTTCTATACCGGATTCCAATTTAGCCAGGCTCGGTGAACTCATTAAAAAACAACACCTTTTCCTGTTGGAATCTGTCAGCCAACGGGAATTCAGGCATCCGGATCAAAACAGTGAAAAAGTCATTGCATCCAGGGTATCCGGATTTAAAAACCCAACCTTTTCAATCATTGCCACCCAGGTTCAATCTTTCTCCTTTTATAACGATTTTATCCGGATTATGGAAAAAGATTACCTGAATCCCATAAGTAAAGGGAGCACCAATAAATACCTTTTTATCCTGGAGGACACAATTTACACTGAAAACAACGATAGCCTGTTCGTAATCTCTTTCCAGCCCAAAAAAGGGAAAGTTTTTGACGGAATGGAAGGCTTTTTTCACATTAATTCGAACCGGTATGCCATTCAAAATGTGGTCGCTACAGCTCCCGGTCCAAATAACATGATGGATATTACGATCCAACAGAAATATGCTTTGCTGGAGGGGACTCAATGGTTCCCTGTCCAGCTGAACACCGATCTTACCATCTATGGTCCCCAATCAGGAGAATCAGCTGGAAAAGATAACCCCCTCAAACTTTACGGTATTGGAAAAACCACCCTGTCAAACATCCAACTAAATCCGCTATTGGAGAGAAAGAGGTTTGACGGACTGGAATTTGAAGTAGAGCAGGGAGCGACAAAAAAACCGGAGGAGTTCTGGAAACAATACCGCACAGAAGCCCTCACTGCGAAAGATACCACAACATATCATGTTGTCGATTCCCTTGGAAGAGCACTCAACCTGGATCGAAGGCTAAACACCTTCGAGACTTTTGTTACCGGATATATACCTTTCCGCTTTTTACACATTGACTATACTTCACTGCTTAACTATAATGATTATGAAGGGATCCGTATCGGTGCTGGTGCAGTGACCAACAATAAACTTTCCCGGTTTGTTAGCCTGGGAGGTTATTTTGCCTACGGATTCAGAGACAATGAGATCAAATATGGTGGGAAAATATCGGTGAAAATCAGTGATGATCCCGTAATAAAACTGGAAACAGCCTATCGGAAAGATGTGGAAGAACCGGGAGGCTATCACTTTCTGAAGGAACGAACTGAAATTTCGTCCGAAGCATACCGGATGTACCTGATCGAAGAGATGGACCAGTTTACAGAATATAAAATCTCTTTAAGCTACCATTCCCACAGACACCTGCAAGCCACACTATATATGGACCAGAGATTGGTCACCTTTGGAAAGGATTATCTCTTTAGCTACGATGATACAAATCCAAAAGTTTACCTGGGAAATTCACGCTATACCGAGATCGGACTTTCGTTCCGGTTTGCTTATAAAGAGAAGTTTCTGAAAATCTCTGATCAGTTTGTCTCGGTGGGAACTGAATACCCGGTCCTGTGCGGTAATATAATACAGGGGATCAACTGGTTCGACAGCCAGTTAGAATACACCAAACTTGAAATGAAGCTATCGAAACTGATCAGAACAAGAAACCTGGGGGAGGTCGGGTTAACCCTTACCGGAGGAATGGTATCGGGTGATGTCCCCTTTTCTTTGCTTTACAACGGAAACGGAAGTTATAAAGATTTTACCGTTGAAACGGCAAACAGTTTTGCGACCATGCGAATGGATGAGTTTGCTTCCGACCGCTTTGTATCGTTCTTTTACCAGCAGAATTTCGGGGAAATCCGCCCTCCATCAAAAACCTTCAGACCATCGATAGTCTGGATAAACAACATTGGATTTGGAGACAGGAAAACGTCGGATAACCATAGTAACCTGCAGCGAAAGACAATGGAAAAAGGTTATTTTGAATCCGGTATCCTCATTAATGACCTGTTGAATCAGTGGTTTTTCGGGATCGGAATTGGTGCATTCTACCGGTATGGACCCTACTCGCTAACCAAAACTATTGATAACTTTGCATTCAAGTTCACAATAACCGTAAACATCTGACAAACGATTAATGAAGCCTAGATCAGGGTTTGTAAATATCATTGGGAATCCCAACGTCGGTAAATCAACCATCATGAATGCTCTGGTTGGTGAAAAGCTGTCCATCATTACCTCAAAAGCTCAAACTACCCGTCACCGTATCATGGGTATTGTGAATGGGGAGGGATTTCAAATTGTGTATTCGGATACACCGGGTATCATCACACCCGGTTATAAACTGCATGAATCGATGTTGAAGTCGATCAATACAGCACTGGTGGATGCGGATATCCTGGTTTACATAACCGATGTGGTGGAGAAGATTGATAAGAATCTCGGTTTTCTGCAGAAAATTGCAAAACTGGAAATCCCGGTTCTTACGGTGATCAATAAAATCGATAAGGCTAACCAGGAGGAGGTCGAAACGTTAATCCAAAAATGGCAAAACCTCTTTCCAAAAGCAGAAATTATCCCGGTCTCAGCCATCAATAACTTCAACCTTGAAAAATTACTGCAGCGGATCGTTGAACTTCTTCCTGAAGGACCTGCTTATTTCCCAAAGGACCAGTTAACCGACAAAACGGAACGGTTTTTTGTTTCGGAGATCATCCGGGAAAAAATTTTCATCCGGTATCAAAAGGAAATACCTTACTCGGTGGCCATTGAGGTGGAATCTTTTAAGGAAGAAAAAGAGATTATTCGTATCCGGGCTATTATCTTTGTACTGCGGGAAAGTCAGAAAGGAATCATTATCGGGCACAGGGGGGGATCGCTGAAAACTATCGGACAGCTTGCACGGGAAGATATGGAGGCGTTTTTCGGGAAAAAGGTATACCTGGAGCTGTACGTGAAAGTGAACCAAGAATGGAGAGATAAAGAACGGCAACTGAAAAAGCTTGGCTATTGAAACCTCATGCATGATTGCATTGAACAAAACCCGGCAGATCTCCCGGAAGATCCGGATAACAACCTGAAAAATGAGCAATATCGTAGCGATCGTTGGCAGGCCAAATGTGGGTAAATCAACACTTTTCAATCGCCTGACTGAAAGCAAGCAAGCTATTGTCGATCAGCAGGAGGGTGTGACACGTGATCGCCATTATGGCAAATCAGAATGGAATGGAGTGGAATTCTCAGTGATCGATACCGGTGGCTATGTAGTCCGCTCGGATGATGTTTTTGAAGATGAGATACGAAAACAGGTCATGCTGGCCATTGAAGAATCAGATGCTATCCTTTTTATGGTGGATGTTACGACCGGGATAACCGACCTGGATGAAGGAATTGCCCGTATGCTGAGGAAAACACACAAAATCACCTACCTTCTGGTCAACAAGGTGGATACGGTCGAGAGACGCTATGAAGCAAATGATTTCTATCGCCTGGGAATGGGTGACCTGTATCCCGTCTCCTCCATCAATGGCAGCGGAACGGGTGAGATCCTGGATGATCTGGTAAAAAACTTTAAAAAACCCTCCTCCCCTGCCCTCGATGATCTCCCAAAATTCACGATCATTGGCCGCCCAAATGTTGGGAAATCTTCCCTGGCAAATGCACTCCTTGGAACAGAGAGAAATATCGTCACTCCGATTTCAGGCACAACACGGGATTCGATCTATACACGCTACCAAAAATACAACCACGATTTTTATATTATCGATACTGCCGGACTGCGCAAAAAAGGGAAAATTGCACAGGATATCGAGTTCTACTCTGTCATGCGGGCTGTCAGAGCCATTGAAAGTGCCGATGTTTGCCTTTTACTTATCGATGCTACACGCGGAATAGAAGCACAGGATGTGACTATCTTTTCACTGGTAAAAAGAAACCGGAAAGGCATTGTGATCCTTGTGAACAAATGGGATCTGATTGAAAAAACCAGTGACACCATCCTGACCTTTCAACAACGGATAAAGGAAAGAATTGCTCCATTCCGTGATGTCCCGATAATATTTACCTCAGCCATTACAAAACAGAGAATTCATAAAGTGCTGGAAGTTGCTGTTCGTGTGTTTGAAAACCGACGAAGAAAAATCCCGACAGCACAACTGAACAGGATCATGCTTGAAACCATTGAAAATAACCCGCCACCATCCGTTAAAGGGAAGTATATCAAGATCAAATACGTTACCCAACTGCCAACCCATGCTCCATCCTTCGCCTTTTTCTGTAATCTTCCGCAATACATCAAAGAACCCTACCGCAGGTTCCTGGAAAACCGGTTGCGGGAAAGCTACAATTTCACCGGAGTGCCCATTCAGATCTTCTTCCGGAAAAAATAGAAAATTCATTATGATCCGCGAATGCATGAATGATGAACGAATACACTCCGATTAACCATTAACATTTTACCATTAACTTTACTCAGCCTCCGCCTTTTTTACTACTTTTGCAGTAATGAAAAAAGTTGCAGCAATATTGATTGTAACCGGAGTAATCATGGCTTTCTCTCTTTCGTGCCAGAAAGTGGAATCCATCTCCGAAATTCCCTATATTGAATTTAAGAGCTTTGAACTCAGGGATACAATTGATATATTAGGTAATCCGGGGAAAATAGGGGAGCTGATATTTAAATTTGAGGATGGGGATGGGGATATAGGGCTTGAACAACCCGATTCAATCTCTTCAGATACCACCAACTATAACCTTTTCTTTACGCTCTATGAAAAAATTGAGGGTCAGTTTCAAAAAGTCGATGAAGACGACCTTGAAACGCCGTTGAATTACAGAATACCATATATCGAAAATATTGGTCAGAATAAAACACTGAAAGGAGAAGTTAAGGTTGAATTCTATTATTATCTTTTAATGCTTTACGATACGATCAAGTATGAATTTTATATCGTCGACCGCGCATTGCACGAAAGCAATGTTGAAACAACGACGGAAATAGCATTCACTGATTAGTTAAGTCTTGATCTCTGTTTCCCTTCATTATGCACAACCCCATCTCTCTGCTTACTAAACGTCAACTGTAAATAAAGTCTTTATGATCATAACACAAGAGAACAAAATGGCAGATCTGATCCACATGAATTATCTGCTAATGTCAGTTATCAACCGCTTTGGTATCCAATTGGGTTTCGCGAATAAAACGGTAGATCAGGTATGCCAAGAGCATAAAATAGATACTCGCTTTTTCCTCGAGATCGTTAATGCATTTCATGACAAAGAGTATTTCCCCGACAAAAACCTGCAAACTTTTAGCATCAAATTAATCGTTGAATACCTTTTGAAGACCCATCGCTATTACCTTGAAGAAAAAGTTCCGGAACTGGAAATCCTGATCGATAAAATGGTAAAGGAGTGTTATTCAGATGCTGAAAATATAGACGTTCTGATACAATTCTTCACCGAATATAAGAACGAATTGGTGACGCATACCAAACGGGAGGATGAAGTAGTATTCCCTTATGCACTGAAAATCGAGCAAGCATATGAGAATCCTGAAAATCGAAAGGACCTGATTGTTGAGTTGAGAAAATACTCCATGCAGGATTACATGAATGAGCACGATAACATTGAAGAGAAATTATTTGATCTGAAAAATATCATCATTAAATATCTTCCTCCTCCAAAAAATAAAGCCCTGTGCAATACAGTGCTTACTGAGTTGTTCAATCTTGAACAGGACATAAATGATCATAGCCGTATTGAAGAGAAGGTGCTGGTCCCAAAAGTGGTTGAACTTGAAAAAAAATTAATCACCCAATGAAATCAGGTCCACTATTCCACCCGGTTTAACCATGCCAAAACTATCTGTCATAATCGCTGAAGAATCATACCTCATCAGAAAAGGTCTCCTATCCCTGTTGCTGGAATTTTCCAGTATTGGAAAGATAGTTGAGTCAGCTAATGAAGAATCACTCCTGGAACGGCTTGAACAGGAATCCTATACGATCTGTTTCATCAATCCATCCATTCTGACATCAGAGGGAATCAAGAAAATCCAGGAACAGAACCTGAAAAAATCCAGGGTAATGGTGGCTATCCTGCCTTCAGAATCATCCGATAATGCCCAATTGAAACATTTTACTGAAAGCATTACACTGGATCAGGGGAAAAGCCAGCTGGTAAAAAAAATGGATGGTCTCTTTACACGGTTTGTTCAAAGTCAACCGGATTATGAAAGCTCCTCCGGACTAAGCAAGCGGGAGAAGATCATTCTGAGACACATCGCACTTGGATATACCAATAAAGAGATTGGCGAAAAATTGTTCATCAGTACCCATACCGTTGTTACCCACCGGAAAAACATCACCCGAAAAATCGGAATTAAAACGGTTTCAGGGCTGACAGTATATGCAATATTCAATAAGATTGTTGGAATGGATGAGATCAGGACATCCCGGTGAATCCGGGTAAAAAACTACATTTGAATGGCCATGAAAAGGACATCATCTACCTGTTTATAATTGCCTCTCCAAAGGTCAAAGTTGTTCTTCACATGCTCATACTGTTCTTCCATTGGCTTCTTCCAGATATCATCCAGGAGATTTTTCATTCGGGCCATCTTAAACTTCTTACCCATCGGTCCGCCAAACTGATCCGGATAACCGTCGGAGAACATGTAGATGATATCTCCTTCATCCATCTGTAGTTCCTGGTCTTTAAAATTCTTATCCTCAATGATCTCACCACCCACGGAACTCCGGTTTCCTTTCAGATAAATCTGCTCCCCATCATGGAAGTAGATAATGGGCCGCATAGCTGAGGCAAAACGTACCTTTTTATTGCTTGTGTTAACTACACAAACAATCATATCCATACCGTCATTCGAATGTTCAGCTTCAACATTCTGGTTCAGCGTTTCGGTTATCTCATTATCGAGTGTCCTAAGGATATCCGAAGGTTTTATAATATCCTGCCTGCTAATAATATCCTTGATCAGTGTAGAGCCGATCATTGACATAAATGCACCGGGAACGCCGTGTCCGGTCGAATCGGCACAGACAATAATAAACCGGTCTTCTCCAATCTTATCAAACCAATAAAAATCACCGCTTACGATATCCCGCGGCCGATAGAAAATGAAAAATCCGGGAAAAGCATCGCGCAACTTATGAACCGGGGGTAAAATACTTGCCTGGATCCGCTGAGCATAATTGATACTATCTGTTATTTCGCGGTTTTTCTGTTCAATTTCTTCTTTCTGCTCAACCACTTCCCTGGTCCTTTCATCCAAACTCTCTTCCAGGAAAGCCTGAAGCTTTTTCTGGTTTCTTTCCCGTACCTTAATGATGACTACCACGGATCCGACGAAAAGGAATGCGACCAGCGTTATAAACCACCAGGTCTTCCAATAGGGTTTGCGTATGATAAAGGGTACTTCCAATGGCTCTTCCGTGGTCTGCCAGTAGCGGTTATATGATCTAAGCAAAAAGGTATATTCTCCATCATCAATCCCGTAGATAACCTGTGGTATGCGCGTTATCTCCGACCATTCATCATCATAGTTCACCAGTTTATACTGATAGCTAACCAGTTCCGGATTCGCGTAGCTTAATCCGATGAAATCGATCTTAAGCTTGTACTTATCGTATGGCATGATGATTTCATTCCTGAAGTCAACCGTTTTATCGGAGAAACTAATGGAAACAATGTTGTTAATTGGCGGTATAAGACTACCCCGGTCCCTGGAGGGATCATACTGAATAATCCCTTTATTGGTACCGAATACCACTGCTCCCTCACTGTCAAGTACAACTGCATTGGGATTGCAGTCGCTGGTAATTCCCAGTTCCCTTCCAAATGCTGTAATGATTGTGTCCGGTATAATGAAACGACTGAATCCCAGGTGGTGGCCAACCCAGATGTTATTGTTCCCCAACAGGAGGCAGTAACAATAGTCTGAGATCAATCCATCCCGGGTTGTATAGTTATAGGTAGTATCTTCTGTGAAATGATACAATCCATTTCCATACGTTGCAGCCCAAATGTCACCTTTTTCAGAAACGGCGACAGCCTGAAATTCGTTTTTCTTGGTATAATAGGTGATCTCCTCTCCCAGGCTCAGTTTACCATCCTGAATGTAATACAGGCGGTTACTCACGGTGGCTATCCAACCTCTTCCCACATGATCGATAAAGATATGGTTGATCTTGTTATGAGGTAATCCATCACGGGTAGAAAACCGCAGCGTTTCCCCTGTCTGATAATCATAAATAAGCACGCCGTTGGACGTGGCAATCCAGATCTCCGTATTCTGGCCGGTAATGTAATTTATCGTGTTCTCCAGTGAGTTCCTTGAATCATAGACGGAGGTGTATCTGCCCGATTCTTCATCCAACAGGTAAACTCCCTGGTTATTTGTCCCCACCCAGATTCTTCCGTCAGGGTCGCGATACACAGATGAGATCCTGCTGCCCGGCAGATTACCTGTCCATCGGTAATAGTGTGACTCCCCATCGAAATCTTTGCCCGTCCTGGCGATTCCGTTATCACCACACAGCCAAAACTGTCCCTCATTTTCAAACAACGCGGTTATATTGGATCCTGACTCTTTCTCCTCAAAATCATAAAAAAGAAAGGCCTCATTAAGCAACAAGGCTAATCCATTTCCATAGGTCCCCAACCAGATATTACCCTCCAGGTCCTGAAATACACAGATGATGTCATTATATCCCAGGCCATTTTCACGGTTATAAATCTGGTGACTGCTGAACGACTCCGAATCCCCGGATCGCTGAAGCTTAACCACCCCTTTCCTGAAGGTGCTTAACCAGATATTCCCATCAGCATCTTCCATGATATTCTGGATATTTTCTCTATCTAACCCGATCGTTTCACCCAAATTTTCGATCCGCACACTACCGTAACCTTCCTTTCCATGTGTAATGCTGTATACACCCCTGTCAGAAGTCCCTGCATAAATCGTCTTATTGCTTCCCTGAAAAAGTTTCTGAAACCTGGTTTGCGGCAGCGAATCAATCGTTCCGGTAAACACCGGATCCCCTTCATCATTCCCGTACGAGTAAATACAGACGCTGTCCTGAGTTCCAACCAAAAATGTGTTTTCTGATGTAAATTCAACGGAAAAGACAAGCAGCGGTCCAGTATCTAATACACGGACACTGGACGTATCCTGCGGATCAACAACCAGCAAACCACTATTCTGAGTTGCAAATACCAGGTTCCCCTGCATATCTTCCTTGATATCATTGATCCGGCTATAGGTTAACGCTCCAATATTCAGAATATGGAGATATGTACCGTCGAAGTAGCTAACAGAACCATCATCGTGCCCAAACCATAAGATGCCATTCCTGTCCCGGTAACTGGTTCTTACATAACCATCCGGTATTGAATCGGTTATGAGATCAGCCCGAAAAGTAAAACCATCATAGCGACAGAGACCTCCGCCTGTACCCAACCAGAGGTATCCATAGCGGTCCTGGTTTATCGTATAGACAAACCGGTCACACATGCCATCTTCCACCTGGAAGGTGCGAAATGAGAAAGATTGTGATCTCGATTCACTGGAATGTAAAAAAAACAGGAAAGCTAAAACAGATAGAGTAATGAATTTATGAGAATTCTTCATATGTCTCTCACTTTTCTTGCTTTACTTAATTTTCGGCTTTACCCCAATATTGTACTTATATTTTGGGACTCCACCGATCGGAATAGTAAAGAAAGGTAAGAGTTCGCCATATTGGTTTCGGACAGATATGACAACGTTGTTGTTTCTGACCACATAAGGGGATTTCTTTTTTACAAACTCAAAGTCGAGTGAGGAATTGTGTTCTTCTTCCCGGATGGCAAATTCATTCTCAACCCAATGGTCCTCCCCGGAAACCTCCATTAACTGACCATTCCTGGCTACCGATACAACCCGTATAAATCCATCATCATCCCAGTCGAAATTGGTCTGCCTCACAGAGATGGTCCTGTCATCAATATAGGGATAAATGTGTGAAACCTGGCCCGGATCATTCCACATACGGAAGGTGTACTCATACGTAAAGGCATTTGCCCCTTCAATTCTCAGGTTCTCGCTCCGGGAAGAGCTCAGAAAATAACGGTACAGATTCCCGTCATCTCCTCCGATCCCTTCCGTAATAACCTTGAAAATATTTCCGTATTGTTCATCATACTCTCCCTCGGTCGGATTAAATGGCCCAAAAGTATACCAGTTCTGTTCATACTGCATGTCGAATCCAAATGTTTTAGTTGCCAACAGGTTCCCACTTTTATAATTCCCCGCTGGCTCGGTCTCCCTTGCATCTTCTTCAGAATAACATCCCCTTCCGCCAAACACCGAGTAAGTAATCTGAGTATCCCACATCCCGTTGATCTCATCCACCTCACCCCCAACATCCGGATCCCAGACCCTGATGTATATGGGATCGGTGAACGATTCCGGTATGGCAAAAAAGAAGATCTGACAGAAATCATCATCACCCCAGGACGTTTCATGCAATCCCCCACCCCCAAATGTCATCAGGTAAGGAATGTTCTCATCCTCAGCCGGTACAGGCTGCGCAAACACTCCTTGAAAAACCAGGGAGAGCAAAACAAACACAATATAAAACGGCTTCATCTTGATTGCTGTTTGCATTGCCTGTACAAATTGTATGCCTTTGTTGTTCTTATCCATGAATCAAACCAGTGAAAAATGGGATCCCTTTCTGTTCCGCACGTCCAAAATAACAAAAAAATCAAGAGATATTAATGCCTTCGATCCATTGTTTATTAAGAACTTATTCATGCGGTTTTATGTCCATCACACCAGATGATGCGTTATTTTATGACTATCCGGAAGTAAAATACGGGTTCTGTTACTTACACATCCGGAGGCCTTTCCATGATAACCAGCCGTTTAAGAACACAGACTTCACGAACATTTCCCGAATTGTCGGGAGTGCTTTTAACAACCAGTTGAACCTGATAGATCCCGGGGAAGGAAAACCGGTTTCTTACCTCGGCTCCTGTGGCAATATTACCATCGTCAAAATTCCACAAATATTCTCCTACCGTAAAATCCGGCAGGTTGGTTTTCAATCCGTCAAAACGGATGTTATCATCTACATATCCCGTATCCACCGAAGTGATATAGGCTTGTTCCACATCCTTGATCGGGATCATATAGGATGCCTGGTTAAACTGAACATCCCCGGTTAACTTATCAACGACATTTAGCTTGACAAGATAATTGCCGGGTCCGTCAAAACAATAATCGGCTTCGATACTGCGGATCTTTGTACCATCTCCCATATCCCATTCATAACTGAAGGGAACGGTGTCCAGGTCATAGGCACCGGTCTCATAGAAAATATAGCAATAATTGGTTTCCTGAAGTGTATCACATCCGGCATACTTGGGAACCAGGGTTCTAAAACTGTAAATATCATCATTCCTGGCTCTGTTACTGGAGAAAAAGCCGGTTTCAATCAGGTCATCTGCAATGAATGCAAAATCATCGGATCCGGAATTGAACGGAGCTGGCAGATGCGTTGGTGTGATCCACTCTCCACTGATCTCCTGAGTGAAATAGATGTCCAGTCCTCCCGCTGAACCAGTCCGGTCAGAAGAGAAATAAAGCCTGCCGGAAGAGTGATAGAACGGGTAAATCTCTGATGCCGAAGAGTTTACCGCACTCCCGAGATTAACCGGGTCACTCCACTCCCCATTCGTTAAGGTGCAAACATAAAGATCCGAACCGCCAAAACCCCCGGGCATATCCGAGGCAAAGAACAGGTATCTCCCACCCTCACCGATACTTGGATGCCCCGTTTTATAGTCAGGATTGTTGTGTATAAAAGGCGTTATGTCTCCCCATGCCGATCCATTAAAGGAAGCCGTGAAAATCCCATAGTTGTTATCACCGGTGATATCCTTCCATGACTTTTTATCAGCCATGAGATTTCTTGTGAAATAAAAGGTCTGCCCATCTTCACTGAAACAGGCCGGGCCTTCATTGAAAACAGATAAAAGCTCCTCAGACCATGTATTTGCCTTGCCCCAATCGGTGCTGTCTTTCCACTGAACGAAATAATAATCAAGCAACGGTTCATTATCCACCGTGGTATAATTGGTCAATACCTTGTTCTTTCGGTTGGAACAGAAGATAATCCCATCTTCAAAAAACATCGGGGCAAAATCATCGGAAATCCGGGAATTGAAAGAGAGATTTTCAACCTGGTACGTATCCTGAGCATCCGTACTGTTTGATCCTATAACAGAAAGGAAGAAAAAGGGTATAATATGACAAATCATCCGTTTCATTCCATCTAAAAATATCTCGGGTTACTGGCTTTCACCTCGTACTTCAGCTCCCAGACCAACATCACTTCATGCGAGCCATTGTTAAACTTATTGAGATCCCCAAAACTATAATCAAACGAATAACCGATCCCGATTTGTTGGGTTATCTGGAACTGCAATAATACCACCACTGAATTATCCTGCATTCTCCATGATCCTCCAATCCATAGAAAATCCCGGAACAACAAGTTCCCGGTCAGGTCAAGCTGGATATTCGTTGGCAGGCTGTAATTGAGCAAAAATGAAGGGCTGAATTTGAAATTTTTCGAAAGCGAGAACAGTGCACCGGAAGTAAACATGAAATTATAATTGGTAAAATCATGGTATATCTCACCGGCACGGGAACTGAGGAAACCCGGAATGGAAAATCCGGTATAGAACCTGTTGTCATAGTAAAATACTCCGACACCAAAATTAGGAACGGTCACCTTCTCAGCATTCCCGGAAAATACAGGATCGTTGGCCTGATCGGTAACAACCTTTTTCAGGTTCTCCGACTGCATGTACACTCCCCCTTTCAATCCAAGGGAGAGTATCCCTCTTTTCATATGGATCCGGAAGGCATAGTTTGCGAATACACCCGTGTTGTTTGTTACACCAAACGCATCATTGTATGCCAGCAAACCGAGCGCTACCCGGTCACTTTTCAGCGGTGCATGAGCACTGAAAACCTCGGTTTTGGGTGCTCCGTCAAAACCGGACCACTGCTGCCGGTAAACCAGGGAGGCAGCAAATGTCTCACTGCTGCCGGCATAAGCCGGGTTGAACGCAAGACCATTACGCATGTATTGCGAAAAGAGGGGATAACTCTGTGCTAACCCATCTGAAAATGATAAAACGAAAAACAATATGACAAATAAATACCTCATCTATCGCTTAATGATTAACCAGCCATTCTCAACATACCGGGTCCCCTCCTTGGTATAGTACAAAACATAATAATAGGTGTCATCCGGAACATCATCCCCTGAAGAGTATTTTCCATCCCAATCGTTCTGGTAATTGA
>CAYMFM010000061.1:0-22057 GCA_964389685.1 uncultured Rikenellaceae bacterium
AAATAATTGTAACGATAAGCCGATTTTTTCCTACATCAACCGGACATTTCTTATAGGTTAAGTTCATGCAATCGGGATATATATATGGTCTGATTTAAACCTTCCATTTAGAATAAAAACCAAGTATTTCACAGATGAATTTTTAAAACAATGGAAACTGCACGTTGGCAGTTTCCATATTAGCCGGGGTGGCGGGAGTACCTCCCTGCGGTCGGTGATCCCGATTTGGGATATAATAAGTCGTCTGCCCACTACAGTTGGGCTGACGACTTTATAACCAGGCGATTGAGTATTTCAGCGGGAGTACTCGCTACCCGCAGGGCAGGCACACAACCCGCTCGTGATCCCGGTATGGATTAAGTCGTCTGTCTACTTCAGCTGGGCTGACGACTAAAAGAACAGCCAGTTACTAGCTCAGTCTGGCATGGTTTCTTTTTATGGAGAACGACTTTCCAAAGTCGTTTACGATCCAAAGGATCATTTACTCAAGCAATTTTCAACGGGATTACTCGCTACCCGCAGGGCAGGCACACAGTCCGCTCGTGATCCCGGTTAGGATTTAGTATGTCGTCTGCCCACTACAGTTGGGCTGACGACTTTATAACCAGGCGATTGAGCATTTCAGCGGGATTACTCGTCGCTTTGCTCCTCGTGATCCCGGTTGGGGAATTAACTAAAAAGAAAACAGCCAATTACTCGCTTTGCTCGCAATATGGCCGATGTTTTTTCCTCGCTTACAAAAGCAGGCTTTTGACGCTTGAAAAAACAACAGCCACCCTATCTTCGATATGCTGGCTGCTTTCTTTTTGTCGGGGTGGCGGGATTACCTCCCATGCGGTCGGTGATCCCGGTAAATATTCCAGATACCCAACGACCAAGATTTACATTTTCCGTTTTTTTCAATATATAAGTTGCATATATATAAAATAGTTATATATTTGCAATATGATTGCAAAAGATTTATTAAAAGGGACCCTTAGAACGATCGTTCTTAAGCTATTGGCCGATAACGGCCGTATGTACGGTTATGAGATTACTAAGAAGGTAGAGGAGTTGTCTGCCGGTAAGATCATGCTGACATTCGGTGCACTCTACCCGGTTTTACATAAACTGGAAGCTGACGGACAAATTAAAACCGAAACAGAATACATCGGTAAAAGATTCCGTAAGTATTACTCTCTTACTGAAATTGGCAGGTCGTGGTCGCAGCAGAAAGTCGACGAATTCTTCGAGTTTGTTACCACACTGAGCTATATTCTGAATCCCAGTCCGGCCTGAAATGAATTCAGCAATTTCAGATAAGAATATTGAACTGATCAAGTCTGATATCAGGGATATTGGTATTTCTTATGAGAGCCTGCTGGATGATATTCTGGACCATATTTGTTGTATGGTTGAGGATGAAATGGAATCAGGCAAGGATTTCAATTCATCATATTCAGATGTAATGGACTCAATTGATAAAAAACAAATCCCTGACATTCAGCATCAGACATTATTACTACTTGATAAAAAATTTCAAAAAATGAAAAATTTCACTTACAGATTCGGTCTAATTTCAACATTTATCCTGGTTGTGGGGGCAGTCTTTAAAAGACTGCACTGGCTTGGTGCGGGAATACTTTTAACTCTTGGATTTTTGTTTATTATGTTCGTATTCCTGCCACTTTACCTTTACGGAAATTATAAGGAACAGTCTGAGAGAAAAAGTTCGGTTTACCAGATAGTAGGATATATCACACTGCTCTTCCTGCTTGCTGCAGCCATGTTCAAAATACAGCACTGGCAGGGAACTGGATTGATCATTGAAATTGCAATGGCGGTACTGGTGATAGGATTTCTTCCGCTCTATGTTGCCAATGCATTTCAAAAAGCAAGCAAAAGGGTCAATCTACCGTACATAATAATGGTTGTGGTAGGAATTGTACTGATATCCTTCTTTTTCCATGTCAGGATGGGCCTGGAGAGAATGGAAACATACAGGGATGCAGCAGTTGAAAATATCACTGTTACAGAGTTGGTGACAGAAAAAACAGCCGGTCTGGTAAAATTGACTGATGATTCATTGTTTACCGGGAACAAAGACCTTGTATACAGGATACATGAAAAGGCAATAGAACTAAGGGTATATGCTGAAGATCTCCAAAATGAGCTTCTGTCCAGGGTGGATTTAAGGTCCTTACCGGATAGAGACATGGTAAACATGGACAGTAAGCTTGTACCTCATCAGGTTCTGTACCAGAGCGGAGCAAGAGAAGAATTGTTAAGGAAGTCAAAGGAATATGCCATACTGCTTGAAGAAACTATTGATAATGACCTGGTAATGGGGCAGATCAGGGATCATATTGAGTTTACCGGGAAGGTCTGGAATGATGAACTGGGGGAGCAGGAAAGCGCACTTGTTCTAAGCTATTATAAGTTAAGCGATGTAATAAAAGGCATTGCCCTGAGCGAATATGTGGCTATAGCGTATCTTTTGCATCACTGATCATACAATTATGAAATAATAGGAAATTCCTGGATCACTATCCCGGCAGAATTGTCGGGAGAGTGATCCAGAGTAGGATAACCGTCGTCTGTCCACTTTTCCAAAGGAATGTTTATGGCACAGTTGGGCTGACGACTTTATAACCAGGCGATTGAGCATTTCAGCGGGATTACTCGTCGCTTTGCTCCTCGTGATCCCGGTTGGGATGAAACTAAACACAAAATGACCAACCTTCGGTTGTTTTTATATTTTAATCAGTCGTTTATGAAAGCTTACTTTCAACACTCCTGCTAAAATATAAACCCATTCACCTTGCGGTGATGGGTCATTTTGTGTTTGTCGGGGTGGCGGGATTACCTCCCATGCGGTCGGTGATCCCGATGAGGGAATTAACTAAAAAGAAAACAGCCAATTACTCGCTTTGCTCGCAATATGGCCGATGTTTTTTCCTCGCTTACAAAAGCAGGCTTTTGACGCTTGAAAAAACAACAGCCACCCTATCTTCGATATGCTGGCTGCTTTCTTTTTGTCGGGGTGGCGGGATTACTCGCTACCCGCAGGGCAGGCACACAACTCGCTCGTGATCCCGGTATGGAGGAAACTAAACACAAAATGACCAACCTTCGGTTGTTTTTATATTTTAATCAGTCGTTTATGAAAGCTTACTTTCAACACTCCTGCTAAAATATAAACCCATTCACCTTGCGGTGATGGGTCATTTTGTGTTTGTCGGGATGACAGGATTACCTCCTTTCAGTCGGTGATCCTGATAGGGATGAAACAAAAAAGGAAACAGCCAGTTACTCGCTTCGCTCGTAATATGTCTGCTGTTTTTCCACGCTTATAAAAGCAAGCTTTTAATGCTTTGAAAAAACAGCAGCCAACATATCTTCGATATACTGGCTGTTTCCTTTTTGTCGGGATGACAGGATTACTCGCTACCCGCAGGGCAGGCACACAACCCGCTCGTGATCCCGGTATGGAGGAAACTAAACACAAAATGACCAACCTTCGGTTGTTTTTATATTTTAATCAGTCGTTTATGAAAGCTTACTTTCAACACTCCTGCTAAAATATAAACCCATTCACCTTGCGGTGATGGATCATTTTGTGTTTGTCGGGGTGGCGGGATTTGAACCCACGACCTCGTCGTCCCGAACGACGCGCGCTACCGGGCTGCGCTACACCCCGCAATTTTCTCATGCAAAAATACTATTTTTTCAATACAACCACCCTCACCACAAAAGACCGTTAATGTTCCGGATCAACAGCTCCTCCAGTAAATCATCCTTGTCGACAGGAACTACACCAACCTTTTCACAAACTAGTCCACCAGCAAGATTCGCTATTCCGGCAATGTCTTTTGGAGAAAATCCGGCAGCCAGAAACAGGCTGGATACACCGATCAGGGTATCCCCGGCACCCGAAACATCAGCAATATCCCGCACCTCAGCAGGTAAAGAATAATGTTTCTGACCATCGCTGATCAATACACCCAACTCAGAAAGCGTAATGAATATCAGCTTGTTATTCCAATCGGTATGAAGCGGTTTGATAGCATGAACGATTCCCTCAGTATCCGCTTTATCAATTGTCAGATTCAATCCCTCTTTCAATTCCCTGAAATTGGGTTTGAACAGATCGACGTTCCTGTAGTGATGGAAATTCCTCTTCTTGGGATCTGCCAGCACAGGAATCCCTTTCTCTTTAACCTTCCGGGTAACCTCTTCAATGAGGAAGGGCGTGATTACTCCTTTATCGTAATCTTCAAAAACAACGGCGTTTATTGTATAATCGTCAAGAATGCCGGTAATTTTCTGCAACAACTCCTTCTCCAGATGCTCACCGACAGGAGAGCTCTCTTCTTCATCGATCCTGAGCAGATGCTGATTGTTACTGATGATCCTGGTTTTAACCGTGGTTTTTCGTTCCCGGTTTTTTATGATCCCGTCAGAAGGGATACTTCTATTCTTCAGTCGCTGAAGAAGGATCTCTCCCTTATCATCATCACCAATAACCGAGCAGAGGTATGGGATAGCTCCCATGGATCTGATATTTAATGCAACATTCGCTGCACCCCCCAGACGGTTTTCTAAGTTTGTGCTGGCGATAATAGGGATCGGGGCTTCAGGTGAAATCCGGTCCACCTTCCCCCACATGTAAGCATCAAGCATTGCATCACCAATGATCAGGATGCGGTAATCACCGAACGATTTGAATACTTTTTTTATTTCACTGCTTTTCACGGATTATAAAATTTTCGTGGCAGGAACAAAGATATATTTTCTGGAGCAATTAATAAAAACGAACAGATCAATTACATTGGATCGACATCGACAATGACCTGAACAGAACGGTAAGAAACAAGCTGCTCAAACTCCCTGATGCAATCCATCACCATTCCTTTAAACTGAGTGTTTTTTTTGCTTTTCTCAATCTTGATGAGGATAACCTTTATGTATTTTCGTTGAATCCTGTTAACGATGGGTGCCTCAGGACCCAGCATTTTCTTGCCCAGCAATTCTCTTAACCTGCGGGCAAGTTCCAGGGATGCCCTGTCCAGTTTAGCGCTATCATAATGCTTCAGGGAAATCCGGATCAAACGGCTATAGGGAGGATAACTGAAACTCTTTCTCTCTTTTAACTGCTCCCTGAACATGTGATCGTAATCATGGCGAACAACATCACGGATAATGGGGTGGTCGGGTTTTGAGGTTTGAACGATTACCTTTCCCTGCTTCTTTGTCCTGCCAGCTCTTCCACTTACCTGAGACATCAACTGATAACTTCTCTCATAAGCCCTGAAGTCAGGAAAGTTCAGCATGTTGTCAGCATTCAGGATACCAACAACGTATACATTTTTAAAATCCAGACCTTTGGAAATCATTTGTGTGCCAACGAGGATCTGTATTTTACGCTGCTCAAAGTCATGGATAATCCGCTCATATGACCTTTTCTTCCGGGTTGTGTCCAGATCCATTCGTCCAATGCGTGCTTCCGGAAAAAAATGAGCGATCTCCTGTTCAATCTTTTCTGTTCCGAATCCTTTGGTTTTGATCATGGGGCTTCCGCAATTGTTGCAGGTTCCCGGGTTATCGTAACTGTAACCGCAATAATGACAAACCAACCGGTTCATCTCCCTGTGATACGTCATGCTCACAGCACAGTGTTTGCATCTGGGTATAAAACCACACTCTTCACACTCGATAAAAGGGGAGAATCCCCGACGGTTTTGGAACAACAATACCTGTTCATTTTTTTCCAGCGCACCCTCGATGGCGTACATCAACTGGGGTGTAAAATGAGACCGGATCACCCGTTTCCTGTATGCTTCATGCAGATTAGCAATGATGATCTCCGGCAGATCAAGCTTCTCAAAACGCTCCTTTAATTCAATGAACCCGAACTTGCCGGTTTTGGCATTATAATAGCTTTCAAGAGAAGGTGTTGCCGTTCCCAGTAAAACCCTGGCTGAATGCATCTGTGCAAGCATGATCGCTGCATCCCTTGCATGATACCTCGGTGCAGGATCCTGCTGTTTGTAGGTGTTTTCATGTTCCTCATCCACAATGATAAGCCCCAGGTTGGAAAACGGAAGGAACAAAGCTGAACGGGCTCCCAGGATAATCCGAAAAGAATCCTTTTCCTCTTTTTGAAGCACATTGAGCCAAATTTCCACCCGTTCGGCATCGTTAAGACGGGAATGGTAAACGCCAACCGCTGATCCGAAAACGCGTTGAAGACGTTGTATGATCTGAGTGGTCAATGCAATTTCCGGCAAAAGATAAAGCACCTGTCTCCCGGATTTTAACTGCTCATCGATCAGGTGCATGTAAATTTCCGTTTTTCCACTGGAGGTTACGCCATATAACAAAGCAACATCGTTCACCTCATGAGATGCCTCAATCTCCCGGAGAACTGAATCCTGAACGGAAGTCAGTTTTTTCAGATTGGCAGAACCTGTTCCAACAGCATGAGTAAGCCTGCCAATCTCTTTCTGGTACTGAACCATGATCCCTTTTTTCACCAGGGCATTCAGAGCAGCAGCAGATCCGTTTGACTCTCTCAGGAAGGTGGCTCTCTCTAATTCCCGGACTCCGGAATCGCTGAAAACATTCGTTTTGTCAACAAATTTCAGGATCATTTCTTGTTGCCTGGGTGCCCTGGTCAGATTATCCAGAATATCGTTCAGCTTATCTTCCGTCATGTCAGGATCCAGCTTAATATAGGCTACCCGTTTTGGCTGGTACCGTTCCATTAATTGCTCTTCGGTAAAAATGGCTCGTTTCAGTATCAGTTCGTTGATCAGAGCTACTCCGCTTTTTTTGCTCTTGCCACGGGGGATCTCATTGATGCTTACTCCATCTTTATCAATGATCCTCAGCAGCCCTAATGCATCATCCGACAGGGATTCGATACACTGAAAATCCGGATCCGGATATACTTTCGATTCACTTTCAAGCCTCAGGCCGGAAGGAAGAGCTGCTTTCATTACCTCTCCTTCAGCACAGAGATAATAACTGGCGATCCATTCCCAGAACCGGTACTGAATTTCCAAAACCACCGGTGATTCATCCAGGATTGAAAGAATATCTTTCGTGATGTGGGAACCGGGTTTCCTGGTATGGACCTCTTTAACCAGTGCGGAATAGATACGTTTCGGTCCAAATTGCACCGAAACCCGCATACCGGGTTTTATACTTTTCCTGAACGCATCAGGAATCCTGTAGGTATACAGAACAGGCAGAGATAGTGGAAGCAATACATCCGCATAGAGTGTCGGCTGGTCCATTAGCCTGAAATTCTGAAGATCAGCAAACTATTAATACAATAGAAGCCAGTATTATATTGAAAGAATATCTGCTATTTCTAGCAGGGAACGGTTCACGTCCTTGTGCAATTTAACTGCCTTGCGAAACGGGACCAGGACAACCTCATCGTTTTGCAACCCGACCATCACACTTTTTTGGTTATCAAGCAATGCTTCGACGGCAGCATGTCCAAGACGACTGGCAACAACACGGTCTTGCGCGGAAGGAGAACCCCCACGTTGTATATGACCCAGCACAGTGACCCGGGTAGAATAATCTTTGAAATCCTCTTTCACTTTTTCTGCTATTTTAAAAGCACCTCCTTCGTCATCCCCTTCAGCCACGATAATGATGCTGCTCGATTTTCTTCGCTTAAAACCGGTCTCAAGTGTTTGCTTAAGGATTTTTGCCTGGTCTTTTATTTCCGGTATCAGAATGGCTTCCGCACCGGTGGCAATACCACTATGCAGGGCGATGAATCCGGCTTCAGCACCCATCACTTCTACAAAAAACAACCGGTTATGAGCACTGGCAGTGTCCCTTATCTTATCTACGGCTTCAATGACTGTATTTAAACAAGTGTCATATCCAACAGTGTAATCCGTTCCAAAAATATCGTTGTCGATGGTTCCGGGAATACCAACAAAGGGGATGTTGTATTCTTCGTTAAAGATCCGGGCACCGGTGAATGTCCCGTCACCACCAATCACAACCACTCCATCAATAGCTTGTCTTACAAGATTATCATAGGCAATTTTTCTGCCTTCAGGAGTTGTAAACGCTTCACAACGGGCGGTTTTAAGAATTGTTCCACCCCTCTGGATGATATCACTGACGCTGAATGCTTTCAGCACTTTGAAATGACCCTGGATCAAACCCTGGTAGCCATGACGAATGCCAATCACTTCCAGTTGATGATAGATCGCTGTACGGGTAACGGCTCTGATTGCAGCATTCATGCCCGGTGCATCTCCACCAGAAGTTAAAACCCCGATCCGTTTAATTGTTGCCATTTTAGTCCTGATATTTATGTCGGAAAATAAAAGTATGAAAATTTCATGAACTTTACTTATCTGGTTTTTGATTATTGGCGATCTCCCTGATCCGGTTTGCCACTTCCTCCATGATCCATTTCGGAGTTGAGGTTGCACCGCATACTCCTGCTGACCGTGCACCCTTAATCCATTCCATATCCAGCTCCTCCTTTCTGGTGATGAAATACGTACGTGGATTGGCCTCCTTGCACACCTGGAATAACATCATCCCGTTTGAGCTTTCCCGGTCACTCACGAAAAGAACCACATCAAATTTCCTGGCAAACTCCCGTAAACTTGGCTCACGGTTGGAAACTTCACCGCAGATCGTTTCAAAAGAGACAAAATGGATATTTTCAACTCCCTGGACTTCAACCATCCGTTTGCGGATCTCCTGCTGAAACTGTTCGTAGTTTTTTTTCCCCTTTGTGGTTTGAGAATAGAGATAAACGGCTTTGGTATAGTCGATCTGGTTAAGGTCCTCGGGCTGCTCTACGATGATGGCTTTGCCTCCTGTCTGACCCACCAGACCGATAATCTCTGCATGGCCTTTTTTCCCGAAAATAACAACCTGCCCATTCTGCTGGGAAATCTCATCATATCCGCACTTGATCTTTTTTTGCAGATTCAATACTACCGGGCATGTGGCATCGATAATCTCAATGTTGTTTTTCTTTGCTATCTCATAGGTTTCGGGCGGTTCTCCGTGGGCCCTGAAAAGAACCCTGGAGTTTCTCAGTTTCCTGAATTCTTCATGGCCAATGATAATTATTCCCAGTGACTCCAGCCTCTCCACTTCAACCTTGTTGTGTACAATAGCACCCAGACAATAGAGGGATCTTCGTTTATTAAGTTCGCTTTCAGCCATCCGGATTGCCTTGACCACGCCAAAACAGAACCCGGAATCGGTATCAATTTCAACCTTCATAATACCCCATCTTGATCAACACACCGTTAAACCAGATCATCTGCTCATCGGGTGTCATATAACTGTTGTCCAGAATGATGGCATCCTCAGCTTTTCGCAGTGGACTCTCCTGACGGTTTTCATCGATCCTGTCCCGCTTAACAATGTTTTCCCTGACCTGTTCAAAACTCACTGATAATCCTTTTTCAATCAGTTCTTTATATCGTCTTTCTGCCCGGATCTCAACACCTGCTGTCATGAATATTTTTAATTCTGCATCCGGAAAAACTACCGTACCTATATCTCTTCCATCCATTACTATTCCCTTATCCTTTCCCATTTCCTGCTGAAATTCAACCATCTTCTCTCTCACAAACTTAATTTTACTGATGTCGCTGACATGATCTGAAACCCGGATACCCCTTATTCCTTCTTCAACATTCTTTTCATTCAGGTAGGTTTCGTTTCTCCTGGTTTGTTTGTTAAACCTGAATTCTATTTTAAGGCGGTCAAAGTTTCGGGAAAGTTTTTTTTGATCAATGTTGTGATCTTCAATAATTCCATTTTGCAGAGAATAGAGGGTTACAGCCCGGTACATTGCTCCGCTGTCAATATAGAGGTATCCCAGCTTTTTTGCAATCGCCTTGGCGAAAGTGCTTTTACCACTCGACGAGTATCCATCAACAGCAATGATCATTCGATTATAAGGTGAAACCATAAGGTTATAAAAATACAATTAATTTTTCGGCTTTTTGTAGAAACTACCAATGTTGGTACTGATAGAAAAATGGTTGGATGCACCGGCAAGATGATAGGTCGCCCTGCCATAACTGAATTGAAATTTATAGACCTGAAACCCGAATCCCCATGAAAATCCTACAGTGGATACTTTCGAGGGGATCTGCAATTCTTTTCGCCGTTGGTAGTTGTATCCAACACGAAAGGTAAAGCTCTTAATGGGAGTGAACTCGAGACCGAATATCAAATGCCTCATGATGTTTTCCGCAAAATCTTCCAGTTTGGATGGTTCATCGGAATCACCGGCAAAGGGATCATTGACAGAATCCTGGGAATCATCCTTATCATAGGTAAGGCGATACGTTTGCAGATTATGCGCTACCAGGGATATCCGGAATGGAGCATGCTTGAGTTTCTGAGATAGACCCAGCTGGATCTCAAATGGAAGAGGTTCGCGTGTTTCCCCGTCATAAGTAGAGATCTGAATACCAATGTTCTTTAATACCAATGCCGCCGTAAAAAGACTATTGGGGTTGTAATAGGTTACCCCAAGATCCGTGGCGAGTCCAAACGAGTTGTATTTTTCAAGATTCGATATGATCGGTTTCAAATTTATACCAACTGAAAACAGGGAATCGATCCTGCGGGAATAAAAAAGATTGAAGGAGTATTCGGAAGCACTGAAATCACCCGTTTTTTGTCCCGTTTCATCAGCAGCGATAAACGTCCCGTAATGTATGTAATGAATACCGGCAGCAAAAGTTCCCAGGTGACCAAATGATTTTGCATAAGAAAAATAACCGAAATTAATGTCGGCAAGATAATTCACATAATTCAATACCAGCGCATTATCTAAGGTGTCATTTAAAAGCGAAGGATTATGGAATACCAGGTTGAGGTCATTGTCCGGCAAGGCAATGGCTTTTCCCCCCAGTGCGGCAACTTTGGCTGAATTTGGAAGATTCAGGAATTCGTAGATTGCCCTTCCTCCAATCTGCCCCTGTAAGGATGCAGAACAGAGGGTCAGGATCAATGCAACATGGATCGTATGTTTCATCTCCACTAACTTTACCCTGCTGTAAATATAACAAAACAAGCGAACGGCAGGATAACTCTGTTTTGTTCTGTTTCAATAAACGCTGATTGCACCAATTTGGTGTATCGGATTTTATTTTTTCGATTTGAAATGTACCTTTACCGGGTATTTTGAAAAGTCATTCATTTGGAAAAAATTGCTTTCATAATCAATCCCGCAGCCGGTAAATCACAAAGAAAGCAGCTCAGGAAATGGATTCTGGAGACCATCGATCCCCGGAAATTCGAGACACTTATAGTGGAATCAACAAAACCGGGAGAAGCTACTGAAATAGCCGCCAGGGAAATAGAACAGGGTTGCAGGATCATTGCAGCAGTGGGAGGGGATGGAACGGTGAATGAAGTGGCAAGAGCCATCGTGAATACCGGGGCACTCCTGGCAATCGTACCAACTGGCTCAGGGAATGGACTGGCAAGACATCTGAAAATTCCCACTTCCCCGAGAAAAGCAATCCGGTTGATCAATCAATTGAACTGGCAGGCTATGGATTATGCAATGGTGAACGAAGTTCCCTTCTTTTGCACCTCCGGTGTCGGATTTGATGCAAGGGTTGGTAATTCATTTGCCCGACAGGAAAGAAGAGGATTCTTTACCTATTTTAAGATCATCCTGTCGGAATTCTATAAATACACTCCGCACCGATATACCATTGAAATGAATGGACGCCTGTTGGAACGGGAAGCCTTCCTGATAACCATAGCAAATGCATCACAATACGGTAACAATGCCTTGATCGCACCCGGTGCTGATGTCGATGATGGGTTGCTCGATCTCTGTATCATTTCAAAATTCCCCCGTTACAGGGTATGGGAACTGGGGGTTCGCATGGTGACCGGGAAATTACCCTCCTCTCCCTTCTATGAAATGCTGAAGGTGAAGGAAGCAAAGATATCTGCCGAAAATCAGACCTTTTTGCATTATGACGGTGAAGCCGGAGGATCGGTGATTAACCTTGAGGTTCGAATCGTTCCGAAAGGACTTCACGTGATCGTACCATCAGAGGATCCAGGTGTCGATATTTAACACGTTGAAGAAAATAATTCCCTGGACAACAAACCGGACCAGCCTGGTTAATGCAAAAAGAACATATAACCTGAAGGGATACTTCAGCAGACTGACAGCGATGGTGACCATTGAGAAGGGAGTGAATGGAAACAGGGCAGCAATGATGATAAATGCACCTCCCCATCTTCTGATAAACGAAATATAAGTTTGTAACTTCCTTTCAGAATAGGCTTTTATCTGCGGCCGGGTGGCAAACCACATTCCGATTCCGTAGGATATAATCCCTCCCACATAGGATAAAATCCCAAGTAGAGCCAGAAAAATCATTGGGGTTTCATGCTTTACCGACCAAAGAACGAACAGATCAACAGGCACCAGTCCTAAAAAGGATTCCGAGGCAAAAAAGAGGGCAAGCACAAACGAATCTTTCATCTTCATTGTAAAATAGGTGAAGATCCGTTCATAATCGATCAGGTATTTCCCGACAAAATAAATCAGCAGGACAAACAGGGTGTATGCAAAAATAATCTTAACAACATTTACACCAACATACCTGACAAATCCCCGCTCCTGATAATACCTGTACCACTCCCTGATCGTTTTAGGGCGTTGAGAACGGGACGAATCCTTATGGGGCATAGATGGGGATGATTAATTTTAAATTATATAGTTAATTTAAGAATGAATTAAATACTGAAATTGAATTATGCAGATATTGAATCCTACATAATAACAGGTTGTAAACCTATACTATCTGACGTTATTTTAAAGATACTATTACAATACTACTTGATTGTCTCATTTCAATTCTTTAAAATTGTAATTTGATAAATGGGGGATTACGTTAACTTAGGAAATATAGGTATATACTTCTGATTTTTTAACATGAAGTGATATTAATCTTATGAACATGATCAAAAAGAAAGTTTTGACATCCATAGTTGTGCTGATCGTGATAATCATGAATCAATATTGCGTATGCCAGACAAAAATCAATGCATTAATAGATGAACTGAAAGGCTCAAGATCCTTTCTTACAGTGGACAGCATAAAAGAGAAACTTGTGAACCAGGGTAAAGACGCAATCCCATTTCTGATTGAAATGCTCAAAGACACTGCTTTCGTTAAATTAACAGAGACCGGTGACCTCATTTATCCTGGATCAACAAGATTTCCCAGCCATGGATATATTATCAACTATGCTATTGATTGGCGTTCAGTAAGAGCAGGTTGGGTTTTGGAAGAATTGACATTTCAGGATTTTGGATACAGAAATAATGTGGTAACTGAATCAGAGTTATTTGCTCTTTCAAAATCGGTTTATTCACCTGAATATATTCAATCAGATAACGATAAATTCGAATTTAGGCATGAGACAGAAGAACGCCGGATCAAAGAATATCGAAAACTATTGGCTGTAAAAGTTGAAAATTGGTGGAGAATTAATCAAAACTCCTGGAATCGTTTTATTGGCCTTAAAAGTGCACTGGAGAGTAAAAACAACTATCGAATACACAGAGCACTGGATTATATACGAGTTGGGACTACGCAGTGTAATTATCTTACAAGGGAATCGTTCGATGAAGAACTGAAACCAATAGTGAAAAGAATCAGGTTAAGAGGGGAAAACGGGACTTCTGAGCATGCGAAAATGATCTTAAAAGACAAACGATATGAGTGGTTGGAGAAAAAGTATAAACCAGCCAATTGAATCTTTATGTTGACCAGGATTCGTTAAAATTCATCAGATAACTGTTGAGTGAAACAGTTGACATACTTGAATTTGACTTTTCGTCAGCCATAAATGGCGAAAAGTTCAAAGAATTTTTCGGGTTAAACATTGAATGAAGATTCCTGGGAACCCGGTTAAAATTCAATGTTTATAATAAATTCAACTATACTTAACCCAGAGCCCTTACTGAATTCATTTTATCCAACGAACATTAAAGCTAGTCCGTTAATCAACTAAATCTTCTTGTTTATCCACGATACTGACTCTTTAATAAAAATCATCCTATGTATTGTAAACTACAATTTCATTCTGACGTATGATGGAGAAGAAAGCAAGGTATTTCTCAAAAAGTCGATACAACCTTATTTGGGTTTATTTAGTCTTGGAGAGATAACACCATTGAAACATTTAAAATTATAAGACAATTTAGATATGAAAGGAGAATCAAATAGATGGAAGACAATTTATTGATAAAGTATCTTCATGATATTGATAAGGAGGAACAAATATCCCAGATGGAGGAAATAGAATTGACCAGAGATTTCAGAAACGGAAATTTAAATGCGTTGCAAAGGTTGGTGAAGGCAAACCTTCGGTTTGTAATTTATGTCGCCAAACAATACCAGTACCTGGGATTAAGCCTTTCAGATTTGATAAGCGAAGGGAATATAGGCCTGATTAAAGCCGCAGAACGGTTTGATGAAACCAGGGGTAATAAATTCATTACCTATGCGGTATACTGGATTAGAGAATCTATTCTCCAGGCACTCAATGAGAATGCAAGTTTCATAAGATATCCCAGAAATCAGATTTCCTCGCGTAAAAAAATCAGGGAAACATTCGAACAGTTTGAGGAATATTATTCAAATGAACCGTCAGACAACAAAATCAGCTCTTCCTCCGCTTCACTTCATTTTTTGGAAACCGATAAAGGTGATGTTGAAAATCATATCGGTTATCCAGGTAGTTCTTTTGAATCTTCCGAAAAAGACCTGATGGATGATAATCTGTGTGATAATAATTCATTTTGCCCTGAAAAATATTTGTTAGAGGATTCATTCAAAAGTGAACTGAAACGTGCCCTGAAAATTCTTACACACCGTGAATCAAGTGTCATCGAACTTTATTATGGGCTAAATGGTACCTCTCCTCATACACTGGAAGAAATTGGTAAAGAATTTAGTATGACAAGGGAAAGAGTCCGCCAGATAAAGGAGAATGGCCTGAAAAGATTAAAACATGAAAAGTTCATGACGGTTTTAAAACAATTGTATGAAGAATCTGCGTAGTTATGCACAATAAATACTCTTCTTGAAGTAATAATGTGGGGTGAGAGAAACCCGGGTAAATGTTGTCAAAAATATGTACATTTACGCTTTATTAAAAATCGTCTGTACTTTCACCCTTAAATAGATTCTTACCATGAAAGCAAACAAACAATTATTCAGGTTAACCCTGATAACATTGACATTGATGGTCCTCCCCTTAACGGGCTTCTCACAATCGGACAGCAATCCTTTTTTAGGACGTTGGGCACTCTTTTTGCCGGATGATGGCGCGGGATGGCTTGAAATAAGACAGGAGAAAGGATACCTGGATGGAGATATTCTTTGGTATGGCGGCAGTGTTGTACCGGTGAGCAGTGTGTTAATGTATAATGATAAGCTGATTATTACCCGGAGTAATCCGGTTGGAAAACAAATCTATACCACTTGGATTGAATGTGTGATGGTGAACGATGAGATGATTGGAAAAGTATTGACACCCGGTCGTGATGGGAAAGTGAACGCTTCCTATTTCGAGGGGAAGCGAATTCCTCCCTTGCCTCCTGCACCGGATCTTTCTTCACTCAAATTTGGTAAACCAATAACCCTGTTTAACGGGAAAGATCTTTCCGGATGGTCATTGATCAATCCCAATCAGAAAAATGGCTTTTCAGTGAAAGATGGCGTAATGGTTAATGATCCCGTTCAGCCAGGAGACGGTTCTCACATCAGTTATGGCAACCTCAGGACAAACCAGAAATTTGAGGATTTTAATCTGAAAATTGAAGTCAATGTCCCCAGTGGCAGCAATTCGGGAATATACCTGCGTGGAATATATGAAGTGCAGGTTCTTGACAGTTATCAGCTGCCCCTCGATTCACATAATATGGGTGCTATTTACAGTCGCATCACACCGGCGGTAAATGCAGAGAAACCCGCAGGAGAATGGCAGAGTCTGGATATTACCCTTTGTGACCGGCACGCAACGGTTATCCTGAATGGTACGAAAATCATCGATAACCAGCCGTTGTATGGAGTGACAGGCGGAGCACTTACTGCTGATGAGTTCATTCCGGGGCCCCTTTATTTTCAAGGTGATCATGGTAAGGTGTCCTACCGGAATATCGTTTTACAGCCAATACTTAAATAAGATGTAAAACGGAATGAGTGGGGCAATGATCATGAAGTAAGACAATCCCACTCGATTCCGATTCGTCTGAGTGCGTAACCGATCTCGCGGTGATAATCACCGTAACCGGTCATCCAGTGAAAACCCTGCATCTGTTTTGCAAAGTCCTTGCTGTCGTAATTATAGCTGATATCTAACTGTGAGCGGCAAATATCCATAAAGGGGGTATCCACAATGTTACCCACCAATCCTTTATAATGGGCCATTGCAAAATCCGGGATAATGTTGGTGATGGTTTGACCAATAGCCATTTCCACTTTCGGTGCTGCCCCATAATCGGATTCGAAATGGGTAAGGATTCTTGCTGGTTCCCTTTTTTGACCATCCATCCGCTGCGGTGCCGTACAGTGTGCAAGGGTTATAACCCCATCGTGGGGGTAAGTCGGGTCGTTTAGAAATACCGGTTTGCCGGAGATATTAGCCATTAAAATACCTGCCGGGATCACAACGAAATCCGATTCGCAGAAGGCGAGGTAACCGGCATCGTTCAGTAAACTAAGGGTCAGGCATGCAGAGGTTTCCGCCATTGGCATGATCGTTCCCATGCAACCGTTGATTGTGATTGCCCTGCAATTGGCCTTATTCATCATTTTACGGAAGATCTCATCAAGAAGAAATCCGTTATTTACAAACGAACGTTTTGTCTCCAGCCTTGTGCCGGGAATTTGAAGGTATTTATCAGCACGCTCTCCCGCACGAGCAACAGCGGAATGATCAGACATGGCTTCTTTGATCAAACCTCCCAGTTCCTCATAGGAGACCGTAAGGATCGTAAATTTATACTTATCCTCTGTAAGCTTCGGTACAACACCTTCCGGTTGAGACCAGGCCCCGGGACCTCCGACAGCAATAATCCTTGTGTTCAATGTATTCTTTAGTCCACACAAAGCCCGTAACCGCCAGAGCAGTTCGTCCTGGCTGTCGATAACAACATCATCATCGTTCACACCGGCTAAAGCTGGTTGATCAGTATGTTGCCGCAAATACCGTGGACTGATAATTTCATACCATAAATAGACCGGGCCTGACTTGTGCCGGCAGAAGAAGATCATATCCTTCTCCATTTTATATAGCCGGTCAAAGGTATCCATCCATCCGCCTGCTGCATAAACCAGATACAGATCGGCTGAGGCCAGATCAGGGATATCATTCAGATCATCCGGACCACGCACACGATCAATGGGGAGGAATTCGACAGGAAAGTCACACCGTGATTGAAGCTTCTTTAATTCACCACCAATCCTCATTACCTCCTCCTTTGCATCCTGTTCTGTTTGTATACCTCCCCAGGCTCTCCAGCTCCGTTGATCCTGGCGGACCGGTGTCGAATAAGTAAGGATTGGTTTTACGACCAACGGACTGCGCCGGATGCCCGGCTGGCCCTCTTCTTGTAAGGATGCAAGTGCTGACCAGGATAAACCCGATAACGCAACGATGGAAAAGGTGGTGTTCCCGGTAACCTGTATGAATTTCCTCCTGGTTATTCCTTTGGACGAATGATCATTGAACTCATTGCAGGGGCAACAGGCCGCACGGATTTTATTCTGGTATTTGTTCTGTTTGGTAGCCATGGATAAATGTTTTTTTGAATATATAAAAAAAATTGCAATTAAGTCATTAACTTGTTGTCTGTTATTTTTAATCATTTCAAAACAGGGAGTTAGCATGCAAAACAATATCAAACGAAGAGAATTCCTGCGGCTCACGGCTGCCGGGAGTGCTCTCTGTTTCTACAGCTCAGGTCTTTTTGCAGCTGGCATGAGACCATCTTTGCACAAGCTGATCAGTCCGGGATGCAGGGGAACAAAAGTTAAAGTAGCCAGAGTTTACCTCGGGTCATCACATGGTCTCTGGCCTGAACCCAATATGGATTTCAACGATGAGATCCGGTATTATGAATCACGCTTTGAGGAATTGAAAAATGAACTATCTGATGTTGAATTTACGGTAGATCGTCTGATCACATCTCCGGAGGAGGTTGGTGAAATAAAAGAAGGATTGAAGGAGGCGGATGGAATTCTGGCCATTCATTTTAACATTGGGATACGACCGGCTCTGGATGAAATACTTGCTCTGAACCAACCCACCATGGTTTTTGCCGTGCCCTACTCAGGACACGAATGGGTGGGCTTTGGAGAGCTTCAGAAACAACCCCTCGGAGCCAAAATGGGATGCATGCTTACCAGTGATTATACCCAGCTGGCAACTGCAATTAAACCCTTTCGCGCCATTCATCATATGAAAGAAGCTAAAATCCTGAACCTTACAACACACTCTTTTTCTGAATACGCACAAAACATCAATGAAAAATTCGGGACGGAGATAAAACGGATCGAACTTGCCCAGGTAATGGATGCTTATCATTCCATAAGTGAAGAAAAGGCGAAGGCAGAAACAGACCGCTGGATCAGCGGAGCAATGAAAGTGGTGGAACCCCCTCCGGAAGAAATATACAACTCCTGTAAACTTGCACTGGCACTGGAAAAACTGGTGAATGAAGAGAATGCAACGGTATTTACAGCAGACTGCTACGGCAGCATGCACGGACCACTCTGCCAGTCTGTTGCATATCCATGTATCGGTTTTACCAGACTGAATGATATGGGATTGGGAGGGATTTGTGAATCCGATCTGCAAAGTGCCATGACACACATTCTCTTCCAGGGATTGTCGGGGAAGCCGGGCTTTATCAGCGATCCAACGGTCGATGAATCCAACAATACCATCATTTTAGCCCACTGCCTGGGTTCAACCAAAATGGATGGACCCGACGGCCCTGCTGCTCCCTATAACCTGCGAACAATAATGGAAAGAGAGGAAGGGGTTGTCCCTCAGGTGAAAATGCGGGTTGGACAGAAAGTCACCCAGGCAAAACTGGTTGAAACAGAGATAATGCCTTATTTCACCGGTGAAATTGTGGATACACCTGTAGCATTGGAGGATGACCGGGGTTGCAGGACCAAAATTACGGTCAGGGTGGATGGAAACGTTACAAAACTCTGGAAAAACTGGTCATACGGCCTGCACCGGGTAACCTGCTATGGAAACATTACCAGAGATCTCGAACGGTTCTGCCGGTTTAAAGAATTGAAACTGGTGAATGAAGCAGTATAACTATTCGTCTTTTATTTATGCATTCGTGGCTCCAGTTTTTCAATACAGGGGACATGGGAGCCGGATTAGGCTAATCGTTTCTATATCTTTATCCCCATAATCAGGATGTCGTCTGTTTGTTCCTCCCGGTCTATCCAATCCATGATTGTTTGATCCAGAATTTCTTTTTGCTTTTCCATGGGTTCATGGGAAATATCGGATAATAATTTCTTAAACCGGTTGGTGGTGAATTTTTTATCATTATCCCCCCCAAATTGATCGATATAACCATCGGAAAAAAGATATAAAATATCACTTTTCTTTATTTTTATTTCATGCCGGGTAAAGGGTACCTGACCTTTTAAATGAATTCCAATGGGCATTCTATCGCCTTTTATTTCTATTATTTTTCCGGATTTCGCTATATACAATGGATTAAACGCGCCTGAGAATTCCAGCATGTTTCTTTTTTCATTGATAACGCAAAGGGAGATGTCCATGCCATCCTGGGTTTCACCTGGTTTCCCTGTTTGATGTAAATATTTTATAATGCTTTCGCGTAGCTGAAACAAAATTTTATCAGGTTTTTCAATATTATTTTTTACGATGATTTCATTCAATAATGTTACCCCGAGCATACTCATGAGGGAACCAGGTACTCCATGACCTGTACAGTCAGCAACGGATAAAAAAATCTTACCACCTTTCTCCTCTATCCAAAAAAAATCACCGCTTATAATTTCACTGGGTTTAAACAGAATGAAGAAATCAGAAATGATCTGTTCCATCCGGTCTTTGGGTGGAAGGATAGCTGATTGAATGAGACTGGCATAGCGGATACTGTCAGTTATATTTTCAGTTTGTGAAGATATTTTATCTCTTTGTTGAGTGACGAGATTACGGTGAATATCAATAAGATCGTTCTGGTATTTAATGATCCTGTTCTGTTCAACCTTGTATTTTGCAATTTCAATTATCCCTTCAATGAGATTAAAAAGTATTTTACTGTTTTTGTTGATACTGGATGAATATTTTTTTATTTTATCTACATCTGTATGGGGTTTATCGATCAGTTTCGAGTAGCCGGCAATAGCATTCAGGGGAGTACGAATTTCCTGTGATAACTTTGACAGGTATTCCGTTCTGAGCTTATCAGCCCTTTCTTCCTTTTTTTTGTGTTGATGAGGGTCATAAACATCTTGTATCCCCTGCAATATGGATTTTTGATTTCTCAGTTTAGTAACTTCTTCCAGGAGTTTTCCGATCTTTTCTTCAAGGTCATCGTATGAGGGATACTCCTTCATAGAGTTAGTTAATCAATATCAGATGATGATAAGCAGTAAAGCCAATATAAATATACACTTAATCTTTCAGGAGGTCTTTGATAGCAGCAATAATTTCTTTTTGGCTGAAGGGTTTATGAAAAATATAATCAGCGCCAAAATCTTTAGCTGATTGAAGATAATTCTTCGCATCATGTCTTCCCCCTCCGGAAATGGCTATAATTTTAACTTCCGGGTAATCTTCACGCAGTTCAAGTATTGTTTCAAGTCCTTCTTTCTCAGGCATTACGATATCGGTAATAACTACATCTGATGGAGCTCTTCTGAAGGTTTTTACTCCCTCCAGTCCATTTCTTGCAGTCTGAACAGAAAAGCCAGCCCGTTGGACCATGATCTTTAACATGTTCCTTATTTCATTATCATCTTCAATGATCAGTATGCTTCCCATAATTAAAATACACCCATATTTTATTCATTTTCAATAACATTCCTGATGGTTATGCAGAGATCCCTGAGAATAAGTGGCTTAATAATGAAACCATTAAAACCAAGCTCCTTAATCTTTTCAGCATTAATGCTATCACTGTACCCTGTGATAATTATTATTTTGATGCCGGGCTTGATCTGGCGTATTTTTGTGGCAAGTTGTGATCCCAACAGGTTTGGCATTACCTGGTCGGTAATCACAAGATCGTATTTTTCGGGTTGTTTTTCGAATATATCATAGGCTTTCACACTGTCTGTTATGGTTGTTACAATGTACCCAAGGCGTGTAAGCATTTGGTTAGCCATGGTGGTTATTTCTTTATCATCATCTACAAACAATATATGCTCTTTGCCTTTTGTTAATTTTTCGATTGGTGATTTACTTTTTGGAATTCTCCTCTCATATTCGGGGAAATATACCGTGAAAATGGTCCCTCTTCTCGGGGCACTTTCAACGGTTAAACTGCCATTGCATCCGGTGACAATACCATGAACAACAGACAATCCAAGTCCGGTCCCTTCCCCGATCTTCCTCTTTGTAAAAAAGGGTTCAAAAATCCTTTCCCGTGTTTTTTTATCCATTCCCATACCTGTATCTCGAATGGTTAATTTCAGATAATTCCCTTTTGTTAAGGTGGTATCGGGAATTGCATTATCATGATCAAGATGGATCTTTTCTAAACCTATTTCAAGAACCCCTCCTGATTCCTCCATGGATTGGAAAGCATTAATACATATATTCATGATAACCTGGTGAATCTGAGTGGGATCGGCAAGAATCACACCCTTTGCCAGGGTATCCTTCTGCCTGATCTCTATTGTTGAAGGGAAAGAGGCTCTTAACAAGGAAAGGACTTCATTAAGGATCGTATGAAATTCAATCGGTTTAATATCCTGATCATGTTGTTTACTGAAGGTGAGGATTTGCTG
>CAYMFM010000062.1:0-13312 GCA_964389685.1 uncultured Rikenellaceae bacterium
TCAGAAGCTTTTGCAGTCTCCAAAGGAGGCTGAGGAACCCCCAATTGCTGGGCAGAAGGAGACATGTTTTTGTACTTGGTGTTTTCAATGAACAGTTTACCGGTATCTTCATTCATCTTTCGCTGTTTTTTATTTTTCAATCACTCAGCTGGCGGATCGCTTTTATTCGATTGTATTACCATTGTATTCACTTCAAATACCGATCCAGCCAACCGAAAAATTCCCGTTGCCATAAGATGCTGTTTTGCGCTTTGGTAACAAAATGTGTTTCATCGGGGAAGAAAAGCAGTTTACTGGGTATTCCGAGCAGCTGTGCGGCATTGAATGCCTGAAGACTTTCGGTATATGGAATTCTGAAATCATTTGCACTGGTAATGATGAGAATCGGTGTATCCCAGTTCTGAATATAGTGATGGGGTGAAAAAGAGTAGGAGCGTTGCACCATTTCATTTTCTTTTTCCCAATACGGTCCGCCATAATCATAATTAACAAAGAACATCTCTTCGGTGGATGTGTACATGCTCTCAAAGTTGAATATACCGCAATGCGAAATGAATGCTTTAAAGCGTTTATCATGGTTCCCTGCCAGCCAGAAGACGGAGAACCCCCCATAGCTTGCACCGACAGCTCCCAGTCGTTCTTCGTCGATAAAGGGTTCTGCTTTCAGGGCATCAATAGCGCTGAGGTAGTCCTTCATATTCTGGCCTCCGTAATCACCGGAGATTTGCCGGTTCCATTCTGAACCGAATGTGGGTAATCCCCTTCGGTTCGGGGCGACGATTACATATCCATTGGCAGCCATGATCTGAAAATTCCACCGGTAAGAAAAGAACTGACTTACGGCACTCTGGGGGCCTCCCTGGCAATACAACAGGGCTGGATATTCTTTCCCGGGATCGAATCCGGGCGGGTAAATAACCCAGACCAGCATGTCCTTCCCATCGGTCGTTTTAATCCACCGCTCTTCCACATTCCCCATTTCAATGAAATCGTAAATGTGCTGATTGGCAAACGTCAGCTGACTCTCACCGCCACTAGCTGGGTCAATGGCAAAGAGTTCCGTTGCCATGGACATCGACATTTTTGCTCCGACAAGGGATTCTTCTGCAAGACATAATGCAGTATAATCATGCGTTCCTGAAGTTAGCTGATTGATTTTTTTTGTCTCAGGATCGAGTGAATAGACCTGATAGGTGGCCTTTATACCACTGATGAAATAGATTGTATTTCCGTCTTTGCTCCAGATCACGGAAGATACATCCTGATCAAAATTTTTTGTCAGGTCTTCCATCCGTTTACTTTCCATGTCATAAATGAACAGGCGGCTTTTATCGGATTCATAACCGGGTGTCTTCATGCTCTGGAAAGCCATTTTTCCCCCGTCAGGTGAAAAAACCGGGTATTTATCATACCCCATCATACCTCTTGTAATGTTTTCCGTTTCATCCGCCTCCAGGCTGTAGAGGTAAATGTCGGAGTTGGTACTCAGGGCGTATTCCTTTCCTTGCAGTTTTTTACAGGTATAGGCAATAAACTGTCCATCAGGACTCCATGTGATTTCAGAATAATCAAAGTAGGGTGAAAGGGGTGTATCATATGGTTCATTGGGCATGATATCTACTCCTTTTCTTATCGTATCAATGGAAACCGGTGTTATAAAAAGATGACTGTATGCATAGTCGTGCCAGCTGTTCCAGTGCCGGTACATCAGATCTTCAATGATTCTGACATTCGCCAGGGGAAGGTCTTCATATATTTCTCCGGGCGTCTTATCCAGCTTTACATCCTGTGTGTATACTATATTTCTGCCATCGGGTGAGTACTCGAAACTGTTTATTCCTCCCGGTATATTTGATATCCTTCTTGGGTTTGTTCCATCGGGATTGACCTCCCACATTTGAACCTCACCATTATCCGCATGCAGGAATCCGATTTTTCTCCCATCCGGATGCCACCGATGGTTAAATTCATCTCCGTCCAGGGATGTAACGATAGTGCTTTCCCCGCCTTCCACCGGAACAACCAGGATATCAGTATTTCGTTCATTGGTTTTGGCGTTATAACGGGTTACACCGTAGATCACTTTCGAACCATCGGGAGAAACCTGCGGATCACTAACCCGGCCGAATTTCCAAAGGATCTCCGGAGTAAGAATGCCACCCTCTTTTTCAAGTGTGGTTAATGTTGTGGTAAATGTTCTTTCACCAGTCTCTTCCGGAAGAGATTCTTTCAGTGTACAAGAGTGGTTAAATAAAAACAAAAGAGCAATCAATCCCAGCAATGAGATTACGTTATTTCGTTTCATATTTTTGATATTTTTAGGTGGTATGTTTTAGGGCCGTTGTACTTTACTTTCGTTCAGCTGCTTTTACGGCTTCCAGGATTTTTGTTTTCAACTCTTCGGTGAGCTCAGGATTATCAGCCAGTATCTGTTTAACACCTTCCCTTCCCTGGCCCAATTTTGTATCACCGTAGCTGAACCAGGATCCGCTTTTCTTTATGATATCATGATCAACCCCCATATCGATAATTTCTCCGATCTGTGAGATCCCCTCACCATACATGATGTCGAATTCGGCTTTTTTAAAGGGAGGAGCCAGTTTGTTTTTTACAATTTTCACCCGGGTACGGTTCCCGACAACCTCCTCACCCTCTTTAAGTTGTCCTATTCTCCGGATATCCACGCGGACCGACGAGTAAAACTTCAATGCATTTCCGCCGGTCGTGGTTTCGGGATTTCCAAACATTACACCGATCTTTTCCCGAAGTTGATTGATAAAGATGCAGCAGGTATTTGTTTTGCTGATGTTTGCCGTCAGCTTTCTGAGAGCCTGGGACATCAACCGTGCCTGAAGTCCCATTTTCGAATCCCCCATCTCACCCTCGATCTCTGCTTTTGGAGTCAACGCCGCAACGGAATCAATGGCAATGACATCGATAGCTCCCGAACGGATCAGGTGATCTACAATCTCTAATGCCTGTTCGCCATTATCGGGTTGCGATATCAGGAGGTTCGCAATATCCACTCCGAGCTTTTCAGCATAAAAGCGGTCAAAAGCATGTTCAGCATCAACAATAGCTGCGATTCCTCCCTTCTTTTGTGCTTCGGCAATGACATGAATTGCCAGGGTCGTTTTGCCGGATGCTTCGGGTCCGTAAATCTCAATTACCCTTCCCCGTGGAAATCCTCCGATACCCAGTGCCAGATCAAGAGAGATGGAGCCTGATGAAATGCTGGGAACATCGGCAACGGCTTTATCACCCAATTTCATAATGGTCCCTTTGCCATACCCTTTCTCAATCTTATCCAGGGTGAGCTGTAATGCCTTGAGCTTCTCTTTGTTTGCAGTGCTGTCTTTATCGTGCTCCATAACTTTTTTGTTAATTTGGGTAAAATTACGAAGTTTACATGAAAATAGGGTCAGCATGCCTTTTTCTTTTTTGGAAACTTTTTAACAATATGACATACCCATACCGGTTGCTTAAGAAACTGCCTCTCTTGATTGTTTGTACGATCTCCGTTGTGTTTACTGCTATTGCCCAGGAGTTGTCGGAACAGGATCAGGAGATATTTAACCAGGGAGTGTTCCATTTTGAAAAAGAGAACTATCAGAATGGTCTCGCCTATTTTCGGGAACTGATCCATAAGTACCCCAGGGATCCGGTATTTAACTATTTCTCCGGGGTAAGTATGACAGAATTGATGATAGACCTTGAAACGGCTGTCCGGCAACTTAACCTGGCATCGGTAGGCAAAGTGCCGAACAATGTTTATTACTACCTCGGCAAGGCTCATCATCTGCGGGGTGAATTTACGGAGGCCACCTCAAACTACCGGCATTTTATGGAATTGGGAGAGAGAGATGAGATCAGGGAACTGGAAACTGAAAAGATGATCGGATTCTGCCAGAATAATGTCATCCCGAAAGAATGGGAGAACAAACAGGATGGGATAACTTTAAAATCGCCGGTAGAACAAAAAGAATCTATACCAGAGTCAGAATATAATAGGACCCCGACTGCATACGACTTGCTGGTAGCTGAGGCCCTTTCCCTTCAGTCACATGCCGACTCAACCCGGAAGTTGGCAGACCAGAAAAGGATTGCATTGCGCCTGATTCGTGATGAAACTGAAAAATCGTCCATTGAACAGGAGATCCTTGAACTGGAGAAAAAAACCTATGATTTACAGCACCTGGCTGATGCGAAACACCAGGAGATCAGGGAGGTTGAAAGCCGTATGGTACAAAATAGAATAGCCTCAGATCCCGATGCTTTTCTCTCGATCGACCGGTCAGCTTACTACCTGGGTGATGAAATGAAACTGGATCCGGGAACGATGATGGGGAAACAACTAAATGATGAAGAGTACCTGATGTCATTGATCAGTGATCTCTTTCCGGATCAAAAAGAACCGGCATTTGAAGACTTGATCCGGATCAATTCGAATGCAATTCAAACCATGGAGAACGCAAGAGAGGTTGAGGAGGATATTAACCAGGAAATATTGGTTGCCAATAGTGCCAAAAACAGAAGGGATGTGGTCAGGGCTATGGATAGAATAAAGGTGATGGAAGAAGAGGCACTGCAATTGAAATACGATGCCATCATTCAGTACCAGAAGGTGAATGATAAACTCTATGGGATTCTTGAGAATGAAATAAACCGATTAACCGGTAGCCCAACTGGTGAACGGCGAACTAAAATTGCGGGACTTTACAAAAACCAGGCTCTTCAGGCATACGATAAGGCACTTGAAATCCGGGATGAAGCAAAAACAACGATAGATAAGGAGAAGAGATATGATAAAGTAGCAGAAGCAAATGCATATGAATTGGTAGCGCTGGAGAATCAGAAAAGGGCATATGCTACACTCACTGGCATAATGCCACTCCCCGATACTTTTGCGCAGGAGGAAAAGAGTGTGAATATGAATGATGAATTAGTAACAGAAGATGTTGTTGAACAGGAAATGGAAGGAGAAGAAGAACCGGGAGACAAAGAATCTGAAACGTTTATACCATCCCGGTATACCAGCATCGAAGAGGAATATGGGTTTGAACTTAAACTGCCTTCTCCATACTCTGATGGAAACCCTGTTCCTTTGGACAGGATCCTCCCGGGCGGTGTGATCTATCGTATACAGGTTGGCGTCTTCAGTCACATGGTTCGGCATGACTTCTTCAGGAAACTTTTCCCGGTAACCGCAGAAATGGATCTGGAAGAGAATTTTATTCGGTATTACGCCGGATTTTTCAAACGATATGCTGAAGCGGAAAATGCACTTCCCCTGATTCGGAAGGAAGGATATAATGATGCATTTATCGTTGCCCATTTCCAGGGCGGAAAGATATCCCTGGAACGGGCAAAAGAGTTGGAAGAACTGGAACAGAAGAACAGAGAAACAGATCCCGACAGAAGCGAATTCCAATCCATTGAAAATCCGCTCTACCGAATCCAATTCGGAATTTTTTCTTACCCACTTTCGGAAAAGAACCTGAGATTTTATCAGGATAAAATTGGAAATTATAAAATACAATACCTTCAGAATATTGAAGGGGAGTTTATCTATACTATCGGAATTTTTCTTACTTTTGAAGAGGCAGAAAAGGCTAGAGAGATGTTTGTTTCAAAAGGACTGGAGGGACTGAATACCATAGCTTTTGTTGGGAATAAGAGAATCCCGCTGAGATAACAACAGGGAGTTTACAATGGCCGGGTAATGAAGGGAAAAACAAAAACGGGTAAGAATAGATTAGGGAAAAAGGGAAGATGCTGCTCCTTAACCCTTTTTAACGATGATATCCATAGTTTTGAATACGTTATCCAATCCCTGGTGGATGTTTGTACGATGGATGATATCCAGGCAGAACAGTGTGCCTATATTGCTCATTATAAGGGAAAATGTAGTGTAAAACAGGGCACATTCAGTGAATTGAAACCAATGAAAGAACGGTTAACCGAGAGACAACTTATTTGCAGTATCGATTGATTACGCAAGAATACCTCATATCATGTCGATGACATTAATCATATTTCTGATCATTCTGGGGATCATCCTCTTTCTGATCGAGTTTTTACTCGTTCCCGGAATCACCGTTGCCGGAATTGGGGGTGCGATCCTGATGATCGGAGGAGTGATTATGGCATATCATTTTCATGGCAAAGCTGCCGGAAATTATACCCTGATCGGAACGGCAGTGGTCTCGTTCATTACCGTCTATTTTGTTTTGAAAACAAAAACATGGAACCGCATTATGCTGAAAACCAGTATTGACGGGAAAGTGAACGTGGTTGAAAGGGAAAATCCTAATGTAAAAGTGGGTGATATTGGAGAAACGGTTACTCGCCTTAATCCAATGGGTAGAGTCCTGGTGAACGGGGAGAATTTTGAAGGCAAATCAGAAGATGTTTTCATCGATCAACAATCAAAAGTTGAAGTAACGAAAGTATTAAGCAATAAAATCATTGTTAAACTTAAAACGGATTAACATTATGGAAGGAATTGGATTGTATATTGTAATTATTGTCGGTGCATTAGTACTCCTTTGGATCATTCTATATTTCATTCCCATTGGATTGTGGTTTCAGGCACTGGTATCCGGTGTCAGGATATCCTTGTTGCAACTGATTTTTATGAGGTGGAGAAAAGTGCCGCCATCCGTTGTTGTCGGAGCATTGATCGAGGGCACAAAAGCAGGATTGGTGCTGCTACGGGATGATCTGGAAGCACATTACCTTGCCGGAGGCCGGGTACCCCAGGTGGTGCATGCCCTGGTTTCGGCATCAAAAGCAAACATTGACCTGCCATTCCAGATGGCTACAGCTATTGATCTTGCAGGTCGTGATGTATTTGAAGCAGTTCAGATGTCGGTTAATCCAAAAGTGATCGATACACCACCGGTTACTGCCGTTGCAAAAGATGGTATCCAGTTGATTTGTAAAGCCAGGGTTACGGTCAGGGCAAACATCAAACAACTTGTGGGCGGAGCGGGAGAAGAGACCGTCCTTGCCAGGGTTGGTGAAGGGATTGTCTCCTCAATTGGTTCATCCAACTCACATAAGGCAGTCCTTGAAAATCCCGATTCTATTTCCAAAACAGTCCTTAACAAAGGCCTGGATGCGGGAACTGCCTTCGAAATCCTCTCTATCGATATTGCCGATATCGATATCGGGAAAAATATTGGTGCTGTGTTACAGATGGATCAGGCTAATGCAGATAAAAATATTGCACAGGCAAAAGCCGAAGAGAGAAGAGCAATGGCTGTTGCTCTGGAACAGGAGATGAAAGCAAAAGCCCAGGAAGCACGCGCTAAGGTGATCGAGGCAGAAGTCCAGGTACCCCTCGCAATGGCCGAAGCTTTCCGCCAGGGGAACCTCGGAATATTGGATTTCCTGCGGATGAAAAATATTGAAGCAGATACCGACATGAGGGACTCCATAGCCAAACCCGGACGGGGGAACTCCAAAAAAAGCTAAACGCTGAATATTGCCTGCACAATTTTTACGTATAGAAAAAAAACCGCAGGGGTATACTGTTTTTAACCCTGGGCGTGAGCTCAGGATTAAATTTATTTTTCCTTTTATTCTCCTCCTTTTTTCATGCACTCATGGTGAGATTGAAGAGGTTAAAATCCCTGGTTTAACCTCCCGGGTTGAGGTTCTCCGTGACCACTGGGGGATCAACCACATTTATGCAAAGAACCAGCAAGATCTTTTTTTTGCCCAGGGTTACTGCGCTGCCAGAGACCGGCTTTTCCAGTTTGAGATCTGGAGACGACAGGCAACGGGGACAGTAGCAGAGATCCTTGGCCCGCGGGAACTTACCCGCGATATAGGAACACGCCTTTTCATGTTCCGCGGGGATATGAAAACAGAAATGAACCATTACCACCCGGATGGAGAAGAGATCATTACGGCTTATGTCGAGGGAGTTAATGCCTATATCGAAGAAGTATTAAATAATCCGCGACTTCTTCCGGTAGAATTTGAGATGCTGAATATCCTTCCGGGATTCTGGACTCCGGAAGTGGTAATTTCCAGACACCAGGGATTACTGGGTAACATCGAGGTTGAGTTAAGAACAGGAAGAGCAGTGACCAGAGGTGGGGTAGATTTAGTGAAGGAATTAAGCTGGTTTCACCCGAAAGATCCCATCTTAACACTGGATAGTGCAATTAACGGCGAATTGCTGTTTGACGATATCCTTGAACTATATACAGCTTTCAGAAGAGGGATACGGTTTGAATCATCTGATATTGTAAGACCGTTTAAAATATTGGATACGATGGAACAGGTCTCACTCGTAGAGTGTATGACAGATGCTATCGGGAATGATCGTTGGTTATCAGGTGGGAGCAATAATTGGGTTGTTAGTAGTGATCTGACAGAAAGTGGTTATACAATGATGGCTAACGATCCACACCGAACCATTACAATACCTTCTTTACGTTACATGGTCCATTTGAATGCCCCTGGCTGGAATGTCATTGGTGGTGGTGAGCCGGAAATCCCGGGTGTATCCATCGGACACAACGAGGATGGTGCCTGGGGACTTACCGTGTTCAGTACCGACGGTGAAGATCTTTACGTGTATGACCTGAATCCGGAAAACCTTAACCAGTACAAATACATGGGTGATTGGGAAGAGATGGAGGCGATCACTGAAAACATTAAAGTCAAAGATAGCAATGACGTTGAAGTGCACCTGAGGTATACACGGCATGGTCCTGTGACGTTTGTTGATTCCACCAATTTTAAAGCCTATGCAGTTCGTTGTGCCTGGCTTGAACCGGGGGGCTCACCCTACCTGGCCTCGCTGAGGATGGACCAGGCTGAATCGTGGGAAGAGTTCAGGGATGCCTGTAATTATAGCCATATTCCCGGGGAAAATATGATCTGGGCGGATAAGCAGAGGAACATAGGCTGGCAAGCAGTTGGAATTGCACCCATACGTCGTAATTTTAGTGGGTTAGTACCTGTACCCGGTGACGGAAGATACGAGTGGGAAGGATACTTACCTATTGCAGATAAACCACACCTGTTGAATCCTGAAGAAGGATTTCTTGCCACAGCTAACCAGAATGTTATTCCTCCAGACTATAATCACTGGAATGCAATTGGCTTTTCCTGGTCCGATCCATACCGGGGTGATCGGATAAATGAAGTATTAAAGAAGGGGATAAAACTGACCATAGAAGATATGATTGCCCTGCAAACGGATTATCTCTCTATACCTGCAAGACAACTTGTTCCAATGCTTGAACCGATTCAGAGTGAATCTGACCTGGTAAACCAGGCTAAAGAGATTCTGTTGGAATGGAACTGTCGGTTGGACACTAACTCAATTGCTGCAGGCATTTACGTTGCCTGGGAGAATCAGATAAGAAGAGATGCAAGCGAAAAATTCGTTCCCGGGCAGGTTAGGGGATTAATTTCGCTTCAACTCTACAAAATCCTGGATTGGATCAGAGAGCCGGACGATCGATTTGGCGTTTCTCCGCAACAGGGAAGGGATGATTTTCTCAAAAAAGCTTTTATTACCGCGATTCAAAGTCTTGAAAAGCGCTTGGGAGGTGATCTTAACCGCTGGAAATACGGACAGGAAGCTTATAAACACATCTATATTAGCCATCCCTTAAGTGCTGTTGTTAATGATGAATGGAGCGATAAACTGAATGCCGGTCCGGCACCTCGGGGTGGAAATAGTTATACTCCGTGCTCAACGGGAGGGGGATATAATCAAACTGCCGGTGCCAGCTTCAGGATCATTGTGGATACCGGTAACTGGGATAATGCAATGGGAACAAATACACCCGGTCAATCAGGAAATTCAACCAGCCCGTTTTATAAGAATTTATTTGGCAACTGGGCAAAAGATAAATTTTTCCCAGTCTATTTTTCGAGGACAAAAATTGAATCTGTTATTGCTGAAAGACAGATATTTACACCCCGGGAATAGCAAGGGGCTGTCTCAAAAGTCATATTTTCAGTCATCCTGCCCAAAAGCCTCCTTCGGAGAACTCCTGCCAGCCGGCAGGCAGGTGATTCAGGATCTCATACGCCTGATTATTAGCATATTAAAATTCTGATCTGCACGCTGTCGCTGAAGCTTTAGTGGCGGGTGGCCAACATAGGCGCCAGGCTGGCGGACAGAATGACATTATTTCAGACTTTTGAGACAACTCCTTTATATTGGACAAAATGATAGATTCGCGAAATATTGATGAAAACCACCTGGTCATAGAATAGTGATACGATGACTTGGAGTCATCGTATCACTCAATAGAACAGTCAAATATCCTTCTTATAGACAATGGTTCTGTAAGGAAAGGGTATCTCGATCCCCTCCTTGTCAAACCGTTCCTTAACGGCTTTATAGAGATCGCATTTCATGGCAAAACCGCTGTTATGGTCCTTCGACCAGACATAGGACCGCAGGTTAACCGAAGAATCTCCAAATCCGATCACCCGTACAAGGACCGGCGGAACATTCTTCTTCTTTTCTTCTGCAGTGCGGTTGTCAACGAAGCCGGGATGCTTCTGTGCCTCTTCCTGAATGATCCTGAACGCTTTGTCGACGTCGGAATCATAGCTGATGCCAAATTCTACAAAATTGCGGATCATTTCATCCTGAATGCTGGAATTGATCAGGATATCTGAACCGATCTGTGAATTTGGAATAACCACCCGGCGGTTCTCATAATCGCGAATAACCGTATGGCGGAGTGTAACATCCTCCACTACTCCATTGCCCAGTTCCCCGACTTTCAGCACATCCCCAACCCTGAAGGGTTTAAAAATAACAATGAAGATACCGTTGATGATATTCGAAAATGCCTGTTGCGAAGCAAAAAGAACAAGTGCCGTAGCAATGCTGGCTCCGGCAAAAAGGGTTACTCCCAGCGATCTGAGTTTTGGAAGGTAGAAAAAGATGACGATCAACGCCCCGATATAGAACAAAAAGCTGATGGCATTGCTCATAAAACTTGCAGTGGTCTGTTCAAGATCCAGCTTCCTTGAGGTGATCCGGATGGCTCGTTTGGCAATTCTTGAGAAAATGAAAGCCAGCGAAAAGGTAATGATCACTACGATACCATGCTTGATGAAGGGATATTGATTCAGGAATTCCGTAATTACCGAAAGGAACTTAATCGATGCCATGATGTTCTTTTTTTTCAATTGTGAATTTACAGATAATTCGTTGATTCCAGCTCGAAAGTTTAGATATATTTCGACACATTTGATTACATTTGAAAAAAAGGAAATCCTGCCATGAAAAAAATCCTGTTCCCGTTTCAACCCGGAAAAGAAAACAGGGAAGCGTTTATTTATGCTGTTAAATCAGCAAGAAATATGAATGCAGAACTGATCATGCTCAATGCCTTCGATGTTGATGTGGATGATTCAATAACGAAAGAGAAATACGCGCTTCTTCTTAAAGAAAACTGGATGAAAGCCTATGCATCCATTGCTAATTTTAACCACCATTATGTGAAAAATTATGCAAGGATGGAAGGAGAATTACGGATCAAATCGGATTACAGATTCATTCATGGGAAACCCTCGGTTGAGGTTTTCAGGATATTGGAACAGGAGGAGATCGACCTGTTGATTATCGGTTTGTCCGACCTTGAATTCTTTCAGATGAAATTATCCGAATTGCTGAACCACAGGGTATTGAAAAAAACCATCACCTCTGTACTGATCATTCCGGAAGAATGCTGTTTCAAATCCATAAAGAACCTGCTTTATGCAACCGACTTTCATAAACTGAATAGCAGCAAATTTATGCTCAATCAGTTGATGAAATTTGCCAGATCCTTTAATGCTGCGGTCCATTTTCTTCATTTTGCCGAAGGGAAAGAAGATGCCATTGAAGACAAAGAGGGCTATCAAGTAATAACTGAACTGGTAAAACAGGAGAAGGGTAATCTGTTCAAGGTCATTGAAGGGAAAGATATTAATACCTCCATGGGTGAGTACATTGCCCGGAATGCCATCGATTGCATTGCCGTGATCAAGCACCATCGAGGCATTTTTGAAAAACTATTTCACCGCAGTTTTACTGAATCTTTTTCCATTCAATCCCAAATCCCAATGCTGGTATTGATTGATAAGGAATTATAAAAACTTTCAGAACCATTTCTTCCGTCTGAAATAGCGCAACATAATAATAGCAACGACCACGATCACTCCCCACATGATAAAATAGCTGTATCTGAAACCCAATTCTGGGATATATTCGAAGTTTGTCCCGTATATACCTGCAATAAACGTTAGTGGAATGAAGATGGCTGCAAATATTGTCAGGATTTTCATTACTTCATTCATCCGGTTACTCATACTGGTATGGTAGATATTCAGGTAGTCTGAAAGGATCTCCCGGTAGGTATCGATGGTCTCGGTAGTATGTGTGACCAGGTCAAGCAGATCTCTGATAAATGGTAGCGTTTTTTCCTGGAAATGATCCGATTCTGTACGGGTCAGCCGGGTCACCATCTCCCTTACAGGCCGGATCACCTTCCCGAGAAAACTGATCTCATGTTTGAATGCATTGATCTGGTGCAGTGTTTCCTGTTGAGGATTCTCAAGGATCTTTTCTTCAAGATCTTCAATCTGTTCACCTATTCGTTCGACAATGTAAATGTAGTTGTCAATAACTGTATCCATCAGTGCATAGGCAAGGTAATCGTTCCCGGATGACCGGATCCTTCCTTTATGCTTGCGTATCCTATCCCTGACCGGTTCGAAAACATCCCCGGGACGCTCCTGAAAGGTGATCAGAAAATCCTTCCCTAAAACCAGGCTTAGCTGTTCGGCATTTACCTGCTGTTCCTCTTCATCGTATTGCAGCATTTTCATGGCAAGGAAGTGACAGTTATTAAATTCATCCAGCTTGGGACGTTGGCCAGTATTCAAAATATCTTCCAGAACCAGGGGATGCAGGTCATAGATCTCCCCGATCCTTTGAATCAGTTCGGTGTCGTGTATCCCGTAGATATTCAACCACGAGACCGATTTCGCTCCTTTCAGAGCCGGAATCTCTTCTACAGAAGCAATATCAATCTCCTCCAGATGTTCTTTATCGTAATGGATGATTTTCATACTGGATTTTTCAATTTTCTGATTACCGATAAAGACCAGGGACCCGGGGGCAAGACCCTTCGCTTCAACTCTTTTCTTAAAGAAACGTGCCATATCGAAATTTTTATTAAAGATAGTTTTTTTTGAAAACAGATAAAGATTGTGTGAATAGGAAACCTGAAAAGTTTATTCACTTCCACTGGCTGATGCACCGATCGGGTCATTG
>CAYMFM010000062.1:13412-21937 GCA_964389685.1 uncultured Rikenellaceae bacterium
TGTTGCGGTGAGGGGGGGATTCGAACCCCCGGTACGGTTTCCCGTACGGCAGTTTAGCAAACTGCTGGTTTAAGCCACTCACCCACCTCACCGTATATTTTGGGGTGCAAATTTAGTATTAAAATAAAGAACATTTTTTATTCGCCAGCCCTTCGGGAAAAGCAGGACAAATGTAAAAAATCAAATGACAATCCACAAAAAATTAATGGTTCTGATAAGTGATACGATGACTCAGGTGCAACCGGTTAAACATTTCACGCTAATCAAACTAAAGTCATCGTATCACTCCTCCAGTCAGATCTGGAAAGAACCTATTGCAAAGAATTATCTCAGGATGTCAGACCCTTATTTTTCTGGATATTAATTGCTATTTTTATTTCATCACAAAAAACCATGAGCATGAAAACCAAACCGATCTTTTTGTCCATCTTATTAACAATCTGTTCCCTGCTAATAATAACCGCACAACCGGTTGAAACCTGGTTGTCAACCGGACCATTCCCCGCATCAAAACCGGGATTCATTCAGGGTAAAAACATCAACGGAGAAGAGTTCGAAGATAAACTCGTACTCTCCAATTCATACATCCATCTTCCGGATATCAAACCCATTGAAGAACAACCCGTTCCCTGGATGAATACCAAGCCGGGAAACTGGAGAAAACAATCCGTTTCAGAAGAGGGGCTCCTGGAGATTAAACCGGTGAAAAAGGCAGAATACCAGCTATCCTATCATGCATTTTATGTGGAATCGGATGGACTGTATGAATACAAAGTCGATGTGGAAAGCCCCCAGATGTTTGAGGTGTTCCTGGATGGAAAAAGGGTTGCCTCAAACTACCAGGTTGCCGAACCGGAAAAAACCAGCAGCAAAACAGCCACCCTGGACCTCGACCGGGGGAAATTCGTGGTCATGGTGAAATCGATGTATAAACAGGATGATGAGAATGAGTGGAAGCTGAAAGCCACAATAAAAAACGACAGTGTGAACAAGCCGGTTATCAGCTTATCTCCTGAATGCAGCATGAACATCCACCACCTGCTCGAGGAGGTAAAATTGGGTTCGGTCTCCCTCTCCCCGGATGGTACAATGATCCTTATCAACTACAGCAGGGTGAATACCAAAACCGGAACAAGAAAATCATGGGTGGAAGTGAAGGATTTTACCACAGGAAGGATCTTACAGAGCTTCAGGAAGGAAGGTACCACCGGGTTCAGATGGGTTCCGACCGGCAGGAAACTCTATTATACCGATTCTGATGAATCGGGTTCCTCCATCTGGGTTTTTGATTTTGAAACGGGAAAGGAATATCCGGTTCTTGAAGGCATTGAAGACCTTTCCAATTTTCAGTGGTCGGATGACGGAACATTTATCGTCTACGGCGTTACCGAAACAAAGAAATCCGATGATAAATCATCGCTCAAATACATGGATGAACTGGGAAACCGTACCTTCCGGTCGAAAAGAGAAACTTACCTGTATAAATATGATATTGCGAGCGGGGTAAAAACCAGGCTTACCTTTGGTGAACAGGGAACCAGCCTGAATGATATCAGCAATGATGGGAAGAAGCTAATTTTTAGCACTTCAGAACCCAACCCGACAGAAAGACCTTTCTCCCTGGAGAACATGTACCTGATGAATCTTGAAACCGGAGAGGTGAAAACATTATGGGAAGATACCCGGTGGGGTGGTTATGGCCAATTCTCACCAGATGGGGGAAAATTACTCATTTCCGGAGGGCCGGATTGTTTTGGCGAAACAGGACGCAATATCGGGAACAATCCCATCGCCAACAACTACGACAACCAGCTCTATATTTATGATATCGCTACAGGGCAGGTGGATCCGATCACGGAGGAATTCAATCCCTCTATCGGTTCAGCTATATGGCATCCCCTGGATAACCGGATTTACCTGACTGCAGAGGATGAGATATATAGCAGAGCCTTTGTATGGGATCCCAAAACCAGGGAATTCAGCAGAATAAATACCCTTCCCGAAGTGCTCGGATCATTCAGTGTTGCCGGGAAGAAACTGGTTGCTGCCTATACCGGGACGAGCCTGGGAAATCACAACCGTGCCTGGAGGGTGGATCTGACAAACCAAGTTAGCAAGCTGTTTGATAATCCCGAAGCAGAAACCTACCAGCATGTGGAATTTGCTGCATCGGAAGAGTGGGATTTTGTTTCCTCCGGCGGTGATACCATCCGGGGATATTTCCTCTATCCCCTTCATTTTGATCCATCGAAAAAATATCCACTGATTGTAAATTATTACGGAGGAACCTCTCCCGTTTCAAAAAGCTTTGGTGGACGCTACCCTGCCGATATCTGGGCAGGTGAAGGGTATATCGTATACATTCCCCAGCCAAGCGGTGCCACCGGTTTCGGACAGGAATTCTCGGCCCGTCATCAGAACAACTGGGGGAAAACGGTAGCCGGTGAGATCATAGAAGGTACTCAGAAATTCATTGAAGCCCATCCGTTTGTGGATAAGGAAAGGATTGGTTGTATAGGAGCATCCTATGGCGGATTCATGACCATGCTCCTGCAGACAGAGACCGATATGTTTGCCTGTGCCATATCCCATGCAGGGATTAGTTCCATCAGTTCCTATTGGGGAGAAGGATACTGGGGGTATGCCTATTCGTCGGAAGCAACCGGTGATGCTTATCCATGGAACAGGAAAGATATCTATATCGACCAGAGTCCATTGTTCAATGCCGAAAAGATCACTACCCCGTTGCTGCTGCTTCACGGTTCGGTGGATACCAACGTGCCGCTGGGTGAATCCCTGCAGCTCTGGGTCGGACTGAAGATCCTTGGGAAACCGGTCGAGATGATCCAGGTTGAAGGGGAAAACCACCATATCCTGACCTATTCGAAACGGATCGAGTGGCACAATGCCATCATGGCCTGGTTCGATAAATGGCTGAAAGATGCCGATCACGACTGGAAAAAATTGTTCCCGGAAAGTGAGCTGTGAGCGGTGAACCGTGAGCAGTGAGCAGTGAATTGTGAAAAGTGAGAAAAAAAGTTACTGGTTGCTTGGTGAAATAAGTTAATAAGTTATGCCATAGGCATCCCTACGGGAGTAGGTTATTCCGCCTTCTTCGCAAGAAAGCGAATACGGCGGACACAGTAGGTTATTAAGGTGTCTGATTGGAAAACACAAGAGGTGGCGGTATGGTTACGGTAGATATGGTTGTATAAATCAAAATTCCTGATATACCCCAGCGGGGTATAATAATCAATAGCCCCGGGTAAGCTCGCCCTGTGAAATACTGCTCTGCAGTAAAAGCTTTGCTTTTATTTCACAGGGTGAGCGTAACCCGGGGTTTAATGGAACATATGTAAAACCGGTCCAACTATTTGGATATTCACTAGGAAAACGCTGCATGGACCGCAATATGCCAAACGTTCATAAAAATTGCATTTATCCATCAGATGCCAAACTGCTGGTAAGGGGGAAAATCAAACAGCTAAAATCCGATAATGCATCCAATGTAGAGACGTAAGATCTTACGTCTCTACTCGATTTTCCCAAACATGTAGGCCAGAGAGATCCGGGCTACCTTGTTATAAATGCAAAGACCATTTTCTCTCTCTACAGATATGTTACCCATTCCCAGGTCGTAGTAAAAGCTGATCTGGAATGATTTAATTTCGACTCCCATTCCAAAAGTAAATCCCCAATCCATGTGTTTGAAATCATCTTTACCGGCTGTCCCGCCCCAGGATATTTTATTATCAGTTTCAGACTTCACACCATCTATTTTATCCTCATCATAGATGCTCCCGGCGATTCCTATGCCAACATAAGGGCCGATTGTACCATGAAGTCCGAATGAACCAAATTTCTGTGATACTGTAAAGGTTAAAGGAATATCAATATAATAAAGCGATTGAATTTCGTAAAAATCATGGACTTGTTCAATTGAATCAGTCCACTCGTCACTATATTGATAGCCTTTTCTTGAGATCATGATCCCCGGCTCAAAAGCAAATCGGTTGCTCATTGGGATCTTCACAAAAATACCGGCATGAAAACCGATGAGAATATCGTAACCTTTACTATTAATACTGTTATCCTCTTCTTCCAGAACGTTTGATAAATTAAGACCGGCTCTTATGCCTATCTGTGGTTTTAACCTGTCGGGTTTTTCAACCGCCCTCTGCGCGAAGGAAGGAAGGCTCAGAAATGCAAGAATGATCACCAAAACCAGTTTTTGTCTTTGTTTCATTTGCAGAATGTTAGGTTATAAATTTAGATCATTGATACAAAAAAGTCAAATAAATAGTGATTATTTACCGGTCAGGTAATCGCAAACTATGTGGTTATCAGGAATAATGAATAAATCCCATTGGAAAATAGAAATCCTTTCTTAATTTTGCGACCGGTCGCATACCGCCTTCACCAAGGTTTCGGCTGTCGAAGAAAGCTACGGCGGTCGCAGAATGCCTTTTTATAGTTTTTTCGGGGTGTAGTCCCGCCGATGGCGGGACACCTGATTTAGGTTCTTTACTTGTTTTTCGGGGTATAGCGCAGTCAGGCTAGCGCACCTGCTTTGGGAGCAGGGGGTCGCAGGTTCGAATCCTGCTACCCCGACAACCACAAAAAGACCCGGCACCGTAAGGTGACCGGGTTTTTTATTGGCAGAAGAAGTGTCAAAAATATGTTTTTGTAAACGACTGAATGACAATTAAAACCGACTGCAAGGAGGTCTTTTTGTGGTTGGAAAGACCCTTAAACGGATCATGAAATAATCCTGCTACCCCGACCACATTTAAAGGGGTTTGCAGAGTTTTAATGAAAATCCATTTTTCTTTTGGTTGCAACATGGTTGCAACAGAATTATTCAAAATAAGCCCGATAAGGTACCAAAGAAGCTCTCAGAAGAACTTTCTCCCTCATCATTATTACCCTGTTTTGAAATAAAAAGTGATCCTGGGGCTTTAAAATTAATTAAGAAAACAATGGATTAAAATTTTTCTATTTTATACAATTATCTTCTAATTAACTTCAATTCTTGAAAATTTAGCTTCAGATGTATTTACATCATATTTGCCATTAATGAATGAGATAATAACCGGTCCAAAATATCCATCTATCTGTGACTGTCGTGATGAATTAATATCCATTTCTTGAATTACCCAACATACAAACTTCACGTCGATATTTGTTGGTCCCTCTATTGGTACTGAAGCCAAGGCAAAATTCTCTGGAATAACAAATCCTTCTTTTTGTGGCCAAAATTGAACGAACTTTTCTACTTTTTTAAGTTGACCACTATAATGAAATGATTGTCCAACTATTTGATCCTGAATCACAATTTTTATCGAAGATTTAACTTCATCTATAGTTTTCATTGTATTGGATTTAAGGCTTTTAATATTGAGTTGTTGTTTTATTACAACAAGTTACAAAAAAAAATGATTCCAAAGAATACATAGGGAATTCCTTACCCTTAAACCTCAACCATTTATAATATGAACAGAATAGAAATTATACAAATGGACCAGAAAGAATTGAAAGAACTTATAAAAGAAGTTTTGCGAGAAGAAATCCCCAAGTTAATTGCTGAACTAACTAAGCCTTAAGAAGAAGACGCACTCCTAACCAGAAATGAAGCAGCGGATCTTCTTAGAGTCACTTTAACGACCTTATACCATTACCAGAAGAGGGGATTGCTAAAATATTATCGGTTTGGACGAAAGATATATTTTAAAAGGAATGAATTGCTTGAAGTATTAGAAGAGCCATTGAAATATCATCGTTAGGATAAATAGTAAATAGCTGAATTTGAGTATGACATACCCTCGATTTTTAATGATCTTATGGTAAGTAGTGGTTAGATACTTATAAGTCGAGATGGTTGCACTGATGTGGAAAGAATAGGTTCATGAATATATATTCAAACTGGATAAAGAATCGTTTATTTTAATTGTCACGGGCTTATTCGTTGTACTTTTGGTACTAATCCTGATTTCGTTCCAGAATTGTTATACGTCTTAACTAATTTTAGATATTGTTCATGACTCATCCCCAGTTCCATCATATTCAGCATCTTTCAGAGTGGGGTAAATAAATATTAAACCTATTAATAAGATAAAACTTATGATAGCCAAGAGGATCTCCCGAAATGAGAAAATAATACCTAACACGGATGGGATTGAAGATATAATAATGTAAATGATTAGTTTTAGGATATTATATTTTTCGCGTATAATAATTTTCATACCTATTATTACACGTGGAAAATACGTGCCGCCTGGTTTTCCAATCGATGTGGTCTTTATTTTCGATAGATCAATAACCTTAGTTTTCTTTTTTCTTCTCATGGTTATTCATTAAAAAATTGGTATATCATCCCACATTTTGGTAGAAATACTCTTCATTCAAAGTTACAAACAATGAGGTCCGAAGTCAAGGGGAAAAATGTTTTTAGACTTATCCTCTACTGCATGAATACCTTGATCCCATAATTTTCTTTTTCTACTTGTGGTAGGTCGGGTCTGTTTTTACAGAATTTTGAGTTCTTTTTTAAAAGAGGCATAACTATTGTTTTATTAGATACTTTAACCATTTTAAAATTAACTTCAAGGTGAACAGAATTATTATCCCAATACTATGCACCTTTGGCCAATTTACCAACGATCTCTTATCCAGTAATGGCTATATACCAGAAATTAATGATCATTGCTCTGAGATGGAAGGGTTTGTTGAAATAGAGGATAATTCAATCACCTAATTATTATGGACCCTGAAAACGAATCATTTAAGCAAGATCAGTTGGATAAATCCTTTGGATAAGGTAATTTTAAACTATTAACCAAACAACACCTATACACTTATTGAGCAAGATTGAATAAATAAGTGTCATGAAATGAATAACTTGCTTGTTAAGAATTGCTAATCTTTTTCCCAACCCAAAGTTGCAGTACTCAAAAAAGAAAAGTCTGAATGAACACTGATCTATCATTTATCACAAACGAAGAAAATCATAGACTTAAAGAAAGATTTGAAGTACTTATAAAGGACACTTCATTCTTTGATTGCCTTGTTGGATACTTCTATTCCAGCGGATTTCATGCTATCTATAAATCTTTAGAAAACACAGAAAAAATAAGAATTCTTATTGGGATCAACACAGATAGACAAACTTTCGAACAACTTGAACAAGCAAATAAACCCAAACAACAGTCATTTGATTTTTCACATGCTGAAGCAAAACAGGAAATTGAAAACCTAGTTCAGAAAGAAATGTCAGAGTCTGAAGACAACAGAAATGTTGAAGATGGTGTTCATAAATTTATAGAATGGATTAAAGATAGCAAGTTGGCAATCAGGGCCTATCCCTCACAGAATATACATGCCAAACTCTATATTATGACCTTTAAGGAAGGAGACAGGGATATTGGCCGGGTTATTACTGGCTCCAGTAATTTTACAAAAGCCGGATTGGTAGATAATCTTGAATTCAATGTCGAATTAAAAAACAGAAGCGACTATGATTTTGCGAAAAATAAATTTGAGGAATTGTGGTGTAACGCTGTTGATGTCAGCGAAAAATATGTTCAGACCATTCAAGACAAGACTTGGGTGACTCAAAATGTCACGCCTTATCAGCTATACCTAAAGTTTCTCTACGAATATTTCAAAGATGAGCTCAGCCAGACAGATGAGGTATTTATTAAATATCTGCCACATGAGTTTAAAAAACTTGAATATCAGGAGCAGGCAGTCTTAAATGCCAAAAAGATACTTTTGGAATATGGCGGTGTTTTTATTTCCGATGTTGTGGGGCTGGGGAAAACCTACATCTCAGCCATGCTGGCGGATCAACTGGATGGCAGAACGCTTATTATCGCACCGCCGGTGCTTTTGGAAAAATCAAATCCCGGTTCATGGCCTAATGTTTTTTCAGACTTTAGAGTGCCGGCAGATTTTGAATCACTCGGTAAACTGGACTATCTACTGGACAGAGGAACTGAAAAATACACCAATATTATCATCGATGAAGCACACCGCTTTCGAACAGAAACAACCATAACCTATGAGAAACTGGCCGAAATATGTCGCGGGAAAAGAGTTATCCTGGTAACGGCAACGCCTTACAATAATACCCCGAAAGATATTCTCAGCTTGTTGAAACTGTTTCAGAAAGCAAAAAAAAGCACTATCCCTAATCTACCTGATCTGGAATCTTTTTTCAATGGACTGGAGAAAAAACTTAATAACCTGGACCGGAAGAAAGACTATTCTGAATATATAAATACAACAAAAGCAAACGCAAGAGAAATACGCAATAAGGTATTAAAATATTTAATGGTTCGCCGCACACGTACAGAAATCGAACACTATTTTAACCAAGACATTAAGGAACAAGGACTCAAATTCCCGGAGATTAAAAAACCGGAGCCTTTATTTTACGAACTCAACGGTGAAGAAGACGAAATCTTCAACGAAACCATTGACCTTATTGCCAATCAATTCAGATACGCACGCTACATGCCCATGCT
>CAYMFM010000063.1:0-10959 GCA_964389685.1 uncultured Rikenellaceae bacterium
GACAGAATAATCAATAAAAGCTTGTGTTATTATTATTGTACCTTCTTCTATTCCATATAATTCAGGAATAGAAGTACGGTTCATTTCTCACAATTCCTAGTCCGGAATAAGGATCAGGTCACCTTCTCCTTCTCCTTCTCCGTCTCCACCTCTTACCAGATGCAATTCATAATCGGTCAATTCAATGGCTTCAAAATGTTCAAATGTTTTCATGATTTGTTGATTTAAGATTAATTATTTAATGTTACTGTGTGATATTTACATGATGCCTTCACCCCTTTATTCTGAAAAAGGCAAAAAGGTTACCCTGTTTTTTCAACTTTTTGACGAAAAAGTCTTAATTTAGATTCATTCTAAATATAAGGCCCTATTTTTCACCATTCCGGGACATAAGATGCCGGATCAGGATACTATTTTGATTTCATGCGATAAAATCCTAATATTGACCGGATAAAATAAAATTTTCCGGAATGTTTCGGTCTGCTTTCCATCCGAATAACCAGGACAACTCCTTTAAGAGACAAAAAACGAGAGGGGACAAACGAGGAATGTTCCTGTTCTTCCTGCTTTGCCCGGTTCTTTTGTCGATAACCCTCTCCACGGGTATGGCCCAGACAGGCAACCAGGTAGAACCGGCTGATATCGATTCGCAGTATCAGGAGGCGTATGCTTTGTTTTTCAGGGATAATCCGGACGATAACCAACTGGCATTGAAAGGCTTTGAACAGGCAGCCTCAGGATATGAACAACTCGAAAACTGGGCCAGGTTCTCCGATTGCATGATCAAGCAGGCAATCATTCAGAATAAATTAAGAAATTTCACCCAGTCAAAAAGAATCCTTGACATTACCGAAGATCTGTTGGTGAAACATATAGAGGAAGAAGATACTTTATGCTCTGATTTTTACTTTGCAAAAGGATCCTGTTTGCATGAATTCAATCAACATCACGAAGCCATTGCATCCCTTATAAAAGCCATTCAAATCCGGGAAAACCTTGGGATTGCTGACAATACGCTATCCTTTATCTATAATAACCTGGGAATAAGTTATTACTCTCTGAGTGATTATACCAAAGCACTCGAAAGTTTTAAACAATCCATCGATCTGAAAGAACAAATCTTCTCGCCTGATGATCCGAAACTGGCCTCGTCGTATATTAACTACGGGGTTTTGCTTCAGAAACTCAGACACAATGAAGAAGCAATCATTTTCACTCTTAAAGGAGCCCGGCTTTACGAAAAAAATTACGGAGCGGATTATCCCAACCTTGGAGGTGCATACAACAATCTCGGATTTAATTATGACCAGCAGGCTGATTTCCAGAAAGCACTGGACTATTATCATTCGGCGCTGCGGATCTATGAAAATCAGGGTGAAAGGTATCCCGTTAACATTGCCAATATCCACAACAACATCGGTTTAATTCATCTGAAACTAAGCGAGTATGAAGAGGCGCTCGAATGGTTTTTCAGCAGCCTGGAAGCCAAACTCCGGATGCAATCTACCGAATTGTCTTCAACCTACAACAACATTGGGGAAACTTACCGGCAAATGGGTAACTATAGTGAAGCATCCGACTATTTTCTTAAAGCCATAGAACACACCATTAAATTCAAAGGGAAACAAAACATCGACCTGGCGAGATACTACCTGAACTACGGGATGTACACAATAGAGGTTTTTCAGGACGATGAAAAAGGGATGAACCTTTACCGGAAGGCACTGGATCTTTGTTTGCACTTCTATGGAACAAAACACCCGGCTACTTCAAGGGCATATCTCCATCTCGGCAACTATTTTAACCAACAGAACGAATTGGATTCAGCACTGTTGTATACACAGAAATCCATTGTCTCCCTGGTGGCTGATTTTAATGACGAAGATTATACACAAAACCCCAAAATCGAAGGCACTTCATCCAGTGTGGAATTACTCAATTGCATAAAAGAAAAGGCACTCCTCACCGGGAAATTGTATGGCACCAACGGGGAGCTATCCGATCTTCAACTCTCTTTTTCAACCCTCGAGCTGGCAAATGCATTAATTGAAGAGATCCGCTCTGGTTTTCAGACCGAAGAGAGTAGAATGATCCTCGCTCAGAACGAATACACGACCTATCGAAAAATTATCCGTTACTCCCTGCAACTGTTCCAACTTACCGGCGAACAGCTTTACAAAGAGAAAGCATTTGAATACTCTGAAAAAAGCAAATCGGCAAATCTGCTTGCGGCCATTCGAAATATCGAAGCCAAAGAATTAGGAGGAATTCCTGACGACCTCATTGAGGAAGAGCTTGGACTACAAAATGACCTCAATTCCTATAAAGAGATGGTGCACGAAGAGAGGAGAAAAGAGAAACCCAGTGAGGGCAAATTGAGAATTTGGGAAGGGTATATTTTTTCTTTGCAAAAGCGCATCGACTCGTTAATTAACTTCTTCGAAGAAAATTATCCAGGGTATTATTCATTAAAATATAATACAACGGTTGCCAAACATGAGGAAATTGCTGCTTCCCTGAAACCGGGTGAAGCCATTCTTGAATACACTGTTTCTGATTCTTTGTTGATCTCCTTTCTGCATTCAAGGAAACATTTTATTGTACATCAGGTCTTTATCGATTCACTATTCCATCTCAACACACGGTTTATTCGGGAAATATTGACCAATCGTAATTTTTCGGAAGGGGTTAAAATGGATTACACCCAGTTTATCCATGCCTCACATGGACTATACAATAAACTGATCAGTCCTTTTGAGGAACTCATTAAAGGATACAACCTGATCATCGTTCCCGACGAAACCCTGGCGTACATTCCTTTTGAAATTTTGGTAAGCCATCTGGTGGATTCGCAGGAACCGGATTACCAGGGATTGCCCTACCTGATCAAGAATCACGCTATATCCTATTCCAATTCGGCAACGTTACTGGTAAACAGGGATACCAGAAAAAAAGTGTCAGATCTCCGGCTGCTCGCATTTGCACCAAACTACCAGGGGGATTCAGGTTCCAGTATGAATCCGGCCTTTAGAAGACAATATCGCGATAACCTCTATCCAATACCCGGCGTCTCAGAAGAAGTGGCTTTCATTCATGATCTTGTCGGAGGAGATGTTTTCCTGGATGACCAGGCAACTGAATCAAATTTTAAAAGGAATTCGCCCGATTACGATATTTTACATCTCGCCATGCACACTGTTATTGACGATATAAATCCAATGTATTCAAAACTGGTTTTTGCTGGTTCGTCTCAGGATGAGGAAGATGGACTGCTCAATACGTTCGAAATCTATGGACTTACCCTGAATGCAAGGATGGCTGTATTAAGCTCCTGCAACACAGGTGCAGGGAAAATGCAAAAAGGCGAAGGAGTCATGAGCCTGGCACGGGGATTCATCTATGCCGGCTGTCCAAGCATCATCATGACACTTTGGGAAGTTGAAGATAATTCCGGGGTAGCAATCATGAAGGAATTTTATACCTTCCTGAAAAAGGGATACTCAAAAGATGAAGCCTTACGAAAGGCAAAGCTGAATTTCCTGGAGAAGGCAAATATGGAAACCTCCCACCCCTATTTTTGGTCCGGTTATGTAAACATTGGAGATTCCAGTCCCGTTTTCAAATATACGGTTAAAACCAGAGCCGGTTTATTGCTGCTGCTCCTCCTGGCTCTTCTTGCCGGAGTAGTTGTTTATAAAAAAAGACTACTATGATTGGATGATCCGGTTGTATTTCGGATCGCTTTTTATCCCCTGTATTAACTTCTCCTTACACATGCTTTTTTTCTTTTTCGTATACGACTCACTGGTATATCCCATGATTTTCGTGATATCACGAATGGATACACCATCATAAAAAAGCATCAATGCCCTTTGGCAATCCGGGTTCAATCGTCTCAAATGCTTCTGGTATAATCTATACTTTTCCTGCTCTAAGTCATCAAAATTAAGATCTGACTGAAGGTCCAAATACCCCTTTAGATCTTTCTGATCCATTTTTTCTGATTTTCTTTTCTCTAATTCTTTTAACCACAATAACCTGCATACTGAAAAAATATAGGCATGAAAACTGCAATCCAGGAAAAGCTTTTGAGAGGTGACTTTTTGATAGATTAAAACAAGCCCCTCCTGAAAAATATCTTTGGCATCCTGGCTGGATCCATTATTCTCCGTGATATAACTCCTTACAGAGGGATAATTCTCATGATATACATAGTGTAATATCTTATCGTTCCTGCAACGGATACCATCCAGTATTTCATCAACAGTATACTGTTTCACAAGTAGGAATTCTCACGAAGTTCAATTTCTCTAAGATAATTACTTTGTTTGATGAAAAAGATTTATGGAAGTTTTTATTGACTAATGGTAAAAGAAGTGAATCGTTGCCGGAAAATTATGAATAAATTGTGATGTTTTTTTTGCAAAGCATCAATCCACAAGGTAAATTTGTCAGCCAGGTAGTCCACTATAAAAATCATGTAAAATTCGCTGACAATGGAGACTGAAGCAACATTCTTCATCAAATTGAGCCAGGCTTTTGTCAACTGGCTTTCCAATATGGGAATTCCAACAGATTGGGCAGTTATTATCAAAGCAGTGATATTTTCCATTGTTATCCTCTTGCTGTGCATAGTGGTGAACTGGATTGCAAAAAAACTCATCATTGGAATTGAGAAAAACATCATAAAAAAAACCCGGGTAACCTGGGATGATATTTTCCTCGAAAAGAAAGTGTTCAGCAGGCTTTCCCACATCGCACCGGTAATTATTATATATTATACTGTAGCTATTGCATTTTATGAATATCCGGATTTTATTAATGCTTTACAAAAAGCAACCTATATCTATCTTTTAATGGCCATTGTACTGGTACTTGATTCGTTTATCAATGCCATGCATACCATCTACACTACCCTGCCCATTTCAGAAAACAGACCCATTAAGGGGTATCTGCAGGTAGTAAAGATCCTGATCTACTTTGTGGCCATTCTCATGATCATTTCTATCATCTTTAATATGGCGATGGGAAAGTTATTTACCGGCCTGGGTGCAATAGCAGCAATACTGCTCCTGATTTTTAAAGATACGATTCTCAGCTTTGTGGCCAGTATTCAAATGGCTGCACACAACATGGTTAAACCCGGAGATTGGATTGAGATGCCAAGCAGGAAAGCTGACGGGACAGTGATCGATATAACATTGAATACAGTTAAAGTACAGAACTTTGATAAAACCATTATCACCATCCCCACTTATGCAATGGTCAGTGAATCCTTTCAGAATTGGAAAGGGATGGAAGAATCGGGAGGAAGGCGGATTAAACGCGCTTTAAAAATTGATATGAAAAGTGTTACATTTTGTACGCCTGAGATGCTGGAAAAATTTAAAAAAATTCATTTCCTTAAAGATTATATCGAACAGAAAGAAAAAGAACTTGTCGAATACAATACGAAATACAATATAGACAACTCCATCGTGGTTAATGGACGCAGACTAACCAATCTCGGAACCTTCAGGAAATATGTCGAAGCCTATTTGAAGAACCATCCCAAAATCCACAATGAGATGACCTTCCTTGTCAGACACCTTGAACCCGATGATAAAGGAATCCCCATTCAGATCTATGTCTTTAGCAATGACCAGAGATGGGCTAACTACGAATCAATACAGGCAGATATTTTTGATCATTTACTGGCTGTTATTCCCGAATTTGGACTTCAGGTCTTTCAGAGTCCTTCCGGTGATGACTTCAGGAAACTGACTCAGTAGACAAATAGCTGACTGTTCAGGAACAGTTATTCTGATCGGGCTCTCTGACGAACCACCTCATAAAGAAGTACAGCAGCAGCTGCAGAAACATTGAGTGAACCGATCTTACCCGCCATGGGGACTTTAACCAATTCATCAACCCCTTTTAAGACCTCCATGCTTAGCCCTTTGTCTTCAGCTCCCAAAATGATCAGTGTGGGGGGCATAAAATCAATCTCAAAAAAGCTTTTCTCTGCTTTCTCCGAAGCGGCCACAAGCTGTAATCCACTTTCCCTGAGATAGATTAAAGTTTCCTTAGCGCTACTGGTCCGGCAAACGGGCAGATGATACAGAGCGCCTGCAGACGTTTTAATGGTATCGGCGGTGAGCATTGAGGATCTCTTTTGCGGAAGGATCATACCGTGAACACCCGCTGATTCAGCGGTCCTTATAATGGCACCAAGATTCCGTACATCAGTTATTCCATCAAGCATGATCAGAAATGGTGACCTTCCATCCTCATATAGTGAGGGTACCAACTCATCTATCCTTGTGTATTCAATGACAGAAATAAAAGCAAGAATGCCCTGGTGGTTTTTTCTTGTAATCCGGTTAATTTTTTCAACCGGCACGTATTGAACGGGTATTTTCTCTTTCCTGATCAGTGTTAACAGTTCATGAGCTGTTTCTCCCCTTAGGTCTCTCCTTACCAGGATCTTCTCAATTTCTTTCCCTGACCGGATCGCTTCGATGACCGATCGGATACCAAAAGCAACCTGTGAGTCTGATTTTCCCATGGATTATTGGGAATTTTCCTTATCAATGCTAAATATCAAGCCGCTCCTCCAGCTACTAATTGCCTCTCCCCATCTTGAATCCAATTCATCAGACCGGTTTAACACGAAATCATTCTGTGTAAACGGATTTTCAACTTTCCGGAATGTAAAGGATATATTATCTGTACCCTTGTTGCTTCGGTAGATCCATCGCTCCTCCTCATCATTTTTATACAATACATCAGGAGGTCCGTATATAATATAGACCATACCACGATCCGTCTTCCAGCCTTCCTTATAGGAGACAAAAAAATAGTTGGCATAAAAAACCCGGTTATAGTAAATGCGTATCAGCTCCCGCGCTTTGTCAATACTTCCTGCTGTATTGATCCAAAAGTTATCAACGGCTAATTTCTGATTTTCATTCCTCCTCATCCGGGCAATCTCAGCTTCCGAAACAAGGTATTCCAGGGGATCAATCATCTGTTCCGTTGTCTTAATGGAAGGGAAATGCTCACCGAAATAGAAGATGGTATACCCCTCACTGATTGCCGGATCTACCGTAAAATGGTACATCCCTTCTTCTGTAAACCGGATGGCAAAGGAATCTTGATTGGTAATAGCATAGGTAGTATCCGGATCCGGCTGCAATGTTCTGGATGGGATCAGGAGGGAAGGAGGATAAGGAATAACCGAATCGACAGGGTAGTAAGAGAGAAAGAGACTATCCACCTCATCATTCGGATAACGAATCCGAATTACCTGGCTGCTGTCCAGGATGGAATTAAAGATCGGTTGCCCGGTGGTAACCCTCACCACCTCAAAATTATGGTAGTTGTACGGGGATGTCTTGTCAATAGGAATAAATGCTTGTACTGCCTTGTTCCTGAGTCTATCATTGGTAATGACTTCCAGGTTATACTTCCTGGATACCTGAGTTGGCAAGGGAATGTTTGCCACAAACTCCCGCCTGACGTTTTGCATCTCTATCGGGTATTTATATAGACCCGTATCAACCAGGCTTCGTCCACCGTTCAACTCGTACAGCCGGTAATAAATCTCAAGGTGAGCCTGGTAAACCCCGTCATCGTTTGCCTGGTTAAAAAGTAACTCAACCGGATATACCTTTACCGAAAGAATGGAAGTTTGATCACTTTCATGAAATACCTGATAGCGCGGATGAAGAGAGGCCATGCTCGGGTTATATAGATATGCCAGGTTCATGGCTCTATCGAAGTTCCTCTGCGTTGCACAGGACGTAATCAGAAAGAAACAAATGACAGAAATAATTACGGTTATGCGCGTTCTCATCTTCATGTCATTCTTGCGGCAAATCCGGGGTTAAAGATAATTATTCTTTTTCAATTGATTGTTTTCAAACTGCACATTCCCAGGTTACCCTGGCCCTGCAAATCTCTTTTTCCTGATCGGTAATAAACATTGCATGGTGATATAAAAGAGGGGATTGATTCAAACAGACGCTTTCTATTCCAATCTTTTCACCAATTGATGATTCCGATAAGTAATTGATTTCAAAATTAACAATCCTGTTTTTCGCACAAAAATCGCCCGGGTAAGAGTCGGTGATCCACTGAATATATTTCACGTTATTGACATGATTGTTCTGATCAAGATCACTATATTTTACCCGGAGATTCTTCCGGGCATTTTCGCTCTCAACCGATGGAATTTTCTCCAGGGATTTTCCATCCGATGAAACACTCAAACCGGGAAGAGTATCATGCAACGATTTTGGGCTCTGGGGCCTCCTGCTTCTCCTGTCAATGATCAACCAGGTACTGGTTGCCTTGCCGATCTCCTCGCCTTGCCCATTCATAATCCTGAAATCACGATTGGCAAACAGCCTGTCAATCCCTGAAGGCCAGGTCTCAACCATGAGCTCCTCCCTCCATACCGGATACCGCAGTATATCGATTCTCAGCCGGTACAACACCCAGTATTGATGCCTTTTCAGCATCTCTTCAAATCCCCAGCCGAGTAACTCTGCATGCTTTGCTGCAATATCCTGAATGTAATTGGCAATGGCTGTAACTGGAGCATTTGCATTGGTATCCACCTCATAGGAATAAACGGAATACTTTTCTTTAAAAATATACTCTTTCATATTTAGGGATATCATATTACATGAACAAGGTTATGGCTACAAACAATACTCCCCACAAATATACTATTTAACTCAGCTCTATTCCATATCTTTGTTAAACACCAAAATTGAACCCATTGGGTAGGAAAAGAAAAAAATATCCCGTTTATGAAAAGGTGGAGATACTTGACATTGCTGCCGGGGGTAAAGCCATTGCCAAAAAGGATGAGATGGTCATCTTTGTTTCCAATGCCATTCCCGGTGATGTGGTCGATCTTCAGGTTACAAAAAAAAGAAAGAACTTCATGGAGGCTAAAGCCATCCGGTACCATCACTATTCCCCCCGTCGGGTAAAACCATTTTGTTGCCATTTTGGGACCTGCGGAGGGTGCAAATGGCAGAACCTGAACTACGATGATCAGCTCGTTTATAAGCAAAATCAGGTAAAGGATCAGTTGCAACGAATTGGAGGACTGGATGCAGAGAGTTTGTCCCGAATTTCACCCATAATTGCTTCCGAACATACCCGGTTTTACCGCAATAAACTTGAATTTACCTTCTCCAATAAACGATGGCTCACAAAGGAGGAAATGGAACAGGATGTGCAGTATGATAACCGGAATGGCCTGGGATTTCATATCCCGGGGTTGTTTGACAAGATCCTGGATATCCGCGAATGCTACCTTCAGCCTGAACCCTCCAATACGATTCGATTGGCAATCAAAGAGTATGCTCTCAGAAACAACCTTGATTTTTTTGATGTAAAGAACCAGAAGGGCTTCCTGAGAAATCTGATTATCAGGACATCCATGACAGGAGAAGTCATGGTAATCGTTTCCCTTTTTACCGATAATGCTGAAAAATGTTCTGCATTACTGAAATATATCCAGAGCAGCTTTGGAATGGTTACTTCGTTGATGTATGTCATCAACAATAAACCAAATGACATGATTGCCGATCTGCCTGTTACCTGCTTTTCCGGAAAAGACCACATCATGGAAAAAATCGGAGATCTTCATTTCAAAATCGGACCAAAATCGTTCTTCCAAACCAATTCATTTCAAGCATTAAACCTCTACCATGTTGTTAAGGATTTTGCATCACTGAAAGGGGATGAGATTGTTTATGATCTATACACCGGGACAGGCACCATTGCCAATTTTATAGCTGGTAAATGCTCACAAGTAATTGGTATTGAACAGATTCCAGAAGCCATTAAGAATGCAAAAGAGAATTCATCGATTAACAACATACGAAATACCCTCTTCTTTACAGGAGATATAAAAGATTCGTTGTCTTCCAGCTTTTACGAAAAATATGGTCTGCCACAGGTGGTGATTCTGGACCCACCAAGGGCGGGAGTGCATAAGAAAGTGATTGATGCGCTCCTTACCATGCATCCTGAACGGATTGTCTATGTTAGCTGTAATCCTGCCACGCAAGCAAGAGATCTCCAACTCCTCTCTGAAAAGTATACGCCGGAAAAAATTCAACCGGTAGATATGTTTCCTCATACATATCATGTAGAAAATATACTTCTATTGAGAATAACCGCGAGTCTGCTCTAACAACCCCGGAAAAATAAATATAGGTAAACTACCCCATTAACCCATTGGACGAGAAAAACTAAATTGTATATTTGTCATCTGCTTCGAATCAATGATCATGCTCCGAAAAGTTTTATACCTCTTTTTTTGCTTTGCCCTAATGACTCCTGTCAGCAGTTTTGCACAGGTCGATGTCCCTGAGATCCAGGAAGATTTTGAGGTTTGGACCAGTATCAATCTTGAAAAGGAGTTTTTGCAACATTTTGAAGCTGATTTTGAGGGATCATACCGTGTTTACGATAATGCAACACGATTGAAGGGTCTGCTCGGAGAGTTGGGGGTAACCTATAAACATAAAAAATGGTTAAGGGTAAAAATCGCTTACCGTATTGCTTCCCGAGTTGAATACACCGAACACCGGTTAAAAGGGGATCTAGTATTAAAGGCTGAAATTTATCGGTTTGAAATCTCATTGAGAAACCGGCTGCAGAGAGAGTGGGTAGTGAACAAAGAACCGAAAGATTTTCTCCGGGAAAGACTGAAACTCTCTTACAATATCAATAATTTCCCACTTGATCCATTCATCGCAGGAGAGGCATGGCTCCGGTTCAGCAATGTTGAAAATCAATACGAAGAGTTTCGGGCAGATGTTGGTTTTGAATGGGGCATCAGTAAAAAAAGCGATCTGGCACTGTTCTACCGAATCATGGATGAGGTAAATGTGAATAATCCGTTACGAGCGCATGTCCTGGGACTTGAATTTACTTACTCCTTCGATTGAT
>CAYMFM010000063.1:11059-21710 GCA_964389685.1 uncultured Rikenellaceae bacterium
AATCCGTTACGAGCGCATGTCCTGGGACTTGAATTTACTTACTCCTTCGATTGATTACCCTTTCGGGACTTTCTCTCCCGGATGATCCTTTTTGAAATCTACCCAGTAATCCTTAATGGCAGATTTGATATCTTTATGAAGAATCAGTATACCGCACAGATTGGGAATAGCCATCAGTGCAATGGTAATATAGGAAAGCGACCAGATGATGGTTGTATCGGTAAAAGATGCAAAGAAAAAGGCGATAACATAGACCAGCCTGTAATAAATGATATACTTTGTGCCGAATAAAAAGGTTACGGCCCTTCCTCCATAATAGGACCAGGAAATAGCGGTGGAAAAAGCAAATAGCAGCAAGCCAAGGGAGACAATATATTTGCCGTATTCACCCAAAAAACTCTTTTCATAGGCTTTCGTGGTCAGGGGAGCACTGTGCATCAGTGACTTGCCAATAACCACAACACGCTCAGAGGAAGTCTTTGCAAACAACCCTTTCACCCGCTCCTTAAATGAGGGTTTGTCAGCCTCGTTAACAAACATTTTCCCGGCTTCAACCTGAAGAGCACCATTGTATAACTCTTCACCTTTATAAAAGAGGTAATCTTCAGCTACCGATTCAGCATGCAAAAGCGTGATATCATCATTGGTCATCTCTCCTTCCTCAATAACAAGGGTGCCGGTATACTGTTTAAGTTTGGGGAAATCTTTTCTCTCGTTGACATGATGAAAGAGGGCAAGACGGTCCTGTTCAATATTCTCATTAAATTCACCCACCAGGAACTGCATATCGGTTTCCTGGAACTGGTTTTCCAGCTTTTCTTTCCAAACACCGGAAGAGAGCAATACCAGACCGGTCAGTGTGCAGATACAAATTGTATCGATAAATGGCTCCAGGATAGCAACCATCCCTTCCGATACCGGTTCATGAGCCCTTGCTGCTGAGTGTGCAATGGGTGCAGATCCCTGTCCGGCTTCATTGGAAAAGAGCCCCCGGTTTACCCCATTACTAATTGCAATGGCAAAACTTCCACCCAGGAAGCCTCCTCCTGCAGCCGTTGGAGTAAAAATATCCCTGAAGATGGAAACAAATGAGGGAATGATGTTTTCAAGGTTGGTGAAAATGACAAACAAAGCCCCCAGAAAATAGATGATGGCCATCAGTGGAACAAGTGTGGACGTTACTTTGGCAATCCGTTTAATCCCACCGATAATTACAAGTCCTAACAATAAAGCAAGGACTGCCCCGGTAATGACATGATTGATCTGAAATGTCTCAAAAATAGAATTAGAAATGCTATTTATCTGTGGTAAGCTTCCCGTCCCAAACGATGAAAAAATGGTGGCACATGCAAAGAAAATGCCCAATACAGTTCCGATTCTTAGAATTTTCCCATTCTTAAACCTGAGGTTTAACTTCTTCTTCATATAATACATGGGTCCACCCGAAACACTTCCATCCGGAAGCTGATCCCTGTATTTATGCGATATGGTAACCTCCACAAACTTGGTCGTCATTCCCAGCATGGCCGTAACCAACATCCAGAACAGGGAAGCTGGACCTCCTATATGAATGGCTAACGCCACCCCGGCAATATTACCCGTTCCAACTGTCCCCGATAAGGCAGTAGATAATGCCTGGAAATGTGAAGCATCCCCAATGTCATCCGCTTTATCATACTTCCCCCTCGTGATCCTTATGGCATGACGGAAATAACGTAACTGTGGAAATTTAAGGTAAAAGGTAAAGAACAATCCTGTACCAATCAATAGAAAAATAAACCAGTTACTCCCACCTATATAATGGTGCAGATTGGTAAGAAAATCATTGACTGCTTGCATGTGACCGTGAGGATTTAATTAAAGATTTTTCTTCTTCAGAAGAAACAAAAATAACAATTCCTGTGAAAGATGAAAGGTAATGCTTGTGAAAGTTTTATGCTGTACAAGATGTATTGCGCCCGCCGCTGTTACCTGAAATCTTTCCGCATTACACCAAAAAAAATCCGGTAGAGAATGGGTAGATCCGTCTACCTCAACCAGCCATTTCCAATCTTGAATTTTTATCGCTATCTTGAACACACCCATTTAACATACATAAGGTGAAATTATTCAGTACACCGAGACATGGTTTTTTAACGTAACAGAATAACGATGAAGATACAAATGTTCCAGGTTGATGCCTTTACAGATACCCCTTTTAGGGGTAATCCCGCTGCGGTTTGTCCAATGCAGGATTGGCCTGAACCAGATGTCATGCAAAAGATTGCAGCTGAAAACAACCTTGCCGAGACAGCCTTTTTTATTACTAAAGGATCTCATTTTGAGTTAAGGTGGTTTACACCGGAGGTAGAGGTTGATCTGTGTGGTCATGCAACCCTTGCATCAGGTCACGTTCTTTTTAATCATCTCAATTATCCGGGTAATGAAATCCTGTTTCAATCAAAAAGCGGGCCCCTGAAAGTAACCGGAAAAGAAGATTTCATTACGCTCGATTTCCCTGCCAGTAAATGCATCACTACCGGTAAAATGGAAAATCTTGCTGACGCACTGGGATCTTTTCCAGTTGAAGTTTGCAAAGCAAGGGATTACCTTGCCCTGTTCAGCGATGAAAAGAGTATACTCCGGATCCAGCCCGATTTTGAGAAACTGAAAAAACTGGATTGCCTGGGAATCATTGTTACAGCACCCGGGGAGCGATCCGACTTCGTTTCCCGTTTCTTTGCACCGGCTGTCGGTGTTAATGAAGATCCGGTTACCGGCTCAGCACATACCATGCTGATTCCCTTCTGGGCTGAAAAATTGAAAAAAAACAAATTGCACGCTTTCCAGCTATCGAAACGGGGAGGGGAACTCTTCTGTGAACTGGCAGGTGACCGCGTTCTGATCAGTGGGAAAGCTGTTACCTATCTTGTCGGTGAAATCGCTATCTGAAAACCTCAATCAATCATCCACTATCCTACACACCTTAAGATACCGGATCATCTTCAGTTCATTACCGTACACATACATACAGATTCGTACATTTTTCAATAGTAAAATCACTAACTGTCAATTATTTAACAGACTGGCTCATTGGATATTGAACATCCTGGCACGAAATCTGTATTACATTAAACGAATAATAAATTATTAAAATCAGGGAACCATGGCTCCAATTATGTCAGAATATTATTTCAACCAGGAACGGTTAAAAATGGCAGATCAGTTTGTGGAGAAGATCGTCGAACTGAAGAAGTCCAGACACCCTGATGCTCAGTCAAAAATTCTCTATTTTAAACGGATCATCAGGGCAATGTACAACCTGTATTAATCCATCTTCCTGCCACCATACCTGTTCTGCTGATATCAATCATCATTTTCTACCGAATCAAGGAATCCACTAAAAATGATAAATATTCTGCAAAAGTATTATCTTTAGCGTCAAATTCATCCAGAACAACCAATACCTGTTAAACCATGCAAGTTATTGTAACCCGGAAGGATATCAGTTTCCCCCCGGATCCCAGCAGAGTTATTGCCCGGTTTCATTTCACCGATAATGAAAGGAGTGGGAATATCATCCGGAAGGTGCTCTCTATGTCGGACAGCGAAGTGAACACTGCCCTCAGTCAGGTTCTTCGCGGCTATTCAAAACGTCACCGCAATATCTCAAAAATATTCGAAAAGCATTTCAATCATATAACGCACCTTCTGAATGAGATGAACGTTGATCCGGAAAACCTCGATGTCAGCAAGAAGGTTCTGATAGGATCCTATTTTACCAAGGAGTATTCCATTGAATCTGCAGCATTCTTTAATCCCTCTATCTTTGAACACCCCGATCAGTCCGAGTTAAATCCCGGAGAGAAAAGGGTAATTCTAAGTTTCAGGGCAACCGGGGAAGGACACATTTCATCCATCGTATTTCGTACCGGAGTTTTAGACAAGGACAATAACCTTAATCTTGAAGAGGTGGGAATGATGCTGGATGAAGCTGAAGTGGTAAAGAGACATGTATATGATAAAGACAGCTTCATGAGTAAGCTGGATGAAATGCAAAACTTCAACAACCTGGTTCCTCCGGCACTCGTGTTCAACAATCTGGGTGATTCGTTTACCTATGGCGAACTGGAAAGGTGTGTCAGGGACACAAGACATTCAATGGATCTTTCAGCCACAAAAGAGATGCTGCTGAACCAGATCATGTGGCTTGCCTCTTCCCACTACGAGATTCAATTCTCCCTGGACACAGCCCTCTCCGAAAGGGTCATTTTCCCCATTTCGGAAGCTGAAAAAAACGGGATTGAGGATGCCCGGTTTGTCAGGTTTGTTAATGACAATGGGGAGGTTACCTTCTATGCAACCTATACTGCCTTTAATGGGATATCCATTCTCCCCAAACTGATCGAAACCAAAACCTTCTATCACTTCATGGCTAGTCCGATGCATGGAGAAATTGCACAGAATAAAGGTATGGCTCTGTTCCCAAGAAAAATTAATGGGAAATATGCCATTCTTTGCCGGATTGATGGTGAAAATAACTACATCAGTTTCTCAGATAATATCAACATCTGGCGTGATGCAAAACTAATCCTTGAACCGAAATATCACTGGGAGTTTATCCAGGTTGGCAATGGCGGCTCCCCCATAGAAACGGATGAAGGGTGGCTGGTAATCACACACGCTGTCGGCCCGATGAGAGAGTATGTCCTGGGAGCTTGCCTGCTTGACCTGGATAACCCGGAAAAGATCATTGGAAGATTAAAAACTCCTTTATTGATCCCTAATGAGAAGGAAAGAGAAGGGTATGTGCCCAATGTTATCTATTCATGCGGTTCCATGATCCACAATGATAGCCTGATCATACCCTATGCCATGTCAGATTTTGCTTCAACCTATGCCTCCGTTAACCTCAATGAACTGATTCAGGAACTGAAAAGATCAGGGTAAGTGGGAAATCATCTACGTTTACTCATTACCAATACCTTCTCATACACGTCAAGATACCCTTCCACCATTTTTTCACGTGTAAACCTTGAAGATACCCATTCAAGACAGGCTCCCCTGTTGATTTGACCGATATCCCGAACCGCTTCTACCGCATCATGCAGATCCCGAACAATAAATCCAGTTCTTCCATGAAGAATCAGTTCAGGCATCGATCCCCTGTTATAGGCAATCACAGGAGTCCCGCAAAACATGGCTTCAACCACACTTAAACCGAACGGTTCTTCGAATGAAACCGGATGAAGAAGAACCTGTGCATTCCCCAATAATCGGTTCCTTACTTCCGGTCCGGAGTTTCCTACATATACAATGTCGTCATCATTTATAAACGGAGCCACTTTCTCATCAAAATAATGCTGATCCTGAATCAGTCCGGAGATGATCAGCCTCTTTCCTGTCCTTTTAGCAATCTGAATGCATTCATGAGTTCCTTTCTCCGCATGAATCCTTCCAAAGAAAAGCAGGTAATCTTCCGGATTTGGATTAAAGGTAAATTCACTGCTGTCAATGCCATTGTATACGGTAGCAACATAATCCAGGCTGGGACTGCGGTCTGAATTGCTAATGGAGACATAGTAACTGCTGTTATTATATTTCTCGTAAACCGGGAGAATCTTTGGAGATGAAAATCCATGGATAGTCGTTACCATGGGTGGATTGATCAACCTTGAGTAGGTAAGTGGAAGGAAATCATAATTGTTATGGATCAGGTCAAACCGGTCAGCTTGTTCCATGATATGGCTGATGTGCAAGCATTCCCATACTTTGGGATCCAACTCTTTCTCTTCGCCATAGGGTTTCTTACAAATGTATTCCAGCTTCCCTTTTGTGATGGAATCACCGGTCGCAAAAAGGGTCACATCCACCCCCTTTTCGATCAATCCTTCTGCAATGTTTGATGCAACCTGTTCCCAGGGACCGTACATCCTCGGAGGAGTCCGCCAGGCTACTGGAGACAGTATTGCAATGTTCATCCTACATCGGTTTTCTTGGATTGTTCAGGCAGTGATCAACCAGGTCATCCAGCATGGCTGTCCCAACACACATGACCTTATCTGCACCTCCCCAGTAAATTTTTACCGAACCATCCTTCTCAGGGATTGCACCACAGGTAAATACCACATTATGAACATATCCCGTGATTTCATATACCTCCTCCGGTTGAAGGATCCACTCATCACCAACAGCCAGAATGACAGCTGGATTTTTCAGATCGTGAAGCGCCACTCCCAGACGATAGACACTGCCATCCATGGTTGGGAAAACACCATGGTAGATATTGAGCCAACCCCGGGAGGTTTTTATGGGAGGTGCCCCTGGTCCGATCTTCATTTCATCCCAGTGATATTGAACCGGCTTCATGATCAGTTCAGATTCACCCCAGAAAATGAGATCGGGGGAATAGGAGATCCAGATCGACCAGGGAGAGATCTCAGAATGTGGACGGTCAAGCCTGGCATACAATCCGCTGAACTTCTCGGGGAAAATTACCACATTGCGGTAATCCGCCTCCGTGATGAGAGATACCCTTTCCACCTTCTCAAAATCTTCCGTTTTTGCCAACCCTATGCGAACACCATGGCGTGAGTAAGCACTATAGGTGATCAGGTACTCCCCATCGATAAAAACAATCCGCGGATCTTCCACACCATACTCTTCGTACCTGCTGAAGATCCCCTCTTTCGCAGGCTTCATGAACGGCTCCTTCCGTACCCTGAATTGAAAACCATCGTCGCTTTCAGCAAGACCCAGTATACTCCTTCCCGTGAACTGGTGGGAACGAAAAAGCATCATGTACCTGTTACCAAATTTTATAACTCCGGCATTGTGAACAGTGGCTACCGGGTAGGGAACATCATCCTTGGTCAGAATGGGATTTCTTTCAAATCTTTTTATAAGCATGTGAGTTGTATGTATTTGTGGTACTGTTCATATGCCCGCAAAACGGTTAGATGCGAAATAAGGTATGCCAGTGAGCTTTCAGCACCCTGATTGCGGTTGATCCCCTGTTTTTCAATCCCATCACAACAACCTTTTGTTTCAAAATCGTATAAATTCATCCGTAAATCGTTTTCACCTAAAAACCACATGAACGAAGTAAACAATTGGTTAAGAAAATCCTTATTCTTGGTAACCATATATGCCTGTTGAAACATCAATACCATTGCCAGTGCATCAACAGGCTGCTGAGCATACATGGCACGTTTCCCTCCATTTTTATACCACTCTTCATTCCCAATGGGCGAAAGATAGCCCTCCTTCATGGTAATCCTGGTCAGGAATTCCATCGTTGTCAAAGCCGTTTTCAGAATCTTATTATCATTCAATGACCGGGAGGCGTGCAAAAGGGAGAGGGGAATGATGCCATTATCATAAGTAAGGATAGATTCAAACCATTCCCAATTCCGTTTTCTTTCTGTTTCATAATGCCTGATAAGCTTATTTGCCAGCTTTTTCATGATACTGAACATCAATTCATCAGATGAATTGGTTCTCAGGTAATACGAAATGCCGATTAATGTATTTGCAATACCACGTACCGTTTCAAGTTTTTCAAAATTGGGGGTAGCATTGAAAAAGATCAGTTTGCCAAACTGATAATACGCATCATTGGGAGAATTGGCAAGAAGGTATCCAAGCGCCCACACAACCCTTCCGAAAGAGTCTTCTGATCCAACCTCGTCCAGAAATCGACGGTCAAAACTCAGGAAATTCCTGAATTTTCCATCCCCGTTCTGCATATAGTGAATATAACTCAAATATACCGGTAACAGGTCCAGTGAAACGGGATCCTTGTTTTGCCAGTATGTCATAAGAACAGCCAGCATAGCCCGGGCATTATCATCCAGGCAATATCCATCCTTCAGGTTCGGGATCCCGAATTTGGCATGCTGGATAATACCCGTATCGTCCGTTAATCGCTTGATGTGGACCAGCGAAAAAGGTGGAAGAATGAGCGGATCGATCGTGATCTCCTTTTTCACTACCACCTCAGGCTTCTCTTCTATAACCCGCTCTGTTAGTTCAATATACTCTTCCCCGATCTGAGGCCAGGTAATCTGCCTTCCATAATCATATGCCTTCTTTCTGAGCTCCTTTAACGTATCGGGCTGATTGAGTAACTCTAATAATATCCTGGAAAGACCTTCCGAATCGTTGAAATCAAATAACCTTCCCCTTCCCTCATCCAGCAATTCCTGGGCATGCCAATAAGGTGTTGAAATCACTGCAGTACCTACCCCAACGGCATAGGCTAACGTCCCACTGGTGATTTGTGCTTCGTTCAGGTACGGAGTAATATAAATGTCTGCAGCGGATAAATACCTGAATAGATCATTCTGCTCAATGAATTCATTCAGAAAGAGAACATGCTTTTCCAGAGCAAGCGTCTTAACCTTTCTCATCAGGAAATTTCGATACTCCTCTCCTTCATACCGGAGAACACTTGGATGGGTCTTCCCGATAATCAGATAAAGAACATCAGGGTGTTTATTTACTACCTCAGGCAGGGCAGCAATAGCCGTTTCAATGCCTTTGTTACGACTGATCAAACCGAAGGTTACCAAAACCTTCTTCCCTTCCAGGTTGAACTGCTTCTTTGAAAGCTTCTGACTAAACTGCAGGTCTGGCACACCATGTTCGATCAACTCTATTTTGGTTTTCGGGACCTCATAGATCTTCACCAGGAACTGCACCGCACGCTTACTCATAACCACAATCTTGCCGGCCATTTTACAGATCTGCTGTAATACGGCTTTTTGGGTGTACGATGGTTCTTTTATTATGGTGTGAAGGGTGACAATGAAGGGTATTTCAAGACGGTGTAAAAGTGGCAAAATATAGATCCCGTCTTCCCCTCCAAAAATCCCGAATTCGTGTTCAAGGATGCATATATCAGCACCACTGATGTTGATAAACTCAGTTGCCTTAATATAATCGCGCTGATATTCCTGGCGGATGGTCAGTTTTACTTCCGCAGGATACTTATATTCCTCCCCCGGATCATTCATGGCAACCATAAAACATTCATTGGCTCTCTTTTTCCTGTCATCACACAGTTTCATGGATTCCGCCAGGTTTTTGGTGAAAGTTGCTATACCGCACTCCCTGGGAGGATAGGTACCGATGATGGCACATTTCATAGCTGCTGGTTTTTATATAATTTATTTACAAGATATCAAATCCAAACAAATCGTTATACTTACTTTCAAGGAACCGGTCCAGCCAGGAGTAAAAATCTTTAATTAAAGCATCTCTATTTTGCCCCTTCAGTATACTCGCTTCAGGGACCCTCCGGAAGATATCTTCCTCAACCCTACGGATTAACTGCAGGATGCCTGTTCCTTCCTGGTTGAGCACCCTGGAAAGATCAATGTATTTCTTACCTGAACCACGGATTATGGGGAAACAGGTTTTTTTAAGTGAAAGAGCAGCATCGCAAATCGGAGCATGTAAATTTTCTCCGGCTTTAGCAACCGCCGGGAGAGATCCATTAGAAGTAATCCAGATTGGTAACGCTACGGAAGTCAGAGGAAATCCGAGTATTGTCCACATCATAGTGTTTAAGGGATCTTCCCCTTTCCCCGCTCCTACTACCATCAAAACCGAAGCACTGGAAAACCTGGGGATAAAATCCTCGAAAAACCTGTAATCAGGATTCATGGAATTTTCCGGAGGATTCAATGCAAGGTTATCACCGGTCAATGAGTGCGTAAGGTTCCTTGAAATATTGTTAATCAGACACTCCGGATCATACCGCCCGGCAGCAGCCACATCGTACATGATCTTTTCAGCCGTTGCATAACGGATGTACCCGGCCCCTTTTTCCGGTGATCCGGTAAATGCATGGTTTGTCCTGATGACATACCCGAACGGGGCAATTGCAGGATCATTAACATCAATTTTATTAAATGACCAATTCCCTGTCTCAAAGTAAGCTGCTCCACCCTGTGCATCAATTACTCCAAAATTTGAATCGACTCCAAGAGGTTTTGGAAGATCATTCAGCATCTTTTCAAAATCTTCAATGGTAGCACAATTCATCAGGGCTCTCTTCATAATTTCACCCTCCTGATCGGCAAATGTAGTGGTATCACCAACGTTCATATTGTAGGCTACCGAATTCATAATCGCGAATCCTGCAGCATTAAACCCGCCCCAAACCTCAAGTTTCCACTTTTCATTTCCATTAATCACTGCTATGTAGGGATACCTGCCATCGTTAAAATAGGCAAGTGCATTATCCAGAGTGCCGGTATCACGGTGTTTATACAGGATCGGTTTACCATCCGGGGTGAATTTCCCACTGATAATAATTGTGGTACATGCGTCGACTGTGATCTGACCACATAGGAGAGCAGAAAACAGGATAAGAACAATTTGTCGTTTCATCATATTGATAGTCCTGATATAAATTTATGAAAAAAGATGGAATTAACGGTTGTTTTTATTATGCTTTAAAATAGGGAATGTAAATAGGGACAGCTACCGATTTATTTTCTTTAACTTAAATACGGACAGCTACCAACTTGTTTTCTTTAACTTAGGTTTTAAACCAGTAGCTGTCCCAACTTAAAAACTGGATGAAATGATTACCTTTAACTTGAAATCCGGTGATGTTTCATTTTTAGTTGAAATTTTAAAAGAGAGGTTCAGGCAGCACATT
>CAYMFM010000064.1:0-21497 GCA_964389685.1 uncultured Rikenellaceae bacterium
GCAAAGGGATTCTGCCTGAACAGCTGGAGCAAATATTTGTTCCCTTCTACTCAACCAAACAAGAAGGGACCGGCATCGGACTGAGTTTTTCCAGGCAGATCATGAAACTTCATGGAGGAAGCATTTCCGTGAAATCAGATCCAGGAGTTGAGACGGTGTTTACGTTGAAGTTTTAGAAAGAACGTTCAAACGATAGTCATGCAATTGTCATTCGATAGTCATGCAATTGTCAAACGATGGTCATGAAGCGGTTATTTGATCCACCAAATGGTGAATCGTTATTTATAGTAAGTAAGTTATTGAGTACATCGGTGTAAACCATAAATACACAGCATTACAGAACTTAATTTTCATTTTGTTTAAACCTGTGCAATCTGTTTTGAGTTTTCCGATCAGACACCTCAATAACTTAATAACTCAATTACCCAATAACATATTTACTTTTTACTTTTTACTTTTTACTTTTATCTTGTCTCACTCGTACCGGAGTGAATCCACCGGATTTGCGTTTGCAGCCTTAACAGAATGGTAGAGAACAGTTAAAGAACTCAGTATAAAAGAAGCAACCACAACAAGCAATACAGGTATGGAATTTACTTCCACCTGGTAGGCAAATCCTCTTAACCAGATCCTGAAAAGCAAAATGGCCACCGGGACAGAAATCACAACAGCCAGCAACGTTATTAGAAGTATCTCTTTCTGCAAGAGGAAAATTATCTGCCTGGTTTTTGCTCCCTGAACTTTCCGTATACCAATCTCTTTTGTTTTTCTCGCTGCTGAATAGGAGGACAATCCGAACAATCCCAAGCAGGAAACCAATATAGTGATCAGCGAGAAGAGTCTGATTAGCTGAATTTGTCTTTTATCATTGTTATACAGTCTGTTGAAATTATCTTCGAGAAAATAATATTCAAAAGGCATGTGCGGTATCAGTTCCTTGAATTTATTCTCCAGGTATGTCAACACTTTTTGCTGATCTGTTCTGTCCAATCTGACAATCAAATCATCATACTGATATTGTAAACGCAGCAGGAGGGGTTGAATTTCCTGGTGAAGTGATCTAAAATGGAAATCTCTCACTACTCCAACGACAACTGCATCGAAAAAAACGAATTGCTGGATGCGCTTACCCAATGGTTTGTTCCAGTTCATATACTTTGCCAGTGTTTCATTTATAATAACCGCACCAACTGAATCTGAAGGAAATTCCTGAGAGAAATTTCTACCCTCAATTAATTTAAGACCAAGTGTTTCCAGATAGTCATAACCGATAAAGAATGCCGGAATATTGTGCTCCTCCATACCATCCTCACCCTCAAACTTATAAAGTCCCCCCCAGGGATTTCCAGGATAGCTTCCACCCGACGTAACAGATTTTACTCCAGGAAGTTTCTTTAATCCATGCATCATTACCGGGACAGCAGCGACCATGCTGGAATCACGAACTGGAATAATAAGAAGATTTTCTTTATCAAATCCAAGGTCATGGTTTTCAAGGTAACCAATTTGTGTATTTAATAACAGTGTAAACAGAACAACAACAATAGCCAACATGATTTGAAGACCTACAAGGGCTTTCCTGGTTATAGCACCTACTGGTTTCAGTCTGAATAATCCCTGTATAATCAGTACCGGATTGAAAGATGACAGGTAGAAAGCAGGGTATAAACTGGAAAAGAAGCCAACAACCATGGTAATTATTAAACAACCAATAAGAATCAGTGGTTGCCGGAAAAGGTCGAGGTGAAGAGATGTATCAAAAATTTGGGGAAATTTTGTAAACGCTAAAACAAATTCAACCATTCCGAAAGCCAATACCATCGATATGACTGAAAACAATAAAGATTCAAGAATGAATTTAAAAACCAGTGACCTGCGGCTGGCTCCGACTACTTTTCGTAAGCCAATCTCTCCAGCCCGATTTAAAGACTTGGCTGTGGTCAGATTGGTGTAATTAATACCTGCCAATACAAGTATTAGAATTCCAATAATTAACAATGTGTAGAGAAAGGTTATATTCCCTGAAGAAAGATCGCCATCCAGGTTTGAATGGTAGTGAATATCGCGCAGACGGTGGAATATGGGTTCATACACCTGTCCATATATTTCTGCATCTTCCGAAAGGTATTTTTCATAAAATTCCGGCCATTTCCTGTCAAACGCTTCCCGGTCAAATGTGTCATGGAATAACAGGTACGTGTAGTCTTTAATTTCAAACATTGACCATTCCAACGAATGTAATTGTGCTATCCGGTCATACGTTATGTAGGAGATGTAACCTGACAATGACAATTGAGTATTGGAAGGTGGATCCTTGATTACACCGGTCACAGTCATTGAGAACTGATTATCGATTAGCAACGTTTCTCCCAACGGGTTACGGTTTCCAAAGTATTTTCTGGATAATTTCTCGGTTAATACGAGAGTATACGGTTCTTTCAGGCAGCTTTCAGGATCCCCATAAATGAACCGGTGAGAAAAGACCTGAAACATTGAGGAATCGGCAAAAGCAAAATCCAGCTCCGTAAAAACATTTTCCCCATATTGAAACAGCAAACTGTTAATGCAATCTATTCTTACATAGGCTTCAATTTGTGGATATTCTTCAGCCAACCTTGGTCCTAGTTGTGGTGATGAGATCGCAAATTTCCTGGGCTTTCCTGAAGTCACAAAATTCTGACAAACCCGGTATATCCTGTCAGCTTTTTCATGGTGCGAATCATAAGTCAATTCATGATGTATATACAAAAAAATTATCATCCCGCAGGCTAAACCAATGGCAAGGCCTGCCATATTAAGCAATGTGTGTAATTTTTCCCTGAAAAATATCCTGAAAGTATGTATGATATAGTTCTTTAGCATAGAAATTGAATTTAATCATTTTGAAATCTATATTCAAAGCATATACCAATAATTATAAAGTATTGATTCTCATTTTTTTATACAGATTTGAATACATTTCAACGCCATAGGGTGTGCGATATTGCTACAACTAGTGTTTGATTTTGACACATTTTTCTTACCTTGGAGGATGAAAACTGTTATTTTGTAAATAGCGTGTTAACGTGAAAACAAGCGAAGGGAATATATTGATCATCGATGATGATTACGACGTTCTAAAATCTTCCAGGATTTTTTTGAGTCGTTTTTTTAGTAATGTACAGATAGAACAGGTTCCGGAAAATATTTTGCAACGGTTATCATCTGAAGAAATTGATGTCGTTTTATTGGATATGAATTTTCATAAGGGAAGACGTGATGGAGAGGAAGGGATGCAATGGTTGAATGAGATAATTAAGAGTAAACCGGAAACAGTAGTCATACTGATCACTGCATATGGTGATATTGAGCTGGCGGTAAAAGCGATTAAAGCCGGTGCAACAGATTTTATCCTAAAACCCTGGAAAAACCAGAAATTACTGGCAACAGTTTCCGCAGCGATGAAGCTCAGGGCATCCATGAATGAGATAAAGAATCTACAGATGGGGCAACGCCGGTTAATCGAAGACTGGAACAATACCTACGGTGAATGTATTGGCACCTCTCCTGCAATTACCGATACGCTATCTGTAGCAAAAAAAGTAGCAGGGACATCGGCCAATGTATTGATACTTGGAGAAAATGGAACAGGTAAAGAACTAATTGCCAGGACAATATATCAATGGTCAGATCGAAAGAATAAGATATTCATACATGTTGATTTGGGATCTATCTCTGAAACACTTTTTGAGAGTGAATTGTTCGGTCACATAAAAGGGGCATTTACCGATGCTATTGAAGATAAACCGGGCAGGTTTGAGCTGGCTTCCGGAGGAACAATTTTCCTGGATGAGATCGGGAATCTTTCAATCCCTCTCCAGGCAAAACTACTTTCAGTTTTACAGAATAAAACCGTTATGCGTGTCGGATCAACCAAACCGGTACCGGTAGATTTCAGATTGATCTGTGCAACAAACATGGATCTGCAAAGCATGATGAAAGAAGGAAAATTCAGGGAGGATCTGTTTTACCGTATTAATACCGTTGAGATCAGTGTTCCCAGTCTCCGGGAGAGAATTGAAGATATACCTCTTCTCTTTGATCATTTCTTCAATCAATTCTCAAAAAAGTATAAGAAATATGGGCTGAAGGTTCAACCCGGCACCATTGAAAAGCTTCAGCAATATGACTGGCCGGGTAATGTCCGGGAATTTCAGCATTGTATCGAACGGGCAATCATTCTGAGTGAGAGGAAAGAAATTATGCCCGATGAGTTTTTACCACCAACCCATGCTTCAAGACAATGGAGTAACCAACAGGAACATCGTCTGGATCAGGTTGAAAAAAACCATATCCTTGAAATCATAGAGAAAAACGGAGGGAATATTACCAAAGCAGCTAAAGATCTCGGCATCTCAAGAAGCTCATTACACCGGAGGTTAAAAAAGTATGACCTGTAAACGATATACAATCGCCTTTATTTTAAGGATTAGTCTCCTGATTCTAAATGCACTCCTGCTAAGTGTTTTGATCGTTATCTTTTATGATAAAAAACTAATATTCCTGCCTGCCATCTCCCTGGTTATCCTCATCTTTCAGATCATTGATTTCTTATTGAGTGTATCCCGGACCAACAGAGATCTGAATATATTTCTACTTGCTTTAGGTAGTTCTGACTTCTCTGTTAAGTTCAAAAACGAGAAACTTGGATCGGGTTTCGATGAGGTAAGAGAAACCATGAACAGGATTATTGAGTCTTTTGAACAGGATGGAATTCAAAAAGAAGTCCAGGTTAACTATCTAAATGCCATTTTGAGAAATATAAATATTGGAATTATCACCATCAATAAAGCCGATAAAATTGAACTCATAAATGACCAGGCAATGAACATCCTGGGAATTCCAAGAATCAAATACATGAATGAGATCAGGAGGATTAACCCTGAATTTGCTGAACAGATCGAATCAATGAAACCTGCTGATCATAAACTCCTGGAGTATAAAACAGATGATGAGATTAGATACCTGTCTGTGGCAAAGAATACGATCAAGCAAAAAGATGCTCCTTACGGCATCTTCACTTTCCATAATATCCGGAGCGAGATTGATCAAAAAGAGATCGAATCATGGCACAGGCTTATCAGGATTTTGAGGCACGAAATTATGAATTCGGTAACTCCCATCTCATCACTTACAGAAACAATTATGATGCTGGTTGAAGATGAAACGGGTAATGTAAAAAAACAATCAGACCTTGACCAAAAAGATATTGAAGACATACGGGAAAGCATCAAAACAATTCAGTCCCGTAGTGATGGTCTGTATGATTTCGTCGACAAGTACAGGGAAGTATCGAAGATCCCTGATCCAAATCTCAGCGCCATTGAGATAAAAGAGCTTTTTTCTTCAGTCAGTCTTTTATTTTCAGCCGAACTTGAAAATAATAACATCCGGCTGGAAATCCTGAATAAAAAAGAAGGTCTTACCATTAAAGGAGATTTTCAAATGATTGAGCAGATCCTGATCAACCTGATAAAAAACAGCATCCATGCAGTAAGAACCATTCAGGAACCTGAAATTACATTGATTAGCGATGAAACGGATGAGCATGTGGTTATCCAGGTCAGGGATAATGGGTGCGGAATAAAGCAGCATGAGATGGATGAAATCTTTGTGCCGTTCTATTCAACGAGGGAATATGGAACGGGTATCGGTCTAAGCCTTTCAAAGGAGATCATGTGGCGACATGGAGGAACCATTTCTGTAAAATCAGAACCAGGTAAGGAGACGGTGTTTACGTTGCGGTTTTAAAACAATTAACCATTAACTTTATATTTTCGTAGTTTTACCGGATGATTCAGGATGCCTGCTAAAAAACATGGCTGAACGTGTAATTCTTTGAGCAGGTTCTACGTCTCATACTTAAAAGATATTATTGAATGCCCGTTAGAAGATTTTTCATATCCTTTCTGGTTTTCATTCTTGGGATGGTTTTCCTGGCCGGTCAAACGATACGGGGTACCATTACAGACGCAAAGAGCGATCCAATTCCCTATTCCACCATTTACATTGTTGAGCTTACAGAAGGTACCACTGCAAACGTTGATGGTCAGTTCGAGATCAAGGTACCGGAAGGCAACTATACACTTTACATCCGGGCACTGGGATACCGGACTGAGATCCGGGAGGTTGAAGTCGGGAAAACACAGGTAGCACTCGACGTACAGCTTTTTGAACACGTTTACGAGATCAATGAAGTCCGGGTTTATTCGGGACAGGAAGATCCTGCCTACATGATCATGCGTAAAGCGATCGGGCTCGCTCCCTATTACCTGAACCAGGTGAAACACTGGAAAGCTGAAGTATACCTCAAAGGGTCAATTGATGTGTTAAAAATCCCAAAATTGTTTCAGCGGGCAATGAAGGATGAGGATTTTGTTATTGAAGAGGGAAGAAACTACGTGGAGGAATCCCTTAATGAAATCAGCTTCAATGCACCGGACAGGTATGACCAGCGGGTACTCTCTGCCAATTCATCCTTTCCGGGTGAAAGCGACGTGAATGTGATGGATTATATCCAGAGCAGTTTCTATGAACCAACCATAGAGATGGCCATTTCACCGCTGGCACCCAACGCATTTTCTCACTATAACTTCAGCTACGAAGGAGTCTCATTTGAAGGAAATTACGCCATTAACAAGATCAAGGTAACCCCAAAGCGCAAAAGCCAGCAACTCTTTACCGGTTACCTCTATATCGTGGATGAGTACTGGAATATTCACTCTGCTGATCTGACCATTGAGATATTTATCGGTCCTATCCGGATAAAACAACTGTATGCTCCGGTAAAGAAAGATGCGTGGTTGCCTGTAAGTTACAACCTGGATGTGAAAGCAAAGGTACTGGGGATAAAAGTGGATGTTGCTTATCTCAGTTCTGTCAAATACTCCGAGATTGAAATTAATGAGGAGATCACTCCTCCACTTGCCTTGCAGGAGACTCTTGACAAGAACGCGGAACCTGAAATGGATGAAGCTGAAATGCCGCAAATAGCCCTTTTCAAAGATGAAAAAACGGCCAAAAAAGTGGAAGAGATAATGAATAAGGAAGAGATGAATAACCGGGATATGATCAAGCTGGCACGGTTGATGGATAAAGAGGCTGAAAGAAGCAGGGACACCCTGGACTTATCTCTTGAGATTGAAGAGAGATCAAGCTATGAGGTGGAAGAGAATGCTTATAAACGGGATACCGTTTACTGGAATACGATACGACCAATTCCCCTGACGGAAGAAGAGCTCCAGGGATACAGAGCCAAAGATTCCGTCATGCTGGCAAAATCGGATACCGCTTCGGTTGCCGATTCAACCCGGAAAGAAAGAAGCAAAATCGTTCATTTTGGCAGCCGCCTCTTTTTCGGCAGGAGTTTCTGGTCAAAAGATTCAACCGTCAGGTACCGGTATGATGGACTGATTGGCCTGGATAAATTTGAATTCAATACAGTGGACGGTTTTGTTTATAAACAACGATTCTCTATTCGTAAAGATATCGCAGCAGGACACCAGTTTACCATGGAGCCTGAAATCGGTTATGCATTCAACCGGAAAGCGGTTTTATGGAAAGTTGACAACACCCTAACCTACTCCCCCATGAAACGGGGAAGGTTCTATTTTAATATCGGTAAGACATCCGCTGATTTCAATCCGGATTTTGGAATGAACCGGACCCTGAACACCATTTCATCCCTTTTTTTCCGATACAATTACCTGAGGTTGTATGAAGAATCCTATTTCAGGGTTAGGAACAGGATTGACCTTGCAAATGGCCTGGTGCTTACCATTTCAATGAATTACGCCGATCGCATTCACCTTGAGAATTCAACCGATTATTCATTCTTCTTCAAAAATGAATGGGATTATGAAGATAACGTTCCGGATAATCCGTACCTGACAGAATACCCTCTTGAGGACCAGAAAAGTTTTGTTGTTGGGTTGGGATTGTCTTACACTCCCAGGAATTACTACCGGATCCGGAATGGAGTGAAACGAATGGCTGGATCCGATTATCCTACGTTCCGGATAGAATACAGAAAAGGATTACCGGATTTTTTCGAGAGTAAAGCTGATTTTGGTTTCCTGGAAACAGGAGCATCTAAAGTCCATGACCTGGGAATATTTTCTGATCTCTCCTGGAGCATTGGTGGCGGAACATTCCTCGGCAGGGGAAACATTCATTTTGCCGATTTTAAGCATTTCAATACACAGGAAATACCGGTATTGCTTGGAAGACCACGTCATGCTTTCATGTTGCTCGAGTACTATAAATACAGTACAACGGAATGGTTTACCGAAGCGCACATCAAATACAATACGCCCTTTTTAATCGTTAAACTGCTTCCATTCTTCAGCGAGCGGTTATGGCAGGAAACACTGTATGGCAGTTATCTCTACCTTCCTGATTTCAAAAATTATATCGAGTTGGGGTATGGACTCTCCGATGTCTATTTTTTAGCCGATGTGGGCCTGTTTGTCGGTTTCGAAAACTGGAGTTATGGACGGTGGGGATTTAAGGTAAGTTTGAATTTTTAACAAATGTCCGGTGCCTTCCGGTTCATGAAACGATTTCCAATGAATGAATATTCCATTTGAACCGCTTGTTCTTGGTTCCTATCGGTCTAAAAACATGTCGCCCCTGCCTGCCGAGGCAGGCCTGACGGGGCTTTTTGAGCTTTGGTTAGTCGTTCACCATTTCTTTTAATTGTATACGGCACAAAAAAAGTGATACGATGACTTTGAGTCATCGTATCACTAATCCATCATTAAACCAGGCAACTATTTTTTCCTGAGATAAATATCTCCGTGGTAGGTTTTGAAGAGAAACTCCGGTCCACCACCGTTCAGATTCCCGTACACATACTCATCCACCGACACTTTGTATGTCCCCTCCTCATCGCTTTCATCCACTTTTGTTTTTTTCTGTTCAAAATCCACCTCAAAGTCGGTATAAATATCACCTGTTGTAGATTTCAATTTGGGAGTAGCTTTCACGGAAGCAGGCAGGGTGACATCGACGTCCCCATTAAACGTGGTAAACGACATGGGGGTACCGGCATCCACGCGATTCATGGTAACCTTAACAAATCCATTGACTGTATTTGTAACAACCGAGCCGGAGACATTGGTCAATGTTATGTTTCCATTCACATTACTCACTTCAATTGTCCCCTCAACGTTTTCAACGGTAATATCTCCGGAATTGATCGTACCGATATCCAGGGAAAACTTCATGGGAACCTGTATTTCGAGGTTAATGGATGATTTCCAGCTATCACTTCCAATATCGACCACATTTTCTTCTTCTTCAGCTGATAAACTGAATGATGTGGCCGTAATTTTTTTCAACCCTTCCTGGATCTGTTCGGGTTCAACCATTAGTTTTTTCATAGGTTGGGTGGCAATCACGTGCACTTCATTCCCTGAATATCCGGTAACTTTTATGGATCCGTTAACAAGCCCACATTCCAGTTTGCCAGGTTGTCCGGGATTGCTCAGCGGAATGGTCAGTTCTTCGCGGTTGACTTCCTGTGAAAAAAGGACCATTGCGGGTAAAAGAAGGACAGTCAGTACAGCAATATAAATTTTCGTTGTTTTCATGATTTCAGCTTTTAACTTATTATTAGTTTTTTACGTTATTTCCCCATTTTCAGGATCATGTCTCCGTTCAGGGTTTTAAACCAGATCTGGATATCTCCATCACCGATCCTGAATTTTGGATATTTTTCAATCTTATATGTAGTCCCGCTTTCTGATGTTGATGTTGTTTTTTCGATTTTGTTTGGCAGGATCTCAAAATCAAAATCGGTATAAAAATCACCATGCATGGTTGTATAGCTTACGTCAGCAGAAAGGTTCGAAGGGAAGGTAATCCTGATATCTCCGTTGATTGTATTGAATGAACAATCTTCCGCAGGTTTTTCCGTTATTTCGCATTCCACCACTCCATTCACAGTAGTGGCTTTTGTAACCTTAGTAATTTTATCAAGGTAGACTGATCCGTTTACATTTCCTGCCCTCACGGCAGCCCTTGTATCCACCACCTTCACGTCACCGTTATTTACGGTGGAAACATAAACAAGGGTTCCAAAGGGAACTTTCACCGAATAGTCGAAATTGAATTCGTAGTCAATATCTCCATTATCGTTTTTCCAGTTGTAAGAGATCTTCCCATTTTTGCGTTTCAATGTTGCATAGGGAGAATCGGTATACAGGATAATGCTGTCACCGGTATTGATGACACCGAGTGTGATATCCCGGATACCTTCTTCCAGGTCATTCCGGGATTCCGCTTCAATGCGTTTATCAACATCCACCAAAACCTGGCTGGTCTGGGTTCCCTCGACCAGGATGGAACCATTAATGTTTTTAATGATCAGCAGGTTCTGTTTGCTGGCAACGTCAAAGTTTAACGTTTTTGAGATTTTCTCCTTGTGTTCTTCTTTAACTCCCGGTGTACCGGGTAGCCACAGGAGCAGTAAAAGGATTAATGCTAATCGTATCATTGTTTAAATTATTATGTTAATATTTTAATGCTTTCTGTAATTTTTTCTGCAACAGTCTGGTTCAGGTCTTCTCTCTCCAGCAGTTTTTCCAGTTCGGGAACAGCACGTTTTTCCTGAACTTTAATCATCAGTTCCGCTATGGCTATTTGTACCAGTGGTGAATCCTGGTTACTGATTGATTCGACGAGTCCGGTTCTGACCACTTCGTTTCCAATCAGCCGGGTTAGAGCATCCAGGCTTGCCAGGCGGACATTCACGCTGGGATCGTTATTCAGGGTCTTCAGCAGGGCTTCCAAAACTTTCTCGTCAGGATTGCTGAGTTCACCGGTATAACTCACGGCTTTCAGCCGGTCTGTTGCATTCGACTGATCGATAAGAGTCAGAGCCATCATTGTTTTCATGGATTGCATCTCTTCCATCATCAGGCTGGTCTGGTATTGAAACTGTTTATCGGGGATAATCCAGTGGCCCAGGATCATCCCAACGATCAGGATAAGGCTGGCATAGAGCATTTTGGGAAGGTATACCGGTTCAAGGAGGGCACGGAGCGGTTTCAGCAGAGCATCCACAGATCGTTCTTTGGACACGATTCTGGATTTTTCTTCTTCCAGCATATGAAAGAATTTCTCTTTCATTTCTTCCCGTGGTTCGGGCGCCCGTATCTCATCCAGTTGCCGAACCATTTCGTCCATCTCATCCAGTCGGGAAAGATCGTACCCTTCCTCCCTTAATGCTTTCTTTAATTCCTCTGCCTGTTTGGCAGTCAGATTGCCGTCCAGGTAGTCCATGATTCGTTCCTGGTATTTCTCTTCTTTCATGATTACCGGTTTTCAATTTTTGCATATTGTTCACGCAGTTCAGTTAACGCCCTGAACACTTTTATCTTGATCGCTCCTTCGGTGGTGCCCAGTATATTTGCTATCTCATTATACTTCATTCCCTGGTATCTGCTGAGTATGATAACCTCTCTTTTATCATCACTGAGGGAGTGAAGGGCTGTACGAAGCTGACGCAATTGTTCCTCACGTTCGATCTGCTCATCTGTACTCAATCCCTCTTTCAACTCCCATCGTTCCATATCATCCTTCAAATCAATTCTATGGCTTTTCTTATAGTGGTCAGCCCACAGATTATGTGCGATCTGGAACATCCATGAGCTGAATTTCCCTTTTCCTTTGAACTGGGACCTTTTTTTCAGGATCCGGTAAAATACGGTTTGAACCAGGTCTTCACTTGTTTCAACACTTCCGGACATTCTCCAGAAGAAGCCAAAGAGCATCTTAGAGTATCTCTCATAGAGCAGGCTAAGCTTTTCGATATCACCTGCCTTTACTTTCAGCATCAACGCTGTATCTGAAACGGGATCCAAATTTGTTTCCGGGTTTGAATTCATAATAGAAGACCGTTGTGGATCAAAAAGGTTACTGAAAATTACGTTTTTTTTTGGTGAATGGTGGGTTGGTGTGGGAAATTAGCTTCATACATAAACTTCAACTCGATCGGAGTTGGATGGTTTTTCAATAATGCTCTTATTCAATCAGGTTATCCGGGATGCAAATAAATTCCCCTTTATGGGGGTGTGTCACAACTGGGTTCTAAGTCATCCTGAACTTGATTCAGGATCTTTAAGTGGTTGATAATGAGATCCCGAAATAAATTCGGGATGACGATCCAATATAATTATGTATGTTGTGACACACCCCCACAAGCTTAGGACAACTTAGCTTCATTGGGTCATTCGGTACATCAAAATCAAAAAGCAAAAAAGTGGTACGATGACTTTCCCCCCCCACAAATGGATCCTACTTAATGTCATGTTAAGTTTGAAGAGGGGGATCGTCATGCTGAACTCCTACCTGCCGGCAGTGTATTTCTTCAGTATTTAGGTAACAGATTTTTATTTCATATTTTAAAGCTTATTTAGCTATTCAATGGGCATTTTTTACTAGCGTTAAGGAGTAGATGGTGAAAAGAATCCCAGCGGGATTCAATTATGAATAGCCCGGTACAAGCCCCGACGATTTTGTCGGGGCTAAGTGCCGGGTATGTTGATGATATTTATCCACAACCCCGGATGGGGTTGAATATTAATATTTTACATGGATAAATTCAACTCCTGCCTGCCGGCAGGCAGGAGTTAAGAATGACCTAACCGTCAAAACAGGGTTGACATGACACAAGTCATCGTATCACTTTATCTTAAACCATATATTCCTGTTCGAGCATCTCAACGATTTCCAAAATGAACTTTTCGCATTTCAGTTCATACAGGTTTTTCTCCTCTGCTTCTTTTTTCCCCTCTTCCGTGTTGAGGTCGACACCGATCAAGCTGAAACAATCGGCATGACCGTATTTCCCCTTAAAGTCGGAAGTGAATTTCTGGATCATCTGTGCGGCTTTCTCATTGGCCAGGTCATCATCCGGTGCATGCATACCGTGCAAATACCCGATAACCATGTATGCACCGGTGAGCGCACCGCACGTTAGCTGCTGCCGCCCCATCCCCCCACCGAATCCAGAGGCAATCCGGATTGCTGTATTCTCTTCAATGCCCAAGTCACGGGCAAAGGCAGAAACAACCGATTGAGCACAATTGTATCCGCTTTTAAATTGTTGAAGTGCAAAAGTCTTTTTATCCATATCGGAAGTATAATATAATTAAATTTTGGCAATCGAATATAACGAACAAAATCAATTTATTTCAAAGTCGTACCCCGAATTTTCGCTCAGCGATTCCTTCGGAAGAATCGGGGCACGACCGGTTTTCCTCGTCACCCGACTTCAGCTCGGGTGACGAGTTTCTGGAAGCCCGAAAGTCGTACCCCGGAGTCGATATCTTAAAATTATTCTTTTCAGGGGCTCTTCTCACGCATCATCTTCCCAATCTCTTCCACCTCTTTGGGTATTGCTTGAGAAAGGATTTCGTTGCCGTTTTCCGTTATCAGGATGTCATCCTCGATCCGTATACCGATGTTCGCATATCTTCTATAAATGGGTTCGACTTTTTCCCATATTTTTCGCCCATATATAATAGATTGGTATACCGATAAGAACTGTAATAACTGCCGCTGTTGATTCGAGTGGCCGGTTAATGTAAGCAATGATCATGATCAGGAGGCTGCAAATCAGGAAAAAAAGAGGAACAACCGGATACCCGGTCACCCGGACAGCCATTGACTCCCCGATGTTCTTTTTTCGTGCAACAAACAGGCCGGCAACTGCAAAAAAAGGAAAGATGAGCAAAGCAAACTCAACATAAATTATGATCTGTTCAAAAGAACCGATCAGTGCAAAAATAAATGCTATGCTTCCCTGGATCAGAATGGATCGTCCGGGAACTCCAAATCTTCGGTGTACCCTGGCTGCAAATGGGAAGAACAATTTATCCAGAGCCATGGCAAAATAGATCCTTGGGCCAATCATGATAAAGGCGCTAAGTGAAGCCAGGAGCGCTATTGCACTGAGGATCCCCAAAATCCGCCCAATCCATTCCCCTAACGCAGCAATGGATGCTTTTTCAAAAATGGCAATAGTCCCCTGAATTTCCTGGAAAGGAAGTGACCTGAAGATAAACAGATTCACTGAAAGGTAGACGGCGATGACGATTCCTGTGCCCAGGAGTAGTGAAAGAGGCAATGATTTGCGCGGATTTTTCATCTCGCCGGCTATGTAACTGCTTGCATTCCAGCCGCTGTAAGAGAACATCACCAGCATCATGGCTGTACCGATTGCCAATCCGCCATATGCCTCTCCGGATTGAAACTGGAGATTTGACCAGTCACCTTCTCCCAGGATCATTCCCAGGGAAGCCAGTCCGAAGACAATCAGGATCTTCACTGCAGTCAGCAGGTTCTGAATCCGCGAGCCCCATTTGTGACCCATGTAATGAACAACAGTAAACAGCACAATAACGGATAGGGCGAGTACCTTCTTTATCCAGACCGGATCTTGTATGACAACTCCTGAAACAGTTAACCCTTCATCAGGAATTATGTATTCCGCAAAACCAAGCGCTGATGCTGCAATGGGAGCAGAAAATCCAACAAAGAAACTGGTCCACCCGCTTAAAAATCCAAGAGAAGGATGATACAGCCGTTTCAGGTAAAGGTACTCTCCACCATCCTCAGGCATGCGGGTCGCAAGTTCGGCGTAGCACATTGCACCGGCAATGGCAATCATGCCACCAATAAACCAGAATAGCAATACCCAGGTTGGATTGGGAAGGTTCCCGGCCATCAACCCCGATGTAGTAAATATTCCTGCACCGATCATGTTGGCAATCACAATGCTTGTTGCAGTGATCCATCCGATCTTACGAGTTATTTTGGGATTGCTCTCAAAAGCCATGTAGAAAATTTTTACGTAACTTGTTTATTGAGACGATTTCTTTGCAAGATAAATATTATCGAATTGTAATGTTGTGTCGATCCAGATGTTTTTGAATCCTGCTTCCGTCAAAGACTTCGTCAGACGGGGTGGAAGTCGTTTAGCGGGTTATGTTTTATAACAAAGGTTCATAGGGATTTACAAAATAATTACCATTTTTACTTCATCTTTTTTTTCAATGACAAGGCTCGCAATTCATAAAGATTCCCTTGTTCAATTAGGGAAGGATATCCGGGAATCGATTGCCGGAACCGAACTGGATTTTACGTCTGGGAAAATTGGTCGTGCCATCTTGCTATTGTCTGTTCCGATGGTGCTGGAGATGGTTATGGAATCGATCTTTGCTGTTGTAGACATCTATTTTGTTTCCTCGCTGGGTTCCGGTGCTGTTGCCACGGTTGGAATAACCGAATCGTTCCTGACAGTTATTTATGCTATTGGTGGAGGGTTAAGCATCGGCGCTACTGCGCTTGTATCGAGACGGATTGGTGAAAAAAACAGGGAAGGGGCGTCTATATCAGCCGTTCAGTCTATTGCGACTGCTATTGCTGTGTCCCTGGTCATTGCCATACCCGGTGTGTTATTTGCCCGCGATTTTCTTTTGGGTATGGGAGCGGAACCTGAAATTGTAGAATCGGGATACATCTACACCTCCATTATGCTGGGAGGGAATGTGGTGATCATGCTCCTGTTCATCAACAATGCCATTTTCAGAAGTTCCGGTGATGCTGCCTTATCCATGAGGGTGTTGTGGCTGGCGAACCTGTTTAACATCATTCTTGATCCACTTCTCATCCTGGGAATCGGACCGTTTCCTGAGCTTGGAATTATGGGTGCAGCAATAGCAACAACCACCGGCAGGGGATTGGCTGTGGTTTACCAGTTCTATATGCTCTTCAGGGGACATGGCAGGGTTAGAATTGGGATCCGCCATTTAACCCTGAATCTATCTGTGATGAAAAACCTGATCCGTGTTTCCATGGGTGGTATTGGACAGCACATGATCGCCACATCGAGCTGGATTGCCCTGGTCCGGATCATTGCTATTTTCGGAAGTGATGTGCTTGCAGGGTATACCATCGCCATTCGCATTCTTGTTTTCTCCATGCTTCCGGCGTGGGGCCTGAGCAATGCAGCAGCTACCCTTGTTGGACAGAATCTTGGTGCCAAACAACCGGAAAGAGCAGAACGATCGGTATGGTTAACAGGACGGGCTAACATGATATTTCTCGGGTTAATTGCGGTGATCTTCATTGCCTGGCCCGGATTATTTATCCAGCTGTTTATCGACGACCGCGCAGTAATTGATGCAGGAGCTCTGTGCCTGAGGATCATCAGTTACGGATATGTTCTCTACGGCCTGGGGATGGTACTGGTGCAGGCTTTTAATGGTGCCAGTGATACCGCCACACCGACAAAGATCAATCTCGTCTGCTTCTGGATGATCGAAATACCCCTCGCCTACCTGCTGGCAATCCCAGCCGGTGTGGGTGAAAAAGGAGTCTACCTTGCCATCATTGTATCCGAATCTATCATGACCTTAACCGCCCTTTTCCTGTTCAGGCGTGGAAAATGGAAGACAAAGGAGGTGTGAACGAAGTGATCAGTGAGGAGTGAACAGTGAACAGAGAAAAGAGTTAAAGAGGTGAGTAGTGTAAGTAGAAAAAGGTGCTGGGTGAAAGAAGTGACGCCTGCCTGACGGCAGTCAGGAGTAACGAGTGACGCGTGACGGGGAAAAAGATGCATGATCAATGCATGACTATTGTTTGACTATCGTTTGACCATTATTATGACAACTGTGTGACGATCGTATGACCATCGCCTTTAAGAAACCAAATAAAAGCAACAAAAATGGAATCCACCAAACCATCACCCATTCCACAGGCTGACCGGATTTTATCATTGGATGTTCTGCGTGGTTTTGCTGTATTGGGTATCCTGATCATGAATATCCAGAGTTTTTCGATGATTGAAGCTGCATATCTGAATCCAACTGCATATGGGGATTTGACAGGGCTCAATAAATGGGTTTGGATAGTCAGTCACATGCTGGCTGATTCAAAGTTCATGTCCCTCTTCTCCATGCTGTTTGGTGCAGGCATTCTCCTGTTCACAAGCAGAATTGAAGCGAAAAATCTGAAACCCGCAAGATTTTATTACAGACGATCTTTCTGGCTTCTTGTAATTGGTTTACTCCATGCCTATTTACTATGGTACGGTGATATACTGGTTACCTATGCCATTTGTTCGCTGGTACTGTTTTTCTTCCGTAACCTATCGGCAAGAAGACAAATCATTATTGGATGCACTTTTGTGGTAATTCCCTCCTTGCTCTATTTGTTTTTCGCATGGTCGATGTCATTCTGGCCACCGGAATCGCTGCAATTTTCCATGAATTCATGGAAACCGGCCATTGACATGATAAACCTTGAACTTTCAGCATATCAGGATTCATGGATTGATCAGTTTCAACATCGCATACCTGCTGCTCAATTCCTGCAAACACAATACTTTCTGATGAATCATGGATGGAGAGCTGGTGGACTAATGCTGATTGGAATGGCTTTATACAAATGGAAGGTTCTTACCGCCGGGCGATCCAATGCATTCTATATCCGGATGGCTGTCATTGGCCTTGTCACCGGTTATCTGGTGGTTGGGACAGGTATATTACAGAATTTCAGAAACCATTGGGTATTTGAGTATTCTATGTTCACAGGAGTACAATTTAATTACTGGGGAAGCATTGCTGTTGCCCTGGGTTATATTGGAGTAATTATGTTGATCTTCAAAGCTTTTCAAAAGCATTGGCTGGTGAATGCTTTGGCTAAAACCGGGCAGTCTGCCCTGACCAACTACCTTGGTCAAACCATCATCTGCACATTGATTTTTTACGGACATGGATTAGGATTGTACGGAACCGTAGAAAGAAGGGGGCAAATCCTGATTATTCTATTGATATGGTTTGTCCAGCTTACCGTCTCCAGTCTCTGGTTCAGGTATTTCAGGTTTGGACCGGGAGAATGGATCTGGAGAACATTGACCTACTTCAGGATCCAGCCCTTTCGTAGGACTCCACAGTAATGGCTAATGGGTGATCCAATGAACCATTAACAATTAACAGCTTTTTACTTTATACTTTTGACATAGGGATGCCTATGGCATTACTTTTTACTTTTTACTTGTCTCACTCATACCTTAGTGAGTCCGCCGGGTTCTTAATGGCTGCACGTACCGACTGATAACTTACCGTTAGGATGGCAACCACCAGCGTTAGAATGGCAACCAGGAGATAGGTTAATACTCCCTGGTCAATTCTGTAGGCAAAATCTTGCAGCCAGTTCTTCATCATGAAGAAAGCCAGTGGCCAGGCGATCACATTGGCAGCCAGCACCCATTTATTGAATTCCCGGGCTAACAGGAGGACAATGCTGCTTGCTGTGGCACCCATTGCTTTTCGAATACCGACATCCTTGGTTTTCTGCTCGGTTGTGAAGGATGCCATCCCGAACAGTCCGAGGCAGGCAATAAAAATTGCCAGGATGGAAAAGATCGAGTAGATGGTTCCAAGCCTTCTTTCTCCTCCATAGATTTCATCAAATTCATCATCCAGGAAAAAGTATTCGAACGGCTGGTCGGCCACCATTTCCTTCCACAGCTCTTCTGCTCTCCGAATTATGGTTTGTCTGTTTTCAGGCTGAACCTTAATGAGCAGGAACCGACCGGTCTGTCCTCTTCTCATCAGCTCCAGGCTCATGGGCCGGATCGGGTTGTGTGCCGACTGAAAATTAAAATCCTTGACTATTCCAACGATGGGTCTGGGTATTATTGTATCAGAAGGCTCAACCAGTCTCTGGTTTAGCGGATCATCCAGTTCAAGTGAAGGTATGGATGCCTGGTTAATGATAAGTGCATTGGAATCGGTTGGAAACTCCCGGGAATAAAACCTGCCGTCTGTCATTGTAAATCCCATCGTTTCGAGTATGTCATAATCAGCCCACCAGCGCGAAAGAATATGAACCTCTGAATCTTTTCCTCCCTCTTTTAAAATGCCATTTCCTGAAAATCCCTCTCCGGGGACATTAACAGAGACTGATGCATGTTCGATCGCCGGATCCTTAAGAAGCTCCTCCTTAAACACCTGCTGGCGGTCGCCTACAGCATTAAACCGCTGGATTGCCATGATCTGATCTTTATCGTATCCCAGATCCATATTACGCACAAACCGGATCTGCAAGAATACAGTTAGTGTGCAAATGATCAGGAAGATGGATATGGTGAACTGGAATACCACCAGAATATTTCTCAATACTCCCGATTTCATAGCATGGGAGAATTTCCCCTTCAGCACAGACAGGGTGTTCACGGATGATTGGAAGAATGCAGCATAGCTACCGGCGACAAAACCAACAAAAAGGGTTAACAGGATCAATGATGGTATAATGACCGGATTACTGAAATAGTCTACGGTCAGTTCTTTTTCTGCCAGGTTATTGAATTTCCCTTTCAGCAACTCCACAAGAACTACTGCCAGGATCATCGATAATATACTGATGAGCATGGATTCGGTAAGGAACTGGTAAATCAGTTTCCGGCGGCTTGACCCGACAACCTTTTTTATCCCTACTTCCTTTGCACGAAGTGATGAGCGCGCAGTGGTCAGGTTAACAAAATTTATACAGGCAATAAGGAGAATAAACAGGGCAACAACAGACAGGATATAGACATATATCGGGTCCATGGCTCCTTCAAAATTCTCTGTGAAGCTGGAATGCAGGTGAATATCAGTATATGGTTCGAGGTAATAATAATACCGGTTCCCTCCCTCATAGAATTCCGTAAGGGAAATATTCATGATGGCATTAATGATCGGGCCAAAATACTTTTCCAGGATAGCAGGAAACTGGTCATTGATCTTATCGGGAGTGACACCTTCTTCAAGGAGAACGAAGGTTTGTAACCGGTTACTGCCCCATTCACCTGCGTCTGGCCTGCCCCTTCCCGTCAAGGATCTTAAAAAATCAAAATCAAGTGAAGATTGTGACGGGGGTGTTTCACATACACCGGTAATCTCGTAATCCTCTTCTCCATCAATTCTCAATACCTTCCCTACCGGATTCTCATCACCGAAATACTTCATCCTCATCTCTTCGGTAATGACGACGGTATTCGGTCTGTCCAATACCGTGTTGGCATCACCGGCAATGAATGGGAAGGTGAAAATTTCAAAAAAGGTTGAATCAACAAAGTAACACTCTTCCTCCGTAAATATTTTATCCTCGTATTGAACGATGGTTTGTCCGGCACCTTCGAACCGGGCAGCCTGTTCGATCCCTTCGAATTCTTCCATTAAAGCGAACACCATGGGTGGAGGTGTTGAACCGGCTTTCAGATCCTGGTTACCCAGCTTAATATCAAGACCTACAATGTAAATACGGTCAGCCTTCTCATGAAACCTGTCATAGGAGAGTTCATCCTGTACCCAGAGAAGAATAAAGAGGCAGGCAGTCAAACCGATCGCAAGACCGGTTACATTGATGAATGAATATCCTTTCTGCTTGAGAAAGGTTCGGATGGCAATTTTTAAGTTATACCAGAACATATCGGAAGGATGGATTTATTTCATAGACGATTAACAAATATAATTCGTCACCATGAGAATATCTAATATCATTTTAAACTGCTCAACACTCCTTCCATATGCTTCATTTGTTCTTCGCTTTTTTCAGGCATTTTGCCGAAGGCAAAACAATCTGAAACAACATGAAACAATATGGAACTTATTCCCTATCTATATCAGCCCATTAAATTTGCCTCAATCCATTTTATGTTTAATCCTTAACTTAATCTGCCGACGCGCTCGAATGATCGCAAATGATCACCCATTTCCCGTCAATTTCCTGCCAGACAAGGGTATAGTGACCGCTAACATCGCCAATGGTTCGGGAGAGGTGGAATTTCCCGATCAGAAGAACAGTTTTTGTATCGATCTTATACATATCAAGCACCTCAAAGGCAAGTTTTCCCATAACCGTAAGGTCAGGATAACCTGTATGGTACCTTTCTCTTGTGGCTTCCCATCCATAGGTTGGTCCACCGGAGCCAACGAACACAAGCTTATCCGATTTCCAATAGCCCTCCATAAACCGGTCAATATCTCCCGCATTCCATGCATCTTCGGTCATTTTAAAAACTTCCATGATGGCGTTTTTATCTTTTTCCGACAGTTCTTCCTGGCTCATAGCCGGGATACAAATGAATAGGGTGATTGTGCAGAATAGTATTTTTTTCATGCCAGTAAAGATAGTTTCATAAACATAATCTGCCAAAAAGGAATACATTTTCGTGTTGCTTTCATCTATTTACCTGATTACCTTTATAACATTAAGAAGCAGAGACAAGAAATATTACATCTTATTGGTTCCTTGGATTTATTATTGGATTGATGTAACTTTATGATAGTAAACCAAACAACGACAGCGTATATAAGGAATATAAACGCAATGCGTTTATCCACTTGTTGAACTAAACCGCCTTTGGCGGCAGTTTTGCTTCCCACAAAAATCAGCGTAAC
>CAYMFM010000065.1:0-16273 GCA_964389685.1 uncultured Rikenellaceae bacterium
ACCGATGAGTATAAAGATAATTGAATATTGCTTGGGAGGAGCACATAAAGCCAGTAATTCAGCCTGATCCAAAAGAAAATTTGTTAATTTTATGGCTTTTAATCACGATTCAGTACGATATGGCGAAACCAAAACCCAATTTGCTGGTGTTGGCTGCCGGGATAGGAAGCCGGTATGGTGGACTCAAACAGATTGATCAGGTTGGTCCCTCCGGTGAGACCCTCATGGATTATTCAATTTACGATGCAATAAGAGCCGGCGTAGAAAAAATTATTTTCGTTATCAGGGAAGAGATTCAATCAGAATTTGAGGAGGTCATAGGATCCCGGTTACGGCATAAAACTGAAATTGACTATGCGTTCCAGGAATTATCCATGATCCCCGAAGGGTTTACCATTCCGGATAACCGGAAGAAACCCTGGGGTACGGGCCACGCAATTCTTGTTGCCAGGGAAAAAATACGGGAACCCTTTATTGTGATCAATGCAGATGATTTCTATGGTGCACGATCCTTCCAGGTAATAGTCGATCACCTGATGCAAAGCAGCGATAATGAATATGCCATGGTAGGGTTCAGATTGGATAAAACCCTATCCGATTTCGGACAGGTTGCCAGGGGCATTTGTAAGACAGATGAAGAAAATTTTCTCCGGTCCATTGTTGAGGTCACGAACATAGAGCGACGGAAGGATGAAATTGTTTTTACCAACGAGGCAGGCAGGGTAATTAACCTGTCGGGTAAAGAAGTGGTTTCGATGAACATTTGGGGATTCCAACCGGATGTCTTTGGCTACATGGAACATTCCTTCAACTCTTTCCTTAAACTGGAATCAGGAAATCCCAAATCTGAATTTTACATACCCACGTTCATCTTTGAACTTTTAAACCAGAATAAAGCCACGGTTAACGTTCTGGAGAGCAATGAATCCTGGTTTGGGGTAACCTACAGAGAGGATAAAGCGGAAGTGATCAGAAAGATCAGGTTATTGGTTGATCGTGGAATTTATCCTGAATCCCTTCACTAAAAGTGACTTGCCAGCCGGTTTACTTCGGTAAATTCTGATGGCTTAAGGAGGGATAAGAAGAGGCACACATCTACCAGAAGAAGCTTCCCTGATAAACCGAAATATTTTTCTTGTTATCGATTACCGTAAGGACCAGTTCATGATGCTTATTATTCGTTAGCCTTTCCTGGTCGAAACGGTAGATCAATAATTCATTCTTCGGATCATATTCGAAAAGCACCCACTGGTCATCGATGAAGCCATTATAGGATCTGATCCCTGATAGGTCATCACTGATCCTGAACCTTAAATATTGTTTCCCCGAAAAATTGTTATTATCGATAGGAGTTATCGGATTGATCTCCGGCGGGATTGTATCGGCAACCACTACAAAGCGACCAAAATTTCTTGCGCGGACTTCAACAGCCCCGTTTTTAAATTCACCACCCATTGAATGGATTTCATTGTTTTCATCCAATGAAGCAATGAGGAGTTTCTCCTCAATTTCCGCTGGAGCGCTATCCGGGACAATGCGCATGTCAAAATAACGATGAACCGGGGTTAGTTCATTATGGACATGGTGAACTTCCGAATAGCTCCCCGGTAACCCGGGTGATTTGGCATAGGTGAAGTAAAGTGTATCGTACAATCCACCGGCAGGGATATTCAATTCAAAACCATAGTGCTGGTAGATGTTGCGTACATCAGGCAGCATGACCCTGGTATAGGTTCTTTCGGGCCTGGCGATTTTTTGTCCATGATTCCACCTTGAGGCTACAATAAAATCCAACCGGGATTCATTCTGGTATGCATCTTTTATGATGAGCGTGATTTCATGGTTTTCATTGTCGAAAAAACTCAATCTTCCACGGTCCTTTAACAACTTATAAATGGAAAGGTTGTTGTTGGGGGCAACGAAGGTTTGATGAATGTTATGGTTGTTTAATACCTTTTCTTCATAATCAATATGACTGTTGACATACCTGGATTCATTAAATGAAAATTCATCAAATTCCTGGTAAAAGTGAGGAACCTGATCGAGCAGTACTTCAATAGAATAAATACCACATCGGTTTCTTGCCCCGTTTAAGAAATCACTGGCTTCAATTCCAATTCCTATCATGCCTCCAACGGCTAACTGGTTTTTCTCCTCAAGCGAAAAGGTGCCGTTATTATGCACCACAACCATCCTCTTTTTCTCCCATTTAAAATCGACATGACTGTTCAGCGCCAGGGGGTAAAGAAAGATGCTGTAAAACACAGGATGAATGGTGTCGTCCACATTAAAATTGAACAGTAGTGGATTGAGTGGATTCTCTGTTCTGCTGTCTCTCACTTCGAAATGCAGGTGGGGCCCGAGTGAGCTTCCGGTGTTCCCTGAATACCCAATGATCTCTCCCTTAGTAAACAGGAATTCTCCCTCTTTTGGAAAAAGATTAATTTGAAAGGTCTTTTCCTGGTATTGATGTTTTTTAACGTATGCCTCCACCTCTTCGGTAAAACTGCTGAGATGACCATATACTGTACTATAGCCGTTTGGATGCGAGAGGTAAAGTGCTTTTCCGAAGCCCCCGGGTGAGACACTGATTCGCGAAATATAACCCGTTTCCACTGCAACGATCTTCTTCCCACTAACTCCTTCCGTTTTGATATCAATACCGGAATGAAAATGGTCGGTTCTTAATTCACCATAATTTGAGGATAGTATAATTGGGAATTTAACGGGCGATCCGAACGATGCAATCTCACGTTTTGTTTGTGCTTTTGCCGGGTATGTAAAAAGCAAGAGCAGGGAAATAATTACCGTTCGAATAATACCTGCTGGGTGAAGGTAGACGATAGAGCCTTTCATCCTCGACTGAGTAAAATTTGTATATAAAATGCAAAACTATAATTTTATTCGGTTCGGGAAAATCGGGATTTATTTTTTGAAATTATCAAAGCTATGTTAACTTTGTATTAAATCTTTTGCCATGGATCATGAGCAAGACGAAATAGTAAATGAGTTAAAAGAAAAAATCAAAATCATCATTTCGTTTGTGGATCAGGTTCGTGAGGAAAAAGATCATTTAAAGCAAGAAATATCTGGCTTAAACAATCAAATTAAACAAAAAGAAACTGAATTAGAGGAATTAAAAAACAGATACACAAACCAAAAAATAGCAAAATCGATCGTGGCAGGAGATGATAATGTTCATGATGCCAAGATCAAAGTGAATAGAATTGTGCGGGAGATTGATAAATGTATTGCTCTTTTGAATAAGTAGTTAATATGGAAATCAGCTAATGGAAGAGAAGCTTTCAATAAAGGTTAATGTTGCTGACCGGTATTATCCATTGAAGATTGACAGAAGAGATGAGGAAAAGATTCGAAGAGCAGCCAGGATGATCAATGAAAAGGTATTACAATATAAGCAGAGATATACCGATAAAGATGTGCAGGATTTTTTGGCCATGGCTGCTTTACAATTTGTTATTAAAGTTATAGATAGCGATAATCAACTTAATGATTCAACTCTCATCGAGGAATTAAAAGAATTAAATGCTGAATTAGACGAATACATTAAAAGAGAGTAATAACGTTCTTTTACATAAATAAAGTTTTACCCGCATTGTTTCTTCATTCATTTTTGAAACTCAACATTAATTAAATTGGAGAAAAGCGCATCTGGTCTATGACAGGCCTTAACCCTTCGGGGTTCTTCTTATGAAGACGTTGGAAATCAGAAATCAGGTGGCATCTTCACCCATGTCAATAGGGGTTTTATAAAAGTTGGGGAAACAAATGCGGGTTTTTTTTTCACTAACCCTAATATATAAATACCATGATACTATCAATGATTTTGGGAGACATCTCCATAACGCTGACAGTGATATTGTTTGCTGTTGCTTTTGTTCTTGGTGGTGTGTTGTCATTTTTACTCTGGCAGACTGTATTGAGAAATAAGAGCAGGGCAATCATAAGGGAAGCAGAAACGGAAGCAGAGGTAATAAGAAAGGATAAGATTCTGCAGGCGAAGGAAAAATTCCTGCAATTGAAAGCGGACCATGAAAAGATCATTAATGAGAAGAATAATAAACTGGCTATTGCTGAGAGCAAGTTTAAACAGAAGGAAGCGTCGTTATCTCAACGTTTTGAAGAGGTAAATCGGGAAAGAAAGGATGTGGAAACGATCCGCGAAAACCTTAAACAGCAAATGCTTCTGGTTGAAAAAAAGGATGAAGAATTGTCAAAAATGCATAAACAGCAGGTTGATCAGCTGGAGGAAATCTCCGGACTATCTGCTGAAGAGGCAAAAGAGCAATTGATCGAGTCGTTGAAAGAGGAAGCAAAAACGGAAGCGATGTCATCCGTCAATGAGATTATGGATGAGGCAAAAATGACGGCAAACAAAGAAGCAAAGCGAATCGTCATTCAAACCATCCAGCGTGTAGCAACTGAAAATGCCATTGAGAATTCAGTGACTGTGTTTAATATCGATACCGATGAGATCAAGGGCCGGATTATTGGACGTGAAGGGAGAAACATCAGGGCACTGGAAGCAGCTACAGGTGTAGAAATTATTGTGGATGACACCCCCGAAGCCATTATTCTGTCTGCCTTTGATCCTGTCCGCAGAGAAATTGCACGACTGGCACTTCACCAGCTGGTGACCGATGGAAGGATCCATCCTGCACGCATTGAAGAGATTGTCCAAAAAACCACCAAACAAATTGAAGAAGAGATTATTGAGGTGGGAAAAAGAACAGCCATCGATCTGGGTATCCATGGCTTGCATCCGGAATTGATTCGCCTGATCGGGAAAATGAAATACCGGTCATCGTTCGGTCAAAACCTCCTGCAGCACTCCCGGGAAGTGGCAAACCTTTCTGCCATAATGGCCTCTGAGTTGGGTTTGAATACAAAGCTTGCAAAACGTGCCGGGTTATTACACGATATCGGAAAGGTACCGGACGATGAACCGGAATTGCCACATGCTATTCTTGGCATGAAGTTAGCCGAAAAATTCAAGGAAAAGCCGGAAGTATGCAATGCCATTGGAGCACACCACGATGAGACGGAGATGAATACACTGATTTCTCCCATTATACAGGTCTGTGATGCCATATCCGGTGCCCGGCCCGGAGCCAGAAGAGAAGTGGTGGAATCCTATATCAAACGATTGAAGGAGCTGGAGGCTCTGGCACTTTCCCATCCGGGGGTGATGAAGACTTATGCAATACAGGCAGGCCGCGAATTGCGGGTTATCGTCGGTTCGGATAAAATTTCAGATAAAGAAGCAGAAAGCCTTTCCTACGATATAGCTAAAAAGATCCAGGATGAGATGACTTACCCGGGACAGGTTAAAATTACAGTGATTCGTGAAACCCGGGCAATAAGCTATGCTAAATAATATACGCGCCCTGAATCGGAATGATCAGAATTCTTTTATCAGCTTCAACAGGAAATGGTGAAGGCAATCCATATTGCAGGTACCCGTCCGCAGACCATTAAAGCTGCTGCGCTCAGCCGGCAAATCAGAACCAACTTTCCCGATGCAATTGAGGAAGTACTTGTTGATACGGGCCAACATTATGACCGTGAATTATCCGCCCTCTTTTTCCATGAATTACAGCTCCCTGAACCGCAGTATAAACTGGAGGTAGGTTCCGGGTCGCATGGGAAACAGACGGCCGCAATGTTAACAGGAATTGAATCGGTGCTAAATGCTGAAAAACCCCATTGCGTTGTTGTTTATGGGGATACCAATTCGACACTTGCCTCGTCTCTTGCTTCTGTGAAACTGGGATACCCGGTCGTTCATATCGAGGCCGGATTACGCTCTTTCAATAAGAAGATGCCGGAAGAGATAAACCGGATCGTTTGTGATCACATATCAACCCTGCTTTTTACCCCCACTGAAACGGGATTGGCTAACCTGGAACGGGAAGGATTACATGCCGGGAACTCACCTCCTTATTCCCCCGATAATCCCGCGATCTTTCATTGTGGTGATATCATGTATGATAACAGTTTGTACTTTGGGAAAACCACCACGAGACAGCAGGGGTTACTTGAAAAATTCAGGACCAAGCCAGGGGAGTATATTCTTGCTACCATCCACCGCGATCACAATACGGATAACAGTGACCGGCTTCATTCCATTTTTGAGGGATTGGTAAAGATAACCCTGGAAGGTCATACTCCTGTGATCCTGCCCATTCATCCAAGGACATTGCAAGCTGTGGAAAAGAACATGAACCGGTTATTCCTTGAAAAAGTTAAAAAAAATATATCTTTGATACCATCGGTATCTTACCTGGAAATGATTACACTCGAGAAAAATGCAAAAATGATCATAACTGATTCTGGCGGAGTTCAAAAAGAGGCACATTTTTTTGAGAAACCCTGTATTGTACTCAGACCGGAAACAGAATGGGTTGAGTTGGTCAACAATAAAACAGCTCTTCTGGCAGATGCTGATTCCCGCAAGATCTTTGATGCATATGAATACTTTTTGAGTGTTCGTGATCTCTCATTCCCCAAATTTTACGGTGATGGAAAGAGTGCAGCATTCATCTGCAGGCAATTGATATCCGCCTTTCACTAAAAGGCTGTTTTTATAACATCGAACGATATGAAAATACTGGTCACAGGAGCGGCAGGTTTTATTGGGTTTCACCTCGTTAAGAGACTCCTGGATGACGGTGAACAGGTTGTCGGTACTGATAATATAAACGAATACTATGATCCGGAATTGAAATATTCACGACTCGGGGTGACCGGTATTGAAAGGAATAGAATCAAAGCCGGAATAAACATTGCCAGTGAAAAATACCCCGGATATTCATTCTGTAAGTTTGATCTGGAGGACCGGGAGGGGATCAACCAACTTTTTCGCGAGGAAAAACCCGATCTGGTTTGCCATCTTGCAGCACAGGCCGGTGTACGCTACAGCCTGACTCATCCCTATGCCTATATCGACAGCAATATCGTAGGATTCATTAATATCCTGGAGGCATGCAGATCATTACCCGTGAAACACCTTGTATTTGCAAGCAGTTCAAGTGTCTATGGCTTGAATTCCAGCATGCCCTTTTCTGTCCATGACAGGGTCGATCATCCCATTAGCCTTTACGCGGCGACAAAAAAAAGCAATGAGATGATGGCTCATTCCTACAGCTACCTGTATGGCTTACCCGTTACAGGACTTCGGTTTTTTACGGTTTACGGCCCCTATGGCCGCCCGGATATGGCGCTCTTTAAATTTACAAAAGCTATTCTTGAAGAGGAACCCATCGAGGTGTATAATCATGGCAACATGGAACGGGATTTTACCTATATCGACGATATTATCGAAGGAGTAAGCCGGGTGATCTTTCGTATTCCGGATGAAAATAAGGATTGGAATGGCCTGCATCCCGATCCCTCAAGCTCCGTTGCACCCTATAAACTATATAATATTGGAAATAATAATCCGGTGAAACTGTTGGATTTTATTGATGCTATCGAAAAAGAATTGGATAAAAAAGCCATCATGAATCTGTTGCCGATTCAGCCGGGTGATGTGCCAAAAACCTGGTCAGACATCAAAGACCTGGCAAGGGATTTGAATTACCAGCCGTCTACAGACATCAGAACCGGTGTAAAACGGTTCATACACTGGTTTAAAGATTATTATCATTGTCCATAGGACTCCGGAGAATTACCGGATGATCGAACTGGATAAAGTTACCCTGAATGAATAAACTGTTGAAGGAAATATTTGACAAACTGTTTTCTGCCATTAGTTTGATCCTGTTTTTACCTCTAATGATTATCATAGGCTTACTGGTAAAAATCAGCTCCGAAGGTCCCATAATTTTCAAGCAGGAGCGTGTTGGTAGAAATGGAAAGGTCTTTCAAATCTACAAGTTCAGAACGATGTGCGATAAAACCCAGAGGAAGGGAATTCCTGTAAAGGGAGATCCCAGGATCACACCGTTTGGTGCTTTTTTAAGGAAATGGAAACTGGATGAACTTCCTGAATTATGGAATGTCCTGATTGGAGATATGAGTTTTGTTGGTCCCAGGCCCTATGTCCTGCGTATGGCTGAGAAGTTGGCCGGTGAGCATGCCAGGATCCTTAGGTGGAAACCGGGGATGACCGGTCCGGCAACCCTCAAATACATTAATGAGGAGGAGATCCTGTCATCAGTTGATGATCCTGACCGATATAATAATGAGGTGATCTTTCCGGATAAAGTGAAAATTAACCTGGAATACCTCGATCACTGGAATTTTGCACAGGATATGAGGATTCTCTGGTACACCCTGATCAGGAAAAGAATGCGGTAACCGGTTTCGCGGACAGGTGGTTATCTGAAGCCTTCCAATACCACACCATCCCTCTATTCTGGATTCCCGAAGATATCAAGCAATTCCTTCAGGTGCCTGACTTTTTCTTCATTACCTGCCTGCTGATACGCAAAGGAAAGGTTCAGTAAGAGCCGGTGAATGATCTCACTATTTGAACAGGGAACATAAAAAGATTTCCGGGGTGTAAGATTCTGATGTTTTATGAAGTGATCGATCTCTTTCTTTCCCAGTATTGCACCGAAATTGAAGGGGTTAATGTAAAACAGTATATACGCTTCCAGTTCTTTATCAAAGGTCTCTTCTGATTTTAATTCATCCATGTAGACCAGGATAAAATTTCTGGGAAGGTTAACACCATATATTGGCAGCCCGAGACGTTGGGCTACGATGGAATAGATGATTGCCAGGCTGATCGGGTTCCCTTTTTTTGTTTCGAGGACAATGTTCAGGTAGTTGTTTTGTGGTGCATAGAATTGCGAACTGTTTCGTTTCAGGCCGTAGATTTTAAAAATGATCTGGTTAATGACCTTCACTTTCTCAAGAGCTGTCAGGTTATCGTTCAATTCCAGCCATACATCTTTTTTGATACTCTCAAGCTGGTTATCCAGCTGTGATAGTTCAAGGTCGGGGTATTGAAATTTTGCGATATAGTATGCTCCTTCCAACAGATCTGAAGCTCCCTCATTGATCCATCGCAGCAGTTGTTCACGGGTAAAGTTCATTTGGATCTGTTGTATCAGGTTTTCGATTCGCTCCTGGTGATGCTGGTTCCCACAACTCTCCCAGGCTTCCTCCAGCTCCGGGATGATACCTGTCCCTTTATCCATCAAATTACGGCTGACTTCCTCGAATACCTTTGCATCGGGATCTTCCAACAGGTTGATAAGGGCTTTTATTTCTTTTTTGGTATCCAATGTTTCTATGGTTTACTTGTAATTCGATTAAGGGAGAATACAATGAGATTTTCCATCAGATTTTTGTATTCCCCCATGAATTCTCCGGTTGCCCGGTTCGCAATAATTGCACAAAGTGTTACTGCACGGTGGCCCAGCAAAGACGCCAATCCATAGATTGCTGAACTCTCCATTTCAAAATTAGTTACTTTTTCCGTTCCAAACCGGAACTTCATTATTTTTTCATTCAGGCCAGGGTGAGCCAATGGTAATCTGACAATCCTTCCCTGGGGTCCGTAAAAGCCGGAGGCAGAAATTGTGATTCCTATGGTTACTTCCTTTCCTGTGAACTGTTTAAAAAGCTCTTGATCCGCGCTTACCACGTATGGTTTGGGAAGTCGTGGGTCCCAGCTAACATATTCCATGAAAGCCGATTCCAATGCCAGATCCGAAGCATCATCGCATCGGGAATAGTAATTCAACAGACCATCGAATCCGATCGCTTTTTCCGTTAACAGGAATGTCCCAATGGGAATATCCCGCTGGATCGATCCGGAAGTACCTATCCGGATCAGGTTTAATCTGTTCAGTTTAGCCTTTGGTCTCCTGGTCTCCATGTCGAGATTAACCAGTGCATCGAGCTCATTCACAACAATGTCAATGTTATCTGTTCCGATTCCCGTCGAAAGGGCAGTGATTTGCTGCCCCCTGTATGTTCCGGTGTGAGTAACAAATTCACGGTTCTGGATTTTCACGTCAATCCGGTCAAAATGGGAGGATACCATTTCAACCCGGTCCGGATCTCCCACGAGAATGATTGTCCCTGCAATCTGTCCTGGCAACAGATGCAGATGAAAAAGAGAACCGTCCGGATTTAATATGAGTTCAGATGTTTTGATCATAAGACAATAGGATGATCTTTACAGATCAAAGGTTGTTTCAAAACTATCTAAATTTTATGAAACCAACAATTCTTTTTAGCCAGGTAAGGCATTGGGTCAGGACTTCATGGTTGTTAAAAAAAACAGGAAAATCTGTGCGTTACAGATAATTCCTTTATTTTTGCAATTCGTAAACACGAATTAACCATTAAAACTCAGAAATATGAAAAAAAAGCAAGTATTAATTATTACTTCGGCAGTAGTTATTGTTGTATTATTGTTATTTGGAAGTAGAATGTTTTATATTGTCCGACCTGGTGAGCGGGCTGTTATTTTCCATAAAATATCGGGATTCCTCGATAAGGATAATATTGTCGGAACCGGGCTGAAGGTAATTGCCCCATGGAATGACCTGGACAAATACAATGTAAAGGAACAGAAAAGTGAAGAGACCATGGATGTCCTGGATAAGAATGGACTTTCCGTTAATGTAGATATTACTGTTCGTTTTAATCCGCTTTATGACCGAATCGGACACCTTCATGAAACATTTGGAATCAACTATATCAATAGTCTTGTAATCCCTGAAGTACGCTCCACCGTAAGACGGGTTACAGGTCGTTATACAGCAGAGGAAATTTATTCAACCAAGAGACAGGAGGTTGAAGATGCCATTATCAATGAGACAGCGGTTGTCCTGGCAAAGAACTTCATTGACATGAAGGCTCTTATGATCCGTTCCATTAACTTACCAGCCGACATTAAGGTTGCTATCGAAAGTAAGCTAACCCGAGAGCAGGAAGCACTGGCTATGACCTTCATCAATGAAAGAGAAAGACTGGAAGCAGATAGGAAAGGAATTGAGGCAGAGGGTATTGCAAGCTATAACCGGATACTGAACGCCAGTTTGACAGAAAGGATCCTGCAGCAAAAAGGAATCGATGCAACATTGAAACTGGCTGAATCAGCCAATGCAAAGGTAGTTATCATTGGTGGTGGAAAAGAAGGTTTACCGCTAATACTGGGAGGTAACTGATAATCGATAATCCTGATTGAAGCATCTCTCAACGGGATGCTTTTTTTCTTATCCATTTTTGTTATTGATTTGCAGTATTATAAATTGACCGCCATTTCATTATTTTAGGAGAAATGGGGATTGGTTTCAATGGGAAGATGAGAGCAAAACAAACATTCATTTTCTTTTTACTTGTACTATCCGGTATTGTTGCCTTTTCAAACGGAACCAGAAAAGAATTGGATGCAGTACGGATAACAGATCCTCCTAGGATTGATGGAATTCTGGATGAGGCAATATGGAATGATGACGTTGCCGTTGCTACCGATTTTATCCAATATTCCCCTTTTAACGGTGATCCCTCATCCATGAAAACTGTAGTGAAGATCCTTTACAATAATTCCGCCATTTACATCGGAGCTATGTTGTATGATCCCAGTCCGGATAGTATTTATACCGAACTGGGTGAGCGGGATTCGGACTTTGATTTGAATGCAGACAAGTTTAGCATTGATATCAGCCCATTTGATGATGGCGTGAATGGGGTATCATTTAAAGTATCGGCATCCGGTGTTCAATCCGATGTTAAGCGATCACCCCAGAGCCGGAGGGGGGCAGATTCAAACTGGGATGCTGTATGGCAGAGTGAAATAAATATCAATGAAGAAGGATGGTCTGTTGAAATGAAGATCCCGTTCTCGGCGATCCGTTTCCCAAAACAGGACAACCAGAAATGGGGAGTAAACTTCTGGAGAGAAATACAGCGGTACAGGGAGACCTCTTCATGGAATTACGTTGATAATGAGGTGGGTAATACATTTACACACCTGGGAATAGTGCATGTGCATGACGAACTAATACCCCCGTTCCGTCTTTCATTTACTCCTTACCTCTCAGGCTATCTTGAAAAAAGCCCCGAGGGATGGGGTACTTCCTACAATGGCGGAATGGACCTGAAATATGGAATAAACGAGAGCTTTACCTTTGATGCCACATTGATTCCTGATTTCGGCCAGGTTCAATCAGATGACCAGGTTTTGAATCTGACTCCCTTTGAAGTAAAGTACAATGAAAAAAGGCAATTTTTTACCGAAGGCACGGAGTTGTTCAGTAAGGGAGATATATTTTATTCCAGGAGGATTGGTTCACGACCTACAAAATATTATGAAGTCGAAGAGGGATTGGATTCCATTGAGCAGGTAATCGAGAATCCCATGGAGTCGCGGTTGATCAATGCATCTAAAGTCTCTGGAAGAACCCGCCACGGGTTGGGAATCGGCGTATTTAATGCTATAGTAAGAAAAACGTATGCAAAAATTAAAGATACGGAAAGTGATGATACCAGACGCTACCTAACTCAGCCAGTTACCAACTACAACCTGATTATTCTTGATCAGAGCCTTCGTAACAATTCATACATCAGCTTAATCAATACCAATGTATACAGGGATGCTTTCCGGGATGAGAATAACTATACCGCAAATGTTACGGCTACTGCTTTCGATCTGAGAACGAAAAACAACCTCTATTCCCTCAGTGGCAAAGCAGCACTCAGCCAGAAATACTACGACTCCCTGGACAATGAGTTCGGACATGCATATTTTTTGAGGGGTGGTAAAACAGGCGGCCGGTTTCGGGTGGAATTGACTCAGGAATTAATGAGCGAAAGCTACGATATCAATGATATGGGGTATATCCGGCGCGCTAATGAGTTTACAAACCAGCTTGAAATCAGTTATAATATTTTTCATCCTGTCTGGCGAATTCTTAATTCCAGGAATAGCCTTAACATTGAACATTCAATGCTTCACACACCCTTTACTTATACCGATCTTGAAATCGGTATCAATTCCTTTACAACATTTAAGAATTACAATTTTATACGGTTGAGCCTGGATTTCAAGCCGCTGGGTTCTGATGATTATTTCGAGCCAAGGATTTCCGGATGGCAATTTCACCGGGAAACAAGTGTACAGCTCTCCGGTTGGCTCTCAAGCGATCGAAGAAAATCATTTTATTACCGTGTGGAAGCTGACTACAATAAGCTTTTCTCCGAGTATAATGAATATGGCTATCGGTTAGAGATCTCTCCGTCGCTGCGGCTCAGTGATAAGTTCAGCCTGTCTCATCATTTAGAATATGAAAGGAGGCACAATAACCCGGGTTATGTTGATGGCAATGAGGTTGATTCAATATATTTCGGAATGAGACAGGTAAAGACAGTATCGAATACCTTTTCCACGAAATATATTTTTACAAACCGATCATACCTGAGTCTTCGCCTCCGACACTATTGGTCCCGTGCAGAGTATGATGATGAGTATTACCTGCTGCTTAATGATGGTTCTTTGAAACCGGATGATTATGTGGGTGATCATAACCGGAATTTCAATACATTCAACATCGATATGGTATATACCTGGCGTTTTGCTCCGGGTAGTGAAATGTCAGTTGTCTGGAAAAATTCGATCTACCAGAGTGATAGTGGGGGGAAAGAAGTGCTGATTGATGGTTTTCTTGACGATCTGAAATATACACTAAACTCTCCCCAGGCAAACAGTTTTTCAGTGAAGGTTTTATATTACCTTGATTATCAGTACCTTAAACGAAGGGGATAGTAGGTTTTACCTGTACTTAAAAGGGTTACAACAGTGATACAACGCATTCAAACCATTTATTACGCTCTGGCAACGATCCTCATGGCAATTGGTACTTTCCTTCCTGTAAGCCGCTTTATCGGAGATAATGGGCAGGCATATCTGCTCCATCCATGGGGTATTGTCGAGGCTGGAAAAGAATCACCACCTGTTGTACTCAGTACTATTCCGCTTTTAATACTTTTCCTTGTTGTTCTATGTCTATTACTGGTTGCGATGTTCTCATTCAGGAAGCGAATGGTGCAAATGCGGTTGTCCGTCTTCAGTATGGTTTTAATGATCGGCTCACTGGCTCTTTTCTATTTCTACCGAAGGCAGGGAATGATGGATCTCAATGCCGATGCCTACTTCACACTATATGCTATTCTTCCCATTGTATCCGCTATTTTGACCTATCTTGCATTTCGCGGAGTGAAGAAAGATGAGGAGTTGATCCGGTCGTATGATCGAATTAGATAAGTAGTGAGTTGTGAGCGGTGAGTGGGATAGGATGAAGGTTAATGAATTATGGATGAAAGAGTTATATGTTATGCCAAAGGTCCGCCTGCCGCCTTGCCTGCCGGCAGGCAGGGACGGGCAGGCATCCCTACGGGATAAGTTAACCCGAAAAATTCTTTAAATTTTTCGCCATTTATGGCTGACGAAAAGTCAAATTCAAGTATGTCAACTGTTTCACTCAACAGTTATCTTCAAAACTGATGAAAATTTCATACCCAAACTTGAGGGTATTGAATTTGACTTTTATCAGGGTTAACCCTGACATATATAATTGATAACCAATAGATTACAATTATGTATCGTCATTATTCAGGCTGAATGCATGAATAATTCGGGTTAATAAGTTGATAAGAAAAAAGTAACTGCTAATTGTTATTTGTTAAGTGTTAACAGGAACTGTCAACCGAAAACCGTAAACCAGAAACTAAACGATCACCAGGTTTTCCTGGTCGGTTATTTTACCGCAATAGTGGCATTTCAGGGAGACATCTTTTTTCGATACCACCTGAAAGCGGGTGGTAATGGTCTCATGGTTGGTAATGCATTGGGGATTTACACACCGGGCTATACCGATAATCTTATCCGGAACTTCAACAACCTTTTTTTCCACCACTTCATACTTTTTAATGATATTCAGCTTGGCTTCCGGTGCCACGAGGGCTATTTTATTGATCTCTTCATCCAGGAAGAACATATTGGAGACTTTTATGAAGCCTTTCTTTCCCAGCTTCTTGCTCTCAAAGTTGGTCCCAAACGTGATCATCTCATCAACGTTGTCAAGTCCAAGGATCTGAAGGACCTTGAACACGCTTTTAGCGGGTATATGGTCAATGACTGTTCCGTTTTTTATTGCACTGACACTTAATTGTTTCCGTTCTTTCATGAGAGCGATGTTAGGTTAAACCCAGAATCGAAGCAATAATTGCCTGCCTGGTGTAGACACCATTCAGAGCCTGTGGAAAATAGTACGCTTTTTCGCTGCTGTCCACCTCGTCATGAATTTCATTTACGCGTGGTAACGGATGAAGGATCCGCATATTATCTTTGGTATTTTTCAGCATTTTTTCACGCAGGACATATACATTTTTCACTTTTTCGTATTCCATCGGGTCGGAGAATCTTTCCTTCTGCACCCGCGTCATATAAACAATATCGGCTCTTGAAATGATATCGGTAAAATCCATGTGTTCGTAATATTTCAAACCGAGGTTATCCAGAAAGATCTTGTATTCATCCGGCATTCGTAACTCCTCGGGTGAAATAAAGTTGAAGGTTGTATTGAAGTGTAACATGGCCATCAGCAGCGAATGAACCGTTCGGCCGTATTTCAGGTCTCCTACAAGGAATATATTCAGGTTGTCCAGAGTTCCCTGTGTTTTCCTGATGGAATAGAGATCAAGCAGGGTTTGTGTGGGATGTTGATTAGCCCCGTCACCGGCATTGATTACTGGTACGGAGGCGACCTCGCTGGCATATCGTGCACTTCCTTCCAGTGGATGCCGGATCACGATCAGGTCGCTATAGTTGCTGACCGTTTTTATGGTATCCTTCAGTGTTTCTCCTTTAGTAACACTCGATGTTGAGGAATCGGTAAATCCTACGATCCGGCCTCCAAGCCGGTTCACTGCACTTTCAAAACTTAACCGTGTGCGTGTGGACGGTTCAAAAAAGAGTGTTGCAATTACCTTTCCTTCAAGGAGGTTTGGAGCAGGGGATTTTTCAAATTCTTCAGCCAGGTCAAGGATTTTTATGATCTCATCTTTGCTATAATCATCGATGGATACAAGGCTTCTGTTCTTCATTCAGATTGTGGATTGGTAGTCTGTTTAGATCAGCTGTAAAGATACATAAGATGAGCAAAATACCATGCAGGTTGTTAACAGATAGTTAAAAAATATTGGAGAATAAGGTTAATCGGCTATCGGAAAAGAAAAACTAAAATAAAAACAGAAGAATATTTCATTCCCTAATAACCTTCAGATTATC
>CAYMFM010000065.1:16373-21325 GCA_964389685.1 uncultured Rikenellaceae bacterium
AAAACTAAAATAAAAACAGAAGAATATTTCATTCCCTAATAACCTTCAGATTATCAATCTGGTTACATCTTTTCAAAAATTCCTCAACCTTGCCTTTTGGAATAGCAACAATAAGTGTACACTGTAACTCATATGTCCTGCTAATTACATCCAGATCTTCATCTTTTGTAAGAGACATAACAGCATTCATCTGGGGATATTCAAACGATAAACTTAATCGTTTTTTTATTGTCTTGATTATGATTTTTGCATTCTCCAGCGCTTCGGATGCAGCACTTTTATAGGCGTTTATCAATCCGCCCACTCCGAGCAATGTTCCGCCAAAATAGCGGACCACCACTACCAGGATATTCGTAAGGTCCCTGGTTTCAATTTGCGTCAGGATCGGTTTGCCTGCAGAATGGGATGGCTCTCCATCGTCATTCGCGCGGATAATCTCTTTGTCTGGTCCGATAACATAGGCAAAGCAATAATGACGTGCATCGTGATACTCTTTTTTCAGACCGGTCAGGATCTCCTTAACCTCCTCTTCAGAGTGAACCGGAAATGCAATGCCAATGAACCGGCTCCCTTTCTCCCTGTATTTACCCCGGGAGATGGACGATATGCTCTTATATTGACTGGTAGTTCCCATTTAACCACTGATTGATAAAATGATGATGGTGATAAGGGACAGTAGAACACCAACCCAGTTCAATTTGCTTAATTTTTCTTGAAAAACCAAGAGGGCGGCGAGTATGCTTAATGTAACAATACCGAGATTGTTGATCCCGAAAATTATTGAACTGTCAACTCCGCTATGCGATAAAGCCAGCACAAAGAAATACAGGGATCCGAAATTCACCAGCCCCAGAACCAGCCCGAACAAAACAGTCTTCTTACTGAAGGTTCTGCTTCTTTTAGGTCTTATCAGGTGAAACAAAAAGGCAGAAATAGCAGAGATCCCGAACAGAAGGGTCATGAAGGAAGTCAGATGTACGCTTTCAAGAAATTCAGCCTGTGAGTACTTGATCAGTGAATCAATCGTTCCCATGCCAAAGAACATAATGAACGGGAGGAATAGCAAACGGCGGTCAACGGGCCGATTGTTTTCCCTGAATACCATAAGGAAGAGAGCTACAAGTGCAAATACTATGCCCGATACTTTTAACGAACCCACCACCTCGTTTTCATACAGAATACTGAACACAATCGGGATGATGACGGACATCCTGCCTGAAACAGAGCTAACCGTTATACCCAACTTTTGAGTCGTGATTGCAATGATGTAAAACATGATCACAAACGAAACTCCGATGATCAGGGCAAACAGCATCCACCTTCCGGGATTTTCAAAGAAAACATGCATCTCTGAGTAACCCAGGAAAAATCCAAGAACCGATGCAACGAAATAATTGATGATGATTGCACTGAATGTATTCAATCCCCTCTTATCTAGTAACTTAAACAGGACCAGGATGGTTGTTGAGCAGAGAATGCTTAGGGCCAGATAGGACATAGATCAGGTTTAAGAATCCGGGACTAAAGATATAGGCAAATTATTAAATAGGAATACTTTGGTGTTAATTGTTACATGTTAATGGTTAATTGTTTTTATAAAGAGAGATGTATAATAATAAAATATCAATAAAAGTAATGACTCTGGCATTAAATTTGGGAACTACAATACCAGGGATCATGAAAAAAATAATCAAATTCATAATTGCGCTTGAAACACTAGTTTTCATAATATTCGGTTGTACCAAGGAGAACGGTCCAATGTCTGTTATTGCTGAAGGTTATATCGTTGGTCATGTTCAGTGTGACGAAGTAATAGATGGACAGGGAACTGGTAAATTGACTGACCACGGATATTGTATTATACTGGAAAACCCTACGAATAACTTTCACACATTTACCTTGCCAAAAGATTTGATTGACTTCCCAGCAGAATTATTAAAAAGTCATAATATAAATAATGGAGGTCCTTATTTTTTCACTGATAGCTTGCAAGATGATTTTAAGATCTGGTTTAAATACCACAAACCAACAAGAAGTGAACAGGTCCATTTTGCTTGCTTATCTACCTATGGAGAACCACCCTTTCCATGGGAAAAATGGCCGCAAATCGTAATTGAAGAAGCTGCGCGAATCGAGGATTAAAATAAGATATTCCACCTATAGAAACGCAATTATCGTTCATTACTTGCTAACGCTTCCGATGGCTTATTAAAAAACGCCCTTCGTGAGGGCGTTTTTGTTAGATCTTTTCCGTTTCAACAATTTTTGCCATGATATCGGCATAGGGGATCACCAGGTATTTCTTTCCTTCAAATTCCGTTTCTGTTCCTGAAAAATCCTTAAAAAACACCATATCACCTACCGCTATTTCAACATTTTCAATGGTGCTGAGTGCAACCACACGGGCGAATTTGGGTTTTTCTTTTGCCGAATCCGGAATGATGATTCCACCGGCAGTCTTCTGTTCTGTTGGCTCATCGGTTATGTCCAGCAAAACGTTCTGATTTACGGGTTGTAGTTCTTTCATTTTTTGTTATGTTTTATGATTTACTAATTTTCTATACCCAACAATTTGTTGATCCTTCCCCTGTCAAATCCCACAACGATCTGTCCATCGATTTCTGTTTGCGGCACACCCTGCTGTCCGCTCCTGCGCACTAATTCTTCTGCTATACGCTGATCCCTTGAAACATCGACATCCCGGAATGGAATGCCGTGCTTCCGGAGGTGGGTTTTCAGGGTCGCACACCATGAACAGGAGGGTGTGGAATAGACAACAACATTTTTCCTGGTTTCAGAACCGGGTCCATGGTGCCGGGGAACCAGGCTTTCAAAAACCGATTTGAAATAGTTACTGTCATGACACCCCTTGATGGTATTTACCATTTTCCCGCCCTCAAAAATAAGCAGCGTGGGTACGGAGGTGATAGCATACCGTTCATGAACATCCCTTACACTTGAAACATCAATCGTGAAGAGGTACAGATCGCTGATATCATTACCGGCGATCGTAATGTTCTTTATAGCACACTCGCTGATTTCCGACCCTTCTTTATATAATAAAACGAATGATTTCTCTACGGCCCGGACCTCTTTTAGCAATTGATCGTGTGACGTAACTTTTTTGAACTCCATTGAATGAATCGTCTTGTTTCTAACAATACATAAAAATTTGTCACCTCACTTTCATATTTCATGCCAAACAATCCCAACGCAATTGTTGTCATAAAAACCGGTAACGTTGTGCCATGATGAATGACAAAATGCCAGAAATAAAGATAAAAGATAAAAGACAAAAGACAAAAGTCGAACTGAATTCATTATTAAAGGAAACCGTTTCATGGACCGCAATATGCCATACATTCTAAAAATTGCATTTATCCATCACCTTCCAGACCGTTTTTTTGCCTCATCCAGGATAGTAGCGGTTGCTGTTGCCCCGATACGTGTTATGCCCAGTTCCTTTACTTTTAAAAGATCATCCAACGTTCTGATTCCCCCTGCTGCTTTGACTTGTATCACTGGTTTTAAGTGGCTTCTCATTAATTTTAAGTCAGGGACAGTTGCTCCCTGATAGGAGTATTTTCCATCAGCACCTTTCACAAAGCCGTACCCTGTTGATGTTTTTACAAAAGCAACTTCCAATATGTTGCAGATATCACACAGCTTAATTTTGTATTTATCATCAGGGAGAAAATCATTTTCAAAAATGACTTTTAATACTGCTCCATGATTGATGCAGGCATCATTAATGGCTTTTATTTCTGATTCCACATAATCCCATTCCTCACTTAATACTTTTCCAATATTTGCTACCATGTCTATTTCTGTTGCTCCGTCATTTATCGCTTCAATGGTTTCAAATACTTTTACTTTTGTTTTGTTATTTCCATGTGGAAAACCAATGACTGCGCAGGTGAACACATCAGAATCTTTTACATATTCTGTTGCCAGCTTGACATGATATGGTTTTACACAAACTGAAGCTGTATTGTAGCGTACAGCCAGTTCACATTCACGTTTTAAATCTGCATCTGTAAAGGTCGGATGCAAGATTGAATGATCAATCATTTTTGCTAATACAGTTACTTTATCCATAAGGTTTCGTTTTTTTTATTCATATTACCAATAATGAATTAGACAATGTATGCATTTAGAGACGCTATAATGGTGTTTCCACATCAATTTTTAAATCAGGATCGGTTTCGTCCACTGCTTTTTAACTTCGAAGAAATCTCATGGGTAATGGAATGCAGCAGGGGGATATCATCCTCTTCAAGTAATGCAACCCGTTCCATGATCCTGTTGAGGAGGGTTTTGTTCTCACCGATCGCTGTCTGATCCAGAATTTCAATGATTCGTTGTTTCAGTGAAAGATACGATTCGGGATCGGGTGGGGTGGGGGGAGTACCATTTTCCGGTGAAGCATACCCGGAAGCAATGTAAGCGTAAATCATCACTGCTTGCGACAGGTTCAGGGAAGGATAGGATGCATCCATGGGAATGGTTGTAACCAGGTCGCACAGTGAGATCTCGTCATTAGTCAATCCCGACTCTTCTCTTCCGAATACCAGGGCAATTTCTTCTATTGATTTTCCTTTCTTTTCCAGGAGTTCGGGAATTTGTTGAGCGGGATAGTAATCCTGCTTTGCCGATCGTTTCTTTGCCGTTGAGCCGATGACGAAATCGAGGTCCTTTATGGCCTCTTTCAGCGAAGGATAAATACTGGCTTCTTGAAGAACCGCATGCGATCCATGGGCAAGCATCATCGCTTTTTCGTTCAGGTAATCACACGGATTGACCAGCCTAAGGTTACGGAACCCCATGGTATTCATAGCACGCGCACTGGCTCCGACGTTTTCCGGAACTGCCGGCTCAACGAGGGTGAAGGAGATATTCATGATTTTTATCTAATTACAAATTTCCCCAATATGATAAAAATAAACGGATTA
>CAYMFM010000066.1:0-21308 GCA_964389685.1 uncultured Rikenellaceae bacterium
TTCGTCTTTTGCCTTTACTTTTTCGGTATCATGTCCGGCTTCGGCTACTGCTTTGTGCAGATCGTCCAGGGTTACCTTGTCGATGCGGTAGATGACTTTCAATGTATCGGTCATCTTGTCCCATTCAACAAACTTCACCCCTTTCATAAGGGCGGCATTTTCAATGCGCTCCTTGCACATGTTGCAATTGCCTTTGACAACAAATTTTTCCGTTACAATCTTTTTATCCTTGCCCTGCGCCGATACATCCATTATAGAAAATACCAGAGCAATAAATATCATTATACTATATATACTTGTTTTCATTTTGATTTGTATTGGGTTAATAATAAAATACACCTCTCCCAACCGGCAATTACCGGTGAATTACAATTTAGAATGCATTTTTACTAACCGTAAAAGGTAAGCGTACAATGGAGTAGCCACAAGGGTTGTGGGTTGGGTGGGGGAAGATCATAAAACCTGCGATTTTCGGCTGAATCATCGTCTTCCGATTCGGAACCGTGTACGGACGGATTTAAAACATGATCCTTCCCTGGGGGGGAATTCGTGGTTGTATTTATGGTAATCTGTTTATCCTCAAAATACTGTATTGAATAATGTTCAGAGGAGCAACACTCGCCTGCCTTCTCCAATAAACCTGTTTTCTCAGGCACTTCATGGGTGCAACATTCCTCTATCCCTACCATCTCATGACAACTACAAACTTCATTTGAAGGAAGGATCCCAACGGATACAATATCTCCCTTACAGAAATGTACATTAACGGGCACACCCATTAATGCAATCATGTATAAAAAAGAGAGTCCTGTGGCGATAAACTGTTTCACGATCATTCAATTTTCAGGTAAAATTTAATGATTTCCCCGATGGGCAAGCCTTCCTTATTTAAAAACTATTTAGAAATGGATTATCCATTTTATATTTTCCATATGCATTAAAATTATGGGTTGATCTTTCTCATCGGATAAAGATACATTCAAAAATCTTCCAGGCAAAGCGATTGTCATACGATTGTTATTCAATAGTAACTCACCTCATAAAACTCTGTACTCTGTACTCTGTACTCTTTTTATCTCATCGTCTAATAGTCACAAAGTCTCCCTATCTCATCTTCAACCCAGCACCGAGCACCTTCATTATTGATTTATCTTTCATCATTTGTTTTGCTCTATGCCCCATGCTCTCTGCCCTCTGCCCACTCACCTCTCTCCTCTTCTTTGACCGAGTAACGAGTGACGCGTAACGAGTGACTATAATCAGTTTAGAAATAATAAATTAGCCTTAGCCTCAGCCTATCTTTTCAAACCAATGCATTTTCAGCCCCGGAATCCTTCACATAGAGGCAGGAGGATTTTATCCTTTCTGCGGTATTTCTCATGAACTGAAAGTCGGGATTTTCGGGCATTCCGAAAATATTGACATCTCCTTTTGGTGCCTGCAGCAGGTTTTCCTCAAAGCTACCATGCAGTACATGAAATTCTGTCAGGGATGGCAGTCGTGCCTGGTCACTCATATCCTGCAGGAAGTTATGGAGTCTTGGTTTTTCTGCACTATCGGGTGTTGATGTTACCAGCCGCAATTTCCCATCCCAGTTATGGATAAGCTGCAGGGAAATCAGCATGGCAAGGTGCCAGTTAGGGCTTTTGTCCCTCAACCAGAGATTAACATCCTTCTGCATTCCAAAGCCCAGGTTTTCATGTCTTCTAAGAATGATTGAACCCATATCGAACTTGGTTGCATGATCCAGGAGTTTCCTGATGATCGGATCTTTCTTATCACTTTTTCCTATAGAGAGGAAAAGGGTATTGGGGCGAATAGCTCCTGCATTCAGTGTCTGGATCACCAGTTTTGCCCCGTGAAGGAATGTACTGTCTTCGATGACCGTTGAATTAACCAGGATGTTTTGATGTTTGATGGGTTCGAGCAGATCATTCAGCTCTTTTTCAATTTTTTCAGAATCCTCTTGTGTAACGGTAAAAGCGAAAATGCTTCCCGAGGGATAGGTGATATTCCGGATGAACAGGAGCGATTCGGACCAGATTTTCGGATCATCCACCGGAAGAAGGAGATCCGGTTTCCAGGAGATTTGATGGCGCGGAAATCGGGAAGCGAGTTGTGAAGCCCGTTCTGCCATAACGAGAAACATTCCACCCCTGATGTCGCCCCAATCCGCTTTCAATCCCCGGCGACCAAGCCAGATGTAAAGTCCAATAATGACCGATATGGCAACCAGGCTAAAAATCGGATTGATCAGGAACATAATAAGGATTGACCCAACGGCTCCTGTAAAAGAGAAAACAGAGGATATTTTGAAGGTTGGCCTGAAGCTGATGATCTTCATTCGTTGCTGGATAAAAACCACCAGGTTGATCATTCCGTACGTAATGAGAAAAAACATGGTAATCAGTGAAGCCAGGGCATTCAGATCGCCTGCCAGCAGTGCAATAGCGATGCATCCTCCGGTAAAGAGGATTGCATTTCGTGGTTCGTTTTTTCGATTCCTTCGCGAAAAAAAATTGCTCAGTGGGACCGTTTTCTGGTCAGCCAGTGCCTGAAGTATGCGGGGAGCACCAACCATACTGGCAAGGGCAGATGAGAAGGTAGCTGCCAGGATACCCATGATAACCAGTGGACCAAACAGTGCATTATCGGTCATTGCCATCTGATTATCCCTCAGTTCAGCAGGTGAAATAAACCGCCATGCAATGATTGCGAGGATAACATAGACCAGGAAGGTAGTTCCAATGGCTGTTAACGTGCCCAGTGGAATGGCCCTGCGGGGGTTCTTCAGATCACCCGACATGTTTGCTCCAGCCATGATTCCTGTTGCTGCCGGAAAAAACACGGCAAAAACCTCCCAGAAGCTCGCATTCTCAAAGGTTCCGATCATTTCGGCATTGGATACGGGATCGTTTGAAGTTAAGACAAACGAGAAAATGGATGCTGCAATGATTCCCAGAATCAGATACTGGATCCGGATGGCTAAATGAGCACTGATATAAGAGATGATGAGAAGGGCAGACCAGGCGATGAAAGAAACCAGCATGGGCGGATGGTCCGGAAAAATCCATAACCAGCCCTGTGTGAAACCAACGATATAGAGCGCAGCGGACAACATCAGGGATATATAGAACGGGATACCGATGCTCCCGCCCGCTTCCAATCCCAACGATTTAGAAATGATCGAGTATGCTCCTCCTGCCCCGATCTTAATGTTGGTGGTGATGGATGACATGGAAAGCCCGGTACAAAACGTGATGGATTTTGAGAGGATAATGATTGCCAGAGCACCCAGGATCCCTGCATTTCCAACCACCCAGCCCAGCCGCAGATACATGATGACTCCCAAAATGGTCAATACATCGGGAGTAAATACACCACCAAATGTCCCGAATTTGTAAGCATCTTCAGGTGAAACATCCTCTCTGCGTGTTCGGCTCAGAAAGGGAAACAATCTATGAAAAAGGGTGTTCATGCTTCCTCTGTTTCAATAAAACGGGGATCCGGAAGGCAGGCACCGGGACCGGAACTCTGCTTGTTATTTGAACAGGTCCGGAGGAATGGGATTGTCCGGTGTAGGCACTTCATTCGTGATTGCCGTCACTTTCCATTCTCCCTCTTTACGGATGAGAAGAAAGCTGTCGATTCCTTTGTTCGGAGGTATTTCCGATCCGGGAATGGCTGCTTCATACAATACCAGCACATGGGCCATATCCCCGTAGATCCAGGGTTTCATAGCAAGAATCGTCTCTGTAAATCCGGTTTCCACGACGTTATAACTATCGATAAAACGGACGAAATCATCAACGAATCCATCCAGCGAGAAGACCGAAGTAGCTGTTCTGCTGGTTCTCAGAACAATTACCGCTTCATCAATGAACAATGCCCTGACGCTGTCCCAGTCACCCGTTGAGCCTTTTTCAATGGTGACCAGGCGGTATAATTCCCGGATAACCCCTTCCGGGTTTAACGCCCTGTTTTCCTGAGCGTGGTTTTCTGCTGTTGAGAGAAAGATCAAGAACAGCAGAGCGAAAGGTATTAGTCTATTCATTTTCGTTTGTTTTTTGAACTTTTCTAAATATAAAATCAATAATTGGAAACATGAAATAAATTGTTACATTTAAGACCATTGTACAATAAATCCGTTCCATCATGATGAATAAATCATGCATTCCGGTCATCCTATTTTTTTACATCCTGCTCTTTTCCGACTTCCCGTGTACCGGGCAGGATGAATTTCAGGTGGAGATGCGGGAGAAAATCAGTAAAATGGGTGATCAGACCGAGAGAAAGATACGCATTGCAGTCGCTTCTTTCTCACACGAAACCTGTACCTTCTGCCCTACTCCAACCGGCATAGCAGAGTGGGAATATTACGGACCACCGCAGAAGGGTACTGAAGTTTTAACCCGCGGGGATTACATCCATGGATTCGTCAGCCGCTGCAATGAATATGGTGGCACGGACTTGGTCGGGATTTATTCACCCAGAGGAGCAAAGGGAGGCTCTTCCGGTAGCTGGATAACCCGTGAAGCATTTGAGAAGTATTCCAGGGGGATGGCGGAAGACCTTGCAAACGCCGGAAAACTCGATGGTCTGTTCCTCGCGTTACATGGTGCCATGGCGGTAACCGGTATTCCAAAACCGGAAGCTGAGCTGGTACGCCGGTTGCGTGAGGTGATCGGTGATATTCCCATAGTTATAACCCTTGACCTGCATGCCAATGAAGATCATGAATTGTCGGATGCAGCGGATGCAGTCTTCATCACGAAAAGATACCCTCATTACGATTCAGGGTTACAGGGTGAACGGGCTGCCCGTATCCTGATCCGCACCATACGGGGCACTTACCAGCCGGTTATGGCGACCCGCAAACCGGGGGTTATTACTCCCAGTGTTTTCCAGTGGACGGGGGAAAGCCCTGCCATGGAGATTATGGAACGGGCACGGCGATGGGAAGCCAGGGTGCCGGATCTTTTTGTATCGGTAGCCTTTGGATTTGCCTACGCTGACGTCCCCGATGTGGGTGCAACCGTCATGGTCGTGGCAAACAATGACCAGGAACTGGCTGACCGGGTAGCAGACGACATGAACGATTACGTCTGGCGTGTCAGGGAATCGTTTGCAGGGAAAAAGCTCCCAAAAACAGAAGAAGGAGTAACCATGGCCATCCAGGCAGCCCGTGAAGGGAAAACCCCGATCGTAATTGGCGATCACAGTGATCGCAGCGGCAATGCTACTCATATTCTGGAAGCGCTGATACAGCAGAAAGGCAGAAATTTCTGCATCGCAACCCTATCCGATAGCCTGGCAATTAATGCGTTGATAAGCGAAGATTCCCAGGTGGGTGATGTGGTTCAAATCCAGGTTGGGGGTTATGGAGATGCCTTTGCCGGGAATCCTGTCACGATAAAAGGAATACTTTCATACTTCGGAGCATACAGCCACTTCGACAATGTGGCTGTTATCGGTTTTCCTAAAAACAACTGGCTGATTATTACCCCACTGCTTCACCAGGTCACATCAACCCGGATCTTTGAACCGCTGGGAATCAACCTGGGAGAGCTGGACATCATTGTACTGAAATCCCGGGTTCACTTCCGAAGGGGTTACTATGAAAACGGATTCGCAAAAACCATCATACTGGTCGATACTCCTGGTATGGGGCCTGCCGATCTTACCACACTGGAGTACAAAAATATACCCGATAATCTCTACCCATTGAATAAATAAACTGTTATGAGAAAACATACCAATATATTAGCTCTGTTGTTTTTTCTTTTGCTGATACTACCTGTCAATTACCGGTCTTATGCCCAAAATCCAAAAGAATTCCAGTCTAAAATCCGGCAATTTGAAGAATTCGTAACGAAGAAGATGGAACTCGATAAGATTCCCGGACTTTCCGTTGGATTTTATATCGGAGATTTCGAATGGTCAAGGGGATTTGGATTTGCCGACCTTGAAAACCAGGTACCTGCCACTGAAAACTCTTCCTACCGGCTGGCATCCAATACCAAGTCAATGACTGCTCTTGCAGCCCTCCAGCTTGCCGAAGAAGGAAAAATCGATCTGGATGCGGATATCCGTAACTATGTACCGTATTTTCCTGAAAAAAAATACAGTTTTTCCACCCGTCAGCTGATGGGGCATCTTGCAGGAATCAGTCATTACCGGGATTATGATGCCGAGGGTCACATCAAGGTGCATAAGGACACCCGGGAATCCCTCGATATTTTTGACGATTTCGACCTGATTGCTGAACCGGGAACCCGTTATTACTACTCAAGTTACGGGTACAACCTACTCGGGGCTATTGTTGAATCCGTTGCCAAACAACCTTTCGGAGATTATCTGGAGCAGCACATATGGAGCCCGCTGGGAATGGATCAGACCTGCATGGACAGCCCTACAGAAATTATTCCAAACCGGGTTACAGGCTACCGGTTGCGTTATGGTAATCTTGAACAATCGGAATATATCGATATGAGCAGCCGTTTTGCTGCCGGAGGAACCCGGTCAACGGTGGTCGACCTGCTGAAATATGCCCGTGGCATACAAAGGGGAGATATTGTATCTCAGGTTGGCCTTGAAATGATGGAAACTTCCATGCAAACCAAAAGTGGTCATTATACCGATTACGGGATGGGGTGGCAGCTTACCCCGACCAATGGGCATTTTATTGCAATGCATACAGGATCACAACAGGAGACACGAACCATCCTGATCCGGATCCCCCGGGAAGAGGCTGCAATTGCTATGGCATTTAACCTGGAGGATGCAAACCAGGGATCCTACGCTTATTACCTCTTCCAATTGCTGTTTGAAGAACCGTGGAATACGCCCATCTATACCAGAAGCCGTGAGCATGATGCGCTCTATAAAGCACTATGGAACGTGTATAATTATGGGTTGGGGTACTTCGAACGATTCCAGAAACAGAGCTGCTATACCACCGGGGTCATTGCTTCTGCCTTTGAATACTTTAATTCTGCCGTCAACCCAGATTCCCTTGAAGCATCCTATCAAGCTTCAATAACCTCTATCAATAATGGCCGTCATCCGATTGCCAATCAGGCATTTATTGACCAGGGATCCTATATGGCAGCCAGGTCATTGTCCGATAATCCGGATCTGAATTACCATCAAAAAGGAGCCATTCCATTCTTTTATGATTACATCAAAAACTACAGAGACAACCCATCAATCCCCGATCAGTTCCGGTTTACTCCTGATTTTGAAAACCTCATCAATGATTGGTATAACGATTGGAACATGATCTGGAGTTCAAACATAAGAACCTTCAGGCTTATGGCCTGGTCAGATCCAGCAGGCAGTGCCGAAAAGTTAAAGCAGGTCTTTTCCGGGGCAGCCATCTACCCGGATTTTATGAATAATTTTGTTGAATCAGTAGACTACCTGATCCATGCTGGTGAATTTGGAAAAGCGGGTGAAACTGCCATGCTGGCGCGGGAGATCTATCCCAGATGCAAACAAACCCTTGCACTCGAGGGTTATGTTCACCTGATGCAAGGAGATATAGAGAAAGCCAGAGAAAAATTCCTGATGGCAAAAGAGATGAAATCCGCACCGGATGCTTTTAGAGCGGGCACATTAACCGGTATTGCCGGAAGACTGATTTCAAATGATAACCTGGATCAGGCAATTGAACTCCTGCATGTTGCCAGTGAGCTGTTCCCGGACGAGGCAGTAATAGCTGAAACGTTTGGTGAAATTTACCTGGAAATGAGTCGACGCTATTTTTTAAAAGCCCTTCAGCTCGATCCTGCCCGGGAAAACTCCTGGAAACAGTTGAAGAAAATTGAATAGCGATCCGGTGTGGGCTGTTTATTTCAAAACAGATCCATACTCTAACTTGAACCAAAAATTTAAATGACTGGTGATAAAAACTTGTGTAACAATATACTTGGTATAGATATCGGTTCGGTATCTCTATCCGTTGTGCGGCTTGATTGTTCCGGGAATATTCTGGATTACCATTATATTTTTCACAGCGGAGATGTCAGGGGAAAGTTAGCGGAACTGCAGGATATGACAGACCTTTCAGCAGTCCGGGCCATTGCATGTACCCGGGGGAGAGGGTATCAGTACAGATCTTGTCATCTTTACGATCCACAGGTTGCGGTGATTGCAGCCGCTAGAAAGTTCCATGAAGATATCCGATCGATCCTCGTCGTAGGTGCCGAACGGTTCAGTCTGATCAAACTGGACAGATCCGGCACTTACCAATATACGAATACCAATACATCCTGTGCTGCCGGGACAGGAAGTTTCCTTGATCAGCAAGCGTTCAGGCTGGATTTTCCCGGAATTGAAGCCTTTTGCGAGGCCGCATTAAGCAACCGGTCCGACATACCGGAGATTGCATCACGATGCAGCGTGTTTGCCAAGACGGATCTGATCCATGCGCAGCAACGGGGATATTCCCTCGAAGGCATCTGTGATGGATTGTGCAAAGGGCTGGCAAAGAACATTGTGGATACCCTGTTCAACAAGGAGTCTCCTTCCTCTCCGATCCTGTTTGCCGGTGGTGTTTCCAGGAATCTTGCAGTTCGGAAACACCTGGAGGAGCAGATGGAGTGCAGGTTAGCACATCATGAACTGTCACACCTTTACGGAGCGATTGGAGCAGGATTACTGCTGCTGGACGAGGGAATCCCGGAATCCATTGAACCGATTCACTCACTGGAGGAGATTCTGCCCCCGGAAAAGGATCTGGAATATTTTCATGAACCACTTGACTGGCAACGGATTGCATATCCGGATTTCAGCAGTAAAAACCAGTATGAGTACGTTCCGGTTCATTCCGGACATACCGATAACATCGAGGTAGATCTTTATGTTGATCCCGCTGAAAACCAACCGATTTCGACCTATCTGGGAATCGATATCGGATCTACCAGCACCAAAGCGATCATTACGGATGAAAAAAACATTCCCATGGCAGGATTTTACACCTATACTGCCGGGAAGCCGCTTAAGGCTGTCAAGGCTATCTTTGAATCCATAGAGGAATTATCAAAAAGTAAAGGAATCCGGTTCATTTTCAAAGGTGTTGGGACAACCGGATCGGGAAGGAAATTTATTGGGAAGATCATTGGAGCAGATAGGGATTTTGACGAGATCACAGCGCATGCAAGGGCAGCATTTGAACTCAATCCAAATACGGATACCATCATAGAGATTGGCGGCCAGGATTCCAAATTTACGCTGATGCAGGATGGTATGGTGACCTTTTCGCAGATGAATACCGTTTGTGCTGCCGGGACTGGTAGTTTTATTGAAGAACAGGCCAAAAAGCTTGGTGTCTCCCTGTCCGATTATGCTGAAAAAGCCAAAGGGGTCCGGGCACCGCTGGCAAGTGACCGTTGCACCGTATTCATGGAGCGTGATATCAATCAACTCCTGAACCAGGGGTATGCTGTTAACGAGCTGCTCTCTACCGTGCTCTTTTCTGTTGCAGAAAACTACCTGAAGAAAGTTGCTACCGAAGGATCGGTTGGAGATCACATTTGTTACCAGGGAGCTACGGCAAAAAACAGGGCCCTGGTAGCTGCCTTCGAACAGAGACTGGGAAAGCCTATTTTTGTTTCGAAATATTGTCATCTCACCGGTGCACTGGGAGTTGCCCTGCTACTGAATGATGAGGGAATCAAAACAACTGGTTTCAGAGGACTCCACCTCTATCATGAAGACATTCCCATCCGGAGTGAAACCTGCCAGCTCTGTTCAAACCACTGTCACATTAGCCTTGCTACTGTAAGGGATGAAACGGTAGCCTACGGCTTTCTTTGTGGAAGGGATTATGACACGAAGAAATACGTAAAAAAAGATGCCGGCTTCCAGCTCCTGGAAGAGCGGAACAAAGCCATCCAGCGATCGCGAGCCGATAAAAAGAGGGGACGAATTAAGATCGGTTTACCGGCTTCGCTGCATATCTTTGAAGAATTAACACTATGGGAGCGCTTCTTCAGCAACCTTTCCATTGAAACCGTATGCAGCGAACATTTTGCCGAACCCGTTAAAACGGGGAAACGATTGGCCGGTGCGGAGTTTTGTGCTCCCATAAACGCTTTCTACGGGCACGTGGTATATCTTGCCGGAATGGTGGACTACATCTTCATTCCAGTCTACCTGGAAGCCAGGGAAAAACCAGCAAACCGGGAGAGAAATTTCTGCTACTACACCCAGTTCAGTGCTACCCTGGTATACGCATTGAAAGAGCAAGGGATTGACAAGAAATGCCTCACACCCTTTATGGATGATCCAAAAGGATTGGCACCTGTATCCCGAAAACTGTATGACTCCCTGAGTCCGGTTATTCCGGGATTAACCCTTGCACGGATTCGAAAGGCTTACGAAGAGGCGATTCTTTTTAACACAGCACAGAAGCGCAAATTGGTGGACCTCTTCCGAAACCATTTCACACCTAAAGAGAAATTGTCCGTTGTACTGCTGGGCAGACCCTATGTTGTTCTTTCCAAATCAATGAATAAAGGGATACCGGACATATTTTCCGGAATGGGTGTTGATACCTATTTCCAGGATATGATCCCCAATGAGGATCAAGGGAATGGGGATAGCTACCTGCTGCAAAAAGTGCCCTGGCATTATGCTGCAAATATCCTGGAAACGGCAACAACCGTTGCCGTCCGAAAAAACCTTTACCCTGTATTGATAACCGCGTTTAAATGTGCTCCGGATTCCTTCATGATTGAATATTTTAAAAAAATCATGAACGAGCACAAAAAGCCCTACCTGATCTTACAGATTGATGAGCACGATTCGAACGTAGGGTACGAAACGAGGATAGAGGCAGCCCTGCGATCCTTTAGAAACCATGCCTCCAGGGAATCCTTCACTCCCTCCCTGGAAAAAACCGTGATCCTTCCGCACGTTGACACCAGGATTGATGGGAAAATTCTGTTGATGCCAAGCTGGGACAGCCTGGTAGCTCCGCTCCTGGTGGCAAACCTGCGACGGATCGGCATTGATGCACGGCTAATGGAATCAAGCCAGATGACCATCAAGAAAAGCATGACGCACAACACCGGGCAGTGCCTTCCCCTGAACATCATCACCCAGGAATTTATTGAATACATTGAGAAGCATAAACTGAAGCCGGAAAATACCATTCTGTGGATGATGGAAAGTAAACTGAGCTGTAATCTGAGACTCTACCCGTATTACATGAAAAGCCTGTTGGAATCGTACGGTAACGGGTTTGAAAAAGCAGCCGTATATTCAGGGAAACTGACCCATATCGAGATCTCATACAAAGCCAGTTTTAATGCTTACTTCGCCTACATGCTGGGCGGCCTGATCAGGAACGTGGGGTGCAAAATACGTCCCTACGAAACAGAAAAAGGAGCGACTGATAAGGCAATCGGAAAAAGCATCCCTATTCTTGAAAAGGCATTTCTGGGTGAACGATCAATGGACCATGCGGTAGCCGAATCGATGGCCCTGTTCAATGCCATAAAAAGAAAAGATGGGAGGAGACCCAAAGTCGGGATCTTTGGTGATTTTTATGTCAGGGACAACGACATCATGAATCAGGATTTGATCCATGCCATTGAAGATGCCGGCGGGGAAGTTATCTCAACACCCTACATCGATTATGTTAAAATAATCTTTGATAATGTCCTGCGGCGTGCCATATCGCGTGGAGATTACCTGGAAGCAGGAATTTACCGCATACTGCTCAATGTGTTGGAACTGGTTGACGAAAAATATTACAGGTATTTCAGGACCTACCTTGGTGAACGACCGGTGATCGACCCGAAGAAACTGGAAAAAAACCTTAAACGGTTCAATATCAATCCTTTTCATTCCGGAGAATCATACGATAACATCCTGAAGATCTTCTATATCATGGAAAATTATCCGGATATTTCCCTCTTTGTGCAAACCAATCCGGCATTTTGCTGTCCATCACTCGTAACCGAAGCCATGACACAGGAGATCAAGAGAATCACAGGCATTCCGGTTGTTACATTAACGTATGATGGAACAAGCGAATACAAGAATGATGTGGTTGTTCCCTACCTGCAGGGAAAGGACAACCTAGAACTATAGGATGTACGGTCTGTCAGCCGGTAGCAAACCGTACATTTTTTCCCCTGGTTTTATGCTAAAAGGTATAATTCTTGTTATATTGCAATAAAAATGAATCGCGTTACCGTGATGCCTGCATTGATGAAACATGCCTCTCTCCTGCTTATTCCGGTGCTGATCCTGTTCTCCTGTAAAGAAGAGAAAGCCTACTTCAAGGATCCTGAAACCGAACCGGTCATCCATACGATCAAGGCATCTTCTGCAATTGGCTACTGTACTTCCATCGCCATGACGGTTATGTCAGGAGAAACCTTACCGGGTGTTTATGCAACCAAAAGTTGTTCAAATTTCCCCTGTGCCTCACTGATCTTTGTTGATCTCAATGATAACGTCCGGATTCCTTTCACAGAAGATGAGAATGGGCAAATTGTTATTGCCGGATTATGGACCGATGTCAACCAGGCCATTCTCACCATCTTTTTCTATGACATTGATATCAGTACTTCGGTATTTACGCTGAAAAATGTGCATACGTTTCCCGTTACCGAGCGAAATGGGAATTTTCTTGCCGTGTTTGCCGGCATGGACATCAATCTTGGTTCCAATCCCATTTTGCCTTTGGATCTTGATCTGTCGGATGGTGAGATTAACTTTGAACTGGAAAGGCTCGATTTTGATACACCGGGTGATGTCTACGTTGCTGTCGAGCAGCACGCCTATATCATTGAGATCGACCAGCAGGGAACAGCAACGGATTTAAACGACGACTCTTTTATCATCACCGGTGGTGGCCAGATCATCGAAGTAAAGGACGATAAAGGGGGCATTATCCAGCAAGGTATGCTCGATGTGGTTATTGATATTGAGTGCCAGGCAAATCCAAGAAATGGTTACGCACTGATTAAAAATACCAGCGCCGGGGGTAATTCAATCCCTGAACTGGGCACAGCGATCTTTGATTTTCATAACCAGTGCGATGGAATGGCTGATATCAGTATCGCTACAGGAGTCTATATTAAATCGAACGGAAAATCCATCCCACTGGTTTTCTATTGATTCTTCTCAAACCTGGATCGGTATCACATAAAAAAATATGGCAAAAAAGTGGGAAGCTGTTCCGGCAATAACAAAGAGATGCCATACCAGATGATGATAACGGAATGTTATTACCCTGAAAAACAGAATACCCAACGAATAGCAAGCACCACCAATAAAGATCCACAATACCCCCATCAATGGCAGGGCTTTGAACACCTGCACAATGGCAGCGATGATCATCCAACCCATAATGGCATAGGTCAGGATAAAAAAAACATTCACACCCGACTCGAATTTGTTGGGTTTAACAATTATAATGATCGTTCCTATCAGGGCAAGTCCCCACTCCACTCCGAAAATTGTCCAGCCAAACGGTCCGTGAAGCGCTACCAGTGTTACTGGAGTGTAGGTGCCAGCTATCAGCATAAATATGGCAATCTGGTCAAAATTGAAAAAAAACTCTTTACCCCTCCCGGGTTTGAGCCAATGGTTCAATGTGGAAGAGATATAAAGCAGCACCATGGTCGTTCCGAAAATGGAGGAACTGACCACGTGCCAGGCATTGCCCCGGATCGCTGAGAAAATAACCATCAGAACCAGGCCTGCGGTGGCGAGAAGAGCTCCAATCAGGTGAGAGATGGAGTTTGCAAGCTCTTCCTGAGCAGTAAACCGGATTGTCTCATGCTTCATCATGTCATTCCTAAAATCATTCAGATTCATCCCATCCCTTCCGGAAGTCCCGGATCGTATCCATACTGATTGAGCAAATCTACATCAAAAAATAAAGATAGACCAACACATCCGGGTTTTAATCCCGGATAAACATTTTGTGAATTCTTTTATTCCGATTAATTTTACCTGACTTACATGCTTTTCAACCGTATCCTTAATGATCAATACTACGAGAGCAATCATTCTGAGGGAGAGGCCCAAAGGTTTTCCAACATCCGACACATTTGAGATCATTAAAGAACCGATCTTAAACCTGCAGAAGGGTGAGCTCCTTATCAAGTCACGCTATATTTCCGTCGATCCCTACATGAGGAACCGGATGAATCCGGGCGCTTCCTACATTACCCCCTATGAATTGAATCAGGTAATTACCGGCGATCTCCTTGGAGAGGTTATTGAATCAAAAACCCAGGGATACATACCGGGTGATTCTGTTGTGGGGACACTGGGCTGGAGGGAATACAACATTACCTCACCAAAGCAAATAACCAGGGTTGATGTTGACAGGATTCCCGAATCAGCATACCTCAGTACCCTCGGACTTACCGGTCTTACTGCATACTTTGGGATGCTCGAAATAGGCCAGCCAAAGGAGAATGAAGTCGTGGTTATTTCAGGTGCAGCAGGTGCGGTGGGATCAATCGCCGGTCAAATTGCCAGGATTAAAGGATGCAGGGTTGTGGGAATTGCCGGATCGGACCAGAAAACACATTACCTGAAAGAGGAGTTGCATTTTGATGAAGCAATCAATTACAAGAAACAGAGCAACCTCCGAAAACCACTCAAAAAGGCCTGTCCGAATGGAATTGATATCTACTTTGATAATGTCGGAGGCGAGATCTCCGACAGTGTAATGTACCTGCTGAATGACCACTCCCGTGTTGTTCTGTGTGGTCAGATTGCACTCTATAATCTCAGTAGGATGGACAGGGGGCCCCGGATGGGACCGCAATTGCTCATTCACCGAATCCGCATGCAAGGATTTAACGTGTATGACTACCGTTCCGGTTTTTCAAAAGCAATGAATGAAATATCCGGCTGGTTATCTAACGGGCAACTGAAAGGCCCGGTAAACATCATTTGCGGATTCGAGAACATTCCCGACGCGTTCCTCGGACTGTTCCGTGGCGATAACATCGGGAAGCAACTGGTTAAATTGTGACAGGAAAAGATTTTATGGTAAGCACTCTTTTGGGTGAAGCAACCGGGCATCATACGCCTGTAACAAGATCAGAACCAAATCCTGGCAAGATATCCGAACAGCATGGTAGTGAAAAAGGAGAAGGAGCCATAGACCACCGCGACAAGAGCCATTTCCTGACTTCCAAGCAGTGTGCTGGCTACAAAAATAGCCAGCGTACTATTCTGTAATCCAACTTCAACGGCAATCGTATACTGATTTTGTTTGGTCAGTCTAAAAAGTTTCGGGATCAACAGACCGGCTGTCATCGAAAAGAGATTCAGCATAAAAGCGTATGGTATCAGCCTGAAAAAATGGGAATCCAGTCCTGCCTCTCCGTTGCCCTCAAGAAAAACAACCCCAGCATAGACACTCAACAGCAGCAGGGGTAAAATAATCCGCAATGGATTCTGTATCTTCAGTGCAAGCTCTTCACGCTTCCTGCGGATATAAATGCCAATGGATGCAGGAATAACGGTAATCATGAATATTTTTATAATGGTATCCAGCACCGGAAGCACAATTTCTGTATCCTCTCCCATATACAACTGAAGTGCAAACCGGACGATCAGGGGAATGGTTATCAGGGTGAGAATCCCGTTCACCACCGTGATGGAGACACAGAGGGCAACGTTACCCCGGATGATATAATTCACCAGGTTGGATGTTACTCCGCCAGGACAGGCAGAAATAATGATCAATCCCACTTTAAACTCCGGTCTTATGTTGCTGAATGTAGCTATAAGAAAAGCAATCACCGGTAATAATATGAGCTGGCTTGCCAGTCCGACCACCAAATTCCGGGGTTCTACAATAATGTTCCTGAGATCACCGGTGGTGATGGATAATCCGATACCCATCATGATAATAACAAGTGTTGCAGGAAGGAACCAGGTTGAAAACAGATGGACTTGCATAATAACAATTATTGCCAGCCAAAACAAAAAATCATGCAATGGTTGGTCTACCAACGGCTAAAATTAACAGAAATTATTTGTAATTTTAGGGGTAATTAAATTCATACAGGCAAATTATGATGAAAAGTCAGAAATACGGGATGATGATCATGTTGCTATTGATCTTTTTCCCCATCTCCTGTAAGTCACAAACAAACCAAAATTCAGCAGGCGGTTCGCAGAAACTGAAAAACAGGAATCCTGTTGCTGCCGGTTCGTATTACCCGGCAAACCAGGCACAGTTGACATCCCTTCTGGACCAGTGTATGGCACAAGCCGCATCCCCGAAAGTCAGTGGAGATGTTTTAGCCGTTCTTGTTCCCCATGCGGGATATGTTTTTTCAGGATCTGTAGCGGCATCCAGTTTTAACCAGATACCTAAAGAGATGAAATTTAATACTGTTTTTGTTATCGGATCAAGCCATCATGTTCTTTTCGACGGCGCATCAATTTACAACCAGGGTCATTACATCACCCCCCTTGGAACGGTTCCTGTAAACCTTGAACTGGCAAATGATCTGATCAATGCAAACGATTGCTTTGGCTTTTTTCCCGAGGCTCACACAAACGAGCACAGCATTGAAGTGCAGTTACCCTTCCTTCAGCACCGTTTCACACACGAATTTCAAATTATTCCCATTGTTATCGGCACCCAGGATGTCCAGCGATGCCGTGATATTGCGAAGGCACTTCTACCCTACCTCAATCCAAATAACCTCTTTGTTATCAGCACTGACTTCTCCCATTATCCCAGCTATGAAGATGCCGTGAAGGTGGACAAGAAAACCGCCTCCGCCATCCTGGCAAATGCTCCCGAAAAGCTGATCAGAACCCTTCAGGAAAACACCAGGGAAGGTGTTCCCGGTTTGGTAACCAGCATGTGCGGGTGGTCATCCGTACTTTCCCTGTTGTACATGACCGAGCACAGGGATGACATTAAGGTGTTGCACATTGACTATAAAAATTCCGGTGACACGGAATATGGTGATAAATCGAGGGTGGTCGGATATAATTCCATCTGTTTTACCCAGGATAAAGAAGAACCCTCAGCCTTTTACCTGGATGAGAAGGACAAGAAAGAACTCCTGAAGATCGCCAGAAAAACGATGGAAGAATACGTGCTGCACCAGCGGATTCCGGAATTCACTACCCATGACTATTCAAAGAACCTTCTCACTCCTGCCGGAGCTTTTGTCACGCTCCAGAAAAACGATACTTTGCGCGGATGCATCGGTCAGTTTGAGCCTGACCACCCCCTGTATGAGGTGGTCCGCGACATGAGCATCTCCTCCTCTACCCGCGATTACCGGTTCCCTCCGGTCACTCCCGATGAACTGTCTGATATTCACATTGAGATTTCGGTCTTATCACCGATGAAGAAAATTGAATCGGTCGATGAAATCGTTCTTGGAAAACACGGAATATACATTGTGCAGGGATCACGATCCGGAACATTTCTCCCACAGGTTGCAACACAAACGGGATGGGACCTGGAAAATTTTCTTGGCCATTGCGCTAAAGATAAAGCCGGTATCGGATGGGACGGATGGAAAGATGCTGATATCTATGTATATGAAGCATTTGTTTTTGGAGAGAAATAACGATTTTCTATAAGGGTATTCATGAAAGCACCGTATGCTTTAGTTCCGGTCGTCATCCTGGTTTTGCTGGTATATAGTGCCTCCTTTCTGGCATCCCGGTTTTCCATTATCAAACCCGGCACCCACCGCAAATTCTGGAATTCACTCCTGCTTCTGACCTTTTTCACCACAGCTTGCCTCGGACTGATCCTTGCCATTCAGGTTAACTATAAAATAAAGATCGGGGTCATTGAGAAGATCCTGGTCTGGCATGTAAATTTTGGCATTGCCCTGGCCGTAATAGCAATTTTTCACTTCTCCTGGCATCTGAAATACTATGCTGATTTGTTCAGGAAATCCGGGAAAGGTGTGATCCCCTCACCGGAAAAGCAACCGGATAATGGATCTGTTTTCCGCCATGATTACCTGGGACTGTCGGAGATACCTCTTAGGTGGATTGTTATCCTGCTTGGATTTTCCGCAATCATTACACAGGTTATTCTCCTCCGGGAATTCATGTCCACCTTTTACGGGAATGAGCTGGTTCTTGGAGTGGTGCTTGCCAACTGGATGATATTGACCGGACTCGGAGCTTTTCTTGGCCGGTTTTTATCCCGGTTCAAAAACGGAGTAAACCTGCTGTTCTTTTCATTGATCGCCATCGGGACGTTACCTCTTCTGACAGTCTTTCTTTTGAATGTTTTGAAGAACATTGTCTTCATTGAGGGAAGCATGGTTGGGTTATTGCAGGTTTTTGCCTGGTCGGGTATTCTGCTAATTCCGTATTGCCTGCTCTCGGGATCACTTTTTACCTACCTTTCCCATCACGTCTCGCTGCTGGGTAAGGAGAACCTTATCTACCGGGTCTACAGCCTTGAGGCCATAGGAAGTGTCCTAGGCGGGATACTCTTCAATTTTATCCTGGTCTTTTTCCTGAAAACCTTTCAGAGCCTCTTTATCCTCCTCACCATAAACCTTTTTTTTGCCATGCGGTTTTTCCCTGGCAGAAGAAGACCACTCATCCTTATACCGGTGACGGCTTTCTGGGTATTTATGTTAATCGCTTCATTTTTTCTGGACCTTGATGGATTCACAAAGCAACGGTTATTCAGGAACCAGGAGCTTGTTTATCTGAAAGAGACACCGTATGGAAATCTGGCCATTACAAAAACGGGTGAACAGTTTAATTTTTATGAAGACTATGTTTTATTATTCAATACATTAAATCCGATTGACAATGAAGAGAATGTCCACTATGCCATGGTTCAGCATCCGGATCCGAAGTCTGTTTTGGTCATTTCCGGAGGGATCTCCGGGATACTGGATGAAATATTGAAATACCCGGTTGAGCGCATTGACTATGTGGAGATTAATCCTTGGCTGGTAAGGGCGGCAAGAGAACATCTGCATTTCGATGTCGATCAAAAAGTTCATATTTACCACCAGGATGCGCGGCTCTTCATCAGGCGTTCTGCTGAAAAATATGATGTCATTCTCATCCATGCTCCACCTCCCGGCACGGCACAAACGAATCGTTATTACACCTACGAATTTTTTCTCGAACTGAAAAAGTCACTCACCCCTTCCGGTATTGTTGCCCTGGCACTGCCCTCCACCATGAATTATATTAGTGAAGAGGCAGCCGAAGTCCTTTCGATCACCTACAATACGCTGAATGAAGTATTTACATACGTTGATATAATACCTGGTGAACAGAATTTTTTCCTTGCCTCGGAAGAAAAGATCAGCCTTCAAATAGCAAAGCGGATTGAAGAGAAGGGCATAGAGAATGAGTATGTCAATCAGTATTATATTGATGACCAGCTTCTTCAGGCAAGGAGGAACACGATCATGCAGTCACTCGATCCGGAAGCAGAACTGAATCTCGATTTTACTCCCCATGCCTATTTGAAACAGATCGCGTTCTGGCTGAGCTATTTTGATCTCAACTACTGGTTCATCTGGGTGCCCCTTTTCATCCTGATCCCCATACTCATCGTGCGGTGGAATCCCATACAGACAGGCATGTTTACCTGTGGTTTCAGTGCTTCTGCCATTGAAATACTGTTGCTCATTGCATTTCAGATTTTGTATGGATACGTCTATCAGGTAACGGGCATCATCATTACGCTCTTCATGGCAGGATTGGCTGCAGGTCCCTACCTGCAAAAAAAGATCCTTCCGGGAGCAACGCTTGGACAGCTGACTGTCGTTCAGATCCTGATCGGTATATTTGCTATGATCCTTCCCTTCCTGTTCCTTCTGTTCAGGATCATGGATCCGGGATCTGGTCTGACACATGCTCTCTTTTTCCTGCTAACCTTTCTGATCTCAGTCCTTACCGGGATTCTCTTTTCGCTGGCTGCTACCCTGATGAAAGGCAATGTTTTACAGGTTGCATCGGGTTTGTACGGATCGGATCTGATCGGATCTGCTCTGGGTGCCTTGCTGGTGGCAGCCCTTTTGTTTCCTTTGCTTGGTTTGATCAAAGTAGCCCTACTGATCGGTGTTTTGAACTTTATCGCAGCTCTGTTTATCTGGTTATGGAGGAAGCGCCTTTCCGATAATTTTGTAACTTAGGCGCTGGGAAAAGGATGCGGAATGAATAAAAGGAAATTCATCAAGCAGGGGATTCTGGGGACCGGCGCGTTGTGCTGCCTTCCACGCATTACTTCCGGTAATCTGTTGCCGGACAAGGAACTGGGGAAATCCCTGTCCCAGAAACTGCCAAAAGGGAGCAGGGAAGCCATGTATTATGAAGTGACTCCGCGTGGTGTAAAATGCATGATCTGTCCCAACGAATGCACGCTGAAACTGGATGAATTGAGCGATTGCCATAACAGGATAAACAAAGACGATAAACTCTATACCATGGCATATGGCAATCCATGTGCCATTAACATTGATCACATTGAGAAGAAACCGTTGTACCATTTTCTTCCTGGAAGCAGGGCTTTTTCAATTGCCACGGCTGGATGCAACCTTGCCTGCCTGAATTGTCAGAACTGGACCATCTCACAGGTCAGTCCAACAGAAACCCGGAACTATGACCTGATGCCTGACCGGGTGGTGGCTGAAAGTCTTGATAACCATTGCGAATCGATCGCATATACCTACTCCGAACCCATAACCTTTTACGAATACACACTCGAGTCTGCCAGGATAGCCCGTGAGAAAGGGATCAAGAACGTGATGGTCTCTGCCGGTTATATTAACGAAGAACCACTGCGTAACCTGGCTCCCTATATTGATGCAGCCAACATTGATCTGAAATCGTTCAAAGAGAGTATCTACTTGAAGCTGAATGCAGGAAAGCTGCAGCCTGTGCTGGACACATTGAGAATTTTGCTGGAGGAGAAGGTATGGCTTGAGATCACCAATCTAATTGTACCTAACTGGACCGATGATTTTGACATGATCCGGGAGATGTGCGAATGGCTGTATGCAAACGGATTTCAGGATTGTCCGCTTCATTTCAGCCGGTTTCATCCCATGTATAAACTAACCCAACTGCCACCCACCCCGGTGGCCACCCTGAACAAAGCGAGAGAAATTGCACTTCAATCCGGGATCCGTTATGTCTATATCGGAAATGTGCCCGGAACAAAAGCCAGCAATACCATTTGCCCTGCATGCAAAAAGACACTGGTGGAAAGACGGGGCTACCTGATTGCATCCAACAAGATAAAAGACGGCAAATGCACCTATTGCAATGAACCCATCTCCGGAGTCTGGAGTTAA
>CAYMFM010000067.1:0-21290 GCA_964389685.1 uncultured Rikenellaceae bacterium
CTGACGGTCGCTGCGGGGATAAGGAGGGTATCGGATGGTTCGTCCCCCGAATGATCACGCACCGTGGTCCACTCAGTTGCTCCGGACACCCGGGTCTCCCAGGTATACCGGTAGGGTGGGGTCCCGTTCAAAACGGTGGCGGTGAGAGATACATCGTCACCCGGCAGGATAGTCGTTGGAAGGTAGCTGATTTCAAGATGGACTGAACCGGCCTGGTGAACCGGTATAATCAATACCTCTCCATCACCATGCAGAAAGATCTTTCCGGTGCGTGAATTTGGACTGTCATTCTGATCACACAGAATCGTGAAATTGTTATCATTCTGGTCAGTTACTGATATCCATTCAGAATCTTCGGAAACATTCCAGGGATCACATCCGGTATAATTGGTCTCAATGGTAGTCGGATCTTCAGTATTCCCCCTGTAATCAAAGGCAAGTTCTGAAAGCAGGAGATTAAAGGTTGGTGGAACTACTTCAATAGTGATATCACGGCATATCGTTGAATTTGCATCACCGGTTGCCCTCACATAGTAAGTGGTTGTTGTAAGGGGTGCTATTACAATTTCAGAACCACTTCCAATGCATGCTCCTCCACAGGATCCCACATACCATTTCCATTCAGCATTTGATCCAAGTGATCCTCCTGAAACGGAAAGCCTGCCGGTACAGTTTTTAACAATAATGGCATTGTCTGTTAGGATAAAATCAGCAGGTATGGATTCTTCAAAATATTGTTGGGTCCAGTATGTTCTGGTTGTGTCTCCTTTATAAGGTTTAAAATGATAGTCAATACGCTTTACTATATTTTGATCGTGGTCTCTTATCAAGGTTAGTCTTCCAAAATCGTCATATTCATAAAAGGTGGACCTTTCATCCGGCGCCGTAATCGCCCCGACACCTATGAGAGGCTGGTAAGTATATTTGGTTGTTCTTGACTCGGCAGGATATAGATTCACGTTTTTTTTATAGACTGAGTTGGTGGTTTCAGCTACAGGATAAGTCCCTGCCCACCCCCAGTTTATGGAGTGATACAGATCTCCAGGTGTATGGTACTGTAACAGGTTCCCATTACCATCATACTGATCAAAAATCAATTTTACTTCATACGCTGTTCCTTCCAATAGTTCATTGGATGCTGGTAGTAGCTGTGAACCATTGAAAAACCCGTAATTGGTTTTAGCCCCGGCAATTAACTGCCCGTTTTTTATTGTCTCTTTTTTCAGGATCGTATTTACCATATGTTTTTGAACCAGACCGTTGTTTATTTCCGATGGTTCAATCGCAGGATCCCCAGGATAATAGAATTTTTCAACATAAATACTGCTGTCGCTATCTGCTCGTTTCACCTGTTTTAATTGAAGATGATCAGGATCGTAACTATACGATTCAATAAAATGGATGGGATTATCTCCGTTTATATCAACCCGGGTTGTTCTCCTTTCTATCGGGTAATTCCAGGAGGAGACATTTGCATATTTTTGATAGATAAATGCTGAATTTGATTCGGGAAATTTCCGTGCGACAACAAATGCCGGAATATATACCAGGTGAGTAGAATCTTCAAAAGAATTGAACTCAACGGTTTCAATTTCCCTTAAAACTCCTTCATTTGATAGTTTTTCTGTTTGTTTTTTTAAACCCCTCTTCCAATCAAAGCTTGTGGCAGGTGGATATGGGAATGAAAGACTGCTGATATCAGGGTACTCCCATGCCGATGTGAAGCGATGGATGATTTTTCCTGCTACCGGATTGGATTCAGTCACCTGACGGTATCCGATATGACTCCCCTGAGTTGAACCCAGCAAATTTTTCCCGGATGAATAGAGGGTTATTGGTGCATAGGAAATGGCAATAGGATTATCTTCCTTTAAATAATAGATCTGATCAGGTACATCGTAATAGGAGGGCCATGATTGAAGGATACCGCTTGACCGGATTATCCTATCATGCTTGATGGTGTAATCAAACTCTCGTATACCAATCGTATCGGATTCATTGTCAATTTTAATGATCTTTCTTACCCGCAGACCACCTGTGATTTTATGATTATGCGTTGCAACCGCCTTTCTCCAGGTCATGCTGATATAACCGGTTTCTGTTTTAATCCTGGGAATGAATTCAACCAGGTATTTCCCAGGATTCATGAGTTTCGAAAAGGATTGTTGCATAATCCATTCTTCCTGATCCGGATACCACCTGATCTGTTCTTTCCCGGAATACATTCTTTCGAAGATGATGTTTTCAGGATTACTGAACTCCTTTATCCTGACCATCGATAAGGGAATATCCAAACCGAATGCGCTGATCTGATTCGGATGGACCTTGCTTGTGAAAAGGAATGCAATGTTAACCAGATTCTCGTCTTCCTGGCTAATATCTGCTACTTTTGAACAATAATAGCTCTGCTCATCGATCCAAATCTTTTCACCCGCCATAACCGTCAGATTTACATAGTCAATTGAATAGATGGGGTAGGTTTCGTCAAAAGGAGATACCGAATCGGAATAGATTATCATTTCAGTATAATCCCCTTCCTCCTCTGATAAAGCACCCATTGTATAATGCCCGGCTGGTAACCAGATGTTAAAAACTGCTTCTAATCCATGGACTTGACTCATGTAATCATGAAATGAAAAATTGAAAATTGTATCCGGATACTCATCAATTTTGGGTTCACTTACAATAAATATGCTGGATAGATTCGAGGGAGGCGTATCTTCTTGACCGGGTGGAGCATCTTTAATACTCCCCTTCAAAACATAAAAAAGAGGAATTATCCTGATCTCCTGATCATGGTTAATATTCAGGGATGCTATGTTCTGAGTCGAAGAATAATGAGCAGCATCATAGGCGGCAGAAATCCTGGATTGCATCGGCTTTCTTGGCATTGATATGTATCCGAAATCATGTGGCTCAAATTCAAAAACGGTACTTCCCCCGGTTGGATAAACAATCCGTTGGAGCATTCCGGCTTTCATGAAGTCTCCATTTGGTTCCCGGTTAGCACCCCGGGTTCTCCAGATCATCTCAGATAACTGTGGCAGATTCAGGTTTATTCCGGTTAGTTTTTCAATATTCTCTCCTCTTGCATTCATGCCTGTTGGAGGAGTACTTTTGTACTGCCTGTAATTCCGTACGGTAACCTCCGGGATGAAATATTGGTTGTTTGCTCCATTAAAATACCCCCAGTGATCCTGACCATATGATCCTCTCGGAGGCAGGGGAGTTGGGTCATAAAAGAACATATAGGGCGGGTTGGCTGATTCTCCATTGCCGGATAATTCCCTGACATTATCCAGCCGTAATCGTCTGGATGGAGGAAGATAATCGTACCAGGTCCCATAGGTTGCTGTTTCAAAAAAACTGTAATCAAACTGAAAGATTTTTACTGTTTCTTGTGAAAAAAGGTCCTTGATGGTAATCCGGTCCAGCCCTGTTATTTCACCTCCTAAATAATCTCCAAACGATGAGGTATCAAAAAGAACAAATCCTTTTGAATACTCTATCTCCCTGAGAAATTTGCCATCGATGTCTGTCTGATTGTACCTTTGCAGGTCATCCCAGTCGGGATATGAGTTTCCAACTTTCCTTTGAGGTAATGGATCACGGCGACTGCTATGATAATCGATATAGCTGAAAAGTATATTGTCTTCGTTATTGGTTGATCGAATTTGCTTCAAATACCAGCTTGAAATAAACGATTCTCTTCTTGATCCATCTTCATTGATGGGTGTCGAGATTTCAGAAGCATCCCATCCTCCGAATTGATGCCTTGTTCCATTTTCATCTACAATCTCCCAGGAGGTTATTTTCCCTGATTGATCCCGGTTATACGAGACGACTAAATTCTGGTGCGGAATAACTACCGGTTGCCCATTTCCGTTCAATATAATCCTACCGCTTCGACCATTAACGTTGAAGAAAAACATGTCTGGTTGTGAATCTGCCCTGCCATCGGCAATTTCAGATAGGTATAGGTTCATCTCCAAATCATCTGCTCCCGGAGGCTTCCATGGTCCGAACAGATCAAGATTAGTCCCCAGTGAAGGAAGTTGATTCCCATGCAGTGATAAATACCCCATGGGATGATCGTCAGCTATTCCTCGTACCGTTCGGGTTATGATCCCACCTGCATGCAAGGACCAACCAAGACCTGTCCACCCGGCGATGTCATTCACTTTTATTCCTGATGCATGATAGTCGAGAGAAATAGTAAAGGATAGCTTTCTGCCCTGGACCTCCCAAAGCGGAATATGTATCGAAGGACTACCGGTATATAGAGTGACCGGAATTTCTGCATACATACCCAGAGAAGATGCAGTGGGGGAGGGTGGAATGATGTTTCCCAACTGGGGGAAAGACTCCTGGGCATTACAGAAACGTGATATTGGAAATAAGATAACGAATATAAAACCCAATATGGAAAAGGATGACTTCATGTACTATTCACTGATCCGTTATAACTATTTTTCGTGATAAAACACTATCCGTAACTCTGATCTGGAGGTAGTAAACCCCGCTTGGTAAATCCTTCCTGTTCCATTCCATTTGATGAATCCCGGATTTTTCCTCACTATTTACAATGGTTAAAAGTTTTTTCCCATTCATGTCGAAAAGTGAAATATCGATCCACATATCATCCGGGATAGAATAAAGAATATTTGTTGTTTCAATGAACGGATTTGGAAAATTTGAAAGAGATAGTATCCCGGATGAAACATCCAATCCCACCGGGATTTCAACAAAAGAAGAACAACCAAAACTGTCACTCACAAAGAGCGAATAATTACCCTGTACCAGGTTTGCCAGGCTCGGTGTCGTATCTCCCGTATTCCACAGGTATGAGAAATGATCCGAAATACCCGAAACGGAAGTATGAATTGAACCGTTTTTCCCATCAGGAAGGAACTCATCGGTCACCTGAAATGCAATGCGAATAGAATCCAATAGGACATGAATTGAATCACTTTTTTTACATCCAAATTGATCCGTGACTTTAATAAAGTAATCACCTGGTTCGGAGATTTCAAAATACTGGTTGTCACCAGCACCATTGTTCCAATTGTATTCCATAAAACCGGCTCCTGCATCAAGTGTGTCGTAACTGTTCTCACACAATACCCGGGTGTCCGGCAAGTTGAATGGAATAATTGTACAGGGATCAATAAACATTGTTATGAAAATGTCCTTTATTCCGCGGGAAAAAATCGGTTCCTGATCCGTTGCCAGATCATCGGTAAAAGAACCCATGAGGCAGATTTTATCAGAGTAATCGGTTAAAATAGTATGTCCCAGATCTTCTGAAGTGCCAAAAAAATTCTTCCACCATAAACATTCCCCGGTTCGATCAAATTTTAAAAAGAGGATATCGCTCTGCCGGTCAAAGCTGGAGATGGTATCCTGATCCATGATGGTTGTTCCCCTGAAAGATCCAAGCGTGAAGAGATTCCCAGATGAATCAATACTAATGCCATTTATTTCATCCGATTGTTTCCCCCCCCAATGTTTTGTCCAGATTATATCTCCGGAAGGATTCATTTTGACAAGAAACAGATCTTGTTCACCATGAGAAACATAAACCGTGTCCTGTAGGATTATGGAATGGTTAAACGACCCTGAAAAATAAACATAACCGGCTGTATCGATCGCAATTGCCCTGGCTTTGTCATCAAAATCACCACCGATACGTTTTATCCATAATTCATTCCCTGTAGAATCAAATTTCCTGATAAAAATATCCTTACGGCCAAAAGAGAAGATTGTCGTGTCTTTTGTTTCGAACTTTGTTTCATATGTGCCGGCTACAATCAACTCCTTTCCAGCTGAAACCTGTAAGAATAACTGGTCGTCCGGATTCTTTATACGCCAGGTTCTTATCCAGTCAACATCCCCTTCTGAATTGAGTTTTAGAACAAACTGGTCTTTCCGGTTAACTGAGTGAACAATAGAATCTTCAATCGAAATCCACTTTTTAAAGTAACCCGAGATATAACAATTCCCCTCACTGTCACCCTTACAGGAAAGCAGGTTTATTTTATCACCCGATACCGGAACGGTAAGCCATACTGGCTCCAGGTCGGGATCAAGCATGCACAGATAAATGCAGGTGTTATTTCTGGTTTCTGATAAAAAGGGATGCAGCAGGAGACTGTCCCTGAAAGTGCCGGTGAGGTATACCCGGTTGCCTGTACAATGTATTCCGTTTAACGTATTGTATATCCCTCCTGAAATTTTTCTGACACCAACAATTGCGCCGGCTTCGTTGATTTTGCAGATAAAATGATCCTGTCCGTCATTTGAGATCAGGGTATGGTCCCCGAAGGTGGCGGTTCCGCTGAACACTCCCCCCAAATAGATGTTCCCGGACGTGTCAATATCCATCGCACCCGTCAGATCCCATCCTTCTCCCCCCAATTGCAGGATCCATTCCTGAATGTAAGGCTGTGCAGCAGTGGAACAGCATATTCCGATATTGAGCAGAAACCAGAATATCCGGAGCAATTTGATCATGACCGGGATGTGTGATGATGAAAGACCCTTCACCCTATAATTCCGAAAACAGCAAAAAGGTTACCCACTAAAGCATATGTTTTACAACACATTTCATAAAAATATACATAAAAAAGTGGTGACAGCTTCCTATTTTTAATTTTTCTAATTATTATATTGATACAGAGTATTTTAATTAATAAAATATTAATAAATAATTGTTGAATAAATTTTTAAAATATTGATATTCAGTTATGTATAAAAAATAAATAGGAAGCTGTCACCACTTTTTGTGTTGTTTGTTCACCTATGCCAAATACAACATCTTTCAAAAACCGGGATTATCCTTTGAACAGTTACTGGATAAAATGATAATAGTTATTGCTGTCTGTGGGATCATTGTACTATTTTTCGTTATATTTTCTTTCCTCGGAATCCGTAAAATAGAGAAAGAATTGAAGGATTAGATGATCTGAAGCAAGAGGCAGCGCCTGAATATGTAAATTCAATTTTGCTTTATGAAACGCATCTTATTGTTTTTCAGTTTAACGATTGTCCTGATGAGTTGTTCCACAATCAAACAGGGTCAGGTAGAATCAAAAAGGGATGGACCGGCCAGATACGAAACCAGAGCAGCCATTCCTGGTTTTACAACACGTACCTGCCAGGTTCATGATGACGAGGATTATGTCATGGATGTTGGTTTGGAAACAGGATCAGGCAGGGATGATATTCAAAAAGAATTTGTTAATAATAAGGCTTTTGATTCTCTTTCAATAAATCAGGATTACTTTATTGAGAATAAAAGAAAATCCAAAATAGCCCATGACAAGTTAAATGATCAAGTAGCTCATTTCATAATATATTTTATGACTTTTCTCATAGTATTTGTACTTTCAGGTGGGTAATATTATCACTAAAGTCACTGGAGTTCATTGTATTACAGATTCTTATTTTTAAAGACAGGCTGATGAATTCAGTTTATAAAGAAGTAAAATAGAAAATTCTTACTATACAGAAATATTCAAATTTTAATAATTTCTCAAGTTCTTGTAAACCTGCAAATTCCGTTCGAAGTGAACCATGCTTTCCGGAATAGGTGGCTCAATTTCACCGGATTTTCCACTCTGGGGTTTAATACCAATTTATTCCAATTTTTAGAAATAATGTGGTACCTTTATAATTGAGGATCACCTTTTGTATTTCATCGCCTCGTTTAATCCTTCAAAATATAGCTCAATTGACTTTTATTCTTGCATACAAGAATAAGTTATTTTACCCAAGAGTACTACTACTATGTGGATTGTTAATTTCGTTGAGTTATTATAGCATTTGCCAGTCTTCGGTTAATATAGATAGCTTGGTGTCCATATTGGAATCCACAACCGATTCCAGAGAAAAAGTTGAAATATTATTGTCCATAATTGATAAGGTTATCGATACAGATTATGAAACAGCGATGCAGTATGCCAAGGTAGCAATGATTGAATCAGAAAATGCTAATTATTTAGAGGGTAAAGCAAATGTTTTTTATATTCTTGGAAGCATTTATGAAGAAACGGATCTATATGACACAGCAATAGAAAATTATTTGCAGTCGTTGAATATATACTCTGACCTGGGGAATGAACGGGAGATGGCAAAACTCTACTATAGTCTTGGAGATATTTACAAAAAAAAGGGATCTTACCAGCTTTCTTTTGAAAATTGTATTGAAGGGCTAAAAATATATGAAGAAATAAACGACAGTGCAGGATTGTCAGATATTTATAATTGTATGGGTAGTTTATATAAATATCAGAATAATAATATGAAAGCTTTTGATTATTATAATAAAAGCCTGGACTTGCGGATTGCATTGGAAGACAAATATGGTATAGCTTTATCTTACAATAATATAGGGGTAGTATATTCTATTGAAGGGAATGATGAACTTGCTCTGGATTATTATAAAAAAAGCCATGAGATGTTCATTGAGGTCGGATCCAAAAAAAACCAGGGAATCACATTGGGGAACATTGCTAACGTTTATTTGAATCAGCAGAAATTGGATGATGCATATAACTACATAATTGGGAGCCTGAAAATTCATAATGAAATAGGTTATACCCGCGGAATTGCAAATCAACACCAGAAATTAGGGATTTATTATGACCTTATGGGTAATTTTGATCTTGCGATTGACAATTTATCAAAAGCCCTGGACTTGTACAAAGATTTAGGTAGGCTTGAAAATAAAAAAGAGGTCGCAGCCTTGTTAAGTGAAATCTACTATAAGAAGGGTGATAATAAAGAAGCCTACAAATACCTCTCAATGCACAAAGAATTAAACGATAGTATTTTCACTATTGAAAAGATGAAAAATATAGCGCAGCTTGAATATGATTATGAACGACTGAAGGCAGAGGAGGTAAGTCTTTTAAAAGATCAAAAAAGAAGGATAATATATATAGCTATCTTTGCCATACTGTCTCTTATAGTAATAATTGTTATTTTACTTCTTACCCACTTGAAAATTAAAAACAAAAGGCAATATCTTGAATATCAGAATATCGATCTTGAACGGAGAAAGATAAAAACTGAACTCGAACTAAAACAAAAAGAACTAGCTACAAAAACGATGTATATGGTTAAGCGAAATGAACTAATTATCAGTGTAGTTGATCGATTGAATGAAGCTAAGAAAAACCTTAAGAAAGAAAATGAATCTGTTGTAAATGAAGTTATCGCTGATCTTTGTTCAAATACTGACGATAAGATATGGGAGGAGTTTGAAATACGATTTCTGAAAGTACACAAAGGATTTTACGACAATTTGCAAGACAGATTCCCTAATCTTTCAAGGAATGAAAAACGTTTATCGGCTTTCCTGAGACTTGATTTTTCTACAAAAGAAATATCTTTAATTACAAAACAATCAATACACAGTATTAATATTGCCCGTTCGAGACTTCGCAAGAAACTTAACCTGGATAATGTAGACATTAGTTTATCAAACTTTCTTTCCAATTTCTAAAATAAGCCATTGACAATATTTGAGTCAATAATTCCACACTCCAATAAACTTGTAAACAATCTTTCCGAAGTAAATTCCCAAATACTAACTAATTGTGTGTGTTAGGAGTGTTAGATATATGGCATGTATAACTTTTGTATTAATCATTTTGTGATATGTATATAAGTTGTATTATCTGTTTTTCCATTACTTGATAGCCATTTGTCGATCTTTGTTATTGAATTGACATCATTTATTAATCAATTTCTCATTTATTAATGAAAAAGTTGTATAAAATCATCCTGACAATATTACTCCTGTCGCTATTTCCACAGCTTCAAGCTTATGAATCATCTTTGTTTTTGAATGATTCAATTGTTCTCAGTTTAGTAAGGAAAGGGGATGTGCAGACCCTGCAGAGGTATTTTAAAACAGGTGATGAAGTTAACAGACTTTTTGGTTCGGAAGAGAGAACTCTACTCTCTTATGCCATTGAAAATGGACATTTTGATGTCACGAAACTTTTAATTGAGATAGGATCAGATCTTGAGTTAATAAATAAAGGGAAAAGGCCTCTGATGTATGCGTCAAGATATGGAAGAGCTCAAATTTCTGAAATGCTAATTTTAAATGGGGCAAAAATAGATGCTGTTAATGAAGATTTGAACACAGCTTTCCATTATGCATCAAAATATAACAACCTGGAAATACTTAAAATATTATATGAGAATGGAGCAGATATAAATTTTCAAAATGAGGATGATTGGACCGCTCTTGATTTTGCAATAATTAATAACAATAAACAGATACAGGAATATTTAAAATCCATTGGGTGCACCATATATGAAAAAAATATTCCTGATTATTTTGACGGACCCTATATAGACATTATTGAACCGCGCAAATTATGTATGAAGTACCTTGTACATGATGAGCAAAAAAGTGAGACCAGCATAATAAATAAAGAAATAATTCTAAGTGATCCCGTTGAGCGAGTTCCTGATATAAAAAATGACAAAAATTACTATAACATTTCATTTATAGAGACCACTCCTCCTTGCATTTATGAAGAACCATCCAAAATTATTGTATTGGGAGATATCCATGGACAATATAAAAGGATGGTTAAGATGCTAAAAGCGGCCGGAGTAATTGATGAAAATTTTAACTGGATATGGGGAGATGGTCATCTTGTTTTAATGGGAGATATTTTTGATAGAGGTGAGGGAGTAATGGAGACCCTTTGGTTAATTTATAATCTTGAAAAAGAGGCCGAGAAGAGGAAAGGTAAAGTCCATCTGTTGATTGGAAACCATGAAATGATGATAATTAAAAATGACATCAGATATATAGCTAACAAGTATTATAGTCTGACCTCCAACCTGAAAATTAACTACCCTGAACTTTTTAGTACCAATTCAATCTTAGGAAAATGGATAAGGACAAAAAATGTAATTGAAATTATCGGGAATACCATGTTCATTCATGGTGGGATTTCTCCTGAACTAGCTGCAAAGAACCTTTCTATTAACGAAATCAATTCATCTTTTCGCGACTATTTAAATACTGAATCAGATACTATAAATTCAGATCTATTTAAACTTCTAAAAGGCAATTACGGTCCTGTTTGGTACAGGGGGTATCTAAAATCAGGAAGCGGGTATAATAAAATTAAGCAAGATGATTTGGAAGCCATTCTTGACCAATACTCTGCTGACCATGTTGTTGTTGGTCATACTGAAGTAGAAAGTATTGAATGTGTAAATAATGGGAAAGTTATTCCGGTTAACATACCCCTGGCCAATAAAAATATTATTGAACAGGCTCTGCTAATTGAAGAAAATGTGTTCTATCGATTAACTTCTGATCAATCAAAAACACTTTTACAATAACTTAACTAATAAAACAAACGCCTATGAAACAACCCAAATTTAACCTAAATACCTTCATTCAAAATTCATAAAGGACCTTTCGATAAAATATTGATCCTCACATTGAATGAATGTATTCAAACTGACCTGAAAATATTAACTAAACAATGACTAAAAATTAGATCAATGAAGAAAAAGATTATTTTATTATGTTTTCTAGTATGCATTGGTTTTCAGATGCTTATGGCTCAAGGCTTCCGGGTGACCGGAACATTAACTGAGTCAGCAACCGGGCAACCAATGCCAGGGGTTACAGTCCTGGTTAAAGGGACAAATCAGGGGACTGCAACCGATATAGATGGAAACTATTCTATTGAGGTTCCGGATCAAAACGCCGTCCTGGTATTCTCGTCTGTTGGCTATGCTACAAGGGAATTTCCGGTCAATGGACAATCAGTAATAAATGTCACCATGGAAGAATCCGCTGAAATGCTGGATGAATTGATAGTTGTTGCCTATGGTACAACCAAAAGGGAATCATTCACCGGTTCAGCAGCAGTTGTGAAAGCTGATGTAATAGAAAAAATACCCGTCACCTCCTTTGAAAAAGCCCTGGTTGGTACAGTTGCAGGAGTCCAGGTCTCAAATATATCCGGACAGCCCGGGTCAGGGACCGAGATAAGGATCAGGGGCATGGGTTCATTCTCGGCTTCTAACCAACCTCTCTTTGTCGTCGATGGTGTACCTGTAACGTCCGGAGACATGCATAATTCTGCAGGCGGTTATGAGACTGGAAATGTTATGTCGACGATTCCCGTTGGTGATATTGAAACCATCACAGTATTAAAAGATGCGGCGGCAGCTTCTCTCTATGGTTCCAGGGCTGCAAACGGAGTTATCCTGGTGACAACCAAACATGGCCGTGAAGGGGTTACCAAGTTTAACCTCAAGTCGGTTTACGGTATTTCACAATGGGCCGTTGATAACTTTCAAACAGTTTCCGGTAAAGACTTTCTTATGCTGCACAGGGAAAGCCTGGAAAACTATGTGGCATCAGGCAGAGCACCTGCAGGTTTCGATGTTGATGAAGAAATGATAAAAAACGGTTTTGTTGAGCCGGAAGAAGGATTCACCAACTGGTATGATCACTTGTTCAGAAAAGGCAAAACACTGAACATCGAACTATCAGCAACAGGTGGCAGTGAAAAAACACAATTCTATATTTCAGGAGGGGTATTTGACCAGGAGGGTATTGCTTATAAATCCGGTTATACCAGATATTCCGGCAGGGTGAATGTTACTCATAAGATAAACAAAATGTTCTCGGTGGGTGTGAATTTGTTAAATTCATACGCAGACCAGGAGATCGTTGACGCCGGGACAAGGTATTACAGTCCATTTTATAGTGTGAGCGGTAACTGTTTCCCTACCGAAGGTCCATATCTTCCGGATGGCAGCTACCGGCCTGAATTACAAAGCGGGTACTATAATATTGTCATGGAGCGTAATCTGAATGAAACGGGTGGAAAGTTATTCAGAAGCATGAATACCGGTTTCCTGGAAATCAGGCCTTTTGAATTTCTGACCTTCAGGTCTACCAATAGCTTCGACTGGATAAATAACGATGAGAAAAGGTATGCATCACCCCTCTCCAGATCCGGTGATGATGAGCAGGGTTACGTAGCATTGGATAACCGGAAAAGAATTACAACGACTACATCCAACCTTCTGACATTTGAGAAAACGTTTAACGACATTCACAATCTAAACATTATTGCAGGACAGGAAGCAGAGAAAAAACAGGCCATCAGGTATTCTACTGAAGGGGACGGGCTTCCTAATGAAACCCTGCGCAGCATTGGTGCAACCGCCAGACCCGTTGAGGCATATGGATATGAGGAGGGCTCAACACTGTTGGGTTTTTTCTCCCGACTAAATTATGATTACAAGAACAGGTATTACTTCTCAGCAAGTATCCGCCGCGATGGAAGTTCTAAACTGGGCATCGATGAAAGATGGGCAAACTTCTGGTCTGTTTCTGGAGCCTGGAGACTGAGCAGCGAGAATTTCATGCAAAGCCAGTCCATCATCGATGACCTTAAAATCAGGACTTCCTATGGAACAAACGGAACGCTTCCTCCCGGCTACTATGACCATTTAGCTCTCTATTCATATGATGCTACATACGATGGCCAGGTTGCTGCATACGAAAGCTCCATATCCAATCCAAAACTTACATGGGAGAAAAATGCCAGCTTCAATGTGGGCCTCGATATTACGCTGTTGCAAGATTTCAGTGCTACCATTGAATACTTCTCAAGAATTACCACTGATCTTCTGATGGACCTTCCCCTGGCCCCGAGCGTAGGTGCCGAAAACACCTGGGTGAATATAGGCGAGATGGAAAACAAAGGATGGGAATTTACTCTCAGAACCAGGAATATTTCCACCAATGCTTTTACCTGGTCTTCCACCTTTAACTTAACCACTGTCAATAATAAAATTGTTAAACTCAACAAAAATGAGGATATCGTTTCCAGCAGATACATCCGTAGAGAAGGTGAAGCATACTATACATTCTGGTTGCCTCTCTGGGCAGGTGTTAACCCCGCAAATGGTGCACCTCAGTGGTATATAGTTGATCCGGATGGTAAAAAAACCGGCGAGGTAACAGGCAATTTCGGAGAAGCCGGTGGTCGTACTATTGCCGGTAAAGCTGATCCTGATTTCTTTGGCAGTTTTGGCAACACACTTTCGTATAAAGGATTTAACCTCTCTTTCCTTATTAATTTCTCAGTCGGGGGCCAGATCTATTATCACTATGGATACAAAATCTGGAATGACGGTAATTACGTTAAGTATTCCATCCAGGAAAGTCAGGTTGACAGATGGCAGAAGCCCGGTGATATAGCAATGAATCCACAGAGAATCTGGGGTGGGAACAATAACTCGTACGAACACTCATCCCGGTTCCTGCTTGATAATAACTTTTTGCGGCTTAAAGAGATTACATTGTCATACAATGTGCCTGAGTCTCTTGTTCAAAAGATCAGACTCAGCAATATAAATGTTTACGTCCAGGCAACCAATTATCTGACATGGGCACAGCAGGACTTATGTGATCCGGAACAAAGAGCCAGTGGAATGACAAGTTACGAGATGCCGAATAATAAAACTTTGACATTCGGTCTTGAGATAGGTTTTTAAATAAATTATAAAAATATATATGATGAGAAATTTGAAATACATAGTTGAACTGTTGGTGATTGTTTTAATGATCGCCGGACAGTCATGTTCGGAGGGATTTCTTGATGAATATCCCAGCGATTCTCAATCTCCCGATAATATACAAACTCTTTCCGATACCCGGATTGTATTAAATGGAGCTTATAATGGTTTCCAGGATAATGGTTATTATGGCGCAAATATAATCACCGATAACGATTGCAGGGCTGATGACATGCAGACTGCCGAGTGGGGCAGGATCGATAATGAGTATCTCTATGAATATACTGCTCAAGGTTCTGATGTTGATACATGGTCGGTTCCCTATTGGTTGTTGCGACATGTAAATTCCATGTTATCATTTATTGATGGTATTGAGACTGTCACGGATGATGAAGCCGCAGAGAAGCTGGACATTAAGGGCCAGGCTTTAACCATCAGGGCTCTTGCCCATTTTGACCTCTGCAGGCAATTCGGCCGGCAATATTCACATGATAACGGGGCATCACTGGGTGTTCCGATTCTAACCCGTGTCCCGGATCCTTATGAAAAATTACCCAGGAATACCGTTGCTGAAGTGTATGCACAGGTTATTGCCGATTTAAAAGAAGCAATTCCTTTGCTCTCTACCGGTAAGAGATTGGGTAAAATGAATGCCTGGGCTGCAAAGACCCTGCTGGCAAGGGTATACCTGTATATGGAGGATAATGAAAATGCGTACACAACTGCTGTTGACATTATTGATAATAGTCCTTATTCTCTTATGGCCCGGGCAGATTATGTTGACTCCTGGTCCAACTCAAGCGGATCGTCAGAGGCAATATTTTCAGTTATGAACAACGAATCTGATAATAGTGGACTGGAAGGCGTAGCTAACCTCTCCGACCCTGAAGGCTATGGTCAGTTTATCGCAAGTCAGGATCTTATCGATTTAATCAGATCTGATCCGGATGATATCCGTAACGAGATGCTGTATATTGATCAGACGAGTGATCCTGTTGCAGACGCAACATGGGGCAGGGTCCTGAAATATCCTGGCAATGGCAACACTAAAGCCATTATAGTGGCTCACCAGGAAAGCGGTAGCCCGTTGGTAGGATCAGCATACATTGGTAATGTATCCATTTTACGTCTTTCTGAGGTTTACCTTATAGCTGCCGAAGCTGCTATTAAAAACACAGATGCTGCAAACGCTACGACTTATCTTAATGCCATTGTTGAGCGTGCTAATCCGGCGGCTACCGTAGCACAGGTGGATGTAGACCTTGACAGGATACTAACCGAAAGAAGAAAAGAATTATGTGCCGAAGGCCACCGGTTCTTTGACTTGATAAGAAATAAAAGGGATATTATAAGATCCAATTCTGCCAGGATTTTTGATATTGCTAACACACCTTTTCTCATTGAGTGGGATTATTACAAGGTTATTTTCCCTATACCACAGAGTGAACTCAATATTAACCCGATAACACAAAATGATGGTTATTACTAAGAGAATTGAATAATCAAAATGTATATTATTAATTATAATTCGATAAATACTATAAAGATATGAAGAAAGTAGTGACGATTTCAAAAAAGTCGTTCATGTTCTGTATGAGCATTATAGCGGTCAATGTATTATTATGGTCGTGTGCAGAAGATGAATATAATCCCGGTATAAAACCACCTGTTATAACTGAAATAGAACCAGGTGCTGCTTTTGAAGGCATGGAAGTTATCATACAGGGTACAAACTTTAGCTCTGCTGTTGCAGGGAACATGGTCAGCTTTAATGGTACAGCTGCTGTTGTGACTGAAACCACAACTATGGAAATTACAACCAATGTGCCTGCAGGCTTAACCCCGGGTGCAGCTGAAGTTACAGTGACAACAAATAATAAAACATCTGCAGGCTTCCCATTTACAGTCACAATACCAATAATCCCGACCATTACCTCTATTGATCCAACCAGTGGTAAGGTTGGGACCATAGTAACCATTACCGGTACAAACTTCAGTACAACAGCTGGTGAAAATACCGTCAGTTTTAACGGAACAGAAGCTACTGTAACTGAGGCAACAGCCACCACTATTACTACCATTGTACCTGCTGGAGCTACAACAGGCAATGTAACCGTAACAGTAGATGGTGAATCAAATGGGATTTTATTTACTGTGGTTGAATCCTTAACTCTGGTTGTTCAGATTCCTCCGGATTCATACGATGACGCAGAGGAAGGACAAATAAATGGAGCTATGGCGCTGGAAAGCTCTGACCTTGAGCTTGGAGAGTATGACACCTGGACACAGGATGATATTGCACAGGGAGTTCAGACAATTGGCCTCAGGTTTAATAATATAACTATCCCACAGGGATCCACAATCCTGAGTGCCAGTATCCAGTTCACCTGTGATGCTGTAGGAGCAGACCCGGCTCAGATGACAATTTATGGAGAGAATGTTGCAAATGCTGCAACCTATACAACAGATCCGTATAATATATCAGGCAGGCCAAAAACTACAGCGAATGCTGTCTGGGACATTCCTGAATGGGTTAGTGAAGGGGATGCAGGTCTTACTGAAAGAACTGTCGATTTGGTCGCCATTGTCCAGGAAATTGTGAATAGAGGAGACTGGGCCTCAGGAAATAGCATGGCCTTTATTATGGTGCCAAGCGGGGGCACTGAAAATGAGACCTCCGATGAAGGCGGACGAGAAGCTGAAGCTTCTGATGGATCTTCAAGTGGTACACTTGCGCCGGTTTTGACAATTATTTATGATATGAAATAACGTTAAATAAGGAGGCAATCTGAAAAGTAATGAATTTTTAATTCGAACATTCCTGATCGCGTTTATTATGACGTTTTACGCTATATTTCCAATATCAGGAGATGAATCCAATGTCAGCCCTATGCCGCAAAATATTGGATAACAGGATTAAAAATTTATGTAACATACAAAGGTCGGCTAAAATTAATTTAGGTTAATTTTGGGCTGGAGGTATCAGGTGTTCATCACCTGGTACCTTTTTTATAACTAAAATGCGACAAACTGGCAGAATCATTTTGTGTACTTTGGTAGAGATAACTGGATCCTTGTGAAAAGAAATTCATTGTAACAATTAACGATTCTAAAAAGGAAAAGAATATCCCTTTTGAATAGTTCAAAAGGGATGAATTAACTTTATTACAAATTATTTTACAGTGATGTGAAGACATACAATTAATACCATAAAAAATATGTTTTTAAGAACGATAATTCTATTGTTATCCGGATTCTTTTGTTATAACGGCTTTGCTCAACAAAAGATTAGTAAAACGGATCCATTTGCCCATACCTTTTCAATAGTTGCACGGGATGCAATAACTGGAGAGATGGCTGTAGGAGTTCAAAGTCATTGGTTCTCAGTAGGCACCCTGGTGCCTTGGGGGAGATCCGGAGTAGGTGTAGTGGCAACCCAGTCTTTTGTCAATCCTTCTTTTGGTATCAACGGCCTTTCATTAATGTCAGAGGGTAAATCCCCGGAAGAAGCCTTAAAAATATTAATAGCAAAGGATGAGGGTAGGGATTACCGGCAAGTTGCTTTCCTTGACACCAATGGAGAGGCTTTCGCCTATACGGGTAAAAAATGCATAAAATCCGCACATCATTTAGTTGGTGAAAATTACTCTGTACAGGCAAATATGATGCTGAATGATAAAGTAGTGCCAGCTATGGCCAAAGCCTTTGAAGAAAACATGCATCTTCCTCTCGCTGAAAGGATATTAATAGTACTGCAAGTGGCACAGGATGCAGGTGGCGATATCCGGGGTAAACAATCTGCTGCATTAATCGTGGTAGGTGCTGAACCTGAATCTGATCCATGGTCAGATAAGAAAATAGATTTACGTGTTGATGATGATCGAGCTCCTTTGGAAGAACTACACCGCCTGTTGAGGGTGCACCGTGCTTATGAACATATGAATCGTGGTGATGCAGCCATTGAACTTGGAGATATGGCTTCAGCTTTAATGGAATATGATGCTGCAGAAAAAATGTTCCCTGACAACCTGGAGATGAAATATTGGAAGGCTGTTGCACTGGCAAATAACAAACAATTGCAAGAAGCATTGCCTGTATTTGAATACATTTTCAAATCGGATGAGAACTGGAGGGAACTGACCAAAAGATTACCAAAATCCGGTTTACTTTTAGTATCGGATGATGAACTTAATACGATAATTGGATTGGGATTGGAGTAATTGAACCAATAGTTACTGATATCTTTGCCATTCCTTTATAATAATGGGTGGCAAGATTAAAAATTCATTGAATTAACACAGATCAGTTTAAATTGATCAAGGTTATTTTTGCCGGAAGTATCAGATGTTCTTCATCAAGTGCCTTTTCCAGGGAAACCCTGAATCAATTTTTTAAATCGGATTCATAATTACAGCTGATTAACTTAGAGTAGAATGCTTCAAACAAGAAAGATAGCTACCTTATTTATTATTGCTCTGATAATTCTTAGTTCATGCTCGGATGAGAATAATTTGACTGATCAAAATTCAGCTCTCGAGAATCCATTGTTAATTGATGGTCCATATATCATGTATGAACAGGATAATGTTGTAATGTATTCAACTGATAACAGACGCAAATTACTTTTCTCCTTTATTAACGAAGAAGATGATATCCCTGTAATATCACCAAAACAAGATCCGGATAGATTCATATTTAATTTGATGATTGGCTATCCTGAGAATCCCGATATATCGGATGATTATGGACAGATACTGGCAATCTCTGATATTGAAGGAAATTATTATGCTCTTACCCGATTGTTAATTGGAAATGGTGTTGTTGATGATTCATTAAATTGGATATTTGGAAAGAGTCATCTTGTGCTTTTAGGTGATATGGTTGACAGGGGTACATATGTTACCCAGGTACTCTGGTTAATATATAAATTGGACAAAGAGGCCGAAAAAGAAGGTGGACGCGTCCATTTTATACTTGGAAATCATGATATTATGTGCATGAACGGTGATGACAGGTATGCAGATGATAAATATCTTGAGATAGCTTATTTGATGAATGTAGAATATAAAGAGCTTTATGGGCTGGCATCAGAGATAGGAAGATGGATGCGCACTAAGAATGCTATTGAGAAAATAGGCGATTACCTGTTTGTCCATGGTGGTATCAGTCCTGAAGTGCTGGAATTGGACCTAACTATTGAAGAGATGAATGATCGTATCAGACCCTATTATGGAGAAACAATATACCCATCATGCCCGGGTGAGGTATATGCTTTGTATAAAACATCCGGTCTGTTTTGGTATAGAGGATACCTGCAAAGTAAAGATGGAGTTTACGAAAAAGCCACCCAGGAAGAAGTAGATACAATACTGGATTACTATGATGCCCAATCAATAATTGTAGGTCATTGTCTGGTTAACACAATAGATTCCAGATATAATAAAAGAGTTTACACAATTGATGTATTACATCCCGAAAATCAATATTCGGATATTGATTTCCAGGCATTACTGATAGACAATAATAGTTTCTACAGGGTGGACGAGAATGGAAATCGAACACTGATTCAATAAGCTCTTTATTTCCCCCAGAATATTGATCGTCAGCAAACCCCGGAATCCGGTACACCTAAAACATATGGAAAAGAATAATAAAAGGGGGTGGAATAAACTTCGTTTATATGAGATTAAGTACTTATCTCCTGGTATCAGGAGTTGATCATTGAAGTAAATAAACAAAAAAGTGGTGACGGCTTCCTATTTTTAATTTTTCTAATTATTATATTGATACAGAGTATTTTAATTAATAAAATATTAATAAATAATTATTATATAAAATTTTTAAAATATTGATATTCAGTTATATATAAAAAATAAATAGTAAGCTGTCACTACTTTTTTAAATCCGCAATCCGCAATCCGAAATCCCCAATCCTTCCTATTCATCATATATCCCCAGGTGTTTCTGGGTTTTGACGGGGAGGCGGGAGGCGACGAGCTGGTAGGACTGGCGGGCATAAAACTCCCATTCCGCCCTGCTCATCCTTGATACGTCGTCCACATGAACCCATTTGTTTCGTGCGAAATAGGGAGCGGGAATGAACCCGTCATGGGTGACCAGCTCCTCGAAATTCTCATCACTCACCTTGAAGGATGCCGTGGGTGGGACCGTATCCAGGGAGATAAGCATGAAGATCTTCTTCCCGATGCTGAAACAGAGGTTGTTCTCCCACTTGATGTCCTCCGTGACACCGTTGAATCCCATGCAGATAATTCGCAGATCTTCAATGTTCATTCGACCGGTCCGGATTTTAATATTATAATTCAACCCGTTATGCGATTGAATTATTGCTATTCCTCTTTATCCGTTGGACGGCTCTCCCCACGCCCCAACTGAGCCGTCAGACGGAGTTATGCCCGCAAGTGATTTCAGCAAAACTCTTAACAGGACTTTGTTTTGATTTGTTCTAATTTAACGATTTTTTTTACTTGGTCGACTCAGAGAGTCTTCCCTTCGATCAAAGCTTGCAGTTGGACCGTTGTATATTCATCATCTATTTCCAGGGGTTTCACCCTGTGAAATAGAAATATTCTCAGTTGAACTGTTGAAACAAAATACAATGATACTTCCAAGATGTAGTGGTAAAGCGAAGGGTTATTTCACAGGGTCACCCCTGGCTATTATATTACGCCCCGTTGGGACTT
>CAYMFM010000068.1:0-21241 GCA_964389685.1 uncultured Rikenellaceae bacterium
ATGGATATCGGTGATGGGTTGGAGAGAGAAATTGCGCTCTGCCAGGAGCTCCTCCGCAGGTCCATCGAACTGGAAATATTCCATCAGGAAAGCGGGAAACTTTGATTCTACCTGTTGCCTGGTATTGTTCTCATGTAAAAGAACATAGGTGTAGACACCTGCCCAGGTCCGTGCATTGTACAGCTCTTCGTAACCGGCACTGATTAACTGCTTTTTAAAGGTGCTGAATGATACAAGGAAATCGAATTTAAAATGGGTGTTCGAGGGAAGTGATTTTATCACACCGGTAATGGTGAGGGGTACCGTAGATTCCAGATATAATGTTTTTCCCATGGGATTTTCGTCACCAAAATATTTTTCTGCAATCCCGGGTGTAATGACAATGGAAAAAATATCCCGCAGTGCCGTTTTCGGATCTCCCTGGAGTAATTCTATATCAAATATTTCCAGGGCAGCCGAATCGGTGTAGAATCCCCAGTTTTCCTGAAACCGCCGGGGTTCTTCTCCATCCGGTCTGCACTCCAGCAACAGATCATGCATGTACCTGAAATGGGTTGCTTTCTCGATTTCCGGATAATAGCGGGTAATTTCTTCAGCCAGTACAGGGGCGGTAGGCGCCCAGTTCCTGACCTGGTCACCGTAATGTGCCTCACTGATAACCCGGTATATTCTGTCTGCTTTGGGAAAGAACCGGTCATAGCTGATCTCATCCCTGATGTGAGTGAGTATCATGAATCCGGCAGTGATCCCAAGTGCAAGCCCCAAAAGATTAATAAAACTGTTGAGCCTGAATCTCCAGAAAACCCGGATGATTGTCTTAATGTAGTTCCTTATCACGTTGGTATATGTTAATTGTTATTTGTTATTCGTTAATGGTTAAATGTCAATCAATAAAGTATGTTAGCCAACTTTGGATCTCTGATGTTTAGTTATTTACACAATTAACCATTAACTTTTAACGGTTAACAAAGATCCCGATATGCATCGGGATGAGTTCGGCTAGCAAATTTCAGAAAACGAAATTTGAGTCTTACTCATACCTGAGTGAATCTGCCGGATTCCTGATAGCCGATTTATAGGTTTGAAATCCAATGGTCAGGATCACGATAAACAAAACCAGCCCGGCAGTTCCGATAAACATCTGCGGATTCAGATCTGTTTTATAGGCAAGGTTTTTCATTATTCCTCTCATTAACAGATAACCTAATGGAAAGGCTATTGCAAAGGCGACCAGGATTAATTTTACGTTTTCATAAGCCAGAAGCCTTATGATCTGCAGAATGGATGATCCGATCGCCTTCCGGATTCCAATTTCCTTGGCTCGCTGTTCTGTGGTAAAATTTGACAATCCGAACAAGCCCAGGCAGGAGATAAAGATCCCGAGCAGGGTGAATCCCAGGATGGTGGGAGAGATGGTGCTGAGTCCCTGATAGACCGGGTCCAGATAGTCGTTGAAGTCCTGGTAGATGAACGGATAAGCAGGATTCAGATCTTCATGAACCTTCTCCACGAATTGTATCATTTCATCGGTTTTCCCGGGTACCGATTTGACGAAAATATAATCCCCGGTTTTTCCAAAAGGCAGAATGAGCCCTTCTCCTCCGAGGGTAACAGGAAACGAGGGAAAATTCTCTATAATACCAACGATGGTATATTTATCCCAGTAAAGGTAAAATGTTTTCCCGACCGGCGAATCCCATCCCATTTTTTTCGCAAGAGCCTGGTTTATGATGATAGCTTCCTCCTGGTCTGTTTCGTATTTCTCGGAGTAAAACCGCCCTTCAACCATTTCCAACCCGAACAACTCCGGATAATCATACCCCACCCAGCTAACCCGGGCGAGATCATTCTTTGCATTCGGTTCTTCACCCCATTCAAATTCTCCCTGGTCAACAAAAAAAGGAACTTTCGATGCGGTTGTTACCTGAAGGATTTCAGGATTTGAAAGCAATTTTTCCTTAAACAAAGGGTATTTCTCTCGAAGTTCTCCCCTGGCTGTTATGAGGATGATCCCGTCTCTTTCGATTCCAAGATCGGCATGCTTAATGTAATCATATTGTTTGTATACCATCCAGGTACATAGGATCAGAATGATGGCGAATGTAAATTGAGTAACAACCAGGATCTGCCTGATTCTTGCTCCCCTCTTGCCTGTTGTTAACAGGTTACGGATAACATCCATCGGTTTGAATCGTGAAAGAAAGATTGCCGGATAGCTTCCCGCAATGAGTGCAGAAAGGACAAGAATTCCTGCAAGTTGTGCAATGAGCATTGGATCAGATAAGTTTAATGAAAAACCCGATGAAATCCGCGCATTGATCCATTCAATGATCAGATCCGAAACCAGAAGTGAGATATTCAGTGCAATAAATGTCATGAGCAGGGTCTCTCCGTAGAATTGCCTGATCAATGATCCCCGGGAAGCCCCAACCAGTTTTCGTATTCCCACTTCCTTTGTACGGTTCAGGTACCTGGCTGTCGAAAGGTTCATGAAATTGATGCATGCGATCAACAGGATAAGAACCGCAAGTAGCGAAGTCATGATGATTCCAGCTATGGCTTTTGATTCACCGTAGAGATGGGAGTTTTTTAATGGTGTTAAGAATTGATGGAAATCGGTATCCGGATCGAAAAGTCCTGCAAAAAATTGTGGCAACTGATCACTTATTCTTTCAACAGGGGCATCCTCCTTCATCAACAGGTAGGTAAAATATGGATTCCCTTCAAACCGATCGATGTCGTGCCCCAACTCCTTCAGGAATGTAAATGGTATTAGAAAATCGAAAGGGTGACTTGTGTTATCCGGTACATTTTCAATTAATCCTGTTACTGTAAAATCAAAGGTGTTGTTTATCCTGATGGTTTTTCCGAGAGGATCTTCCTTATTGAAATATTTGTCGGCAAAATCTTCGGTTACTACCATGGAATAGGGTTGGAGAAGGGCAGTTTCAGGATTACCCTTAAGCATCGGGTAGGTGAAGACTTCAAAAATCTGAGGATCAACAGCCAAGCCGGCTGTCTCAAGGAATTTTTTTTCAATGTTGTCACTTTTTTGAGAAACATTCAATTCAGAACCTGCATAACTGACCAGTAATTCACCCGGCATTCCGATGCGTACAAATTCTTCAATTTCATTAAATCCATCCTTCAATGCAGGCCCGTAAGCCCCTGCAGACCTGTCCGTGGTATAATCAGAATCTCCCGTTGAAAAGGTCTGCTTTACAGTATAAATATTGTCTCTTTTCTCGTGAAAACTGTCGTATCGGACTTCATGAGTTACCAGGATCAGAATGATCGTTGAACAGGATAATCCAAGGGCAAGCCCCATCAGAATGATAAATGTGTATAACTTCTGCTTGAGAATAATCCGGATGGCAGTAATGAGGTTATGTTTAAACATGAGATTAAAATTAATTTCATTTTTCAACGGATCAATTCACATGCCATAGTCCTTAAGTATTTGTATATTAGATTAATAGGCGAAATAAACCGAACAAAAATGACGAAATCGTCCAATAATGGACAATCGGGTGTCCAGCAATGGACAGTGATCTTCCCAATATATTTTGTTATTTTTATCATCCCTGTGACATCGAACGGATTAGGCACTATTGGTATGGTATATGCAATTGTCCGTGTAAATCAACGAATATGGGTAAACCCGGAGGAAAGATTCTGATCGTGGATGATGATCCTTACATCATCCTCTCTCTTCAGACTTTGCTGGAGGAACATTTTACTGAGATCGTTGCCCTGGAAGAACCCTCAGAGATCCCCAAGGTATTAAAGAATGATTCTTTCGATGTTATCCTCCTGGATATGAATTTCAAACCGGGAGATACATCAGGAAGGGAAGGATTGAGGTGGTTGAGAAAAATCAATGAAATTGAGCCGCTTTCCAATGTAATCGTAATAACGGCTTTCGGAGGAATACACGTTGCCGTGAAAGCGATGAAAGCTGGAGCAATAGATTTCATTATAAAGCCCTGGCAAAATGAAAAAATCCTTTCTACAGTTTCGGCTGCATACAAACTGAGTCAGTCACGCAAAAAGGTTTCCCAATTAAAGTCAACCCAGAAAATTCTCAGTTCAACTCTGGATCACCAGTTTTCAGAGATGATCGGCAAGTCTGAACCCATAAGAAAGGTGATTGAAAGCTTAAACCGGGTAGGAACAACAGATGCCAGTGTTCTGATACTTGGTGAAAATGGCACGGGGAAAGAGCTGGTTGCAAGGGCGTTGCACAGGATGTCCTCCCGGTCGGAGGAGGTCTTCATATCGGTTGATCTGGGTTCGCTGACGGAGACCATTTTTGAAAGCGAGCTATTCGGGCATGTGAAAGGAGCATTTACCGATGCAAAGGAGGACCGGATCGGCAGGTTTGAAGCGGCTAATGGAGGAACACTTTTCCTGGATGAAATTGGAAATCTGACCTTACATTTACAGTCCAAACTGCTCCGGGTGATAGAAAAGAGAGAGATTACCCGGGTAGGAAGCAACCGACCAATACCTGTGAATATCCGGTTGATTTGTGCAACCAACAGGAACTTAAAAAAAATGGTCGCAGAAGGCGCGTTCAGGGAGGATCTCCTTTACCGGATCAATACAGTTGAAATACCCGTTCCACCCTTGCGGGAGAGAAAAGAAGATATGCCACTTCTGGCAGAATACTTTCTCGAGAGATACACCAGGAAGTATCAGAAAGAAAACCTCAGATTGCCGGATGAAGTGCTCAAAAAACTTCAACAGTATGACTGGCCGGGCAATATTCGTGAATTGCAGCATGCAGTTGAAAGAGCGGTAATCCTGAGTGATGGTAAGATGCTTAAACCATCTGATTTTCAGACTTATGGATCTGCTGATTCTGATGAAGCGGAACCCGGGAGTTATAACCTGGAGAAAATGGAAAAACGGGCAATCGAAAAATGCATCAGGAAATATGGCGGAAACATAACAAAAGCAGCTGAAGAACTCGGACTTACCCGGGGTGCACTCTACAGGAGGATAGAAAAATATGGTCTTTAAAAAATTCCGGATTCAGGTAATCATCAGGTTGACGATCATTGTTGCAGCCTGTGGTTTCATGTTGTATTACCTCATTATTGGTGAAAAGTATATCCGCTCGTTTTACCTGGGAATCATCATAATAATCGCCCTCATTGAGCTTTTTTATTACATCGACCGGTCGAACCGGGATGTGTCGAATTTTTTTCAGTCCATACTGAGCTCTGACTTTACGAATATTTTCAATGCAGGAAAAAAAGGAAAATCCTTTGGTTCTTTGTATGAGAACATGAACAAGATCACAAAGAAATTCAGGGAGATCAACACGGAAAAAGAGATTCAGTATCTGTATCTGCAAACCCTTATAGAACAAGCAAATGTAGGATTGCTCTCCTTTACAAAAAAGGGTGAAATCCGGCTGGTAAATATTGCTTTTCGCGAGTTACTGAATCTCAGACCAATAGTCTTCAATTCTTCCATAAGTGATCTTCCGGTTGAGATCGGTGACCTGCTGATGCATCTGACTCCCGGAAAACGGAAACTGATCACACTGAAGATACGGGAAAAAATGACCCCGCTCGTATTCATTGCGACCAGAATAAAAACAGAGAAAGAGGATTTTACACTCATATCCGTTCAGAACATCCGCCAGGAACTGGATGAGAAGGAGCTGGAATCGTGGCAGAAACTAATCCGGGTGCTAACCCATGAGATCATGAATTCGGCAACACCGATCACCTCCCTGAGTTCCTCCCTCTTTGATATGTTACAGCGATATAAAGAGGAACCACTTACCGAGAAGGAGATGCAAAGAATCGTTACCGGGTTGGAAGCAATCCATGACAGAAGTTCAGGATTGATGCGATTTACCCAGGCTTACCAGGAACTTACCCGGATACCACAACCCCGGGTGGAATCCATTCCGATCGGTGATCTGATTCACCGTCTGGAAATTCTCGGAAAAGCACAACTGGAAGATAAGGATATTGCTCTTCACATTGTGGCAATGGATGATGTCCAGTACATTAAGGGCGACATAAATCTTCTTGACCAGGTATTTTTGAATCTGTTAACGAACGCGATTGAAGCACTCCGGGGAAGGCAAAATCCCACCATTGAAATTCATTTCAGCAGGACGGATGAGGGAAAAATAATGATCCGGTTTAAAGACAATGGTACCGGCATGACCGAGGATGTCCGGGAACAGATATTTGTGCCTTTTTTCACGACCAGAGAAGATGGCTCCGGAATCGGATTGAGTCTCTGTAAACAGATCATCCGGTTACATGGTGGGCTCCTTGGTGTTGAATCGGCGAAAAACCAGGGAACTTCCTTTACAATTATTCTTTAAAACGTGAGGATAAAATCAGTCCTGGTACCCGGTTTGGAATTAACATTTATCCCTCCTTTATGAAGCAGCATGATCTGTTTCGACAGGCTTAATCCAATACCCGAACCACCCTCCTTGGTGGAATAGAACGGGACAAAAATATTCTCCATTTCTTCCTTCTCGATCCCCGGTCCATTGTCCGAAACACGGATGACTGTCCTGCCCTTCTCTTTATTCGCTGAAAGTTCGATCATGGCGCCTTTCCTCTTCTTCAGAAAATAAATGGAATTGCTGATCAGGTTTATCAATACTTGTTCTACCATTTTTTCATCTGCATAGAGGGATAATCCTGATGGCGTTATGTTTGATTTCAACTGTATTTCTTTTGGCTCATCCTTAAATAACACGCTGAGGTTATTAAACAATGCCTGAATACTGAAACTTGAAAAATTGGGCTCCGGTATTTTTGTAAAAAGGCTATAGGACTCAATGAATTTTTTTAATCCCCTGCTCCTTTTATTAATTGCCTGAAGCCCGGTAATTGAATCATCTATGACTTTTTGATCCAGCTCTTGTGCTAGAATTGTATTTCCACCAGGGCGGAACAGATTGAGCAGGGTATTCGAGAGCAGATTAATCGGACTGATTGAGTTGGTCATTTCGTGAATCAGAACACGTATCAGTTTCTGCCATGCAGTAACTTCTCCTGCTTCAATTTCCGAACTGATATCCTGAATCGAAACCAGTCTGATGTTCTTCTTCTCAATCTTAAATTCAACCGCATTCACTGAAAGCTGAAATGTTTCTCCCCCTACCTGGATTTTAACCAATTCCGGATTTTGGGGCCTGACTTGTTGAAGCAGCTCATCCAGTTCCGGATTAACCTGGTTCAGATCACTGACTTTTCGAACACTTTTTATTCCCAGCAAATCGGATGCTGCCTGGTTGAACAGTTCAATTGTGCCCTGTTTATCGAACGAGATCAGTCCGATTCCCACGTGTTTTATTGTATTCTGAAAATAGTGGTGCTCTGCTTCTTTCTCTATTTTTGCTTCATGGATAGTGCGGAAAACCTCGTTGAATGCATGATATAATTGCTTGAAAGATCGTCCACTTTTTTCTTCATCATATTTCAGAGAAGTATCACGGTAGACTACTGAATTCAGGAACCCGGCAATCTCCCGGTTAGTTTTCCTTACATAATAGAGCAGATAGATAATTTGTACAATCCAAACGACAATCAGTGTAACTGATGTTACCAGCGTGTCATCTTTTGTGACCAGCAAATAAAACAGGATGGGTGTTATTGCCAGCCCAATCGCCTGCAGTGTAACCATGAATGAGAACCTGTCATATGCCATATTTTCGTATTTTTTCATACAATGTTGATCGGTTGATTTCCAGTGCCCTTGCTGCAGAACTGATATTTCCTTTGTATTTTTGCAGGGCTTTCATAATCAGGTACTTTTCATTTTTCTCAAGACTAAACGTTTCAAGTTTGTCCAACACCTTTTGGTATTCAATGAAGTGCAGATCATCTTTTGAAATGGTGTTTGTCTCACAGAAAATAACAGCTTTTTCTATCGCATGTTTCAGTTCTCTTATATTTCCCGGCCATGAATAATCCTGCAATGATTTCATTGCCGGATTACCAATGCGCAAATTCTTTTTGTGGTGGGTTTTTTGAAATTGATCAAGAAAAAAATCAGCGAGTCCCGGAATATCTTCCGGCCGTTCACTGAGGGGTGGTATTTCAATTTGCACTGTATTGACGCGATAGATCAGATCTTCCCGGAATTCACCCTGTTGAGCCATTTTGAATAATGGTTTGTTGGTAGCGCTGATTAGCCGGATGTCAACTTGAACGGGTGAATTGGATCCGAGTGGGATCACTTCTTTATTTTGAATAGCTGTAAGTATTTTGGATTGCAACGGCAGTGTAAGATTTCCGATTTCATCCAGGAACAGAGTACCTCCTGATGCAATTTCAAACCGCCCCGGTTTGTTTTCAACCGCATCGGTAAACGCCCCTTTTACATGCCCGAATAGTTCACTTTCGAACAGGGTTTCACTCAATGATCCAAGATCGACGCCAACAAAAATTTCCTCCAATCTGGAAGATCGTTTATGAATCTCCCTGGCGATGACCTCTTTACCTGTTCCACTTTCGCCCAATAGCAAAATGTTAGCGTCTGTTTTTGCTACCTTGTCAACGATTCTCATTACCTCTTTCATCGCTTTTGACACCCCGGGGCACAATTGAAAGTCACGATCAATACTTTCTTTCAGATGTTTCTGTTTCGATTTTAACCGGGAGATCTCAAGTTTGGATAACCGCAAGGTGTAGGCTGATAAAAGGGTCGATAAGATCTTTTCCTGATCCCATGATTTTTGTATGAAATCTGTTGCACCTTCTTTCATTGCTTTTACAGCCAGTTCAATATCTCCGAAAGCTGTAATGAATACGATAGTGGAAGAAGAATCCCTTTCGAATATTTTGTTCATCCAGAAGATCCCTTCATTCCCGGTATTCACTCCCGCGTGGAAATTCATATCCAGTAATACGATATCATATGAATTCTTTTCCAGAAGAGAGGGTATTCGGTTGGGATTTTTCTCCGTTATTATCTCAGCAAAGTGAGGAGTGAGGATCATTTTCAGGGCTATCAATAACTCTTCATTATCATCTACGATCAATATTTTTCCTTTGGTTTTTGTCATGATGTTACCTCGTTTATGATTCCCCGCATAAACTCGGCAGCCAGCTCTGCATTTTTATCTGCATATTCGATTCCAACCCGTTCTCCATTCACAACCGGAAGTGAATGGCACAGCTCATAACTGAAATAGCCGTTGTATCCAATATCATGCATTGACCGGACAAAATCCGTGTAGAATGGGGCTCCGTTTACCTTGCCATCATCATCCCTTTCGTATTCGCCTCCGAAATGAGATAATACCTGAAGGTCCCCCACAGCTTGTGCTGCTGTTTGTATATTCTCAGCAGATTTATCGACCATGATTGGTGCATCCAGTGATACCTTCAGGCTGGGAGAATTGATCTCATTAACCATTGTGAGTACATCCCTGTAATCTTTGATTACCGGAGCATGATTCTGCAGGGCAAGAATAACCCCTGCGTTTTCCGCATATTTTGTACACTCTTTCATCCCGTTAAGGCACCAAGTCCAGATCGCCTCTTCCGTAAATTTTTCATGGGTAACATTCCAGATGTTTCGTGCGGTGCTGTATTCTGCTACCTGCGGATGCAATGTTACCCCAGGCCAGCCAAGAAACATCCGGAGTGTACTGGCACCAAGATCCGCAGTCATCCGGATCAGCTCTTTAACATAAGCGATCTGGCACTCCCGGAATTCCGGTATCGGACTGCTGAAATCGTTATTGGCTGCCACACCGAAAATTTCAATTCCCTCGCTGTCGGCAAAAGATCGCAATTCCTTGCAACGTTTCTCCGGCCAGTCAAGCGGATTCCCATGCGGACGTTTTCCATCAATTTCGATTCCTTCATAGCTGTATTGTTTCGCCCGTTTAATTATTTCCTCCAGGGACAGGGCTTCTCCACGGTACCAGATGCCAAGAAAGGTAATGCTGTACAAACCCACTTTCATGTTTGACCTTTTCTCCGGTTTGCATGCGGACAAACCATTCACAGTTGTCATCAGACCGGCTGTTGCAGCCAGTGAGGTGGATACAAATTGTCGACGATTCATTCCTGTTCTTTTTTCCATGATCTGTATTGTTTTATTGGTAAATGTAATAAAAACAGACATGAGTGTTGGAATTTCCGACACTTATTCTAAAATACTAATTGTTAAATAATTATAAATCAATTTATTAGAATTTTGGTATACTACTTGAACAAGATCAATAAATTTGAAAGTTCCTCTGCAATATTTCGGATTTTTATAAAATTTACATTCACTATGTTTAGGCACTATATAAAAACTTCATTAAGAATTTTACTCAGGAACAAGGTATTTTCCTTCATCAACGTGTTGGGACTGTCTATCGGTCTTGCTTGTTTTATCCTGATTTTTCTGTGGATTAAGGATGAAATTGGGTATGACCGATTCCATGAGCATGCTGATCGACTGTACAGGCTTCTTCAAAAAGACCATGCTAATCCTGATTTTGTGTGGACAACAACACCGACTCCACTCGGCCCAATTCTTAAAGAGAACATTCCGGAGGTTGAAGCCTTTACCCGTTTCTGGTCAGCAGGTGGTCTTGTTAAGTACGAAGACAAAGTATTCTTTGAAGATGAGATAAAGCTGGTTGACCCATATTTCTTCCAAATGTTTACTTTTCCATTTGTGCAAGGGACAATGAAAACCGTATTGCCAAATATCGATGCCCTGGTATTGACAGAATCCACGGCGAAAAAGTACTTCGGTAATGAAAATCCGGTAGGAAAGAGATTACATATCCAGGATACACTTGATCTAACTGTTACGGCTGTTATTAAAGACCCTCCAAGGAAATCGCATGTACGCTTTTCCATGTTGCTTCATATTAACCTTGTTCCTGAATACCGGTTAACCAGTTGGGCTTCTGACTATCCGACATATATTTTGGTTTCTGAAGGAGCAAAAAAAGATACAGTAGTAAAAAAAATTGAGAATTTATGGAGGTTAGTAGATCCGGATGGAACCGACTACTCTGATCTTCAGCCATTGACTGAGGTATATTTAAATGAATATGGTGCTCCTGGGAAGATCATACAGGTCTATACCTTTTCTGTTATTGCCATACTTGTGCTGGTCATTGCCTGTATAAATTTCATGAACTTATCTACTGCAAGGTCCCTAAAGCGCGCTCGGGAGGTAGGATTGCGAAAAGTTATTGGTGCCAATCGATCTCAATTGATTACTCAGTTCCTCGGTGAATCGATTACGTTTGCATTCATTGCACTCGTGTTTGCATGGATCCTTGTGGAGTTATTCCGACCGCTTTTCAATGTACTCACCGGAAAAGAGATAGAAATTGCATATTCAGATCCTGTACTTTTACTGTTCCTTGTAATGATTCTGTTTTTCACGGGATTGTTTTCCGGAAGTTATCCGGCTATTGTATTATCATCATTTAAGTCTGTAAATACAGTAAAGGGAGAAAGTGCAAGTCATCCAGGTAGCAAATTGTTTCGTAACATCCTGGTTGTGTTCCAGTTTTTTATCTCTGTGGTTTTGATTGTTTGTATAATGGTTATATATAAACAATTATGGTATATCCAGAACAAAGATCTTGGATTGAACAGGGAGAATGTTTTGGTCATGCCATTTCTTAGTGAGTTCGCACCCAGGTATGATGCCATCAAGGATGAGTTGCTTCGGAATCCCAATATTAAGTATGTTTCAGGAATGTCGAACTTACCAACCGCTGTGAATTCACATGTTGGGATGAACTGGGAGGGAAATCCCGATGACCAGGGGATTGGGATCGACTATTTTATGGCGGATTATGGTATGATTGAGGCCATGGAGATGGAGATGTTGTATGGACGCAGTTTTTCCGAGGATTTTGCCGGTGATGATTCCATCGCTTATATTATCAATGAATCGGCAATGGAGCGGATGGGGATTACTAATCCTGTTGATCACCCAGTTGAGTTTCAACATCCCTACTTCCCTGACCGGTTCAGTAAAGGGAAAATCATCGGTGTAGTCAAGGATTTTCATCATAGACCCTTGCGAGAGCAGATAGTTCCTCTGGCTATTCGCATCTACAGGCCCTGGTACAACTACCTGGTTGTAAAAATCAGCCCTGAAGATGTACAGGAAACTGTCTCATATATTCAGGGTGTTGCCATGAAATTTGCTTCTGATTATCCTTTCGAATATTCCTTTTTCGATGATGAGATCAAAGCACAATATGCACCGGAAAACAAGGTAAAGGATATTGTTATCTATTTTGCATTCCTGAGCATTTTCATTTCATGCCTGGGATTATTCGGACTGGCATCCTATACAGCAGAGCGGCATACCAAGGAGATTGGTATCCGGAAAGCAAGTGGGGCTACTATCAGAAGCATTGTGTTCTTCCTTACGACAGCATCCATAAAATGGATTGCCATTGGCCTGTTATTGGGTTGTCCTGTCGCATGGCTTATCATGAGAAAAGTGCTGATAAACTATGCCTATCGGACGAATCTTTCCTGGTGGATATTCCTGATCACGGTCATAATTGTTACAGTAATGGGAATGGTTGCAGTGACCCACCAGGCTATAAAAGCAGCAAGAATGAATCCGGCAGATTCACTCAGGTATGAGTGAGACACATTTTTCATGAAGCAGGGCTGATATGAAAAATGCATGTCGAACTCCTGTCTGCCGACAGGCAGGCATCCCGATGCATATCGGGATCTTTGTTAATAATTATGCTATAGGCCCCAAAGAGATGCCTTTGGTACATCCCTTTGAGAAATGTAAAATGTAAACCGAGAGTCAAATATGTTCAGGAATCATATCAAAATAGCATTCCGGTACTTGATAAAACAATGGCCTATAACCATGATCAACCTGGGTGGTTTATCTCTGGCAATTGGGATCACAATCCTGATATTATTATTTGTTCAGGATCAGTTTAGTTATAACAAGTTTAACGAAAAACGAGACCGGATATATCTTGTTCAGTTAGGGACTACTGAGCACATGCCCGCAGCCATAGGAATAGATCTGAAAGAGAATATTAAGGATATTGAGGAAGTTGTCAGGTTTACAGTGTATCGTGAAGGCCTTGTGGAGTATCCTTTGTCTGGAGAAAAACCTAAATCCTATATTTTGGAAAATCCTGTCTTTGCCGATAGCACAATTTTTGATGTTTTTAGCTTCAATTTCATATACGGTGATCCCAAAACAGCCTTTAATGCACCTCTTTCTGTTATCCTGACTGAGGATATAGCAGAGATGATCTTTCCATTTGAAAATCCGGTTGGCGAAGTGATCAGAGTTGAGAATAGTATGGAATATACTGTTACCGGAGTGATAGAAAATGTACAGAATTTTCACATACCCATCGATGCTATCTGTTCATTCAACATCTTTACGAAAATTTTTGGAGGGGACTACCGGTATGATGATGGATGGCAGCACCCCACATATGTTCTGCTGCCTGAGAAACATAATCTTACTCAGATCGAAAATAGAATAGAAGAATTCTATAAGGAGCGAAAGATCTTTGAAGACCCTGACTTCCAACTTAATAGTTTGAACAAAGTATATTTTACCAGCAGGGTAGGAAAGAAAGGCAATCTTCAGTTTGTCTACCTTCTGTTGGTTGTTGGTATTCTAATAATTATTGTGGCTACTCTCAATTACATTAATCTTACGACTGCAGGATCGGGACAACGGTTTATTGAGGTTGGAATAAAGAAAGTAACAGGAGCCGGCAGAAGTAACCTCATTGTGCAATTTCTTACAGAGTCCGTTCTTCTTACACTATTGGCTTTAGTGCTGGGATTTATAGTAGCTGAGTTGCTTGTCCCCCCGTTTAATCAACTCATAGTCAGTAATCTGGAGGTGAAAGAATTTTACCGGTTCCCTGAAATCATCTATTTTATATCCGGTGCTATTTTACTGGGGATCCTTTCCGGTTTATATCCGGGTATTAACCTGATTTCTGTCCGTCCTGCACCTGTATTAAAAGGAGAAAGAACAAGGGGCCGAAAGGGAATTAATCTGAGGAGATCACTGATCCTTTTTCAGTTTACTGTTTCTATTATGCTACTTACGGGGATGTTCACAGTCCTGAAACAGGTAAATTACATGAAAAGTAAAGATCTCGGATTTGTTAAAGAAGAAACAATAATTCTGGAACCAGTACGGGCACTGCAGGATACTATGATGACTTTTAAAGAAGAAATACTTAACATCCCCCAGGTTCAGAAAGTCTCTTATTCAAATGCACCACCCGGAGGCAATTTTTGGTATTGGTCGGTAAGGTCAAATGAAATAGAAAGCAGCGTAAGGGTCAATGCAGTTGATCCTGATTTCATTTCAATGTATGGTTTAAAAATAATTGAAGGGAGGGACTTCAATTGGGATCTTGTGACTGATAAGGATAATAAATTTATAATCAATGAGACTGCAGCACGACTTTTTGAATTGGATCATCCGATTGGTAAGAAATTAGTGGATGGTCCTAACGGTGATGGGGAGATCATAGGAGTTATTGAAGATTTTCACTTTATTTCACTACACCACCAAATCGAACCACTTGTTTTATACTGGCTTGACTGGCCGCACCGCGTAATTAATATCAGGATAACAGGTGAGCACATGGAAAATACACTGCATAATATCGAGGGAAAATGGGATGAATTCTCACAGAATTTCCCATTCTCATACACCCTGCTTGGTGATTCATTTGATCTCCAGTACAGATCTGAGGATCAGCTTATGAAAGCGTTTGGATATTTTACAATTCTTGCACTTGTTATTGCTTGTTCCGGATTATTTGGGCTTACTTTATTTATAATTGAACAAAAAACCAGAGAAATTGGGATCAGGAAAGCATTTGGAGCGACCGTTACAACCATTATCTATTCATTTACTATTGAAATCATTGTATTGATAGGGATATCCATCATGCTGGCCGTACCGATCTCCTGGCGATATCTGAAGAACTGGATGTATAATTTCCCATTCAAAACCGAACTTTCGTGGTGGCTATTTCTTATCCCCGGGATTATAGCAGTTATTCTGGCTATTTTGACAATAAGTTTTCTTACATACAGGGCAGCTAATAGGAATCCAGCGGATAGTTTAAGGTATGAATAAGAATTAATAAGTTATCACTTCAATTATGTTCAGAAACTTCATTAAAATAGCATTCCGATATATCATCAGGAACAAGATCTTCTCTCTGATCAATATTGTGGGGCTGTCAATCGGAGTGGCCTGTTTTATCCTGATTGCTTTATGGATTAAAGACGAATTGTCGTATGACCGTTTTCATGAGCACCTGGAGCAGATTTACCTGGTTAACAAGGAATATCAGTTGGGGGATGAAATAAGTTCAAATCCTGCAACTCCCTATCCCCTGGCTCAGGCAGCAATTGAGCAGGTTCCGGAAGTAGTCCTGAGTACTCATTTTTACCGGAGTAGTATCCCCGTCAGATATGGAGAAAGGATTTACAATGAAGATAGGGTATGTTTTACAGACTCCTCCTTCTTCAGAATACTAACCTTTGATTTTGTCCGGGGAAATCCGGGATCTTCCCTTTCCAATCCAAACTCGGTGGTTATTAACCAAAAGGTCGCACACAAATATTTTGGGGATATTGATCCGATGGGTAAAATCCTTACCCTTAATAACCGTTTCGAATTACTGGTACAGGGTGTGGTTGCCGATGTGCCTTCAAATTCTGAGTTTCAGTTCGATATCTTTGCGCACATTGATAACATAACAGAACGTGATGATGAGGAAAATTGGGGATCCCACTGGTTATATACCTATCTGCTTCTTGAAGAAAACGCATCAACAAACCGGGTTGATCAGAATTTAACTGAAATAATCAGAGATCGGTTGCCCAATGAAAAGCTTGTGCTCAAACTTCAGGCATTGAAAGATCTTCATCTCTATTCCGTTGACGGGAACCTTGCAGGCATGAAATATGTAATTTATTTCTCATTAATCGCACTATTTATTTTGCTGATTGCATGTATCAATTACATGAATTTGTCAACCGCCCGTTCATCAAAACGTGAACTGGAAATCGGGATCAGAAAAACAGTAGGTGCATTCAGACATCATTTGATTTCCCAATTCATCGTTGAGGCCTTCCTCATTTCCCTACTCTCCATCCTATTCGCTCTGATCATTGTGGAGTTATGCAGGCCTGCATTTAACAATTTGACGGGAAAGAACCTGGTGATTAACTATTTCAAACCTGATTTTTTTCTCACTCTTTTTGGTTTACTGCTAATAACCGGTTTCTTATCCGGAAGCTATCCTGCACTGGCTTTATCGAAATTCAGGCCGTTGGATACCTTCCATGGTACAACCGGATTCACACTGAAAAATGAAATCTTCAGAAAAGGGCTTGTCATCATGCAGTTTGTTATCACGATAATACTCATCACGGGAACAGGGATCATCCTTTTACAACTTCGTTATATACGCACACTGGATTTGGGGTATGAGCCTGAAAACCTCCTTTATCTTCCGATGAACCGGGATGTAAGGAATAACCTCCATACCATTAAAGAGGAACTATTGAAACACCAGGGGATCGCTTCGGTGGCAGCTTCATCCCAACTACCGGGTGAAGTTTGGAACATCATGAGGGGAATTGTATGGGAGGGAAAAGAGACTGATGACGGAGCCGCATTTGGAGTTCTGTCAATTGATGAAGATTATTACATGACAGTACAAACAGGTTTGATTAGCGGCAGGAATTTTCGGCCTGACTATCCCGCAGACTCCATCAGCGTTATATTGAATGAAAAAGCCATCCAGGTTATGGAGATGGAATCTCCTGTAGGAGGGAAGTTTGATATAGGAGATGATGTCCTGTATACCATCATTGGAATTACCAGGAACTTCCATTCACTTCCACTGAATTATAAAATCGAACCCGTTGTCATGATAAACGATCCTGATTATTATCAAAGAGTACTGGTTCGCATTGATCCTGAACAATTCAAATCAGTTATACCTTATATAGAAGAGCTCTGGAAAAGAGTTGCTCCGAATAATCCATTTGAGTATCATTTCCTGGATGAACGGTTCGAAAGGATATACCGGAGTGAAATAAGAGCCGGTAAAATATTTGGCAGTTTTGTTATTCTAGCCATTATTATCTCTACTCTTGGGCTCTTCGGCCTGACTTCATTTATCACGGAGCAAAGGACCAAAGAGATTGGAATCCGAAAAGTGTGCGGAGCAAAACTCTCCCGGATTATGTTCATGTTGTCCAAAGAAATTTCACAGTGGGTAATGATTGCCATTGTTATTGCTACACCGATTACCTGGTTTGTGATGCGCAAATGGCTGCAAAATTTTGAATACCGAACGGAACTCTCCTGGTGGATCTTTTTACTGGCTGGATTATTTGCACTGATTATAGCATTGCTTACTGTTAGTTACCAATCTTATAGTGCCGGAAGACGAAATCCGGTGGATAGTTTAAGATATGAGTGAGACTCAAATTTCGTATTTTGAAATTTGTTAGTCGAACTTATCCTGACATCTGCCAACTGGTGGATCGTCAGGATCTCAAGATAAAAGATAAAAGTAATGACATAGGCCCCAAAGGGAATAAGTTGATAAGAAAGTACCAGCCAGGTTGTAACTCCAAAGGAGTTGAAAGCCAATAGCCCCGGACTTTCCCGAAGGGATCACTTTGTGACAGTCCGGGGTCAAAATGCAAAAAAAAGAACGGTCCAACTGTCTTCATATTCATCCGGAAAACATTTCATGGACCGCAACTCGCCAACCACCCAATAGAAAAAACCGGAAACTCTATCCGTCAGGTCCCGCCGTGGCGGGATCAGACGCTATCGAATAAAAACAATACCTTAAGAGGGAAAAAACAACAAAAATTAATTCTCGTTTGATCCACGTCAAATCATTTGAGATACCGTACATGCAACCTGGGACGCAATTCCGGATCGGGATGATCGCTGGATGCAAAATACAACCCCCGGACTCCCTCCTCTGTTTCGAGTAGAAGGAGGAAACCAAAACTGTTTTCCCTGTTATCGATCATATCCTGCACCAGGAGGGTCGCATCAATTTCCGGGTAATCCTCTTCCGGCTCCGAGCTGCTGTTGATAACCACCCGGTTGGTGATTATGCTCGAAGGTTGGTTGCTCCAGGTAACGGTGGCCTCATCCCAACTCGTGGTGATTCGTTGCAGGAAAGCCGTATTGGGACCCGTAGCTACACTGTGCACTGAATCAGATCCTTCGGCATACCAGAGGGATAAGTAGGCCATCAGTATCTCTGAACCGTCAGGTATCTTTGAAAGGTCAAATTCAAAAAGAGCCCGCTGTATAAGCGGGGGCCCCTGGGCTGCAGTTACATTGACAGTCAGTTCAATTTCATCACTGTAATTCTGATCCGGATCACTGCTCCGGATAATGGCATCTTTACCGCCCTGACCATCCGGCTGAAGGATCAGGACATCCATCTTCGATCCGTCATCATTGCCACACTGACTAAACAGAAAAACAAGGGCAATCGATAGTGTGTAAAATATTCCTCTTTTCATGGATCAGTTGGTTTTACCGGATAATTACTTTTTCCGAATGGGACCAGTTCTCTGCCCGGATCACCACGAAGAAGATCCCTTTGCCAAGGGTTCCCAGGTACAGCTTCTCGATACCATCCGTTAACAGCTTTTTCTGGGCAACCAGGATGCCGGTGGAAGTGAATACTTCGACATGACAGGGAGAGGTAATACTGCGGATGGATTTAATGTACAGTGTTCCACTGGTGGGATTTGGATAGACCTCAAACTTTTTTGTGCCCGGCAGATCAGGAAGTGCTGTCAACAGTAAAAAATGGACGCCAAAGGTGCGATTTTTGGTAACAAGGACATTGATCTCAGGCTGATGGGAGATGATCACCCCATTCTCCAGCCAGGAAATGAAGTCATACCCTGGCTCAGCGGTTGCAATAAGTGTGGCTGTTTCACCGTACCGGTAACTCCCTCCACCCGTTATCGATCCTCCGGCAAGGGGCATGGGATAGCCGGTAATTTCATAGATTCGGGCTTCAAAATTGGCTATGAGAATCCGGTCTGCAGTGACAGTAAACTGGAAGGATGGATCTGCTGAAACAACCGTTCCGCTCTCGGTCCAGTTTGTGAAATCGAATCCCTCCGATGGGTTGGCTGTGACAAATGCTGTTTCACCATACGTGTATGTTCCTGCTCCACTGATTGTCCCCCCGTTCCCAGGCTGTATGAAGGTGTTAATTATAAAGTTGAGTAGCTCGAAATGGGCTGTCAGAGACCGGTCTGCAGCAGCAACAAAACGATAGGTTTTATCATCTGACACGATCTCTTCCGCTTCGGTCCAGTGAACGAATTCGTATCCGGGTGCCGGAGTTGCAACCAGGTTTACCCATCTTCCGGCATAATACTCCCCGCTTCCTGTTATTGTACCCCCTTCAGGGGGATCCGCAACGGTGGATACCTCAAACGATTCCATCCCGACATAAAAGGATATCGTTTCGCCAGCAGTTGTAACGGAACTGATTCTCAGTCCGCCTGCCGTGTTATCATGCAGGAAGCAGTTGGGATCGGTCATGTCGTTGATCACTGTTCTTCCAACAGTGGATGAAAAATGGGCATTGCCCAGTATACCGTTTTTGGCAACCGTCCCCCCCGGCCGGTAAATATATACTTCATCGAAAACGTACAGGTTATCAAAATTTGCATTCCCGCGAAAATCAGAGTTTATACGGTATACCAGCAACCCGTCTCCGGGAAGGGTCCCTTCGAAATCGCCGGTTCTTTGGCGGTATTCCACCACAAAGAATTCGTTCGATGAGAAGGGAGAGGGTATTTTGTAGCAGTTACCGGTGGAAGAAGTCAGCGGATTCAGGGTGTAGGTTCCCGGTTCGGTAATGACCGGGATCGAAGTGATCCAGGTCGAATCCGAATATTTGAATTTCATCCAGGCTCCCATGTGACCGCTTCCCTGTTCCATGATATCCCAGGTTCCCACAGGATCCAGGTTCAGCCCGCCGTCGTCGTAATGGTAGAGATCGGGGGCACTCAGCGTATGAAACATCTCATGACACAGGGTTTTGACGCTGACCTGGTTCTCGGGCTGAAAGGTGTAATCCCACACACGCTTACCGTTTATGAAGACCGGGTAGGTATATAGCGCCCAGCGGTGAGCCCACAAAAGTTCAGCCCATCCGTCCGATTGCCCTTTTATCATAAAGCAGATGTTGTCAACATACCCGTCGTCATCCATGTCAACGATCAGCCCGGCCGGGACCGGGTCGTTCTCATTGATCCAGTTTATAGCATCAACCAGCAACTGGTGTTCCCTGAGTCGCGATTCCGTCTCGGTCTGATAACCGATCGGGTTGGTTGTTGCATCGTATGGCTGGAAATAACCCCTCGGACGGGAATCTTCGTACGACGCATTGGTTGTTTCCGGTTCGCTGCAGGCAGGGTAGTGCGTGCTCTCAATGGTAAGCTGATCATAGGAAACCTCCTGGAAATAGGTTTTCAGGGAAAGATCCTTCACCTTGTTCAGCTTGTCGTCGTACTCTGTCCGGGTGGTCTCGATTTCACCCTCCCCGGACAAGCGGATGTAGATCACCAGGTTGTTGATCGTGCCGGCATGGGGCGCCTTGACAGCTTCTCCCTTAACCGGTATCTCAAGCCGCTTCCGCCGTTTCAGGTATTCATCCGTGGATATTTTCACCCACTTTTCCAGCCCGGCTGCTGCAGGCGATACGCTGTTTACTCGGTATGGTGAGGCGGTGATCTCTTCCACGTCCCGGGTGGCATAATACCAGTACCCGTCATCACCGCGGATGATGGAATACCCTTCGGCGTCATGTACCCAGTTGAAAAACTCATCCCCCGACACATAACAGGTTATTTCCGTACCATCCGGCTGGGTGATGGTGTGGGGCAGAAAGGAAAAGGGCGCCCCTGCCAGGGTAAAAGTAAGAGAGAAAATAAACAGGTATGCAATGCATTTCTTCATCCGCCGGAACAATCTTTCAACCACGCAAAGATAATGGTTATAGTTAAAAGTTATATGTTATAAGTTAATGGTTGATGACGGGACTGTTGACTGAGGACTGTAGACTGTGGACTTTTCCTTCCGCCTGCTGCCTGCTGCCTACTGCCTACTGCCTACTTGTCAAATATCACAACATCGTTTACACTTTTTAAGCCTAGTAAAATATCATAAG
>CAYMFM010000069.1:0-21072 GCA_964389685.1 uncultured Rikenellaceae bacterium
CCTCTGAAGAGTGCAAGGATACAATTATCGTCTCCTGAGTCTAAGATGAGTTGCTTCCCAAATCCTTTCCGGAATACCCTGACAGTCTCTTTTGAATTAAATCAACCGGCACACCTGGAGTTCCAGATTTATGATATCCTCGGGAAGAAGCAGATGGTTCCTTATTCATCGTTCCATTCTACGGGGAAAATACAGGTTAATTTGGACCTGAACCGGTTGCCTCCAGGGACCTATATTATCAGGTCAGTAATCACAGGATTAGTAATGGACCAGAAAATTATCAAAAAGCTATAGCATGGTACGATATTTTGCCCTTGTTTCTCTGTTTTCCTGCATGACAGGTTTTTTCAACATTACGTTTTCTCAGACAAACACACAGATCCCTCCGGAAAAACCAAAACTTGTCATTCAGATCATTGCAGGCCAGATGAGGTATGATTATTTAAGCCGGTACTGGAATAAATTCGGGGAGGGTGGATTCAAGAGACTCATTAACGAAGGCACCTTTTGCAGAAATGCCAACTTCCCCTACCTCTTCACCCAATCTGGACCGGGACATGCAACCATTGCTACCGGCACAACACCTGACCATCACGCCATAGTATCGGATCAATGGTACATCCGGTTAAAAGATGAAATGGTCGGGTCTACCGACGATCCAGCCGTCGATCCGGTTGGAGGAAGCTTCGAGAATGGCAGGCACTCACCCCTGTTCCTGCTTTCTACAACAGTGGGTGATGAGCTCAGGCTCTCTACCAATTTCCGGTCTAAAGTATTCTCTGTAGCGCTGGACAAACAATCCTCAATCCTGACCGGCGGACATGCCTCTAATGGTGCATTCTGGTACGATGATGAAACAGGAACATGGATGACCAGTTCTTTTTATATGGATTCACTGCCGGGATGGCTAAAGGAATTCAACCAAAAGAAATTCCCCGATATTTACCTGGAACGAGAATGGAATACGCTCCTTTCGCTGGAACAGTATACAGAAAGTACCAATGACACAACCCGGTATGAGAAAGGAATTAATGGCAGGTCCGTTTTTCCTTATGACCTGAAAAAACTCAGCAGGGAAGGAAGAAACAAAAAGAACTATGCGGTTTTGCTTACTACACCATTTGGAAATACCTTTACCAAGGACCTTGCAATTACCACCATAGTAGAGGAAGAACTGGGGCGGGATGATTATCCCGATCTGCTGAACATCACCTTTTCATCTGCCGATTACCTGGGTTTACAGTTTGGTCCCAACGCTGTTGAAATGGAAGATACCTACCTTCGGTTGGACCGGGATATCGCACACTTCCTCCGGTTTATTGATGAATATATAGGGAAAAAGAATGTACTGATTGTGTTGACAGCAGACCATGGTGTGGCAAGAATTCCACAATATCTCTCAGAATCAAGGATACCTTCAGGCTATTTTAAATACAGGCAGGCAATGACACTCTTAAAGAGCTATCTCAATATTCTTTATGGAAATGGAGATTGGGTAAGCGCCTATACCCAGCAACAGATCTATTTGAATCATACCCTCATTGAAGATTCAAACCTTGACCTGGAGGAGATGCAGACCCGGGTTGCCCGTTTCATGATTCAGTTCACCGGTGTGGCAAACTCCATTACCGCTACAACACTCCAGACAACTCACTTCACGGAGGGTATCTTCCATAAGATCCAGAATAGTTACAACCAGAAAAGATCGGGTGATGTTATTCTTAACCTTGAACCCGGGTGGATTGAAGAGAATGGCAACTCAACCGGACATAACTCCGCCTACCCGTATGATACCCATGTACCATTGATCTGGTACGGATGGAAAATAAGTCGTAGCACACTCCTTAGACCAGTGTCCATGATCGATATTGCCCCTACTTTATCCTACTTTCTCGATATCTCATGGCCAACAGCAAGTACCGGCAAAACAATCCTTGAACTGATCCGCTGATATTTTTTTCAGATTTTAATTATGTTTCAAATCCCAAATCGTTCGAAGAACGATAGAATGGCCTTTAAAATACCGCTCTGCAGTATAAAAGAAAGGCATCCACCTATAGGGCCTTCGAAAGATCCCTTACGGGACATTGTCAGGTAATATTAACCCGAATTATTCATGCAAAAACATAGTGCATTGCATGAACCGGAGCGAAGCGGAGCTCACCGAAGGTAATAACCAACGGTGGTAACCGGTGGTTAAAATGTACGAGGAGATTACAACCCTGCAGGGGTTGAATATTTACATGTAAGGCATTAGTATTCAACCCCCTGACTGCCGGCAGGCAAGGCAATAGTCAAGCAATGGTCATGCAATGGTCATGCAATGGTCATGCAATGGTCATGCAATAGTCAGTGACGAGTAACGCCATGCCTGCCGGCAGTCAGGAGTGACGAGTGATAAGTTCCGGGGAATTCAGAACTTAGAACCAAGCAAATAATCAGTTTTCACCTGCCGGCTAGGCACGGCATCCAGCATCCTTATTTTTTTTACTCTCTGCCCCATGCCCCATGCTCTATGCAAAATACACTCATTATTCCTCTGCCTACTGCGGACTGAAGACTGCGGACTCCTGCCTGCCGGCAGGCAGGGCGGACTTACCCTTAACCCTGACGCTCTCTCCGATCGGTCAGGGCCTATGGCCCGTACCCCGTACCCCGTAACGGCTCACTGTTCACTGCTCACTGCCTCCTCCTTCCTTCATAATTCGTTATTCCTTGTTCATTATTCGATATTTCTTTTTTCCATACCCTCTATTCTTTTCTCCACGCCCCGTGCTCCTTGCTCCATGCTTCCCCTCATCCCTCCTCCTTCCATATCAATTTAATTTCTGTACCTTTACATAGAGAGGTTCACTAATGCAGGTTCATAAAATGGGGTTTATACATCGATTTGTATTTATTGGAGTGACTCTGTTTTTTTCTGAGCAGGGAATCTTTTCCCAGGTACGGATATTTGAAAGGCAGGATATTATGGATAAGATCCGGAATGGGATTGACCATGCATACAATTATGATTTTCAGGGAGCTGATTCCATATTCCGGCAGGTGGAAAACCTGACTCCCGGACATCCGGTAAACCCCTTTTTACGCGGGTTCCTCATCTATTGGGAAACCACACCAATAACCCCGTTTGAGCAGAGATCCGGCGAATTTATATCGGAAATGGAGGAGACAAAACGCATCTCCCAAAACATGACTGATAAGAATGAGGAGGATATAGAGGGAATCTTCTTCAATCTGACTGCACATGCACTTCTTCTGCTATACTATGCCGATAATGGTGACAGCAGGGAAGTGCTTTCACTGGTCATCCCCACTTACCGGCGCCTTAAACAGGGGTTTTATCTGGACCAGAAATTCGCGGAATTTCGGTTCTTTACCGGTGTTTATAATTACTACCGCGAAGTATACCCCGTCATTCATCCCGTCTATAAACCCGTCTCAGTGTTCTTCCCCCCGGGTGACAAGGATGTAGGGTGGGGAATGCTCCTGTGGATCAAGGATAATTCTGTTTTTTTGCGGGCTGAAGCATTGTACTTCCTCTCCCATATTGCCATGAGTATGGAGGATAATCCTGAACTTTCGCTCACGTTTACAAAAGAAGTGCTTGATATCTTTCCCCATAATAACTTCTTCAGAATAAGGCATTTGCTCGCATTAAACTCGGCAGGTAACTATACAGAGATCAAATACCATATAAAGATACTTCAGCAAAATATTACCACAGATCGGTTTGTATCCATGGCGTGCCTGATATTTGGCGGCATTGTGCAGGAAAAGCTGGAAAAGAATGATAAAGCTGCTGAGCAAAACTACCTGGAAGGATTAAAAATAGCTGACCAGTATGGCATCAGGGTCGAGAATTATAGTGCACTTGCCCATTTTGGCCTCAGTAGAATTTATGAACGACAGGGAGACAGAAAATCGGCTCGGGACCACTGGAAAGAGGCAAAATCACAGGCTAAATATGACTATATACTGAAAAACAACTGATCATCCCACCTTAGATCATGGTATGGTTTTTGATCCGAACTTCCATGCACTTCACCCATACATGAAATAGATAGAAATAATTCTTTTTTATAAATTGATAACTCTTTATATATTTGCATCTTTACTTCATTAAATTTTTACTAAAAAATAAAGATCATGGTAACGAAATCATGGAAACTTGGTAAGAAATGGATAGCCATTTTTCTGACACTTATTACCCTTACAGGTTATGCACAAACCAAAAATGATGCGATCGCTGCCTATAATGAAGGGGTTCAGCTTTTACAATCCAATGCCGCTGAAGCACTTGCTGCATTAGAGAAATGTATCGGCATATGCCAAACGCTTGGTGAAGAAGGCGATGAAACCAGGGCTCTTGCTGAAATTCAGATTCCTAAACTGCATTACAGATTAGCCAGAGAAAGTTTGCGAGCCAAAAACTATGTTGAAGCCATTGACAGGTTCAATAATACAATTGAAGTTGCGGATAAATATGATGATATCGAGGTGAAAGAAGCATCATTGAATTATTTACAGCAATTACACTATGCTTTAGCGGAAAGCTATCGTAAAAGCAAAGATTTTGAAAATGCTCATGCAAATTATGATAAAGCCATTGAATACAATCCTAACTATACCAAAGCAATATTGGGTAAAGGACTCGTTTATCGCGAGCAAAATGATACTGCAAATATGAAGACCACTTTGGATAAAGTAATCGAAGTTGGCCTGAATATCAATGATTTGAAATCTGTAGAAACCGCTGAAAATGTTTTAAAGAATACATATCATAATGCAGCTGTCAAGGCATTATCCGAGCAAAAGACAGATGAAGCAGAGGAAGCCCTGAAGCTAACCATTGAGTATGGAAACGAATCTGCAGATGTGTATTACCATTTGGCAAAGATCTATAATACAAAAGAAAACTTTCTTGAAGCTATGAATTTGCTTAATAAGGCAATTGAATTGGAGGAAGGTGGTGATGAAGCCAAAGCAAGATTGTATTTTGAACTCGCCAACTCCCTGGTAGAATTAGGAGATACAACTGCAGCTTGTGAAGCTTACAAAAAGGCTTCTTTTGGAGCATATGCTGAAAATGCAAAGTACCAGATCGAGCAAGTTCTAAAATGTAAGTAATCGAAAATTAGTTGGAATTTAGAACTAAAAAAATGAGATATTTAAATTTGTCTAAAAAATAGATTTAGCTTTAACTTGCTTTTCATAAACATATAAAACCATTTCCCAGTCACAATTAATTTTTATTAGTGATTTCAAGTCAAAAGTATCCATCTCTTTAAACTTCTTAATATTTGCTTGTAGATAACCATCTACACTCCATTCCTGAATAGCTTTAAACGCAATGTTTGTATGTTCACTTTCAAAGACATCAATTAATTTTACGAGTTTATCTGCTTGATTATTGATAACATATACTACCATCTCATAATCATCACCCCATTGATTTATTGCAAATTGTCTAATGCCTTTTCTATAATCTTCAGGAAAATTCTCTTTAATATAAGTAGCATTTGTACTTAAACTTTGTGCAATAATTAAAGTTGGAATACATATTAAAATAATTGTAAAAACGATTGTACGTTTCATAATAGGAGGTTTTAGTTGGTTTGATATATAAAATTACAAAAAAGTTTAATTCATTTCTTCTATCAGATCATTTTAAAACCATTTCTTACAAAAATCACCTAAACATAAAAAAGATTTAGGCTTGGGTATCGAGTCAGTTACACTGTGTCATTTACTGGCCTATGGATTATATAAGGGTATCAAAATTGATTTAAAGGCTAATCTAATCCAATTAAATCCAATTCGACATCTTTTTCTGAAAAAGCAACTCCTTTAAGATAACTCGAAAGACCTTTGCACCTTTTAAAAAGTTCTTTTTTTATACTCATAGCATAGTTGTAGACCAAAGTATGCGGTCCAACTACATTGATATTACTCACTGCTTTCCAGCGGTTTATTCGCATCCGCAATTCAATCACACTTTCTGCTCATGAGGTTCTCATTCCTTCGTCGCTCAAACGTTCGTGAGCTCGCTCGCCTGCCGGACAGGCTTCGCTCGGTTCAACGGGAAACCGCTTTAGGAACCGCAACTTGCCATACGTTTATAATTAAATCCGTCAGACGGCTCCACGCACTAGCCAACGAATCCGGCAGACGGTGTTATGCTTTAATAAACAGAAGGTTAATTAAATTTTTATATTAATTTTTAATAGCACAACGGGTTAACTTATTAACCCGCATTATTCATGCAAAAACGTAGTGCATTGCATTAATGTGTGATGGATAGAGTGAAGCAATGCGGGAACCGAACTCGCCTTAAGCGAGTGAGCTCACCGAAGGTAAACCCCGACAAGAAAATACCCAAATTTGAGGATTGGAATGAACTCAAATTTGTGGTATTTCTTCGTCGTCAGGATTATTCAGAATTGGCTTATGAATAATCCGGGTTAAAAGTTATCAGTTATACGTTAAAAAGAGGCAATGCCTAAGTGGTGTTGCCTTTTTTAATATAATTTCCCATTCTACAATTAACAATTAACATTTAACCTTTAACAACTTATCAACCAATAACATATAACTTTTCAGCTCTCGTCCCGTAGGGAAGCAATCTCCCCGAGCAATCCAGGGTTTTTCTCAATGGCATTTCCAACCACAAGGATGTCAGCACCTGCCGCGTAAATATCAGCAGCATCCTCTTTACTCCTGATTCCACCTCCTACAATTACGGGAACAGTTACATGCTGCTTTACACCCTTGATAATGGCTTCAGGTACCCGGGTACTGGCCCCACTACCGGCCTCCAGATAGATGAGTTTATATCCCAGCATCTCAGAGGCAAGAGCAGTAGCAATGGCAATATCCGGCTTGTCAGAAGGGATGGGTTTTGTGTAGCTCATGTATTCAACCGATGTTGTAACACCACTCTCAATCAGGATGTAAGCAGTGGATATGATCTCAAGATTGCTTTTCTTTAACAGAGGAGCTGCTATGATATGATTCCCGATTAAAAAGTCAGGATTCCTTCCGGAAACCAGAGATAACAGCAGAATACCATCGGCATGATTGGAGATCTGGAGAAGGCTGCCGGGAAATAATAGCACCGGAATGGAGCTGTTCCCTTTGATCAGGTCAATAACCGGATCAACCGGATTGGAAATCAGACTCCCTCCAATGAGAATGAAATCAATACTGTTCCGGCTGGCAACACGGAGCGTTTCGATCAGGGAATCCTCCTCAATCTTATCCGGATCAACCAGCAGGGCAATCTGTTTACGCTTCCCGGTTTTGTGCAGTATCGAATCGTATATCATGGTTCTAATCAAGGAAATGTGAAATCAGCAACCAGGCATCATTCTTCACAACACCAGACAATGATGTAGTTATCGTGTTTGAAATAGTGTAAATCAAAATCCTCTTTTCTGCGGACCGTATCCAGATACCCCTTGATTACTCCCTTTTCATTGATCTGGAACGGACTGATTAACAGGTTTTCCCTGAAATTAAGGTTCGGCTTGTCACACAACTTGTACAGCGCTTCTTTTGCACACCAGTGAATATAAAGATGATATCGTTGCAATGCTTTATCCTCTGTAATGTATTCATCCTTGCTAATAAACTTATGTGCAACTTTGTTTATCCTGTCTGTCATGTACTCCATATCGATACCAACCCTTTTGTTCCGGCTCAACAGGATGGAGGTTAAAATATACGAGTGAGTTATGCTGATATTGAATGATTTATCCCTGAGAAAAGGCTTGCGGGTTCCGTTATAAATAATCTTAGCTGAAGGATCAGTCATTCTGGTGAGAAGTGAACGTACACTGAGAAATTCTAATTTACGTTCCTGATTTCTGAAGCTCTCCAGTGCATGGACATCAGAATTTTCAAGGTTCAGGAATGATCGTAAGGTATCATAATCCTCACATATCTCCCATACACCCAGCATACATCCTGTGCTTAACTGTTTCCTAATAATCAACCCCATAATTAGCCTCTTTACGCAGGGTTAAGATAAAACCAGTAAGTTACATAATTTATCATAACTATTTACGATGTTCAGTTAAAGGCTTTCCAGCGAATGGTTTCAATCAGATGAATAATGTCTTCCCGAAAAAAATCAATGACCGGAGCAAGTGAATCGGAATTTGGCTGAAGATTAAAGTACAGCGACCCCCTGACAAAATGGGTAATACTATCGGTAACAAAGAATTGAACGGATGATGCAGCATCTCCCGATATGTCATACATTACCCCGTATACCCGGTTTTCCTCATCGATAAAAAGCCTCTCGTTAATGGCTTCTGCTTTGATCGTGTGTTTATAAGCCAGTGTATGTGAATCTTCCAGCAGAGCACCGATATTATCTGAGATGGGTTTATAACTGATATGAATCTTTCCCTTGTATTGGGGAAATTCAATGTTCATCCAGCAGGGTTCTGATAAATAATCGCTATTCGGCACAATGGTCCCGTACCTGGGGTACTCGAATGTGTAGGGACAGGTGTCATTAAAAAGATGATACTCTTTGTCAGGGAAATCAATCCGGAAATATCCTCTCGGTTTGGGGGTGTATTTTCTTCTGCACCCATCCTGTGTCATCATGAGAAGAGAGAAAAGAAACAGAAGACCCACAACAGAAAAAGAGATGTCAGGCTTGTTCCATCTGGTTGTTTTCACGGTCAGATACGATATCGTTTAAGGTGACCTCAATCTTTTTTATCCTGCGGTTATCAACCGATATTATTTTGAACGTAAAATGGAGATAGGTTAAAGTCTCATTTTTTTTCGGGATTTGCCCTTTGATCTCGAGAATCAGTCCGGCAAGCGTATCGGCTTCCCCTTTTATTTCATCAAAAATATCAAATTTTGAATTGGTGATTTTATAAAAATCGTTCAGCAGCGTTTTCCCTTCAAAAATGAACGTCCTGTCATCCAGCTGTGCATATACGGCTTCCTCCTCATCCGATTCATCTGAAATCTCTCCAACAATCTCCTCCAGAATATCTTCCAGTGTAATGATCCCGTGCGTCCCGCCATACTCATCAACCACAATAGCCATATGTATCTTTTTCGATTGAAACTCTTTCAGCAGATCGTTGATCTTTTTTGTTTCCGGGACAATATAGGGAGGCCTTAAAAGAAATTGCCACTTAAAGGTATCGGTCATGTGAAGGTATGGAAGCAGATCCTTGATATACAGTACTCCCTTTATTTTATCGAACGAGCCTTCAATAATGGGGATCCTGGAATACCCGGATTCAATGATCTTTGGTAGCAGTTTACTGAAATTGGTGTGAATATCGATGGCAAATACATCGATCCGTGACCTCATGATCTCTTTCACATCGATGTTCCCGAACTGGGCAATTCCTTTCAGTATCTTTTCGTCTTCATTGATTTCAGTTGTGGGCAGATCCAGTGCCTCTGAAAGATCATCCATGGAAAGGTTCTGCTTCTTCTTCGAAACCTGCTTCTTCACAATGGAGGTAGAATAGATTAAAATGGCACTGACCGGCCGGAAAACCTTTTCCAGGATATTCAGGGGATAGGACATGATCATAGCAAACCGGGGGCCTTTTTGAGTAGCATATAACTTGGGCAAAATCTCTCCAAATAGTAGCAGAAAGAAAGTTACGATCACCACCTGGAAGGTGAATCCAAGTACCGGATACTTTGAAAAATTGGCCAGCGCAAATGAGCTGGGTTCGGATGACGGATCATAAACGAAGAATAGTGTGGAAAGAATAACAATGCCGACATTTACAAAATTGTTGGTTACCAGAATGGTTCCAAGAAGCTTTTCCGGGATGTTGATCAGTTTGATGACCAGATCGGCACGACCCGATCTCCTTTCTTTCAACTGGTTTAAATCAGAGGGCCGTAATGAAAAGTAAGCCACCTCAGAACCGGAAATAAGGGCTGATACAAACAGAAGAATAAAGAAGATGATCAACCCGATAATAGCGCTTAAGGAAATGGGGTAGAATGCAAAATCGATATTAGCAAGAGATGCTAACGATAAAGGATCATCCGTGTCCAAAACGTTGATGTTGGTTTAGAAAAAATGTGGTTAAAAAGGTAAGTCGTCCGTCTCCTCAGGAGTACCATTGCTATCCTCAAAATCGCCCTCCGAGATCTCCTCTTCCGGTGGTGTGGTATCAGCTGGGGAATCACTGCGCTTGCCAAGCATCTGCATGTTGTCTCCGACAATCTCTGTCGTATACCGCTTGTTCCCCTCTTTATCATCCCATGCCCGGGTTCTGATCCGTCCTTCTATATACAACTGAGAACCTTTCTTGACATATTTCTCGGCAACCTCTGCCAACCCCCTCCATAATACAATGTTATGCCATTCAGTCGTGGTTACTTTCTCGCCGTTTTTATTGCGGTATGTTTCACTCGTTGCAAAAGGGAAATTGGCTACGGCAACTCCACTATCCAGGTACCTCACCTCCGGATCTTTTCCGACATTCCCAACTAAAATAACTTTATTGATTGACATCTTCAGATAATTACATTCATGACAAAATTAAAAAAAATAACAGGTTTGTCAATAGATTACCCGGGAATTTGATGCATTCGGTATGATTAACCCCGCTTTCAGCGGGATTCCTGCCCGACGGCAGGCGGGAGTTCGACTGATGATTTTTACTGCACAAGTTTGTAAAAATCAAGTCTCACTAACAATTAACGGATAACATTTAACTTCTTTCTTATCAACTTACCAACTTATCCCTTTGGGGCCTATGGCACCTCGGGGACGTTTCTATAACCTCCTCAAATGATACTGTGGACTGGAGACTGCGTACTCATTCCTGTCTGCCCTCTTCATAATTCGTTAATCCCTGCCAGCCGGCAGGCTGGAATATTCATTATTCGATATTCCCCATGCTCCATGCTCCATGCAAATTACAATCATCAATCATCCACAGTGAAATATGCTCCTACCCCGATGAAATAAAAAGGATTTCATGGGGTAAACGTGGCAGGCACTCACCTCTCACCACTCACCGCTCATCTTTTCTTCCAAAAACCGTTCAATCAGCTTTGGAACAGGGCATTTCCCCAGGTCACCAATCGGGATTAACAGGTATTTTTCAATGAGCAGGGGGGAAGGAGATTCGAGCGTAATAATAAAAAACCGTGCATGAATTCGCTGATGACTTAATAGGTGTTTATAAGTGTCTGACACCGTAATAACGACCGGTTGCGTTTCTGTGAACAGGGCATTCCAATCCGCTGATCCGGGAAGATTATGCTTCGGTATTTCCGTGGAAGTCTCGATCAATGGAAATTCATACAAACCCTTCCAGATGTCGTTGCCTTCCCTTTTCCTGATCACCGTATTTTTCCCTGTTCGGATGAACAGGTAGTTGAAATAACGGTCCCTCAATTTGCCTTTTTTGCCGGTTACAGGATATTCCTCCACCTTCCCGTTTCGGTATGCCTTGCAGGTTGAACGGAAGATACAGACGGGACAATCGGGATGCTTAGGGATACATTGGATGGCACCAAACTCCATCATTGCCTGATTATGCAGACCCGGCCTTTCAGGATTCATAATCTCTCCGGCGATTTCATCTACTGCTTTCTTTGCAGCAACCGTCCCCTTTTGTAAACCGATCAGGAACAACCGCGCGATCACCCTGAAAACATTGCCATCAACAAGAGGAACGGGTTCGTGAAATGCCATGGAGGCAATTGCTGCAGCACTGTACTCTCCAATGCCTTTGATCGTAATGAGTTCATCATATGAACCGGGTAATTTACCATGGTAATGCCGGATTAACTGGTGGGCAGCTTCGTGAAGATGCCGGGCACGTGTATAATATCCGAGCCCCTGCCACAATTTCATCACCTCATCTGTTTCTGCTTCAGCAAGTGACCGAATATCAGGAAATGCCTGAATAAAACGTAGATAATAGTCAATCCCTTGTGCAACACGGGTTTGCTGAAGAATAATTTCTGATATCCAGATTTTATACGGATCATCCGTCTCTCTCCACGGTAGATTCCGCTTATTCTGCTTGTACCAATCGATTATTTTTTCGCTGAAACTCACGTAACAACATGATTTTAAAAAAATTGTTTCTAAATAAATAAAATTTTATGGAACTATTTCGTTTATATTTCAAAATCTTTTATATTTGCACTCCTGACATTGATCACTTTGTAATATATTGATAACTAAAGATTTTAAAAATGACTAAAGCAGACATTGTAAACGAAATTTCGAAAAATACCGGTATTGAAAAGGTAACGGTTCAGAAGACTGTAGAAGCTTTCATGGAAACGGTAAAAGATTCTCTGGTAAAGGATAAAAATGTATACCTGAGAGGATTTGGAAGCTTTATCGTAAAGAAAAGGGCAAAAAAGACTGCCAGGAATATTTCAAAGAATACCACAATCATTATTCCGGAACATTTTATTCCTTCATTCAAACCTGCCAAGACATTTGTTAACAAGGTAAAGAATAATGTAAAAAGATAATTGCATTGTTCGTACTGATTTACCGCATTTTTTGTATTTATGCCAAGCGGAAAGAAGCGAAAGAGACATAAAATGTCGACCCATAAGCGTAAGAAACGCTTAAGAAAAAACAGACACAAAAAGCGGAAATAATTTTTTTCCGCACATTACCCACATATATGGAACGTTTAACGATAAACCTAAAGAGCTGTTCGGTTCTTTAGGTTTATTCTATTTGGGAATGCAGACAGGATTTTTCTGGATAGCGTACATCAGAATGAAGTGGAGACCAAAGATTTAGTAATTGACGTAACTTCCTCTGGAATTGCCATAGCCCTTCTTGAAGACCAACGTTTAGTAGAACTTAATAAGGAAAAAAGCAATCTTCAGTTTACCGTCGGAGATATCTACCTGGGCAAGGTAAAAAAGATCATGCCCGGACTGAATGCGGCATTTGTCAATGTCGGATTTGAAAAAGATGCATTCCTGCATTACCTCGATCTTGGGGCACAGTTTAAAACCCTCTCTAAATATACACACCTGGCACGGGATAAAAAGAGCAGGCTTCCTGCATTCCATAAATTCCGACCTGAACCCGATATTGATAAAGATGGAAAAATCACCGATGTCCTTAAACCAGGACAACCAGTGCTGGTGCAAATAACAAAAGAACCCATCTCAACCAAAGGACCCCGGTTGGGATCCGAAATATCCATCGCGGGCCGAAACATCGTGCTCATGCCATTTTCTGATAAGGTCTCAGTCTCTCAAAAAATTGAGTCATCAGAGGAAAAAAACCGGTTGAAAACACTGGTCCAAAGCATTAAACCCAATAACTATGGTGTGATCATCCGCACAGTAGCAGAAGGGAAAAAGGTAGCCGTGCTGGATGCTGAACTGCGTAGCCTCATGAAAAAATGGGAGAGCGTGGGACAACAACTTAAAGAGAGTAGCCCCCCGAAATTGATCCTGAGCGAATTGAGCAGAACATCTGCCATACTGAGGGATATCCTGAGTGTGCAGTTCAATAGCATTCATGTCAATGATAAAACCCTGCAGCAGGAAATCAAAGATTATATCAAAACCATCGCACCGGAGAAACAGAAGATCGTTCAGTATTATAAGGGAGAAGCCAATATTTTCGACCATTTTGGTATCACAAAACAGATAAAATCCCTCTTCGGGAAAACCGTATCCTTTAAAAATGGTGCTTACCTGATCATTGAACATACCGAAGCCCTGCATGTGATTGATGTAAATAGTGGTACCCGTTCCAAATCGGGAAATAACCAGGAAACGAATGCCCTCGAGGTAAATCTGGCTGCTGCTGAAGAAATTGCCAGACAACTCCGGCTGCGCGATATGGGTGGAATTATTGTTGTCGATTTTATCGACATGCAGTCGGCAGAGCATAAACAACTGCTGTTCGATAAAATGAAAGAGGCAATGTCCTCGGATAGGACAAAACACAATATCCTGCCCCTGAGCCGGTTCGGAATATTGCAGATAACCAGACAGCGTGTACGCCCCGAAATGAACATCGAAACCGTCGAAAAATGCCCAACATGCAAAGGAACCGGAGAAATCACACCATCGATCCTGTTTACCGATGAGCTTGAAAACCTCCTCGCAGCTGCCATTCTAAAATATAAATTGAAAAAACTTACCCTTAAGGTCCATCCCTTCGTGGCCGCCTATCTTACAAAAGGACTTCGCCCAATCAGGAAAAGCTGGAGTGGCAAAATGAACTGTCAGATAAAAGTGATGGAGACACCCTCCAATGATCTCCTCGAATATCAAATACTGGATAGTTTTGGGGATGAAATCATTGACGTCTGACCTCTGTCGAAGCTAATTTGTTGCATTCATGAAAAGAAAAACAACATACTCGATAGTAACGGTTTTTTTCCTCTTCTCCATCATCTCAGGTGCACAGATCATTGACCCGGTGACCTGGGAATATTCTGTTGAAAAGATCAATGAAGAGGAAGTTGAATTGGTTTTTACTGCAAATATTGATAAGAGCTGGCACCTCTATTCGCAGGATATCCCTGAAGGAGGACCGATACCGACCCGTTTTGTTTTTGAAGAATCATCCCAGTTTGAGCTTCTTGGGCCGGTGGTGGAGATAACCGAACCGGAAGAGAAATATGATCCAAGTTTTGATATGAAGCTTAAACTCTTTAGTGGGAAAGCGCTCTTTAAACAACGGGTCAAAACCAGGGGTACAGGCGAAGTGAAAATTAGTGGCTATGTTGAATTCATGAGCTGTGATGATCACCGATGCCTTCCTCCAAAAGAAGATGATTTTGAGTTTTTTATTGGATCAGAAACAACCGGGGCTACTGCATCAGGCGAGGTCCTCCCAGCGGATACCGGGGAGACATTTATGCTTGAAAGCCAGGTTGACCTGACATCTGCCGAACCGGTGGAAACTCCCGCTTCAGGAAAATCAATATGGGGGTTTTTCCTCTTTTCTCTGTTGGCCGGTTTTGCCGGAATATTAACACCCTGTGTCTTTCCCATGATCCCAATGACAGTGGCTTTCTTTTCCCGTGGATCCGAAAACCGGTTTAAATCCATTGTTAAAGCGTTGACGTTCGGGTTTTCAATCATCCTGATATACTCATTCATTGGATTGATCGTTTCGCTAACCAGCGCCGGTGCTGATTTTGCCAGCAGCCTCAGTACACATTGGATCCCCAACCTGATCTTCTTCCTGCTCTTCATGGTTTTCGCCGCTTCTTTCCTGGGTATGTTTGAGCTTGTGCTGCCATCCGGGCTGGTTAATAAAGCTGACAGGCAGGCTGACAAAGGGGGGTATCTCGCTGCCTTCTTTATGGGGTTAACAACGGTCCTTGTCTCCTTTTCATGCACGGGACCCATAGTCGGTGCATTATTGGTTGAGGCTGCAAGCGGAGAATTCATCAAACCAACCATCGGAATGTTTGGCTTTGCCCTGGCATTTGCCTTGCCATTTACCCTTCTTGCCATCTTCCCCTCCTGGCTGAACAGCCTTCCAAAATCGGGCGGATGGCTCAATTCGGTTAAGGTTGTACTGGGTTTTATCGTGCTGGCTTTCGGAATGAAATTCCTCTCCAACATGGATCAGACATACCACCTCGGATTATTAAGCAGGGATGTCTATCTCGCCATTTGGATCGTGATTTTTATACTGATGGGCTTTTACCTCCTGGGTAAAGTCAAATTTGCACACGATAGTGACCTGCCCTTTATCGGAGTGCCCAGGTTAATCCTGATTATCGCAACCTTTGCTTTTGTGCTCTACCTTATCCCGGGTCTTTTCGGAGCACCCCTGAAGGCAATATCCGGGCTGATCCCACCACTCGATTCACAGGCATTTAATCTTCCGGCATTGATCACTGAACATTCGGGAAGTGGAAAAACAGAAGAGGGCAAAGGGACGTTCACACTTTGTGAAGATCCGAAATATGCCGATTTTTTAAGCCTTCCATACGCATTGAATGGTTATTTCGATTATGAACAGGGACTTGAATGTGCCCGTACACTGAATAAACCCATATTGCTTGATTTTAAAGGACATGCCTGTAGCAACTGCAAGGAGATGGAAGCAAAGGTCTGGTCCGATCCGCAGGTATTGAAACGACTGAGGGAAGACTATTTGATCATCGCACTCTATGTTGACGACAGAACAAAGCTCCCGGAATCGGAATGGGTTATTTCAGAATTCGATGGGAAAGTTAAAAAGACCCTGGGTAAAAAATATGCCGATTTTCAGATTTCCAGGTACAATATAAATACACAACCCTATTATGTGCTCATTGATCACAATGAACAGTTATTGACCACTCCCAGATCCCATGATCTGGATATCAATGAATACATCGATTTTCTGGATGAAGGACTGAAAAATTTTCAAAACAGGTAACGTTGCCTATTCAATTTGTCCTATATAACGGCTTTTCCGGGTAAGGGAATACGCAGTGAAAAACCCGAGGGCTCCGTTGCTGATATTCCCTGTAATGCTGGCAGGAGCCGATTCAAACGGACCATCCGCATAGAGCGTCTCCTTGATAATTGCCAGACAATATTCGTAATACTCCTCTGTGATGGATGCCATCTCAAGAGTAATCCGGTTTCCTGGCCTGGCTTCAACCGACTGAACGTGTATCCCGCTCAGGTAGTTCCCGTTAATCAGATCATCATTTGCAAACTCCAGTTGTGTGATGTTTTTTGACATCAGGACAAAATCTTTGTAAACCTTCCAGAAATAATGATCCCCCGGAGTTGAAGGCTCCTGGGTGAATAGTCCGATTTCATATACCTTTTCATTCGTTTCACTTCTATAAAACATGATCGAATCAATGGGCTGTACCGAAGGCATTACCGAGGTTGCACTGTACGTTTCGCCATCCACACTGATCGTCAGTGTATAGGAACTTCCCGGAATACCGGCAAAAACAGCATCCGTCAGGTAAATACCGGGCGCATTTTCATAAAGGGTATAGAGCGTCGATGAATCTTCAATGGTTACGGTTGCCCCGCTGACCATCTCAGGAGGCAAATCAGAGAAGTAGGGACTGCTTCTGGAAAGTAACACAGAATGCTGCTTTGCTTCGCTGGTAACATACCCTTCAACAACCAGGTTTACAGGCGATTCAAAGAGATCAACATCAATCTTCTCCGTGCAACCGCACAGAAAAAATAGGACTGTTATGATCAGAAAATACCGCATGCTCATGAAGTTTGTTAAAACCTGAAATTATAGCTAATTGACGGGATAATGGGGAACATATATAATTTATAAGCTTCTGTCATTTCCGGGTTGTCCTCGTTTGATTTGAAAAAGATAAGCCAGGCATTTTTGCGGTTGTACACATTGTATATTGAAAAACTCCACTCCCCTCTAAACCGCCTTCCCGGCTTCTGTTTGCCTTTTAAACTGGCTGCTATATCCAGCCTGTGGTAGGCAGGCATCCTGAATTGGTTCCTGTCGGTAAAAACAGGAACAACAATGGCACCATACCGAAACCTTCCTGTAGGATAGGTAACCGGGGATCCACTGGCATATACCCAGTTGAGGGAAACGGTCCAACGATTCGTCAACCGGTACTGGCTGACCAGGGCAAAATCATGCAACCGGTCATAATTTGCAAGAAAGATCTTATTGTGATTGACACCATCGATCTTCATTTCCGACCGGGAAAGCGTATAGGAGATCCATCCCGTTAATTTTCCCTCATTTTTCTTCAGGATCGATTCAAATCCGTATGATCTTCCCCAACCAAACCGCAACTCCCCTTCCAACTCCGGGTTGAGAATGATGTCTGCATGCTCCTTGTAATCAATCTGGTTGTACATCTTTTTGTAATAACCTCCCAGCGATAGTTCAAGTATACCAAACAGTGCATTCCGTGTATACCCGAGAGAATATTGATTGGCACGCTGTGGTTTGATGTTTGGACTGGACGGTATCCAGATGTCTATTGGTGTGCCTGCTGTTGAATTGGAGATGAGATGAAGATTCTGATGTGACCGGGAAAAACTGGTAGTGATTACGGATAACGGACCGGGTTTAATGTTGATGCTCAGGGTGGGATCGATATTAAAATAGGAATTGAAGATCGTTCCCGAACCGTAAACAACAGAATCTATGGGTTCGTAATGCTCATCAAAATTGTAAACCGTGGCTTTTCCCATGTTCTGGAATAACGTCATCCTGATACCGTATTCCAGGCCGATCCATTCGGTTAACTCCTGGTTGTTAGAGAGATACAGGGCATACTCAAGAACCTGTGAAGGGGGTATCTCATAATCAATGTATATCGATGTTTTGTCAGCAGGCTGAATGTATCCGGGACGGAATGAAAAATAGTTCACATGCATTCCGAACCGGATCGTATTTTTGGGATTGGCATAAAACGAAAAATCATACTTCAGCCCCACATTGGTGATGGAAGAGTTCCATTCCACACCGGAAAGGGTCGTTGTCTTCCCAAGCTTGTATTGGTAACGGCTGTAGAGCAATGATAGATTGGAGAAAAGCCGCTCGGTAAACAGGTGATTCCACCTGAGACTCCCGGTGAAGTTACCCCATTTCAGGTAATAGGTGTTCTGGTATTTGAACACGTCGTTTCCCATGAACCCGGAAATAAAGATCCGGTTCTTCTCATTCACACGATAATTCGCCTTCAGGTTGAGATCGTAAAAATAGATCCTGTTATCCTTAACTTCATCATTCGACGATAAGGGAAGGAAAATATCAGCATAGGACCTTCTTCCCGCAAGGAGGAAAGAGCCATGATTCTTAATAATGGGACCCTCCAGCATCAGTTTGCTGGATATTGTTCCAATACCTCCGGATCCGCCAAAATTATTCTGGTTCCCGTTTTTAAGACGGATATCGAACAAAGAAGATAACCGGCTTCCATATTTTGCAGGGACCTCTCCCTTGTAAATGTGAACATCCTTGACGATATCATTGTTAAAGACTGAAAAGAAACCCATCAGGTGAGAAGCATTGTAAATGGGTGCTTCGTCAAGAAGTATCAGGTTCTGATCATAACTTCCTCCCCGTACAATAAACCCTGAAATGCCTTCACCCGGTGCCATAATCCCGGGTAACATCTGGATGGCTTTGGAGAGGTCAGCTTCCCCGAGCAGGGAGGGAATCTCTTTGATCGTTTTTGATTGAAGCCAATGCGTGCTAACGTCGGTTTTCTGAAATTTCCCTTCGTGAAGGTCCGATCTGATCACCACTTTCTCCAGGTCCTGAGCCTCTTCTTCGAGCACAATGCTGTATCGTCTGTTCCCGGAAAGTTCAAGTGTATCCTCAAATAGCTGGTAACCGATGTATGAACACCTCAATCGATAACTTCCTTCGGGCAGTGTAAGAGAAAAGAACCCATAAATGTTTGTGACTGTCCCCACAGACGGATCTTCAATGTAAACGTTTGCCCCGATAAGTTCTTCACCACGTGTATCCCTGACATACCCGCTGATGGTATATCGCTGTTTTTTCGTGGAGGGAACCTCCTGCGTTTGCCCTGAAATAGAGATCAGGAAGAGAAGCCATATAACCGCGAACCTGTTCATCCGAAATTGGATATCAAAAATAATGCTTTTTAATTTATTGGAAAACAGGTATCCTTGATGTTTCTGTTGAAACGAACGTAGAGACGTTGCATGTTAGTGAGACTCAAATTCTGTATTTTAGAATTTGCTAGTCGAACTCCTGTCCGTCCGACAGGCGGGAATCCCGCTGAAAGCGGGATCTGGATGGCAGCCGTAGCTTTCTTTGACCACCATAGTTTTAACGGAGGTGGTAGCGTAGGATGACAACGTCTCTACGTCGGTAACACCCTCTACGTTAGGATAATCAACGCATAAAAACCCGGTTCTTCGTGGATATTGATATTTTCAGCCCCATCGACGGCATGCGGGCGGCAAACGACAAACGACAAACAACAAATAACAAACACCTGTCTGCAGATAGGAATGCCAAAAAGATAAAATGCTGTTTGACAACGCCTAACTACCTGCCCTCCCTGCCTGGCCAGCCAGCCAGACTTCTCAATAAGTAGCCCTCTGTGCCAATCGGTGCACATAGCTACAGACTAGTGAGGACTTCAGTGGGTAAAACCTGCCAATTCCTCATAATTTGATTAATTCCTCAATCAGCTAAGAAAACGTAATTGATTGGCAGCAGGCAGAGGCGGGGGAGTTCATTTTATCTGTGGCTGCTGCCCGCCCGACTGAACGACTTCAGTCGTTCGGGCGGGGGTCCCCTGGTTTTCAAGAAACCACGAAGTGCGATGAGCACCATTGAAAATTCAAGCCATTTCGGGAGGAACGGCGCGCAGAAAAATGGCCTGCCTTGTGAAATAGTTCAATACAACATAATTTCATTATAGGTTTGTACATATTTCACAGAGCATTTGTGAAGGATAAAGAAATTGTCATTTCTTACTTACCTGTTATGAGCAGGCATGTTTTGTTTAATGTTTTTTTTGATCAATACTTACATGATTTCTTAGGCAAGGGGCTTTGCCCCTTTGACCCCATTTACTTTTCTCATTAAGGAGAAAAGTAAACAAAAGAATCAAGGCTGCTAAAAATTTTATGGCAAAACTAGCGGCTCTAAAAGCAACGCAACCAAACTCGAGGCTGTATCATAAAGATGGTTAATTGCGAAATGGTAAGGTGAGTGCGCAAATCAATCAATGCAAATTGGATGGCTTGCATTTCTATATAAACTGTGGCAATTGTATTCAAATGAAAGTGCCTATTTCATGTTCTCAGTGGTTCTATTCTATGAAGAATTCATGATACATTCTCTCAGACAAGGTTGCTGGGATGGCCTGCCCTGTGAAATAATGTATTGCAGTAGCACTTCGTTGCAAGTTTAAAGATATTTTACAGGGCAGGACGGCCATACCCCTCCCGGAATTTTCTTTGCCTTGTTTTGCACATAAAATTTTTAAAGGCCGCTTTCTCGCCAAACACTCGAAGAGTGTTGAACCGCCTTATGCCATAGGCATCACTATGTGATAAGAATTGCGTATGAAAACCGGGACGCAGGGTAATGGCCAAAAAGATAAAATG
>CAYMFM010000070.1:0-7057 GCA_964389685.1 uncultured Rikenellaceae bacterium
CTGCCCAGCAATTGGGGGTTCCTCAGCCTCCTTTGGAGACTGCAAAAGCTTCTGATCAGGAAGTGATCGGGCTACCCGATCCTGATTTCAGTTCAACAGAACCATTCGGGCTGGTTCAGGCAATTAATGAACGGAAAAGTATCAGAAAATATACCGGAGAGGCACTGACAGTGGAGGAGTTAAGTTTTCTGTTATGGTGTACGCAGGGAGTCAAGTCCCTTGTGCCCGGTCATGCTACATTCAGGACAGTGCCTTCAGCTGGAGCCCGCCACGCACTGGATACCTACCTGTTGATTAACCGGGTTTCAGATCTCCCACAGGGACTCTATCGCTATCAGGCCATAGACCACCACCTTATTCCTGTCTATTCAGGGGATGGATTTGCCAGCCGTATCGTACAAGGGGCATTGGGTCAGGAAATGATACGGTCTGCTGCGGTATGTTTTATCTGGGTGGCTGTTACAGAGAGAATGAATTGGCGGTATAGCGAACGGGGATTCCGTTACCTGTTCCTCGATGCCGGTCATGTTTGCCAGAATCTTTACCTGAGTGCCCAGGCTATTCATGCCGGTACTTGCGCTATTGCAGCCTTTGATGATGATCAGATGAACGACATTATCGGCGTTGACGGTGCAGATGAGTTTGTTATCTATATGGCGAGTGTGGGGAAGGAGGAGAAGGAAGGATGATGGATGAAGGATGATGGAGGACGGTGGAGAAGGAAGGATGAAGGATGATGGATGAAGGATAAAGGATAAAGGATGAAGGATGATGGATGACGGTGGAAGGATGATGGATGACGGTGGAGAAGGAAGGATGTGCCATAGGCATGCCTTCGGCAAAGGATGATGGATGAGAAGGATAAAGGATGAAGGATGTGCCATAGGCATGCCTTCGGCAAAGGAGGAAGGATGAAGGATGGATGCGCCATAGTCCCAAAGGGATCACTATGTGAGCGTGCCTTCGGCAACTTGTTGACTATTAACGATTAACACTTAACAATTAACCGTTATTGGTAAATTGGATTCCCAATTTTGAAGGTCGTACATTTCTTTAATCGATAGCAGGAGGTTTATTCCACCGGGCGTGTCTAAAAATTTTTCAGCATCTGTTTTATTATATCCACATTTTCTTCAACCGGCAGGGTTCCATCCAGCCAGTGGATGGTTATTCCTCTTTTTTCCATCCCGCGGAACCAGGTCATTTGTTTTTTGGCAAACTGATGAATGGCAGTTTCCAGTTTTTTCATCATCTCTTCATATGAATATTCACCCAGAATGTGCCGGGTAATAAACTTGTATTCCAGTCCATAATAGATCAGGATGGAGGCAGGGATTCCGGAGTCAAGCAGGTTTCTAACCTCCCCTATCATACCTCCATCCATTCGCCTGACAAGTCGTTCGGATATTCTATTCCTTCTGGTCTCACGATCCAGATTAATTCCGAAGACGACAGGCAGGATGTGTGGAAAATCATGTTCTGTTTCCGGATGTGCAGCATAATACTGCTCGATCTCAATAGCCCGAATCAATCTTTTCCTGGTGCTGGTATCTGTCACGTTATGCAGCGGTTTAAAGGAAGAAAGCATGGCGGTTAGTTCCTTCATTGATTTCCCTTCCAGGCTTTTTCTCAGCGGGTAATCGGGCGGTACGTTAATTAATCGGTAAGCCCTCAGAATCCCTTCCAGGTACATTCCCGATCCGCCACACAGGATGGGCATGTTACCGCGTACTGTCACCTGCCGGAAAACCGGGACAAAATCCTTCTGGTATTCATATACGTTGTATTTGTAACCTGCATCCACAATATCGATCAGGTGTACCGGGACAGATCGGTTGTGAACCCTGTAATCGGCATAATCCTTTCCGGTACCCAGGTCCATACCACGATATACCTGGCGGGAATCGGCGCTGATGATTTCACCCCCTATTTCGGATGCCAGAAGGGAGGCTAACCTGGTTTTTCCGGAAGCTGTAGGTCCCAGGATACAAATAAGGTTACAGGAGGATTCGATGTTGTTTCTGCAGGAAACCATTGAACGGATGTTGCTTTTGGTAAAAGGAGTTATATAAAAATAATTAAATTTGTTGAACTTAATGTAACAGGAGCCAGATGGATCTTATCGAATTTTTCCAGCGAGCAAAAAATTTTATTGCCAGTCCGGTTGAAGAATGGCAGGTTATTAAAGAAGAGCAGGCTAGCCGATCCGGAGTTGTCAGGAATTACGTCCTTCCCTTTATCTTCTTACTGGCAATAACCACCTTCCTTGGAATTTTCCTGTTCAGAAATTATGTAACAATCAGTATCATGGTACTTGGTGCGGTGGTCACTTCGCTCGGGGCTTTTCTATCCATTTACATATCAGCATATATCATCAATGAACTGGCACCAAGGTTTGAATCAAAAAAGGACTTTACATCGTCCTTTAAACTGGCAACCTACTCTTATACAGCTGTATTCATTACCCATTCCATCGCCAGCCTGCTTTTACCACTTTTTTTTATTGTCATTTTTGGTCTCTATTCCATATATATTTTATGGATGGGGTTGGGTCCCATGATGGAAACGCCGAAAGAGAGCAGGTTAATCTACGGGATCATCTGTTCCATTACAATCCTGGTTGTATATGTATTATTGAATACGGGTCTTGGAGCACTCTCAACCAGCCTGTTTGTCTCCTATGGGATGAATACCCTTACCTGACCAGTTTGTTGTTATCCTAAGGTTCCGGCCTGTTCTGTACGACTTACCTTGAAAAAAACGGAAATTCAATGAGTGCTAACATCTCCATAAAAAACCGAAAAGCTTACCATGATTACTCCGTCCTGGAGAAATTCACCGCAGGAATCCAGCTGACCGGTACTGAAATCAAATCAATCCGACTGGGTAAGGTCAGCCTGACTGATGCATACTGCTTTTTCATCGATCATGAATTGTGGGTTCGCGGGATACACATTGCCGAATACGCCTGGGGGAGTTACAACAACCACATTCCCAACAGGGACAGAAAATTGTTGTTGAACAAGAAGGAATTGCTGAAGCTGAAGAGAAAAATAACGGAGAGTGGTTTAACGATTGTTGCATTGCGGTTATTCCTTACTGACAAGGGATTGGCAAAACTTGATATTGCACTGGCAAAGGGGAAGAGGGAATACGACCGGAGAGAGGAGCTGAAACGAAAGGATGCAAGGCGGGAGATGGACCGGAGGGAAGGGTAATAGGTGCTGGGTGCTTGTTGCTGGGTGCTGGGTAAAAGCCATGAGCGGTATGCCATAGGCATGCCTCCGGCAAGTTATGAGAGATGAGTTGTGAGTGGTGAGTTGTGGGAAAAAAGAGGTGCTGGGTACTCGGTCCTCGGTGCTGGGTAAAAGCCATGAGCGGTATGCCATAGGCATGCCTCCGGCAAGTTATGAGAGATGAGTTGTGAGTGGTGAGTTGTGAGAAAGGAAGGATGAGGGATGAAGGATGACGGATAACAAAGATAGGGGCCGAAAGTTATCCGTTGATTTATTGTAAGATTGTTACTCTCATTAACTTATTGACTATTAACAATTAACACTTAACAATTAACCATTATTGGGAAATTGGAATCTAAAAATCACAATGAGTAAACTACTGTTCAGGAAATACGGTTGACGGTTCGGCTTACTATTTATTGCTGGAAGAAGAATTCGATGAACTCATAGATATCCTGCTTGGAGAGGAAGGTTCTGAAATCAAAGAAAGCATCGATCGAGTGAAGCAGTTCATCGAACGAAATGGTTCCGTCTTCATCGGTGTCAAATGATTTAAACTGATTGGGAATAGCTTTTCCCGATCCCCTGCCATACCTGGAAAAAATAACTTGCCGGTTGAGGTAGTAAGTGACATTTTCGCGTTCTACAGCATCTTTTTGAGCAAGGAGGGCTATGATTTCCTCTTCAGAAAGGCTGACACCTTCTTCGTTTACAAAGGCCCCGTATGGTGTATTCAATTCCTGGTCACTGTAATTGGGCACTCCATCCTGATCTCCATCCAGCGGGCAACCGTCAGCATCCACTTCAGCCCCAAACTGTGTAAAGGGGCACTGATCGAAAAAGTCCAGGACCCTATCTCCATCTTCATCTTCCTGCATTGTTTCATCGAATTCTGCTTCGACAAACAATTTCGGAAGGTTCATAATGATGGGCATATTAAACAGGTCAATATGCAGGGATACATAGGCATTGGTAAATATGTCGTTCCCTTTGTTTCCAAACAATCCGTAATCATCGGAGGTTTTATTATCCGTGTAATCGGTAAAGAGAAAGTGGAATGATGTGCCGAACCGCAGACTGATCCGTTCCGACAGTGCCAGGTCAAATCCCACATCCAATGGAATGCTGAAGCTGGATTCGGAAAATTTACCATATCCATAGAGATCAGCTTCCCTGAGGTCTGTTTCGTAGGTATAATCTCTGGTTGTCAGGTTACCCTCCGAATCAAGTATGGTTCCTCCGGAGGTATAGATATAGGATAAACTGTCCGCATCCATCAGGTCTCCTTTCGAATTAAACCGGAATGATTCAATACCGATCCCAACGTACGGACTGAGTGCCCACCTGTTTCTCTGAAAATCCCTGAGACTGAGGTGGAGACCGATGCCAAAATCCGTAACCTCAGTCCGGAAGTTCAAGGTTTTCCCGGGTTTATTCTGGTTTCCGGAAAGAGCGCCTGCAAGGTAAAAGAATTCAAGGTTTATCCGGCGAGCACGGTCCAGGTAGGAGGATACGGTAATTTTCGGGGAGAACCGGCCGCTGACCGGCGTATGAAAATTGTCGTTTACATCACCAAAGAAGTTGAGGGTTCCTGTGCCTATTCCGATCACCGGTTTGTACTGAAAATAGGACGGAGCCTCTTCCTCAACGGAGAGACTATCCCCCGGTATCACCTGTCCGAAAAGGTTATCCTGGTATGGGAACACCAGAAAAACAAACGATATGTATAGAATAACTTTCCTCACTGGCATACTTGCCGGTTTAAATGATTGCCTGCAATAATAACCAATTACCTGAACCAGACCTGGTTTGTCAGTTCAAGGGCTCTTTTGACCGGTATCCTTTTACCATCGGTATATGCACAAATAAACGCCTCCTTCAGTCCGGATGTTCGTAACAGGCGGTTTGCGTATTCTCTTGCTTCCCGGTAGATTGAAAAGGATCCGGTAGTATATTTATACCATCCTTCGTGAAACTCAGAGGATATCTTTCCCTCAATTTTATACGGTTTGAAAAATGTTTCAATGTTCAATGGTGTTCTTGCAGCACTGATCTGCACTTTATACACTACTCCGGCTTTTGTTTCGGTTCTTACGGGTTGGGTGACCTGTTTTACCGGTTGCTGCACTTCCTTAACCTGCTCCATCGGTTTCTCCTGAGGCTCTACCAGAGAGGCCATAATCCCATTCAATTCGCCGGCAGATACATTGGTCAGCTTTATCGCTTTTTCGACAATCGGAATACTTCTTGCCACATCACCCTGCATGTAAGTAAATGTTCCTTTCAGGGCACCTTTCCCGAGAGCCTGTCCTCCTTCAGGTGTCAACTTATAGGAGACCACAAAGAGTGGATCGTCAGGCAGGTCTATCCAGAGAAATTTAGCAATACCGGATTTAAACGAAAAAATTGATCCCTGGCTGCTTATGCTTTCTGCCATAAATCCTGCGGGAACCTGTTCTTCCACCCGGGCAAGTCTCTTCACTTCAGCTGGGCAAACCAGGACATTCACGATCCAGGCATTATCGGTTTCTGAAAAATAGGGTACTTCCCGGTAGCAGGCAATATCATATGGTCGGACGGTAATACCAGGTTCCACAACTTTCTCTTTAAAATCTGCAATATCCACAATCAGACCGGGATCAACATTCGGTGATGGTGTAATGGTTATGGTTCTGGGAGGTATTGTAACTTCATTTCGTTCATCCACCTCAATATAGGAAAATTTCCCTGCCAGGGTGAACTCTCCCTTGAGGGTTTCGTGTGCCTGTATGGTGTAGTTGAATCGTAAATCATTCCCTTCCGGAAGCTTTATCCAGATCAGATGAACCCTTTGATCCTCAAAAGTAAAATCAGCATTTTTCGCCTGACCTGCTCGTGCGGTAATCCCCGGTGGCAATGTCTGTTGAAAACGTGCAAATCCCTGCTGACCTGCAGTATTTACCCGGATCTCTACCAGAACGGTAGTTCCGGCAACCATCTGATCAGGAACAGTCATTGACAGGGTAACCTGTTGACCGGATACTGATCCACAAAAAAAGAGCAAGATCAAAAAATTGAACATGATATTTCTACGGACCATAATGTTGTATTTATGAGGTGGTTGAATGGATGATAATTTTATACAATAATAACAATTTATTAACAAAGGATATTAACAATTGTTAATAATTTTCAACAAGAATCGTCAATTTACCAACCATTACTGATTAACTATCAGAAGTTTGGACTCAGCAAGTACTTCGAATAGAATTGGTCGATCACATCCACAGCAGCTTCAGCTGTTTCAACGACGGTGAATATTTCAAGGTCATCGGGGCTCACGTTTTTTTCCCGGTCAAGCATCACTTCCCTGATCCATTGTATCAATCCTTCCCAGTAGGATGATCCGACGAGGATAATGGGGAATTTTCCGATTTTTTCAGTCTGGATCAGTGTAATTGCTTCAAAGAGTTCGTCAAAGGTTCCGAAGCCACCGGGAAGGACAATAAATCCCTGTGCATATTTCATGAACATGACTTTTCTGATAAAAAAGTGATCAAATGAGATCAGTTTATCGGGATCGATGAACAGGTTGGGCTCCTGTTCCATCGGCAGGTCGATATTAATACCAACAGATTTTCCTCTACCTCTTTTAGCACCCATATTAGCAGCTTCCATAATTCCCGGTCCCCCGCCGGTTATCACCCCATAACCTCTCTGTGTAAGATTGAAGGCAATTTCCTCGGCCAGTTTGAAATAGGGACTATCGGGGGTTGTTCTGGCAGAGCCGAAAATGGATACACAGGGGCCGATGCGTGCCAGTTTTTCAAAACCCTCAACAA
>CAYMFM010000070.1:7157-20952 GCA_964389685.1 uncultured Rikenellaceae bacterium
CCGATATCGATGATATAATCGGCAACTTTGATCACCTCCATGTTGTGTTCAATAACGATTACCGTGTTCCCTTTATCGACCAGCCGGTTCAGCACCTGGAGCAGTACACGCACATCTTCAAAGTGAAGTCCTGTTGTCGGTTCATCGAGGATATAGAGGGTCTTTCCGGTATCTTTTTTCGCCAGTTCCGTTGCCAGTTTCACCCGTTGCGATTCTCCTCCGGAGAGTGTTGTGGATGGTTGTCCAAGCCGCACATAACCCAGTCCCACTTCCTTCAGGGTTTTCAATTTCTGCAGGATGGCAGGGACATTCTCAAAAAAATCGACTGCCTGGTTGATGGTCAGATTCAGGACATCGCTAATGGACTTCCCTTTGTATTTTACTTCAAGGGTTTCCCGGTTATATCGTTTTCCGTTACAATCATTACAAAGGATGTAAACATCGGGCAGAAAATTCATCTCGATGGTTTTCACCCCAGCGCCCTGGCAACCTTCACAACGTCCGCCTTTCACGTTAAAGGAAAACCGCCCTGCCTTATACCCACGAATTTTTGCCTCTGTGGTTTGTTCAAACAATTTGCGTATATCGGAGAACACCCCCGTATAGGTTGCGGGATTTGAACGGGGTGTTCTACCCAGGGGGGATTGATTCACCTCAATCACTTTATCTATCTGCTCAATCCCTTCGATTGATTCGTAGGGTAATGTTTCTTTGGTTGATTTATAGAAATGTTTTGCCAGCGCAGGATGAAGGGTTTGGTTTATGAGTGACGATTTACCGCTGCCTGAAACTCCGGTCACACAGATAAAATTCCCGAGCGGAAATTTTACGGAGACTCGTTTCAGGTTATTTCCGGATGCTCCTTTCAGGTAAAGGTGACCGGTATTTTGGTTTCTCCGTTTTTCAGGTACGGGGATTCTTCTTATTCTGTTCAGGTATTCGGCAGTGAGTGTGTTGAATTGATGAATCTCTTTTGGTGTTCCCTGAGCAACCACCTCACCGCCGTGTCTCCCGGCAAAAGGTCCCATATCCACAACATGATCGGATGAAAGGATCATCTCCTTATCATGTTCCACCACGATGACTGAGTTTCCTGAATCGCGCAATGCTTTCAATGCACGGATCAGTTTTTTGTTATCGCGCTGGTGCAAACCGATGCTCGGTTCATCCAGGATATAGAGTACATTCACCAGTTGCGATCCGATTTGAGTAGCCAACCGGATTCGTTGACTTTCACCCCCCGCGAGGCTTCTGGCTGTCCGATCGAGAGAAAGGTAGCTCAATCCCACATCCAACATAAATTTCAATCTTCCGAGGATCTCTTTCAGGATCTCTGCTGCGATCAGTTTTTGTCTGGCAGTAAGTTTTTTTTCCAATCCTGAAAACCAGGCATACAGATCTCCGACATCCATGGCTGCCAGTTCGGCGATGTTTTTATTTCCGATCCGAAAAAAAAGGGATTCTTTTCGTAGGCGTTGTCCTGAGCACTCCGGACAGATGGTCTTTTTTATAAACTGGTAACCCGATTTATGGTTTCTTCTGTTTCCATTGTCACCCTGTAAATTGTTCACATAATTAACGATTCCCTCAAAGCTCAGGAAATAGTTGGATGAGGAGCCGAGTGGAGTATTTACCAGTTTGAATGATTCTTCAGAACCATGCAATATCGTATGTATAGCTTCCTTTGGGATTTTTCCTATCGGTGTATCGAGGGTGAAATTATATTTGGTTGCAATGGCCTCTAATTGCCAGAATATCAACGTATTTCTATATGGCCCCAAGGGAAGGATCCCGCCATTTTTTATGCTGAGGGAGGGGTCTGGTATAATTTTATGAACGTCTACCTCATTGATGGTTCCGAGCCCATTGCATAATGGGCAGGCACCCTGGGGGGAATTGAATGAAAATGTATGGGGTGCCGGTTCGTTATAGGATATCCCTGTATCCGGGCACATGAGTTTTCGGCTGAAATACCGGATATTTCCGGTTGCTGTATCCAGCACCATGATTGTACCCTGTCCTTGTGCCATCGCTGTTTGAACCGATTCCTTCAGTCGTCCGGAAAGTGATTTTTCAATGTTCATTTTATCAATCACCATTTCAATGAAATGGGTTTTATACCGATCCAGTTTCATTACGGGCAGCAGTTCCCTGATCTCTCCATCCACCCGCACATAGAGATATCCTTTTCGCCTGACCTGTTCAAAAAGTTCTTTATAATGTCCCTTTCTTCCTTTTACGACCGGTGAAAGGATCATAACTTTCCGATCCACAAACTCTTTTTTAATCAGGGAAACGACCTGTTCATCGGTATATCTGACCATTTTCTTACCGGTTTGATAGGAATAGGCCACGGCTGCTCTTGCAAAAAGCAACCGGAGAAAATCATAGATCTCTGTAATGGTACCCACGGTTGACCGCGGGTTTTTGTTGGTTGTTTTCTGTTCGATTGAGATGACTGGACTCAGTCCGGTAATTTTATCCACATCGGGTCGTTCCATCCCACCCAGAAATTGTCTGGCATAAGCAGAGAGGGTTTCCATATATCGTCTCTGTCCCTCAGCATAAATTGTATCGAAAGCGAGTGAAGATTTTCCGCTCCCACTCAGTCCCGTAATAACGATCAGCCTGTTTCTGGGAATGGTTACATCAATATTTTTCAGGTTATGCTCACGCGCTCCGAGCACAATGATCTGATCAACCTGTTCAAGGGTTGTATCAACCGATGAACTCTCTGCAGTTTTTGCCAGATTATTCAAGGCTATGTGTACTTTCTTCTATTTTCCGGGTTCGACCTCCCTCTTCAGGAATTTTTATCTGATAGCTTTTCCCCTTCTTATTGGAGAGGTAGCTCTCCCGCAACCAGGGATTGAGGAATTTCAGCATTTTATAGTTGGTGTTGAAGTTTTTAGCAAACTCTGAAAAGTTGGAAACGGAACTATCAACGGCTACCTTGTAGTAGGGAATGGGCTGATAAAGGTCATCCTCTTCGAAATAGAAACCGTATTCTCGGGGATCTTCAAGGATCAATTTGATTGCCAGGATCCTGAAAATGTAGCGTGCCGTCTCTTCATTAAGCAGCAGATCATAATAATTCATCTCATCCTGTCTTTCAATTTGCCGGTCAACACCCCGTCTGCCATTGTTATAGGAAGCCGCTACCAGTGTCCAGTTCTGGTATTTTTCATATGATTTCAACAGGTATTTACAAGCTGCCACAGTTGATTTCTCAAGGTGGTACCGTTCATCTACTTCAGCATTCACCTCCAACCCGTATTCCCTGGCTGTTCCTTCCATCAATTGCCAGAAGCCAACGGCATCTGCTGGCGATACAACATTCGATAATCCGCTTTCAGCCAGTGGCAGGTATTTGAAATCGTCTGGGATATTATATTCTTTTAATATCGGTTCAATAACCGGGAAATACCGTGTTGTCTTTTTCAGGTACAGCAGTGTCTGTGAATGAAAATAGGTATTAACCAGCAGTTCGCGGTCCAGGCTTTCCCATGTATCGAAGTTTTCCAGTGGAACATTTTCTCCGGCAAACGTCATGCTATCCGGAATTTCCATTGCAAACACACCGTATGTCCTGCGGATCAGTTCCGACTCGTCAATTTCTTCATAATCGTTATTCATGAAGCTCAACGCCCCGATAATTAGCACCACACCAGGTATTATCCAGACGAAAGGTCCCATGTTCCATTTCTTTTTGTTTTTCACCTTTGTCTCCGAATGTTTCATTTCTCTCATAACCATTCCCATTTTAATAGTCAAAATGCAAAAGTAGTTTTTTTGAATGAAACCAGGAAGGAATGTTCCTCATGGGAAACAACATCATAAAGAATCGACTTGCCTTTCAGGGAATTGAAAAGGGTATAAAAAAAGAGGGTTATTTAAAGATATAGCTCAAACCGGTGAATATACCAATGGAATAGGGGTGGGTATTTATGTTATCACTCCGGTTAATGGAGTTAATGTAATACTTAAAGGCTGGTTCAAGGCTGAGAGAAATTGTTTCAGTAAGATTATATTCAAGCCCTAATCCAAGGGTACTGCTATAGTTTATTGTTTTCAGTCCGTTGGTTTCCCCGATGTGTATTTTCGATCCTTCGTAGCTGGCATAGGCTTCGTTCCTCACCATAAAGTTTGTACTTACCCCACCGAGAATATTCAGATCCACCCTTTTATCGATCAACTTATACCGGATGATTAGTGGTACTTCGATATAATCCAGACTTTGAATGATATCCGCATTCATTGGAATTAATCCCTCTTTCACGGGGTCATACGTTTCGCTGAGCGATAAGGGTTCGACCCGGAAACCGGATTGATCCTGGAAGTATAAAATATCATTCCGGGAAGTGATGGACCCCATTGAATTATTGATATCGAGATTCCCCTTGATGGGAAGGTTTATTGCTCCGTTATTGGCTGATGTATATAATTGTATATCGTCGATTTGTTGGCCCATTCTGGAATAGTAAATCCCTGTATAGATCTTTATTTTAGGATTTGCATTGTATTGAATATGCAATCCTCCGGTATAGGTAAACAAACCGTTTTCATGGCTATTGTAACTATTGCGGTAAGATTCAAGGCTGTTTTGCCCAATGTATCTGAACGAATAGATTGGAGAGAATTGTCCTCCAACGGACCACTTTGGAGCTTTTTCTGTCAAAAGATCCAGGGGCATTTCAACCGGTAATGAAACAGTATTTTCACGAGAAGGTTCATCGCCAGAGAGGGAGAGGGTTGTCACTGGCTGAGTGATGGGAAGATGCCCATCGCTTTTCGAGGCAATGAATCCGGGAGCAGGTTCTGTTCGAACGGGCACCTGCGTCTCCCGGTATTGCGTAATCTCATCGCTCTTCTGCTGTTCAAGCGGTTTAGCCGTATCTTCAACCCGGGCAACTGCATCCCGATCGGTTTTTGAAAGGGCAGCAAGCGGACTGGTTTCAACAGCCTGCTTTTCCATGTCAGTTTGAGGTTCCTCCTTGAGCGTTATCGCCGGTTCCTGCTGGCCGGTTTCATCTTCAACAATGGATGGAGGGATAATGGTCTCCTCCTGTGCAGGTGTCATTTCAGCTACATCCGCGGTTTCAGGCTGACTAAAAAAGAGCAGCCAGGCCGAACCAGCCAGTATAAAAAGAAGCACAGATGCAGCTGCAACGCTGTAGAAAAATGGTATTTTCCTACTCTTTCTCTGGATCCTGCCATGCACCGCTTCCCACACGTCTGGCGGGGGTGTGACTTCCAGTCCAATTAATCCTTCTTTGAATATGTGGTCAATATTTGAATCCTGCTTGATCATCAAATGACCTTAGTAATTTTATAATAATGTTTCAGTTTTTCCTGTAAAATCGCCCTGGCCCGTGATAAATTTGATTTGGATGTCCCTTCCGAAATATTTAACAAAGCACTGATTTCCTTATGTGAATAACCCTCAATCGCATACAAATTGAATACCATACGATATTTCGGTGAGAGCTTTCGGATCATCCTCAACAAATCCTGAGCTGAAAGATCTTCAAATATTTCATCATCAACTCCAACCTCTAAATTCTCCTCCTGGTTTTCAACCCGATTCAAATGGTATTTATCACGGTATTTTTCCAGGGCGGTATTAATCATGATCCTTCGTATCCAGCCTTCGAAAGAACCAATTTTCTTAAACTGATGCAGGTTCAAAAATACCCTGATAAACCCTTCCTGCAAAACATCCTGTGCCTCTTCATAATCGCCGGAATACTGAAGGCACACAGCAAACATCTTTCCAGCAAACCGCTGATAAAGTTGTTCTTGTGCTATTGAATTGCCTTCAAGACACCCATTGATTATATCTGATAAACTTTCTCCCAATTCCCCCGAATATATTAGTTGGATAAAATTACCAATAATAACCGGTGGAACAAAAAGCTTACCAGAAATATTTTAGGGTAACCTGTACACGTAAGATGAATAAAAAGGATAAATGGTTGCGTTGATTTATTCACTGAAGAAAACGGCATACATTTTGCATTGTTATTGGATAACCGAAGAGAAAAAAACCACATAAACCGTTACGCAATGAAAACTCAGATTAAGCTGATTATCCTGGTTCTGCTATTTCTACCCGTGATGCAATCCTGTGAGGAAGCCAGCGATAATCCTGGACCCACCCCTCTTGAGCTCACCCCGAAATCGAAAATGTTGATTCAGGCGGATAATGCCTTCGGACTGGAGCTTTTTCGTGAAGTGGTCGGCTCGGAAGATGACACAAAGAATATCATGGTCTCTCCATTGAGTGTTTCTCTTGCCCTTGCCATGACATACAATGGTGCCGATGGCACAACCAGGGAGGCAATGGAGGAGACCCTGCATCTCAGCGGCCTTACCGTTGAGGAGATCAACAACTCGTATAAGAACCTGATCCATGCCATGATTAACCTGGACCCGAAGGTTACTCTCGATATCGCCAATTCGATCTGGTACAGGGATAATTTTTATGTCGAGCCCGATTTTCTCGATATGAATCAAACCTATTACAATGCGGAGGTTACACCCCTGGACTTTACCGATCCGGCCAGTCTTGATATCATCAATGAATGGGTAGCTGAAAACACCAACGACAAAATAAAAAAGATCATCGATGAGATTGATCCGCTGGATGTAATGTTCCTGATCAACGCCATCTATTTCAAGGGTATCTGGACATACCAGTTTGACCCGGAAATGACAACCAATCTGCCCTTTTACCTGGCAGACGGAACGACTGAAGATGTTCCGTTCATGATCATGGAGGCGGATATGATGTATTTTCAGAACGAATTCTTCAAAGCAATCGAATTACCCTATGGTAAGGGGGATTTCAGCATGATAGTGATGGTCCCCCTGAACGATAACTGCGCCGACGATGTAATTGATCAGATGAGTGCAGAAAATCTGGACTCCTGGTTCAGTGGATTTTATCTCCGCGAGGGGTTGGATATCCATCTGCCAACATTCCGGTTCGAATATGAGAAGAGTTTGAAAGAAATACTCAGAACACTGGGTATGGCAATAGCTTTTTTACCCGGAGAGGCGGATTTCTCAAAAATCAATCCCTATTTCGATTTATTCATCTCCGAGGTAAAACACAAAACATTTGTGGAAGTGAATGAGGAGGGTACGGAAGCAGCCGCTGTGACATCAGTCACGATTACCCTGACCAGCGTCGAACCTCCAGACATCTTTGAAGCGAACCGGCCGTTCCTGTTCCTGATTAAAGAGAACACATCCAATGCCCTTGTTTTTATGGGGAAAGTAGCGCTTCCTGTTATCGAGGATTAGCTTTCACTAAACAATAACCACTGTGGTTAGACGATCTGCTATTTCTTCTCTATCCATCCTGTTCTTTCTGGTCATAGCAGGATGCGAAGGTGTACCGGACCATGGAATCCGTGAATCATACGGCATCGTAAAGGATTATACAGGATTGGACGGTTGTGGTTTTGTTATTGAACTGGAAGGTGGAGAGAAGCTGGAACCGTTCTATATTGATTCCTCATTTGTGCTGGTTGACGGACAGCATGTGTGGGTACGATATTCCATTCTTGAAGATCATTCCAGCATTTGCATGGTTGGTTCCCCGGCGCGGATCTATTCCATACACGAAATAAGCTGTAATCCCATCACACAGGTTGGCCTTGATTTTCCATTAGCATCACTTCCTGATGATCCGTTTGACATGGATACAGTATTCATTACAGGCGATTGTCTTACCATTACCCTCTGGTATTCCGGCGGGTGCAAGGACCATCTATTTAGTGTTGTCGAACTGCCGATATGGTGTGGAACACCTCCCGTTCCACCTCCACAGTTATTGCTATGCCATGATGCAAATAAGGATGCATGCGAAGCTTACCTGCAGGAGACCGTTGCTTTTGATTTGACCGGTTTACAGATCCAGGACAGCACATCCGTTACCTTTGTTTTGCTTCTGAATATTCCCGGATCGAATTATTCAAAGACCTTTACATACTATTATTAATCAGCAGATGTTGTCAGGGGACTGAGGAACCGGACAAAATCGTTATGGGGAACGGATACGCAAATTCTGGCATATCGGGAAGCTTCTTCCTTGCGGGTTCGGGTAAAGAAGCTAAGCGAGACGCTTCCAATGTGGTGTTGAAACAGTTTTTCTTCTGATTTATTGATAATAACAAAGATGCCTGTGGGTTCCGAGTTTTGATAAAACTCCCCGGCAAGTAGTTTTTTCTCCTTCAGGAAATCGATGTTCTTTCTGATATCGGTGGTTGTTTTCTCCTTGAATTCCCGTACTGCTTTCTTTCCCTTCTCTGATGTTAACAGCTGGTGAACCAGAAGCTGCGCGAATGCATTCACCCCATTGCAGGAATAGAGTAATCTCAGGCGGAACTCATCGTTGAACTCTTTGTTAACCGAATGGATAAAACCCAGTCGCTGGCCGCTCAATCCTACTGATTTACTGAAACTTTCAATAATGATCACATTGGGAAGGTTCATCAGATCCTGAAACATGGTATCGTTATTATCAGAAAAGACCCTTCTGTAGGGACTATCGAAGATGACGATCACACCAGCGTCATTCAATGCTCGTATCAGGGCCAGGATCTGTTCATCTTCGTACTTATTTCCCAGGGGATTATTCGGATCACAAATCACCACAGCAGCATCTCGAAGCGAGGGGATATCTTCCTTCAGGTCATCGAAACTATCGTACATTTCATTTTCCACTTTCCGGATGGTGGAAATGTGTCCGTATGCGCCCCAATAAAAGACAGGAAGCCAGATTTTCTCTACATCAAGGATTTGGGAAATTAAATCCAGTCCTCCCATACTTCCTGCGGTGACTGTCAGGTTATCAATGGATGCATGATTCCCAAAGAACTCCTGGTTGATGGCTCTCTTCAATTCGTCCATCCCTGAATTTTGTGGATAAACCTGCAATGCAGGACTGTTGAAATCGATCTCTTCAATGACCTCTTTCAGGTCGATGTTGCAAACGGAGTTCACCCCGCGGTTCAGGTAAAGGTATTCCTCGCCGGTTTCCTTACTAATTTTTTTTATCTTTTCACCAATACCAACGATTGCCGAAAACCGGGCTCCACTTTTGTTAATTTTCATATTTCTAAACGATTTTATAAATGGATCACTTCGCCAAAGGCAGCTGCGGCTGCTTCCATGATTGCTTCTGACATGGTTGGATGAGGATGAACGGATTTGATCAATTCATGTCCTGTGGTTTCCAATTTTCTGGCAACCACAATTTCTGCGATCATTTCTGTCACATTGGCTCCGATCATATGAGCCCCCAGGAGCTCACCATATTTAGCATCAAGCACAAGTTTTACAAATCCTTCTTTTTGTCCTGCAGCACTGGCTTTTCCGGAAGCTGTAAAGGGGAATTTCCCCACTTTTATCTCATACCCGGCTTTTTTTGCTGCTTCCTCGGTCATACCAACGGAAGCTACTTCAGGAGTCGTGTAAGTGCATGCCGGGATATTGTTATAATCCATCGGTTGTGGCGTTCCCCCTGCAATTTTCTCAACACAAATGATCCCTTCTGCAGAAGCGACGTGGGCAAGTGCGGGACCATGAACGATATCTCCAATTGCATAAACTCCCTGAGCGGTTGTCCTGTAGTATTCATCCACTCTGATCTTCCCCTCTTCAATCTCAATACCCAGTTCATCGATCCCGATTCCTTCGATATTTGGAGTGATCCCGACTGCCGACAGGACCACTTCAGCTTCTTTCTCTTCTTCGCCTTTGTCTGTTTTTATCCTGACCTTGCAGAGATCACTGGCTACCTCAACCGATTCAACGGTTGAATTGGTCATGATTTTCATGCCCGTTTTTTTAAACGACCGCTCGAGTTGTTTTGAGACTTCCTGATCCTCCAGTGGGACAACATTCGGGAGGAATTCAACCAGCGTAACCTGGCATCCCAGGGATTGGTAGAACCAGGCAAACTCACTGCCAATGGCTCCGGATCCAACAACCACCATTGTTTCGGGCAATTTTTGCAGGGTCATTGCCTCCCTGTAACCAATCACTTTTTTGCCGTCAATTTTCAGGTTCGGCAATTCTTTCGAACGGGCGCCGGTAGCCAGGATGATATGATCCGATGTATATTCCTCCTTCTTTCCGTTTCCTCCATCGACCTCAACTTTCCCGCTTCCGGCCAGTTTACCGGATCCTTTGATGTGATCAATCTTATTCTTCTTAAACAAAAACTGTATGCCCTTACTCATTCCTTCAGCCACTTCACGGCTACGGGCAATCATTTTCCCAAAATCGGGGGTGGCTTCCCCATTCAGGGCGACCCCAAATTCCTCTGCGTGTTTTACATATTGGAATATCTGGGCACTTTTAAGCAGTGATTTTGTGGGAATACATCCCCAGTTGAGGCATATTCCTCCCAATTCCGCACGCTCAACAACCCCAACCTTCATTCCCAGTTGAGCAGCACGTATGGCAGCAACATATCCTCCCGGCCCACTGCCAATAACAATTACATCATATTTCATTCGTATAAATTTTTATAAACTGCCTGCGAATTTACGCTGATTTTCAACAAACAGAAACTTTTTATATATAAAATAGTGGACTCCCGTCGTGCAAACAGAACCGATTACCTTACCTGCTTCCTCAACAGCCATGCTTTGATCAATTGCCTGTAAATGCGTGCAATGATAAACATAATCACCAATGTGAATATAATGGAGGCACCGGATGGGATATCGAACCGATACGAGATGAACAATCCTGCAAAGCAACCCAACAGGGCAATCAATATAGAAACAAAAATTATATTTCTGAAACTTCGTGTAAAAAGATTGGCAATGGTCTGTGGAATGGTCAGCAAAGAAATGATCAGGATAATCCCCATCACCCTGATGTTTAAGACAATGGTAAGAGCTACAAGGCTGAGCAAAATGTAATTGATCAATTGAACGGGTGCCCGGTAGGTTCTGGCATATTCCGGATCAAAGGAAACATAAAGGATTGTTTTGAAAAAGGTTAGAAAAAAGAGTACCATGATGACATTCAGGATCAACATCATATAGAGATCCAGGTTGGTAACTGTAAGGATACTCCCAAACAGGTAACTCATCAGGTTTGGTGCATATCCGGGTGTAATGAAGATAAAGATGATCCCAAGGGCCATTCCAAAGGACCACCACATCCCGATCACCGAATCCTCCCTGATATCGGCTTTTTTTGTAACAAGCTCAATTCCCAGGGCGGTGAGCACAGCAAAGACGGCTGCTCCAAGAATCGGATTTATGCCAAGGAAATAGCCAATGCCAATGCCACCGAAAGAGGCATGCGTAATTCCGCCACTTAAAAATACCATTCGCTTTGAAACAATATAGGTTCCGATAATCCCACAGGATACGCTGGTAAAGATGGCTGCAAGCATTGCTTTCAGAAGAAACTGGTACCGGAATATTTCAAAAAGGGCATCCATACATCTTAGTTTTGATGTTTCTTAAGTACAGTATGAGGAACGTCTCCGTGTGTAATCAACTGAATAGGACAATTGTAAGCTGCCAGCTGTTTTTCCGTTATAACATTGGACTCATGATAATGAAAATTTCTGTTTACGCAGGCAATGGTCTTGATGTAATAGGAAATGATCCCGATATCATGAGATACTATAATGATAGCCATCCTTTTGTTCAACTCCCGCAACATTTCATAGAGTTCACCTTCAAATTTATTATCGACATAAGTACCTGGCTCATCAAGGATAAGCAGGTCGGGGGATGATATGATTGCCCGGCACAACAAAACCCGTTGTAACTGTCCTCCGGATAATTCTCCAAGGTGTTTCTTCCAGAGCCCTTCCAGTCCTGTCTCAACCAGAAGTTCATAGGCCAGTTCTTTTTCAGCTTTTGTATATTTTGAAACGATACCTTTCCTGTTCATCAATCCGGAAAGGATCACGTCACAGACAGATATTGGGAACTTACGATCCATTGCAAAGGATTGTGGCAGATAACCAATAGTGCTCATTTTATCCAATCCTTCCCTGAAATAGGTGATCTCTCCCTTAACGGGTTTAAGTAAGCCAAGGATAATTTTCAGTAACGTGGTTTTACCCCCTCCATTCGGTCCGATAATTCCGATAAAATCTTTTTCATAGATAGAAAAATTAACATTCTTAAGGATGATCTCGTCATCATACCCTGCGGATAATCCTTTCAATTCAATCAGTTTTTTCACCGTTTCCGCGTTTTAATAATCAATCATTATCCTGAAAAGAGTGAACAAGGGCATTCACGATTTGCAGCACCGAGGCTTTCCAATCCTCATCCAGCGGATTAATCCGGACGATTTTCCCATCCAGTTCATCAGCAACAGCCCGGGCATTATCCATATCGAATTGTTCCTGCACAAAAACTACGTTCATGTTCTCTTTTTTCGCATGGTCAATTAATTCCATCAAGTAACCGGGAGATGGTTCTTTCCCTTCCCATTCAATGGCAACCTGTTCAATTCCATAATCTGCTGCAAGGTAGGTCAGGGCAGGGTGAAAGATGATGAATGATCGTCCCTCGAAATCTTTTAACATCAGTTCAACTGTCAGATCCAATGAATCCAAATCTTTCCTGAAACGGATGTAATTTGTACGATAAAATTCCTCGTGGTCCGGATCGATCTCCACCATTGCCCGGTAGATGTTTTCCGCTATGATCTTTACCCTTCTTGGAGATACCCAGGTATGTGGATCCACTCCACCCGGGTGGCCATGATCAGTGGGTAAAAAATCATCTCCCCGGATCAGTTCGATCCCCTGAGAAAGATCGAATAGTACCATTTCAGGATTTGAAGCTGAGATCTTATCCATCCAGGAATACTCAAATCCGATATGGCCGGCCATGAAGTAAGCAACCGACTCCTCTAATCGTGCAATCTGTTGTGGTACAGGCTCATAACTTGCCGGATTCGCACCCGGAGGAATCAGAACATTCACTTCATACAATTCTCCGGCAATCTGCCCGATGAAATATTTCTCTGGAAGGATACTTACGGAGAGGAGGGCTTTGTCAAGTTCGGGCTTATTCCGGCTGCATGCAACAAAAAAAACGAAGATTAATGTATAGAGAGCAATACGACGCATCCAATTTAGAATTTATGTAAATAGCAAAATTACCAGAAATTCCCGGAATAAATAATCATTCATCCAGGAAAATCATTCTGTATAATTGGTTCTTTGGAAATGTTTGCCTAAACCTGTAATTTAGGATTTTTGATACACCTGGCAGATGGCAGAAACAGGATCGAATGAGCCAGTTGACTTATCCATTAAAACAACACTTGTAAAGCAGGCATAATCACATGAGTCATTTGTCAGAAGAGAAACTCAAATCTCTACAAGAGTTTATTGGTCAGGAGATGGACATCAGCAAGTTCATTCATACCACTCCTTCCCGGAAATTTGCGGAAGAGATCATCACAAATGGTTTTAAATTTGAGAATCATCTGATGCACACCACGGATCAAGTTTCCGGGTTCGATCTGGTAGAGTTGAATTATTTTATACTGATCCGGAGGAATTACGGACACTTTATCCTGGTAATAGAAATTTCCGATGAATTGATCATTGAATTCACCAAACAGTTACAATCATTTAATTTTCATTTTTCCGAGGCATTAAGCAAATATCCACCCGATTTTAACGAGGATGAAAATCCGGTATATACTTTACCTGAGCAGTTTGTCAAGGGATATTTTGATCAACAGACGTTGGAGAAAAGGTATAACCCTGTATTTGATCCCCATTTCC
>CAYMFM010000071.1:0-20814 GCA_964389685.1 uncultured Rikenellaceae bacterium
ATCTACAGGGCAACAGATCTGGAAAGCGTGGCAAAGAAGATCCACTCCCAGAAATCTCAGGACTCTACCATTAAGCAACCCATCGTCATAAAAACAATAAATCAAACATCCCATAAGATCATACCAAATAAAAGTGACATATCAGATTATCAATCATTAATGAACTAAGCCTATGGAAACAAAGACACAAGTTCTCAGAGACTACGCCGGCCAGCTCAGACTAAGCGGCATACAGGACCAGGTAGAAGAGTTGATCCGAAAAGCATCGGAAGAAAAATGCAGTTACCTGGATTTTTCTTTAAACCTCCTGGAGACCGAAATCAACCAAAGAAGCCAACGTGACCTGGAGCGAAGGACCAAAGCTGCAAAACTGCCGGTAAATCACAACCTGGACCAATATGATTATGCCTTTATGAACGGTATTAGCAAGCAACAACTCAGCCAGCTGAGAGAATGCCAGTGGCTCGAACAGAATTACAATGTTGTTTTGATGGGCCCCTCCGGAATCGGTAAGACACTTATTGCCGCAGGTCTTTGCTATGACGCCCTGAAAAAAGGATATAAAGCCTACTTCCGGACTATGGAGCAAATCAATGAAACACTGATAATGAAAGACATTACCAGATCGGCACTTATCGAATATAACAAACTTCTAAAGGCTCACCTGATGGTCATTGATGACATTATGATGTTTGCCCTGGAGAAGAAACAGGCAGTTCAGCTATTTAATTTTATCAACCACCTCCATGAAAGAGCTTCATTTGTTGTGACTACCAATAAAAGTCCTCAGGAATGGGTGAAGATGCTTGATGATGAAGTGATTGCTACCGCTTTGCTGGATAGGATCCTGTATCGTTGTGAGGTGGTTAGGTTATCCGGGAAAAGCTATAGATTACAGAACCGAAAAACCATTTTTAATTGAGTTATTGTTCTTTGATTTTTTTTGTAAGTTTAAATTGAAAAAATGGGCATTCTTAATTGCTATTTTTTGTACATCCTTATTTGCCATTTTTAGTACATTGTAACTTCCCGCTTACATTTGGTCTAATGGAGGTGGTCAACAAAACCGGAATAGATAGCTCAATATCACCGGAATCTCCATTTAATCCCTCACTGATACAATTATCGTGTAGATATATCATACCCTCTTGGACACATGGACGCAGCGAAAGCCGTTCGGATTGTAACACTTGTTGCATGAAACACATGACGAATGGTCGGCGCGTCCCGCTTCCATAGTGTTGACCAGATCAGGTTCGCGGATGAATGGTCTGGACATCGAAACCATGTCGCAAATGCCCTTGTTGACCACATTCTGCATGACGTCCCGCGAACGGAGACCACCCACGAGAATAATAGGAATGTCCACAAACTGTTTGATGGTCCTGGCCTGTGGTGCGAAGTAGGCTTCTTTCTCAGGCGCGTCAATTCCCTCGGTCGCCGCTTGTGCGTAATCCCCTGAAAAAGTAGCTGAGACTTCTATAGCATCAATGCCTGCTTCTTGGAGCGCTTTGGCTGTTGCAACCGACTCTTCCAACGCTAGGCTGTTGTCTCGGCCGTCTACCGCACCAAGTTTGCAGAGAATCGGATATTGTTGTCCCAGCGTCCGACGCAATCCTGAAGCAATCTCAATGAGTAAACGACGACGTCCTTCCAAATCGCTCCCATAGGCATCCGTGCGATGATTCTCAGCGGGTGTCAGGAATCCACTGAGCAGAAAACCGTGTGCAGCATGAATCTGTACTCCGTCAAATCCAGCTTCTTGCGCGCGACTCCCTGCCGCGACGAAACGGTCTGTTGCATCACGGATCTCTACTCTGCTCATCTCGTCAGGTCGCCGCCCGGCGGAATTGATCTGTGCAACAACCTTTGTCCCGTTGCCGCGGGATGTCTGTGCCAGACGCTGAAGCCCCACGATGTGATCCTTCTTCGCGATGCCGGTCTGTTTCGGGCTGCATTTCCAATCTTGGTCCACGTACATATGTCCAGTTATAATCAATCCAACACCTCCACAGGCCAAGTTCTCGTAAATAGGGAATACCTCTTCCTGAAGCATACCGTCAAGCGTTGCCCGTGATTCACCTGTCGCAGAGCGAACGAATCGATTCTTTAAGACGAGGCGTCCGACTGAGTACTGTTCAAAAATGCTTTTCATGGTAATGGTGTCCTTTAGGAAATCGGAGCAAACATATATTCTACTACCAATTTACTTGTAAAATGATTGTTTTGCAACAAAAAGCAGATACTATATAATACTTTTAAATATTAAAGAGATTTATTTTAATTATTATATCATCAAATAATCCTCCACCAAACAATTTAAAATATCAACCTCCCCTGTAACGGAAAACAAACAAAGGGACCAATATTTAGAGTAACTAAAATCAATTTAAACACAGGCAGAAGTACAATTATTGGGAGATGTATCTTTTAGCTGGTCACAACATTTAATCCAAATTGGTTTGACGACTTACATTATTTTAATAGGCTGAACTGAAAGATTATTCCGCTTTTCCTCCTGGTTGCCGGACAAGTTTTTTCTTATGCCACCAGGTCGCCAGCATAGAACCTGATACGTTCATCCAGGGACCGAAAATAGCGGGTGCGAGGGCTGCTGAAGAACTTTTCAGCACATTCATTGCAAGACCGGATGCCATCCCTCCGTTCTGCATGCCTACTTCAAATGCCACTGTCCGGCAGGAGATTTTATCGAGCCTTACCAGGCGGGCAAGCCAGTAGCCAAACAAATAACCAAGCGCATTGTGGATGACTGCAACGGCAATCAGCATTAGCCCCACGGAGACAAGTTTGTCCGCTGATCGTGCAGTAATGATTGCTATGATTAGACAAATGCCTGCCATCGAAACAGTGGGGAGAGTTTTATCCATCCAATTATCCGGTCCTTTTAACCAGATGGAAATGACGAGCTTGGCCAGGGCGACCAGTCCGATCAGCAGGAATCCCACAATAAATCCGTCTTTCTGCAGAACAGCACTCTTATAGGTGATCAGATTTGAAGGGACTAAAAATATACTTAGCAAGGCTAACAGGATAAAGAGCATCCCTGTCAGGGAGAGGACACCTGCACTTCTATAAAACGGGTTTTTGCTGTAAAGTATTCGGTTAGCGGCAAGTCCGGCTAAGATGGGAACGATGATCATATTGATGATACCGAACATCATATCCAGAAAGCTGATCTCAATAAATTGCCCGGCCAGCTTGTCCATCAGGAGAGGGGTCAGTACGGGGGAAGCCAGTGTTGAGCAGGATGTCATGGTTACTGAAAGGGCTACGTTTCCTCCGGCCAGGTAAGTCATAAGGTTGCTGGCTACTCCTCCCGGACAGGAACCGATGAGTACTATACCTGCTGAAATTTCGGGATCAAATTGAAAAAGTTTAGCCAGACTCAAACCCAGCAAGGGCATGATTATAAATTGAAGGGCAAGGCCTACAAAGACTGGAAAAGGCATTTTAAACACCCTGGTAAAATCCTGGAGACTTAGGGTTGTGCCCATTCCAAACATGATCACCTGTATCAGTGGAACGATTAGGATTCCCAGGTCTAACCCGAACCAGGACATGAAGGTTGACGGGTAGATCATAGAAATGCTGACAAATGCGAATACCCAGATGGTAAATGCAAAGCTCCTGAGTTTTGGATGACCCATGAAATAGATGGCCAGGCTGGTTAAGAAGGCGATAAGAAAGGGCCCTGCAAATTTCTTTACCCCAAAAAGGAAAAAATATCCCAGAAGCAGAAGGCAGAGGGCAGCAAGCAGTAGAAGGAAGAATGACCTGAAAGGAGGGATTTTCATAACAATCTTACCAGTTCCGCTTATTTGAATTTATGATCTGCTGAATCGCTTCCTCCGGTACAGGTAGTTTGTCTATATTCTTCCGCAGACACTCTTTAAAATCCTTTATGATTTCAGAAGTCCATTTATTATCTATCTGACCAGGAGTATATTTGCCTTCCCGCAGACGCTGGTGACCGAACATATCCCGAAGAGTTATGGCCAGCAAATTCTCCAGTGAGTTGCAGGAATAGTAATCGTACTTTCAAATATATGGCAAAATTGAATTTATTATCACTAATTTTTAGTCCAACTTAGAAACCCACCTTCTTTGAAGGTGGTCATGTTTTATTAGCTTTGCATAAAAAGTGAAGCTTTGAGCAAATTTAAGAAATTGTCGCATGTAATCTATTATCATGTATATCATATTGTTTGGATTACGAAATATAGATACAGAATATTAAAAGGTGAGGTTGCTAGCTCTAAATAATGGTCCATTTGTTTGTTTTCCGTTACAGGGGAGGTTTTAAAATTCAATTGTTTGGGGGAGTATTGTTTGGTCAATCAAAAAAACTGACAAGTTAGAATCTAATGATAGAGTTCATCGTCTGTTGGACCGAATTGTTAGAAAATAATATTTTACCAGGATCGTCTGTGCACACCTCAGATCCGCCTTTCGGAACGTGGACGAGCTTCATTCACTACCATACTACTCTCTTTTAATCCTTTCCCATGTAAGCCATCAATGGCAGAAAGAGCTTCTTTATTTGTTGGCATTTCTATAAACGCAAAACCTCTCGATTCTCCTGTATATCTATCTTTAATAATTCTCACACTCTCAACTTTGCCATAAGCTTCAAAAGTCTGTCTTAAATCATTATCATTTACATCAAGGGATAAGCTTCCTACATAAATATTCATTTTATTATTCCTTTTACGTTAATATTTAAATCTATAAATAATTTATCTTCTTAATTTTCCTATATAATATTATCACGACCTCCCTATTTTTTCTAACGGAGCTAACCTGCCACAAAACTGCGTGGTAAATGTTTTTAATTTACTTCCATATTTGGAGCGGAAGACATACTTTTTAATACCACAGATATTTTGTGGTCAGAGTTTAGCGGCTTGTTATGCTATGGCTTCTTGCTAGTTCTTATACCTTTCTGTCACGGAAAGACCGATTACGTTCAATAGCCTCTATAACAACCCGTACTTCTTCAGGGATTTCATGTTTGCGAAGCACCCTTAGAATGTCTCGCAGACTGATACCACGTCCATACTTCGAATGTAGCCAGGAACTGATCTGTTTTATAACCTCTTTACCTGGAACTATAGTTAGAGCTGTTTCGGGATTTTCAAAAGATGGCTCTACGACTTCACGAGCGCGTCGATTAGCCTGGGTGATGCCACCAGCGGGGTCGTCCTGTTGGAATGCCGTAGCATATGCGTCAAGTACAACATTTCTAAGCTCAGTTGCGATTTTGTTAATCTGGGCAGAAATGGCTTTAGACAAGGTATCAAGGTTGAGCTCTGGTCTTCGCGAGTGGACGATCCGCGCAATAGCACGAGGAACGACGAAGTAGTTCTCAATTTCTTTACGAGACCAAATATGTAGCTGGACCTGACACTTCTTAGCATCTTGAAGCCGTTTTTTGATTTGTGCTGGTGTGTGATAATCTGAATCGAGGATGCAGTAGACCGTTACTGTTTGACCCAACGCATTTTGTGCAAACATTGTTGAACCAACTGCATAGTTCCATCCATTCCAGCCTCCAATCGACGTGTTCGGAATATCATCGAATGCCATAGGCGATGACGGATAAAGTTTGTCGTGGAGGATTTTCAAGAATCTCAAGTCATCACCCTCGACCAATATACAACGCCTCGAACTCCACAACCGCGCAAGATGGATATTGTGTACTCCTCCAATGTTCTCGATTAGTTGTTGGACAGCAGGAAGTGTATCAGCGAAGCAAGAACGGTCTTGCTTGCGATCAATGACGAGAATCTCCGATGGATCTAAATCTGCCACGATCTCTACAGAGTGAGTTGCGATAATAATTTGTGGATATTTTCCCCTAATGTATCTGATCAATCGCCTCTGCAGATCTGGGTGCATATATACATCCGGTTCGTCAAGCACGACAGATGCCCCATCCTCAACTCGAGAGAGAAACCAAATCGTCTGCAGCCACATCTGCAAACCATGACCCATGCATGCGACTTCTGCAACGAAATCCCTGTCTCGAATAGTCAGGCTGAGATCTTGACCTGCATAGCCTCGCGCTCCTTGCAACTGACGAATCTGGATCTCTGGCCAAGTCTCCTCAGCCATTTGCCGGAACCGTTTATAAGCACCATGCATAAAGCGTAGTTGGTTCCGGAAGTGCCTAGATGACAAGATAAGGGACAGATTCCGGCGAATATAATCTTCCGTTAAAATTTTTTCCTTTGGGTCAAGCGGTGTGATCTGGGGGAGTACACGTAAAGCAGGAAAACCAGACTTCTGGGCACGATCCTTGGTGCGGATAACCTCACTGTCTTGGTCACGAAGGATTGCATGACATTCTCCATTACGGGTGACGAATAGATGGATACTCTCTCCGCCTGTGAACGTAGCTATAACCTGAGCAGGGTCATCACTATAATGATATGTGATAGTATCAAATTGAATTCCTAGCCCTTTTAAAGAGGGGTGCACACCTAGAAATCGAAGTGGAAGTTGGCTCCAACCGGGTGGTTTCCAGAATTGAAGCCCACCAAGTCGCTCATTGATGACTGAAATAAGGCGTAGAGCCTCAACAACAGTGGACTTCCCGGCATTGTTATGACCTACAGCTACTGTTAATGGTCGTAGGTCGAGGTTGTGGTCCAAGAAACCCCTATAGTTTTTAAGCTTGAGTGTAGACAGCATTTGATAAAACTGCTAATGGTTGAAATAATGCTAGACTGTGTGTATTAAGTTTCCCATATGTTTGGTTCAGCATAACGGACGTTTGAATTAACCGGCGCCTGCACTGCCGCTGCTTAAAGTTACAGACGATTCCAGCGTCCGGTTAAATGATTTGTTCGACTATTTTCTTTTGGGTATTTTTCCTTTTAACTCTTTTGCTTTTTGTAAAAGCTCTTTATCACGACTTGGCTTAAAATATAATCTATCAAACAATGATTCTAAAATATCTATAACACTATTTAATAAATTTTCATCTGGTGCATAACCCCGATGCGCTGCAGCATTGCCAGCCTCCAAAACCGCATCAAGTAATTCTTTTTCTGTTGAATCAATAAATCCTTCTGATTCTAGTTTATTGAGTTTATTTTTAAAACTACCTTTATCCCCTATCTTATCTACTATGAGCATATCAAGCGCGGTACGAGCTCCAAAAGCAGCCAAAAACCTTGAATTTGCATCTAGCGCAATATAAACCTCTTGAAGTACCTCTTGAAATTTCGTTTCCAATTTTTCAAACCAAACTGGTTTGGGTCTTGATACAATTGGCGGATAGTATGAATCTTTATAATCTTTTTGATCATGCGACCACTGGGCTTCACTATTCCAATGTCGAACTCTCAATGTTACATTGCTGCATTCCTGACATTCAAGTACCTGATAAATATTTTCCCATGAAAATGAGAATTCTGGTGCTACTTCATGTACACCCGATCTTTTTACTGAGCTTAAAACAAGGTGCTTCATTTCCCTCAAACATTCGTTACAAAAAATTCTAACAATTTTATAGTTTTTAGCTTCAGTCATTTAAACTTCATTAATAGTTGAACGGATGCGAGTTCAGCTGCTTGCGCCAGCTGGCATGACTTTTTGCCAAATCACCCACCATTCGTTTGCAAAAAGCATGACAGCCAGCAAGTTAGCTGCAGCGAATTGTTATATTTTACTTTCCTTTATGCTTAAGTTGATCACAATGCCCTTAAGGTATTTAAAGCACAATGCACTCGTAATGTTACCAAGGTAAGTATATATTGCTCGTGCTTTATTACAAAGTTTCTGGTCAGCAGATAGAAGAGCATTACAGTATGAAGCCATTCCAACATGTTGACTATCAGAAATAATGTTTTTTATTTTTTCACGTTTTGCTAACCCCTTATCTGGATTTATACCTAACATATTGAGAATAATATGTGCTCCTGAAATTGATCCATATTGGGTATGTTGCAAATAGTCAATTCCTGGGAGAGGTTCAAAACCGAAAAATTGATTCTTAGAAATATTTGGAATTGCCGGTGAGATAATATTCCAAATATCATCAATCGGAGATTGTGAGCCTTCGACCTTTTTTCGATGCTCACTTGTTATACCCATAGCCTTTCGGGTCTGGTCTATTGGTTTTTGATTACTAAGATGCGTTTCTATTGATTCTTTCAATTCTATTGAAACTAACTTGGCTTTCTGTAAAAGTTCCTCTCTTGTCTTTTCATCTAGGGAACTTGTCAGTTTATCGATTTCTTCGTACAATTCTTCAGGCGTTTTACTTAGCTGTTTGTAATTATCTGCTCCGAAAGAGCGTAAAAGATGTTCGATCATCACGTCAGTCGTATCTTCAACTCCAGAAATTGCTTCTAAGTGTTCCTCATATCGAAGATTAGGATCGACATATTCTCTCAATACAATATTTCCAATAGACCGATAGTTCTCATTCAAAACATCTGCAATCTCGACAGCCCTTAATAGTTTCATACCCTCTAGTGCATCAGTATTTACATTTCTATTTATTTCATCTAAATGCACATGAGAATATACCCATAGAAAACGTTCTGGATCCTTTATTGAAATATCACCATAGGCAACATAACGATAAACATTCATATCAGCATAAATAGTAGGTAACCTTGATAATAAATATGCATTCATCCTGCAGTAAAAATCTTTAGTAAAATATAACGTTTGAACTCTGCCGACGCCAGAGGAACGTAAGTGAGGGAGGCGGTCGGCAGAAGTGACTTGTTATGTTGCATTTATTTTTACCCGAGGATCTAAATGTAATTTGCTTTTTCTTCTAACTGAAAATGCTTTCCAACCAGAGTAACCATACCTGGGCTGAAATGTTTTCTCGATTTTTTCTAACGACTTCAGGACTTTCTCAGCCTGTGCCTTACATTCGGCTAGATTGTACACGCGATCACCATGGACAAGCTTGTTACGCATAGTCACAGATGGAGAGATGGTTTGCCAGTGGGCATTGCCGACGATGGTAGGTAATGATTCCCCTGCAGGGTCAAAGCAAGACCATACATCCTTAATGTTTTTGAAACCTCGTATTTGCTCTAATAATGTATTCGCAGCCTTTGAAGTGAACCCGGCAGAAACCATTAATTCTTTGAGTGTTCGACGCAGCACTTTCTCAACGGTGAATACAGACGTAATTAAAGCTTCAGCATTATGACCATTGCGCAGCAGCTGTTTTATTCTTTTTATAGCTACGTCGTAGCCAAGTTTTACTGGATACATTGGTTCAATTCCTTATGCAACATAACGGGTGCGAGATGAGCTGCATGTCAGTCTAAGAGGGAGCTTGCTCACTACTTAGGCTGCGAGTCAGCTCCAGCGATTGTTAGGCGGCGCTGCGCGGCGCCGTGAAATCGCTGAATGCGTAGCTCAGCTCGCACCCGTTAAGCGGCGCGCAGCGACGCTTAACATATATTCTACTGCCAATATCCGTATAATATGTAAAACTTGATATATTATCCGTACTAAGATCTTTTCTTGAATAATTAATTAATGAATTCAACGTAAAAGATATAATCACTAATGGTAATTAACATGTACCTTAAAAAGGGAAGAAATAGAAAAAAAGTAAAAATTGATTAAAAAACGCAGTAAAGATATTTCGGTAAGTCCCAATTACAGATTTAAAATTAAGAAAAAAATTTAATTCAAGTTTCCTTACTTTTTGAACATACTCCAATTGTAAATCTTCAAATGAATTTGGACAAAGATAGGTTCAATAATAAGTTGTAATAATGTAAATTATTCTCCCATTATTTGATTTCTGTGACATGGGAGGAAAGTATTTTGAGTTTTTTAGGGGAGTATTATTGGGGTAATCAAAAAAACTGCCATCAATTTCACAGAGCCATCTCTTAACTTTAGGATACCGGAATCCGAACATTGTTGAACCGAAACAAAGGTTCTATGAATATTAGATAATATAGATCACCTATAACCCTCCACAAAAGATTTTCCCAAATTATAACATTTGAAGAACAATAGATAGGTGAGGCACTTACTTCTCATGATATTTTGGTTAGGTTAACTATCAAGATTCAAAAGTTCCTTTCTCGAATTGATATTTAGTTTTGAATAAATGCTGTTTACATGTGATTTCACTGTACTCAATTCAATATTAAACGCTTCAGAAATCTCTTGGTTTGATTTACCTTCCCGTATCTGAATAAAGATTTTCCTTTCTTGTACACTTAACTCTTTTAACAGATTTTTATTTTTTAGTCTGGACCTAATTATTAATTGACTGAAGATAACTCCGACTGTAAAAAAAGAAACACCTATGATAATGAAGAACAATAAGTTTTTATTTTCTGATCTTGGAAGCTCATTTCTGAATACTTTGAAGTATGAAGATTGTTCACGTTTCCACTTCAATATGTAGTTTTTGTAGAACTGTTGGTTAACCGGATAATTAGACTCGAAGTTGCTTTTATGTAGTGCATATAATGAAACCAAAGGATGCGAGCATGTATCAGCATATGATCTGAGTTTTTCATATATCCCCTTGCGGATAAATTCTGTTTTTATTGCAGAACCATAAAAATCTATTGTGTCTATATAATTCGCTATCTCATTAACTTGCTGAAGCATCTGGTTTGGATAATATCCAGCAATTGAAATATCAGCTAGAAAAGTTTCACTAGTTGAATTCTTGATATATATAGCAGTACTGTTATTCGCAATAATAAAGAAATGGTTTTCTTCTTTCCCTCCGATGATTAAAGAGGCAGGAGGATCTCCTTTTTTGGAGAAATGTATTCTGTAAAAGTGATCTTCTGACGGTAAATAGCTTGTGTTGAAAACAAAATATCCAAAACTATCAACATCTGTTCTTTCAATTATCATATCATTTGACATGGTGAACAGTTCGTTGAAATTTGGGATAATAGACAAATAAGCCTTAGGGGCCCAGATTGTATCTAATCTTATCTGTCCTTTAATTGCTGATTGTGCCTTTAAACCCTGATTACCTAAGATCCCCAAAACCAAGAATAAAATCATACACCAAACGGATTTTGTTTTTGGAGCATGGTCAATCAAACGATGATGAATCGGCATTATTCATTATTTTGTTGAGAGTCGTCACTGTAGTGTTGACCAGAATCTATAGTTAGTTCTCCATGTGCTTCTTTAGGAATTGCCTTTATTATCCAATTGCCTTTTATAGGGTTTTTGATGGTCTTCGAGATTGATGCATTTACGATTTCTTTTGTTTTTGTATTATCATTTGTGCTATCAGTTGATTTCTCACTTATTGTTTTATAAACACGTGGATTTTCATCTTTTGTTTTATAAACATGGGATTTCTCACTTGTTTTTGAATCAATTTGGCATCCAACTGAAAAGGTTCCTTGCTTATCACCATTGGGATCAATAATCTCAATGGTAAGTTCTCCGCCTTTAATCATGCTTCTTACAGATATATTTAGATTATTGTTTTCTTCAGTCACCTGAATTTTTATTTCTATCTCTTCTGAACCTCCTGAAAAGACAATATCTCTGTGCATATTAAGTGCAGTTTTATCCTGCCCATTGATAGAACCAATGAGGGCTACTATTATAAATAGTGTGGTCGATAATGACTTTAATGAGTTTTTCATATGAATATGTTTTAGGTTATTACTTAATTAACCTAACAAATTTACGACCTTGGTAGTAAAGTATGATATTACCCAATGATGAATAAGTAACGAAATAAGTTCTAAAAAATGTTGAGATAGACGGTTTATTATTCCCAGTAATAAAAATAGGAATAAAGATTATAATGTCAATGATCTAGCATTATTAAGTAATACCTGTCAAAACTTCAAAACCATAGGTGATATTTTACTATATTACACGCATTGCGGAACTAGGATTCACAAAACCTGAGATCCAATTTCTGAGGTGAATTGACCCTTAATTTATCAGCGTGTTTGTAAATCGTCCGATTATTTATTCTCAAATAACATGGGAGGTTCTAGGCAAAATCTCCTTCCTGATCAACTCTTTAATTTATTTGGGTGAGATTTTTTAATGAACTAAAGAATAATGAGAGAAGAAAAATAAGTCGTTATTAATTCAAATAGAAAAAGAATTTGCGTGCAAATTGCGTGCAAATTCTTTTTCTGATCTTCTGAAACCTAGTCGGGATGGCGAGATTTGAACTCGCGACCCCTCGCCCCCCAGACGAGTACTCTAAACCTAGCTGAGCTACATCCCGAAACAGCCCGACAAAATTACGGAACTGACAGGAATCTGCAAAATTTTCAGGAATTATATTGTGGCACGGGAATTGTCCACAATGCGGGAATCAAAAGAGAATGTTTTTCTTATTTTTGCACCTCAATATGTTATACAAGTAAAAAAACAACACATGGATCTTTTTAAACCCATTGGTAACCTTGAAGGAAACAAGGAGATTCAACATAGTAACCAGGAAGTTGAAAACGTGAAATGCCTCATCATCGGCTCTGGACCGGCCGGATATACCGCTGCCATTTATGCAGCCAGGGCAAACCTTCAACCTGTCCTGTACGAAGGACTCCAACCGGGAGGACAACTGACAACCACCACGGAGGTGGAGAACTTCCCCGGATACCCGGAAGGAGTCACCGGTCCTGAACTGATGGAAGACCTGAAAAAACAAGCCATACGATTTGGGACTGATGTTCGCTGGGGACTGGCTACAGCATCGGATCTGTCCAAAAAACCCTGTAAAATCACGATCGATAACAAAAAAGTGATCGAAGCTGATACGGTTATCATTGCAACCGGTGCCACCGCTAAATACCTTGGTCTGGACGATGAACAGAAATATGCCGGGTCAGGTGTATCTGCCTGTGCTACGTGTGACGGGTTTTTCTATAAAAACAAAGTGGTTGCCGTAGCGGGCGGCGGTGATTCTGCCTGCGAGGAAGCACTCTACCTGTCAAACCTCTGCTCAAAAGTTTACATTATCGTGCGGAAAAGCTACCTCAGGGCATCCAAAATCATGCAACAACGGGTATCGGAAAAAGAGAATATCGAAATCCTTTTCGAACACAATACAAAAGGACTATTCGGGGAGAACGTGGTCGAAGGAGCTACGTTGATCAAAAGAATGGGTGAACCGGAGGAAGAAGAGGTGAAGATCAAAATCGATGGGTTCTTCCTGGCAATCGGTCATACCCCAAATTCACATATCTTTAAAGAATACCTGGAAACCGACAAAACAGGCTATATCCTGACAAAAAAAGGCACTGCAAAAACCAGCCTGCCTGGTGTCTTCGCCTGCGGTGATGTGCAGGATAAAGATTACCGCCAGGCTGTGACAGCTGCCGGATCCGGCTGCATGGCAGCACTCGATGCCGAACGGTATTTAAGCCAGAAAGAAGCTTAGTTATTAGTTAAATGTTAATTGTTAAATGTTAATTGGCAAACCTGACAGGGTCTTTACGACCTGTCAGCGTTTTTTTTCATTATAAGGTAATTTCATCGTAGTGACCGTCTCAAAAGTCTATAAAAATGAATCTCGCAAAGACCGCAAAGAAGACGCAAAGATTGTATGTATTTGATTACTAATCCGTTATTTTTATTTCACTTTGCGAATACTTTGCGCCTTGGCGTGAAAAATTGACTTTTGATACAACCTCTACATGTCTCATGGTGCAACAATTCCTTCCAACGATCGTCTTTAATTCTAAAGACTAAACAACCAACCAAAACGTACGATGATGAAAAAAAGAATTTCTTCCAGCGTAATCCTTGTTTTTCTTGCCTGTTTCTTATTGCCACAAACCCTGCCTGCTCAGCATGTAAGCGGTGACGGGAATGTCACCAAAAAGAGCCGCAAGGTCTCTGATTTTAATGCCGTATCGGTCAGTTCCGGGATCGACCTCTACCTAACCCAGGGAAATGCAGTGAGCCTTGAGGTGGAAGCCGATCAGAACCTTCACGAGTACATCATCACCGAGGTGGAAGATGGAGTGCTGAAGGTATATGTTGATGGCTCAATCCGGAGTGCGAAAGAGATGAACGTCTACCTGACCTTCCGGGAACTCGATGCCATTTCCGCTTCGGGCGGGTCCGATGTGAAAGCAAACGGGACCATCAACCAGGACAGATTGACCGTAGAATGTTCAGGCGGCAGCGACATCAATATGGACCTGAAGGTTGATGAGTTGAAGTTTTCTGCCAGCGGTGGTTCGGATGCGACTATTACAGGGGAAGCCAGGGTGTTTTCCGCCAAATCAAGCGGCGGAAGCGACCTGAAAGCGATGGAGCTGAAAGCGGCTGAGTGTACACTTGAAAGCAGTGGAGGGTCGGACGCCCATGTGTATGTTACGGAAAAGCTGAAGGTCGTTGCAAGCGGTGGCAGCGATGTCTATTACAAAGGGGATGCAGTGGTTGATGCCAGCGTGAGCGGAAGTTCGGACCTGCATAAAAAATAAGTGAGATACATTTTTTACGAAGCAAAGCTGATGTAAAAAATTAATATCGAACTCCTGCCCGCCAGGCAGGAATTCAGAATGACGTTTTTTTGGGCTTTTGAGACACCCTCTACTCCACCATCAACACGTGCGTTTCCCAGAAGGCTTTGCTATTTAAGTAGTCCTCTTCTGATTGAATTTCGCGGTCGGGGAATATCGGGGCATACTTGCCAGGGAATATGGTAAGGGTCCGGATCTCCTCTCCATCTCTCCCCAGGATCAACTGGACCTCCCAGGTAGGGGGTGGAGTTCTTACGATTGTTTTTAAGGGGATGGCATCCCTCTCCAGCTCTATGATATCCGCTTTCTCAGTGTCGGAAAGCTCATCCATGGGAATCAAGTTATCATAACCGATACCCTCCGGAAATTCCTCCCTGTCAAATACGATTTCCAGCTCACAACGGTTATGCTTCCACACCACCGAAGGATCAATTGCTTTCAGTTTCAGAAACAACCCTTTGACCAGATCTTCCGGGTTGGAAACCCATGCGGGATTAAAATTCGATCCGGGCCGTTTCATCCGCTCCAGCATCTGTTCTCTCGTGCAGATCTCGCTTTTACACAGTTTGTCAATGTAAGGTTCGTCCACTTCCTTGAAGTGTTTCAACACATGGTATTGGAGTTCCTTATCGAACAATCCAACCGCCAGTTCTTTAAAATCAATTTTTTCACCCATTATTTTCTTCCTTTTCTAAAAATGATATAAATGAGCAGGAAAATAATAATCCCGTTGGTAATGGTAATGTATGGATACATGACATCCCTGGAGATTCCCAAATTGACTCCCCATTCCGAAAAGTCATATAACACAGAAAAAACACTCAGCAGGGTAATGATGACCAGTGCAATATTAAACGTTTTCTCTCTGCGTTCCTGGAAATGCTCGTTGATCCGCATGATCTTGGTCTCCATCCGTTCAATCTCCGATTGTATTTCCAGGGAAAACATCAGCTTGTCCTGCAACAGGTCGGGCAGGAATTTATAGGATATATGGCTGTGGTAGTAATCGTTGATGAACTCGATAAACATATCGCGTATTTTTTCTGTCCGTTTGCTCACCACGGTCACATCACTGAGTTCCGAATTGGTCAGGTACATGAAAAATTTGATGTAGAGGCAATGGATATAAAGATTGAAGTAATCGTACTCCCAGCTCTTGAACCGGTCGGGAAAATTCATGCTGATTCTTGTAAAGGTATCGTACAGTGCCAGTGCTGACCAGTTCCGAAATACGGAGATCTTATTGTTGGCGATCTGTTCTTTAAAATAGCTCTCGGATGGAGCAAAAACACCCTTCCCTTTTGATGATCCGAGCAAGGCAACATTCCCCATGTCATACAGCAGGTAATCCATCTCCTCTTCCGGGATCTCTTCTTTCAGGTCAATATGCGTATAGGCTTTCAACTGCGGATTATAGACACTCCAATCCTTTTCGAGGTTCAAACCTTTCAGAAAATTCTGTTCAATGAATTCCTTCATCGACAGCTGGTTATCCTCACCCGCGAATTTAATCTGAGCATCCAGGTATCTGATTTTGTTCAAAAAATCAGACACCATTCCCAAGTTCAGACCGGATCCCTCATTCAGGCAGATTTTCAATGAGAATATTCCGATTCCGTGGGGGAACAGGAACAGATCGGCATACTCAACTCCAAATGGTATCGCCTTCTCGTCATCGATCACCACACCTGCACCATTTAGAGAATCTTGGTTATCAAGGCACTCCAGCAGGGTGAGGTGGTTCAGGATCTTTGGATTCAACCGGCCGGGGGGTGATTCAGCATATCGAATTTCCGGAAAAATATTATTCAGATAACTGTCGTAATAACTGTGATTCAGGTAGTCAAATGTTTTTTCATAATCTCCGTCAAAAATTCTCTTCTTCCAGTTAGCATATTTTTCAGCCATTACCTTCTGGTCGATCTTGCAGATATCATACCGGAACAAGCCACTGCTTATGACATAGAATGAATGTATTTCTGTTGATGGCGATATTCTCTGTGTCATAATTATTAATTGAACTTCAGTCCCATCAGGATCACGTCATCCACCTTTTGAAAAGAACTGGTGGGTGACTTCAGCTTAAACCGCAGGGTGCGAATTCTTTCTTCCATTTACCAGTCCGAATGAAATGGAAGTTAACTATTTTTCTTTACAATAATTAAAAAGACGAAAACCTTTTTAATTAAAATGTTGATATATAATACTTTATGTGTTTAGAATTTTTATTAAAATCAAAAGTTACTAAACTTTATTTAAAAAAACATCAAGACGACTTATTCATTTAAACAAAAAAATCCGGCCGCTTTTGAACCCCGGGATTTTTTCTTAGATTTACATTCAAACAGCCTGACGAATACGGAAGTCTATATTATATATTGTCTTTACAAGTCGTTGGTCAAACAATGGTCACACGATAGTAATTCTGTAGTAACTCAATTGTAACTCAGTTGTAACTCAATCGTAATTATTCATCAGCCTGCTTGTTATTTTGTTAACAATTCCCACAGGGATTGTTTTTCGGGGTTCAATGACTATAATTACACTCCTGCCTCATATCTTTTACCGAGAACCGAGCAACGAGTCGAAGATCGTGACTTTGCAAAGCAAACGTCATGATTGGAGACCCTGACCGACTACAAGGAGCGTCAGGGGACCGAGTACCACTCTTTAAACTCATTACTCACTTCTCATAACTCAACCTCTACGTCTTATCCGTATCCCCTCGAAATAGTTCACTAGTATCTTCAGCAGGTCGAAATAGAGGATCACATAGAGGGCCAGGGAGGTGAGCCAGATGAAGATGATATTGAACCAGAAGGTGTCGATCTCTTTATCACCCAGTCGTTTTACAGGAGCATAGAGGTGTGCCCGGCCTGTCCCGGACTCAGGGATCATGTAGATCGGATCCTTTTTGCGAATCAGCCGGTTCCGGGTTATTTCGATCTTATTGATCATATTGCGGTTAAGCAGGAGGTCAGACAGTGCCCGGTTGTGGTTTTTGTTTCGCAGTTCCAGCACAGCTTCCCGTGAACCCATCTTTTCCATCAGGGCTTCGTACACCCGGTCTCTTTCTTTGCTTACCTCCTGTAATTTCTCCTCCATCACAGAACGGACATACTCCAGGTATTGTTTTGCCTCATCGGCAACCTGTGATGAAAAGGAATCCACATTCAGTTTTTCAACCGGAAAAACAAACTGCACTTCGGGTCTTTTGCCAAGACGGTCCAGTTCGGTGCTAAGGATATCCAGCCTCCATCGATTGTTTCTCTCTTCATCGTCTTTCTCACTATTGCGTTCCAGGTTTTCAACCATAAGGTTTAGCCTCGGGATGAGAAAAGAGGAGTGATAGGAAGCCTCACTCATCTTCTGGTCCACTTCAAAGAACTCTTTCTGAAAAGGATTGTTCTTAAACTGTTCAACTGTAAGTGCCTCGTATGCCCACCGCGAAGTCATCAGATCCCCGATAATGGGAACATAAACCGAAGTAGTGATCTTTTTGTGGAGCTTATCAAAGGGAACAATTGCACCACTGAACAGCAATTGGGGAACGAGCACCAGGGGAATCAGGATATAGATGGTCACGACCGAATTGAACGCTGAGGAGATATTTAATCCGATCATGTTTGCCAGGCAGGCTGTTGTAAACAGGATCAACCAGAAGCTGAGTGTCATTTCACGGATCTCAAGAATGAGGTTTCCAACCACAATGAAACTGAGGGTTTGAATGGCAGAAATGATAAAGAGCACCAGGATTTTTGAATTGAGGTAGCTGAACCGGCTCAGGTGCAGAAAGCTCTCCCTCTTCAGCAGCCGGGCATCCCGGATAATTTCCTCCGCGCTTACGGTCATCCCGATAAAAAGGGCTACAACGACACTCATAAAGAGGTATGCCGGCAGGTTGTCATTTTCAGCGAACACATAAGCATCCGGATTATCCAATGTACCACTGATGTATTTGGTGAAATATCCGATAATCACAGCCAGGATGGGTGCTTCCAGGAAATTCACCAGCAGGTATTGAGTATTGCTCAGTTTTGAAAGAATATTCCGAAAGGTGAAGATCTGGAATTGTTTTGCTTTTCCCGGTCTGCTAAACCGGCTTTCCGGCAGTTTTTCTGTTTTCGGTTTAATCCTTTTCTCCTTTTCCAGGTTCTCTTTATAGAGCTGGTACCATTCCTTTGGAGCAACCCTCCGGCTGCCGGTAAATTTTCCATACTGGTTTACGAACTTTGTTTCGATGATCTGAAGTACCTGTTCCGGATTCACATTACCACAGGTAACGCACTGGCTTTCCTCCGCATTAACATGGTTGCTCATCTTCTTAAAATAGACAACGGCTTCGAGCGGATTTCCCTGGTATATGGGGTATCCTCCCTTATCCAGGACCAGCAGATTATCAAACAGTTTATAGATAAAGGAGGAGGGCTGGTGTATATTGACCATGACCAGTTTTCCTTTCAGGGTTTGCTCCTTCAGCAGCAACATGACCATTTCCGAATCCATAGAGGAAAGCCCGGAGGTCGGTTCATCCACAAAGAGGATGGAGGGTTCTCTCATCAACTCCAATCCAATGTTTAACCGTTTTCTCTGTCCTCCGCTGATGGTTTTGTTCAGGGGATCACCCACCTTCAGGTGCTTTATCTCATTCAGATCAAGATCCCTGAGCACCCGGGCAACCGTTTTCAGAATCCTTATTTCCGAATAGTCTGAAAAGCAAAGTTTTGCATTGAAATATAAATTCTGGAATACGGAAAGTTCCTCGATCAACAGGTCATCCTGCGGGACATACCCGATAACACCTTCCAGCTTCTTCTCTTCCTCATTCAGATCCACACCGTTTATCAGGACCTTTCCGCTTTTCGGTTTAAGGTTCCCGTTCAGCAGGTTCAGCAGGGTCGATTTACCTGTACCGCTTCCCCCCATAATACCAACCAGTTGTCCCGATTTCGCGACAAAGCTCAATGGTTGAATGCCGTTCTCACTATTCCTGAACTTGTATTCGATGTGATCGGCCGAAAAAAGCAGTTCCGCCTGGGTGGATTCCTTGAGAAATTTACCTGCCACATCGCTGAAGTAGACCGGCATAATTTTTTCACTTCGGATTACCGAACCGCTATCCATGATATAGGAACGACCGGGAAGGATATTCTGGGCGTTATGGAAGAGGGTTTTTTTCCCGATGTACTTGAAAACAAACGTATCCGTGCTGTTTATGTGAAGAAAAACCAGTTTGCCTTCAAGGTTTTTTCTAATGATGTGTCTTATTTCCGCATAAGCTTCCGGATCGGCATTGTCAATGACAAGCCGGTTCTCCCGTTCAATCTGATCGATTCTATCACGCAGTACAAGTGAAAGAAGGTTTTTGTATTCATTATCCGATATATTAAACGTATCGGAAACGGTTTTTATGAAATCATATTCTTTTTCGGTAATCACATGGTCCTCGTTCACAAATTCAATTAACCTTAGAAATACCAGGATCTTTTCTTCCTGCTGCAGGCCTTCATTGATATCCTGGCATATCATCAATGCTTTCACCGAGTCGGATGATCTTTTTTTCCGGCTTTCCGTACTCTCTCTATTGGTAAATGTACGGTGGTGCTGGGAAAGGTAATCCTCAAACAGTGCCAGGTATTGAGGCAACTGGTCACGGTTCAGGTGTTGTTTCAGGTAAGATTCGATGATTGTTCTTGCTGTTTGGGAGATTCCCTCTTTATCAACATTGGCAATGATGGCAAACAGTTGAAGCAGCGCTTTCAGGATCGTTTCTTTCATTAAATCAGGTAAAGGGAGTTATGTAACATAAAATGAATTGAAGTAAACTGTTAAATTTACAAAGAAAGAAATTTATTCATATGGAAAAAAAGGCATTTCAGGATTATTATCCGGAACACCTCAGTTATTGTTACGGATGTGGCCGGTTAAATGAAAAAGGATATCAGATAAAAAGTTACTGGGACGGGGATGAGACGGTTTGTCATTTCCATCCAAAACCCTATCACATGGCTGTTCCGGGATATGTGTATGGCGGATTGATCGCATCGGTTATCGACTGCCATAGCACGGGCACTGCAGCAGCTGCCAAATACAGGGAAGAAAACAGGGGTATGGAGACAAAACCGGCTTTCCGTTTTCTCACCGCCTCTCTGAAAGTTGACTACCTCAAACCGACTCCCATAGATACAGAACTTGAACTTCGTGGCCGCATAAAAGCTGTAGACGGGCGTAAGGTATGGGTGGAAGTGGATCTCATGTCAAATGGCATTGTCTGTGCCAAAGGAGAAGTGCTTTGCATACAGGTTCCTGAAGATATGAA
>CAYMFM010000072.1:0-20448 GCA_964389685.1 uncultured Rikenellaceae bacterium
TTCAATTATGTATCGTCATTATTCATGCTGAATGCATGAATAATTCGGGTTAACACATGTTTTGCTGGATGGTAAGAATATCATTAAGAACACCATATGCAGTATCCTTCACTGTTGGTGAATCTTGCATGATGAGGATTGGGCTCATGAGATCCGTTTCAATCCTCAGGCATGCACCGGAGCCTTTTGCTGTTGAAAATGGATCGTTAGTTGGGATTTCTTCCGGCTTAACTTTAGCATAGGCCTGATTATTTTCCCTCCAGGCCCTGCACATTAATTTAATGCAATGCTTTGATTTTATTGATTGCTTTACCATATCCGGTGTTATGTGAGATATACCCTCTCTATCAACATCATGAGGAGTGATTTTTGCATGCATTAAGACATTTGCAAGAGATGCAATCTTTGCAGCACTATCCCATCCTTCAATATCGTGTTCAGGATTTGCTTCTGCAAACCCTTCTTTTTGAGCACATGCAAGGGCTTCTTGAAAAGAGCCTCCCTCTTCCATCCGGGAAAGAATGTAATTGGTCGTGGAGTTGAGGATACCGGAAATTCCGGTAATAGTAGCTCCTTTGAGCGTATACCCGGTTAGGTTGAATACTGGCGTTCCATCCATTACTGTCGATTCAAAGAGAAATTGAACGCAATGTTTCCTGGCCAGCATCATCAGGTCATGATAAGCAAATGCCACCGGACCTTTATTGGCTGTAACAACATGCTTCCCGCGCTTCAAAGCTTCTTTGATATATGAAATTGCCGGTTCTCCCTTATTAGCGATTGAGAGTGTTGAAAGTTCAAGCAGCAGATCATAATCCAGGTTTTGGATTGCTTGCTGCAGGGGATGATCGGTGTATTGTGGATTATTCCTGCTGAAATGTCCTTCTTCCCTGATCTGGCGTATCGCATCCGGGATATTAATTCCTGACGGATCCGTCAGAGCCCCTCTGGTTTTAGTAAATATGCCTGTGATGGACAGATCCAGTGAAACGAGCCCGGGATAGCTCTTTTTATCAATTACTATCTCAGCGATTTTCTGGCCAACGTGGCCAAATCCAATGACCAGGGCTTTCATCTGGCAGTTTAAACGTTATTTTGTTGAAATGGTTTGCAGGGCATCCAGCAGCCGTTCCACCTCTTCGATGGTATTGTAAAGGGAAATGCCAACACGGACCAGGCCACCTTTATCCAGTAACCCCAATACTTCAACAGGACGGATGGCATAAAAGTGACCGTCCCATGCCAGGATTCCTTGCTTATCGAGCAGAAGGCACACTTCCGGTGGTGTTTTCCCCTCGACGGTAAATGACAGGGTTGGAGCCCTGGGTGTAACTTCGATGGACGGACCATACAGGGTAATGCCATCAATTTCCTTCAAACCATAAAATAACATTTTTGCCAGTTCGTGCTCGTATGCGGCAATGGCTTCCATTCCGGAAAAAAGTTTTGATCTGAGGTCGGTACCCCCACCAAAGGTGGATATGTAGTCAATGGCACCTTTCACGCCGGCTATGGCTGCATGATTGAGTGTTCCTGTTTCAATTTTATACGGTGCTTCATGATGTTGCGTACGCAAATGGTCCGTCGGTAACTGATCCAGCAGACCCTCCCTGGAATAGAGGAGCCCTACATGAGGACCGTAAAATTTGTATGCCGAACAGAGCATGAAATCCACGTCCAGTGCCTGAACATCGATGGGAAAATGCGGGACGAAGTGTACCGCGTCCGCAAGCAACCAGGCACCTGCCTTTTTCGTCAGGTGTCGTACCAGTTCAATTTGATTCACTGTTCCCAGCGCATTGGATGCCAGCCCGATGGCAACCAGTCGTGTGCGGTTGTTGATGTTTTGTTCCAGATCCCCATAGTCGAGTGTTCCATCCTCTTTCATCTGGATCTCCTTTACAACAACTCCCAGCTCCTCAAGGCTTAGCCATGGCCCCCGGTTTGCTTCGTGGTCAAGCTGGGTGATCAGGATCTCATCCCCGGGTTTTAGAACCCTGCCTATGGCTTTACTGAGCGAATAAGCCAAGGTGGTCATGTTTGCACCGAAGGAGATGGTCTGCGGTCCTTCTGCATTGAAAAAAATGGCTGCCTCCTCCCTCGTTTCATGAATCATCCTGTCCGATTCAATCGTGGTGATAAAGTATCCGTGTGCATTGGCATTGCAGGTTTCATAATAGCGGTTCATGGCATCCATTACCTGCCTGGGTATCTGTGTACCCCCCGGCCCGTCAAAATAAGCCAGTGGATACCCGTTGACCTCTCTTTTCAGCGATGAAAAATCTGATCGCCGTTGAATGATTTGCCGGTACTTTTCCTGGAAGGAACTCATGGATAATACAACAGGTTTTGCTAATAGAACTAGCCTTTCAGATGCTAAATTTAAAGAAAAAATCGGTTTGTCTTTCCTGTATTATGTAAAAAGTGATACGATGACTCATCAAAATACCTTTTGGCTTTTAAGAAGTCATCGTATCACTTAAAACTCAGTTAGTATAAACAGGTGAAATTGATTTCTTTATCTTATCAACTTATCCCGGGATGCCTGCCACGGCGGCAGGCTCTCTCCTATCGGTCAGGGCCTTTGGCCCGTAACCCGTAACTGCCTACTGCTTACTTTTTTATTTAAATCTGTACTCTGTACTTACTGACTCACCACTCACTTCTAATCAAACTCTGTACTCCTTTGTCCGCCGAAGTCTTGACGAAGGTGGATGAACACTGTACATTGAACTGGATTTATCACTCATGCCGTACGGCATCAGCCGGGTTGATCCTGCCGGCTCGTAAAGTGTGGAGACTTATGGTGGCAAATGCGATAATCAGAGTTATCAAGCCGGATAAAATGAAAATCATCGGTTTAATGGCTGTCCGGAAGAAGAAATTCTGCAGCCATTCATACATGAAATAGTATGCTGCAGGGATCGCAATGAGTATTGATATTCCAATCAGGATCAGGAATTCTCTTGAGAACAGTGTGACAATGGTCCTTTCTCCCGCGCCCATCACTTTCCGGATACCCACTTCTCGTGTTCGCTGGTCAACGGTATAGGAAGCAAGTCCGAACAATCCAAGGCAGGCAATAATGATAGTTAAAACAGAAAAGAGGGTGAATATAACACCGCGCCGCTCATCCGCTTTGAATTGATCATTAAAATCATCCTCGAGCCAGGTGTACTCGAACGGCTGGTCGGGGTACAATTCATTCCATTTCTCTTCCATCAGCCGGATCGTTCCGGGGATATCTCCTTCGCCCAGTTTCGCGTAAACCAGGTAGTTATTTAAGCGGTATAACATGAGGTATGACTCAATTTCGTTGTATAATCCGGTTTGATGGTAATCTTTCATCAAACCCACAACGCGCATCACATTTACAGAATCTCCGGTAAACTGGAACTTCTTACCGATGGGTTTATCCCAATTCATTCGCTTCGCAAGCGTTTCATTAATGATCACACCTAAAAGAGTATCCGCCGGAATATCTTCACTGAAATCACGACCTTCCAGTATGGTAATCCCGAGTGTTTCAATAAAATCATGGTCACAGGTACTCATGTTAATGCCCCGTTCCTTCATTCCTTCCGGTGTTTCCACCAGCAAGAGGTTCTTCCCGGATCCTCCACCTACCGGGGCATTGGTCCCCCCAACACTCAATACGTTAGGGATTGTCCGGAATGATTGTTTCAGAACGGTTGACTGACGAGCCATTTCACGGGTATTCAAAACCATGCGAATTACATTGTCCTTATCGAATCCTACATCCTTCTTTTTCATATATTTTAACTGGTCATAGACTCCCCAGGTACTGATGATCATAAAAAGCGATATGGCAAACTGAAGGACAACCAGTATTTTTCGCAGGGAAAACCTTGAATAACCGGTTCCGATCGTTCCTTTCATGATAATCACCGGGTTAAAACGTGAGAGGTAAAAGGCAGGGTAACTCCCACCGAAGATCCCCACAAAGATTATAATACCAAGAAAGCTGATCAGCACATATGGATTTGTCAGAAAATCGAATGGTATAAGTTTACCTGCCAGCGTATTAAAACTGGAAAGAAGCAGAAACACAAGAATAACGCTGAGAAGAAAGGATAGAAGGGCTAAAACGATCGATTCAGTGAGGAATTGTCCAATGAGCAATCCACGGTTGGATCCGACTACTTTTCGCAGTCCAACCTCACGGGCACGTCGCGATGACCGTGCAGTAGCCAGGTTCATGTAGTTGATGCAGGCAATGATCAGCATGAACATTCCAACTATGCTAAAAATGTAGAGGTAGGTTACATCCCCCGTTTGTTCGGATTCTCCTCCTCCAACCGAGTGCAAATGGATGTCAGTTATGGGTTGAAGGACATACTCAATGTGGATCCCGATCTCCTTAAATCCGGACATGAATCTTTCATAATACTCATGCAGCTTATCCTGGAGAGCGAGGTAATCCATATTTTCCTGTAAAAGAATATAGGTTGCTACTCCAAAACTGCCCCACGAGTTGCTTCCGTAATCAACCGGTAAGGTGCTTCTCGATATAAGTGCATCAAACCGAAAATGGGAATTTCGCGGGACATCCTTCATGACACCGGTCACCTTATAGCTGTCACCACTTTCCGACTCAATCGATTGTCCCATGGGATCCTCGTCCCCAAAATATCGCCTGGCAAGCGACGTCGTCAGAACGATTGTATTGGGTTCAACCAGTGCGGTTGCAGGATCTCCCTGATACAAATTGTAGGTGAACACACCGAAGACAGCTGAATCGGCATAATAAAATTCATCTTCATAAAACTGGATCTCACCCCGTTTGAAAAGGGTCCTGCCTTCGCCGATAAACCGCACTGACTCAAGTATTTCCGGATAATCGGCTTTTGCCTGGGGGGCGAATGGTATCTGGGCTACAACCCAGGTGAATTCATCATCCGGCTCGGTGATGTGGGAAACGACACGGTAAATTCTATCCTTTTTTTCATGATATTTATCGAAACTGAGCTCATCTACAATGTAGAGCAGGATAAAAATGGAACTGGTAATCCCAATGGTAAGCCCGAGAATATTGATCAGGCTGTAGGAGAAATCTTTGCGGATAATCCGCAGGGCAATTTTAAGGAGGTTTTTGAACATAATTCGAAAATTTAATTATAAAGTAAACTCCCCAGGAATTGAAGTGGTAGAATGAAAGATGAATAAAGCCTTTGTCATCGACTAATATTGCATTATCAGGAATATGGAAATAAATCTACTGAGAATTATTTACTAACCACAAAGGTTTTACGTTAAAAACTGTTAAAATTGTAAAAGAACTTACTCCCTCATACTGATTTTGGCTCGTTTTATGCTGTTATCGAATTATTCAGGAATGCATAATACCATAGATATGACTTGAAAGAAATGGTATGGTTACAAATAAGATAAGGAGTAAAGAAGCGCACCATTCTTGAATATTCATTGATATTATTTAAATTTACCCAATAAAATATAGGATATGAAACGAATACTGGTTCTGTTAATGATCGTATGGTTTGTACAGGTTTTGTCTGCACAACAAACAGAGACAAAAACCGGGACCTATGAGCGATCTCCGACAAATATTAGTGCCATTGCCAATATCAACCCGCTCAGTCCCGGTGCAGTTGGCTTTGATAACCGGTATGAGGGTGTGAAAGGAACACCTCTTCGTTATGATGACTGGATGGAGGGAAATCTGTTTCTCAAGGATAATAGATGGGTCAGGAACATAAAAATGAACCTGGATATCCATGATGGCTTCCTGTATATTCTCACCCCGGAAAACGGACAAATATTTACTCTTTCCAATGAGGAGATTAATGAAGTCCATCTGTTTTCCGAAGGGGAAACGATACTTTTCAGGAAATTTTTACCAGAGCAATTCGACAAAAAAATCGACCCGGAAATATTGTTTGAGGTGCTTGCCCAGGGAGAATATTCTTTCCTGAAGCTTTCAAAAAAACTATTCAGGGAGGCCAATTACCAGCAAGCATACAGTCCCGACCGGAGATATGATGAGTTCATACTCAGCACAAGTTATTATCTGACCAACAGTGACGGTATGTTGGAAAAGATAAAACTTACAGAGAAAGCCCTGTGTAAGCTTCTCCCGGATCAGAAAAGCAGGATCAGGGAAATAGTGAAAAACACCGGCCTTTCCGAGGGAGAAGAGATGGTAATGGCGGTTTTAAGGGAATTATAAAAAATGCCTCAAATGCCTTGAATGCCTTAAATGCCTCAAGTACTTAGAATTTAAGGCATTTAAGTCATTTACAAATTTGAGGCATTGTATTTCTAAAACCACCTTCTTTGCCGGACACCACCATTCACGAGGTTGGCGTCGAATGTCCACACACCGCGTCCATGTGTTCCGATGACGATCATGTTATCCCGGGGATGGATGACCAGGTCATGCACATAGGTTGAGGGGAGGTTTCCCAATACTTCCCAGGATGTTCCTCCATCTTTGGTTACATAAACACCGATATCGGTTCCCACGTAAAGGATGTCGCGGTTAATGGGATCTTCACGGATAACATTCACCGGACCGAGAGGAATATTACCGGAAATATCCTGCCAGGTCTTGCCGAAATCGGTCGATTTCCAGACATAGGCACCAAACTCATCATCCCGTTTACCGTTTTGCGTAAGGTAAACGGTTCCCAGGTCAAATGCTGATGCAACCACACGGGAGATCCACTTATTGGGTACCAGGCCAGCTGTTATTTCACTCCATGTTTTTCCTCCATCTTTTGTTACATGTGCCCTTCCATCATCGGTTCCGGCATAGATAAGGCCATATTTTATTGGCGATTCTGATATGGCAAAGATGGTCTGATAGGGGATGTCTCCCATTTTCTCTTTGTTATTATAGGTCAGGTCCGGGCTGATCCTCTCCCAGGTATCACCCCGATCCAGTGAACGAAACAGATATTGCATGCCATGATAGATGATATTCGGGTTATGGGGTGAAATGATAAAAGGAGCTACCCATTGCCCCCTGAGCGGTGGCTCATTATCATATGTTCTGGGCAGGAGGATTTTGCTGGTCACCGCGCCCAGATCGCTCCTGGTGATGGTGCCATAGAATCCTGCGGAATAGACAATATCAGGATTTGTGGGATCAATGGCATGACTGCTGCCTTCACCACCGGGAGCTCCTTCAAACTCAACCGGGGCAACGTTGTCCCTTCCCCGCCTCAGATCGACAATACCCCGGTAACTGCCATGATCCTGGACAGATCCATACACATAGAACGGATCGGACATATCGTATGCAATGTTAAAAAACTGAACCAGTGGGAGCCTGTCAGCGAATGATCGCCAGGTTAGCCCCTGGTCATAGGAGATTACAATTCCTCCGTCATTGGTATTGACCAGGTAATCGGAGTTGTTGGGATCGATCCACAAACCGTGATGATCACCATGCATCCCACGCAGACGCCTGAATGTTTTCCCTCCATCATTGGATACATTTAACGCCAATCCCATGGTATAGATACTGTTCTCATCATTCGGGTCAATGCGGATCTGACCAAAAACCCATCCATAGGTTGCCGAGTGCCTTTCCATGTAAGTTTTCATCTCTTCGGTCAATCCGCTAACCTGAACCCATGATTCACCCCGGTTATCGGTGCGGTAGACAGATGCTCCCTTGATGACTCCGCCGGTGGGCCTGCCATAGGAATCTGTGGTTTCATCACTATACCGCCGTGCAATTTCATAATTATCGACAAAAGCATACAGAACATCCGGATTTGACCTGGCAATGTCAATGCCAATTCTACCCCTGTATCTTGCTTCGGGCAGCCCGGTGTTGATCTTCGCCCAGCTCTGCCCTCCATCTGTGGTTTTCCATATCCCGCTGTTGGAGTACCCGTCCCACACCCTGGGATCATTCCATTTCATGCGGATGCGCTGCCACGTAGTTGCATACAGTACCTGGCTGTTGGTGGGATCCATAACCAGGTCATTTGCCCCGGTCAGATCATCCACATAGAGGATCTTCTCCCAGCTTTGCCCTCCATCTGTAGTTTTATATACACCACGCTCCTTGTTTTTGGTCCATTCATGACCGGATGCAGCCACATAAACAACATCGGCATTGTTCGGATCGATCACGATCCGTGAAATGGTCATGGTGTTTTCCAGTCCCACGTGTGACCATGTCTTACCCCCATCAGTCGTCTTATACACACCCGCTCCATTCTGGGAACTCCTGAAAATGTTGGCCTCACCTGTGCCTATCCACAGGGTGTTGGGATCATTCGGATCGAGGGCGATGTCGCCAATGGATGCTGTGACTTCCTGGTCAAATACCGGAAACCATGAGGTACCCTCATTCACCGTTTTCCAGACACCACCGGAAGCAGCAGCTACGTAAACGGTGTAATTCTCCCCTTTCGGAGCTACGACTTCTACATCAGTGCAACGACCGCTGACATTGGTGGGACCGACAAACTGCCACTCCTTATCCTTGAACGATGAGATTGCTTTCATTTCAACGTGCTTTTGAAAAAGATTCATTCGGTCTTTTCCATCAGCTACAGGAGATTTTTTTTGACCCAGAACCATTTGTGCCGGGAACAACATGGTGGCTGATACTAAAAGAACCACCGCTTTTTTTATCTTTTTCATTTCATTCAGATTAAGAAAATAGTGATTACTGGATAGTTCCTTTAAAGATAGGGATTTCTTACAAAATACCCGGCTTCGCGATTCAAATTAACGCCTTGAGGCAACCAAATCATCAATTTATTAGTATAAAGAGAATGTATCCTGTATTATCAAAATATGGTGGGACTTTGCTGGCAACCAACTCAACAGATACAGAGTGAGTTAATAAAGGTAAATATTATTACAGAGAAAGCAGAATTGGCTCAAATTAGTATTTGAACCCTGGTTAAATAGTACTACAGGAATGGATAACAATTATTCTAACACTCGACCGAAGATAACAATACTTCTTGTATTAGTATTTGTTGTTATTTTATCCAGTTGTATTGAAGAAGAAAGGTTACCCTATGTTGTTACGATAGAAGCTGATTCCATAAAGTATAATTCTGCAGTATGTGGAGGGTATGTTAGTGAAAATGCAGGACCACCAGTAATTGCAAAGGGTATATGCTGGGGACTTTCTTCCAAGCCAACCATTTCAGGGAATCATACGTCAAATGGAGATGGCGCCATTTTTTTTACAGCAAGAATCACTGGTTTGGAACATAACACTATTTATCATGTAAGGGCGTATGGGGAAAACCAATATGGGATATCATATGGTAATGAAATCAGTTTTACTACTCTTTATGATCCCAATGCGCATTGGCTTCCAGGTGATGACTGGATAGATCCGAGAGATGGTCAATCATATGGCACAGTTAAAATAGGGGAGCAGGTATGGATATCTGAAAACCTGAATTTTTACACATCTTCTGAATCTTTATATTATGATTATGATAGTATCAATAACAGTGAGCAATACGGAAGACTTTACACTATTAATATAGCTTCCCAGGCTTGTCCGGAAGGATGGCATTTGCCCAGTGACGAAGAATGGCAGTGCCTGGAGATTGCATTGGGTATGAACGAATTACAAGCAACATTTTTTGGGTGGAGGGGTACTGATCAGGGAAGTCAGCTGATAACAGGAGGTGAATCTGGATTTAATGCGGATTTAAGCGGATATGGTTATTCTACAGGATCTTCAAATCCTGGTCAAATCATATTTTCAGGACTGGGAAATTCTGCATGGTTCTGGACAAGTACCAATATCAATAAAACCTCACCAGGTGTTAATACAGATCAGATCATACGAATATTGAATATTGATAATAGTAAGGTAAACCGTGATATCTTATCAGATTATCGGTATAAAAACTATCTGTCCCTACGTTGTATTAAAGACCAGGAACACATAACTACCCAATAATTGTACAGTTTTCATCCTGTGTGTTTTAGTTATGATTAGAATTACCGGAAGAATAAGTTTGATACCCTAAATTCTTTGTAATTTCCTGTAATGCGATATTCTAAAGCATTAAAGCAATAAATCCAATACTAGTTTGGTTAGATACCAAGGATACAGATAGTTCAATCAAAATAACTATATTCTGAGTAATTATAATAAATTTGTACTTTGTAATAGAATTGGGGAAGCATCGGATATCTTAAACTGAATGCAATGTTTTATTTTTTTGGAAAATCAAATAAGAAAGATTTTCATTTTTTTGCATATTTAATAATTTTTGTTATAGTATTGCTTACCATAACATCTTGTGTTACAAACAGAAGGACTGTATATACACAAAGAAGGGATCCAAAGAGTGATGATCCTTCTTATTTTTCTACTACGCTAAGAGAAAACAAGCTTATTAAACCAGGGGATGAGTTGTATCTAAGGGTATCCAGTTTTGATGAAGAAACAAATTTCTTCAGCCAAACCAGGGATGACATAATCGGAAGAACTGAGGTGACTTTGATCAGTTATACTGTTAATGAAAATGGAGATCTGAGACTGCCATATATCGGGACTATTAAAGTTGCAAATTTAACTTTGGATGAAGCGTCTGAAAGAATCAAGGATGCCCTTGACGGTTATCTTAATAGACCGTCCGTAATCCTTAAATTTGTAAACAAACATATAACAGTTCTGGGTGAAGTTACCAGACCGGGCCGGTACCCCTTTGCAGATGTTAGTCTTTCAATTTTTCAGGCACTTGGGCTTGCAGGGGATATTAACTATTATGGAAATCGCAACAACGTCATGCTTATTCGTGAAGAAAACAAAGTAATAACCAGGAATTATCTTGATCTGACAAATGAATCTTTATTTGGTTCATATTATTATTATATTAGGCCCAATGATGTTATATATGTTGAACCTTTGAAAAGAAGAAGATGGGGATTTCGGGATTTTCCTTTCGAACTGATCCTGTCGTCCGTCACAACATTTTTGTTAATTCTGAACTATACATATGTTACCACTACGGGAAGGTAATGGATGGGATTAGTTATTTGAAAAAAAATATCACAAGTGCAAAATCTTAAGTCAACAGTGAATACCAATTATATGGATATTAAGTCCATAATTTCTGAGGTGTTAAAGTATTGGTACATTTTCGCTATTTCACTGGTGTCCTTTTTTGGTGTTGCGCTCGCCTTCATTAAGTTTGTAGCACCTATTTATGTTGTTGGATCTTCAATATTACTAACATCTCCGGACAATTCCAGAAATGTCGATCCTTCTGAATTTCTTAAAGGATTTGAGTTAGTCCAGCAGGAAAAGGAGCTCCATAATGAGATATTAGTCCTGCAATCATATCCTTTGATCCGAAACGTAATAAAAGACTTGAATTTCAATGTTAATTATTATGTCAAAGAAGATTACATACCACAGGGAATATATTTTGTTTTCAGGGAAATCTATAAAGATGTCCCAATCGAGGTTGTTATGAATGAGGAGCACCCGCAGCCAGTGGAGGCCAAATTCTATATTAAAATATTAGATTCGAAAGAATTTATACTGAGAATTCAGGAAAAAGAGGTAACAATTTATGATTATAAGACGGATAAGATTGTATTGGAAAAAACTGGTCTTATGATTAATGATCGATTTAACTTTGGACAGGAAATTAAGGGGCCCCATTACTCTTTTGAAGTTCTTTTAAATACAAAATTTGAAAACAGATATCAAAACAAGGACTTATACTTCTCTTTCAATAATATATATAACCTTACTGTTAATTACAAAAATTCCCTGAAGATACAGCCTGCAGACTTAGAGGCTACAATAGTTAACCTGTCGTTCAAAGGTAGTAGCATTGAGAAATCTATTGATTTTCTCAATGGCTTAGCGAATGAATACTTACAAAGAAACCTGAATAAGAAGAACTACCTGGCGATTACTACAATTGATTATATTAATCAACAATTAGCAGACATCAGTGATTCATTGCTGTATACTGAGCAGGAGCTGCAGGAGTTCAGAAGAAGGTATCAGGTAATGGATATAGATGAAAAGGCTGGACGTGTTTACCGTCAACTTGAGGATCTAGAAGCACAGAGAACAGCTTTGTCTCGTAATCTGCGTTATTACCAATCACTTGACCAGTATTTTGAAACACATAAAGACTCAGTGGATCTTCTTGCTCCTTCCGCGATGGGTATCGATGACGCCTTGTTAAACAACTTAATTCAGGAATTAGCGAATGCAAATTCAGAAAAGAATTCTCTTATTCAAAGCAATCAACTAAGGAGTCCCCGGCTGCAAGCCCTGAACGTAAGAGTTAGTGATCTGAAGAGTTCAATTTCTGAGAATGTTAAGTTTATTATAAATAGTACACAGGCTGCATTGAATGATCTGAATGATGATATTGCCCGTTCAAGATATGAGGAATACAAATTACCCCAGACTCAGCGGAGGCTCGTTGAAATTGAAAGAAAATTCAATCTCAATGATGCTGTTTATACTTTTTTATTGCAGAAGAGAGCAGAGGCCCAGATTGCCAAAGCTTCCAGCCTCCCGGATAGTGAAATCATTGAACCAGCGAGTTATATTGGGCGGTCTTTTCCGAATACGAAGATCACATTTGCAATAGCATTGTTTCTTAGTCTCTTATTACCGGGCGGTTACCTTATTCTGAAAAACTTTTTCAGTAATACAATTTTGGGACTGGATGATTTGAAAAATCTGACAACCATTCCTGTTCTTGGATATGTTTTGAAAAATGATAAAAATAGTAATATTGTACTCCGGGATTCCCCCAAGTCACCTATTTCAGAGAATTTTCGAACTATCCGTACAAACCTTTTGTTTTATGCTCAGGGTGAGAGTAAAAAGGTGATATTGATTACCTCAGCCTTCGGACAGGAAGGTAAATCTTTTAATGCTCTGAATCTTGCAACAAGCCTTGCCCTTTATAATAAGAAAACTATTTTGCTTGGATTTGATCTTAGAAAACCCAGCAATATACTGAAAGAATTTGGAACAGTGGAAATGCTTGGTCTTAGTTCATATTTAGTCGGAGCTTCAAATCTGGATGAAATAATTGTATCAACTTCTGTTGAAAATCTGGATATTATTACCTCCGGACCTATACCTCCAAATCCGGCTGAGCTGTTAGTATCATTGAAAACGGCGGAGCTGATTTACAAATTAAGTGAGAAGTATGATTATATCGTATTGGATTCACCACCTATTACTCCAGTTACTGATGCATTTCTTTTAATGAAACATACAGATATAAATGTTTTTATTGTACGTCAGAATTTTACTCCAAAGAAACCCTTTATTACTTCCATTCGGGAGATTGAGGATAAGGATATAAAGAACAAATGTCTTATATTAAATGATGTAAAACCTGAAACTAACCTGGAAGGATTCAAATATGGATACCGGTATTACGCAGAAAAAGGAAAGGAAAGCTTTATAAAGAGAATTTTTTCAAACAAGCGAAAAGTACAAGTATAAGACATTGATACTGGAAGAAGCCTAATATAAAATGCACAACTCAACAATGATTCAATTGAGGATTTTAGTAAAATAGAATGATTTGAGTTAGTATAATGGGGGAAGTTTATTTTTTATATTTCTCAAAAACTTTTGGATCAACAACTCTTTTATCATTTTCGAATGCAGCGACAAAAGCATCCTTATATCCCATCTTTTGACAGATATTTTTAAGTTCGATAGCTTCTTCAGGGGTTGCAAAACTGCCAATGGTATACCGGTAAGCCCCCACATAGAAATATTCAAAGGTTTTATAATCCTTTCCTTCTATAGTTACAATGGGTATGTTCAGTTTATTCATTGAGGCTTTGAATTGAACTCTGAAATCAATTTTTCCCTTGACATCATGAATCTCCTGAGGTTCTTCCTGAAGCGTTACGGGACTAACTTCGGGTTCAATCATAACTTCAATTGTATCAGGCTGTTCGACCTTCTCCGGAATTACCTCCGCTGCTTGTTCCGTCTGATGGAGTACCGTATCAATGTCCAAAATTTCTGGTTCTGCTTCGGCTATTATTTTGCTGGGAGTCGTACCTTCAACAATCTGAGAAGGAAGTGTAGTAATTATGGCAGGGGAAATATTTTCGCCAAGTGTATCAACTATCCACTTTTCCGATATTACTATATCCAGATCTACCGTATCATACGTTATTACATTTTTAAAAACATTTTCACCGCTGATTAATTCTGCTCTGAACAGCTGAAATCTCTTCTTAAAAAGGCGCCTGTTCGAGGAGAAAAATGAAACGTTGATGTCGGCTCGGTTCATGGTGAATGCAATTTCGTCTCCTGGTGAGTTGATGGGTCTGCCAAGATTGATAACTTCTTCCCATTTCTCCCCATCAAATTTAGCCATGAAAATATCGATACCGCCATACCCTTTGTGTCCATCACTAGCAAAGATGAGGGTTCGGGTATTCAACAGGAACGGGAATAATTCATCGAGATTTGTATTTATTGCATTTCCAAGATTTACAGGTTTTCCCCATCCGTCTCCTTCTTTAACTACAGAATAAAGATCGAATCCACCATCACCGCCTGGCGTATCTGAGGAAAAGATCATTAATTTTCCATCCTCTGAAACTGAGGGTTGAACACAAGAAAAATCTTCTCCGTTAAAAGGGAGCACCTCCAGTTCTTCTGACCAGCCTGTCTTTCTCTTTTTGTTGGTTTCGATATACTCTGACTTTAAGATCTTTACATGGTTATCCAAAGGATCTTTGAACTTGGATTTTCTTGTAAAATACAATGTTTTAAAATCATGTGCAAAGGTGGTGGCTTCAGATGGAAAAGGAAAGGCAAACCGGTTTGAAAAGAACTGTCTTTTGCCCAGCCCTTCCTCTTCAATTGGAGAATAATAGGTATCCAGGCTCCCGAAAGAAACTTTCATTTCTGTCTTTTCATCTCTTGTATCAGCCAAATATATGATTCCATCTTTATAGAACTGAACACCGGAAGATGGGTCAACAATATCAAGGTCAAATAATTCAACATTAAATTTTATGGATTTGTGGGTTATCAGGGTATCATAAGTCAGGATTGTATCGGAAGAGATCTGGTAAGAGAAATCAGGCATATAATGATTAGTTTGAGTGGTGCTGCTATGCTTTCCAATTTCTATATCTGCTAAGATCGGGGAGTAGAATCCTGGTAGATTATTCCAGCTTTTCCCATAACTTCCTGTTAAGGAATACAATAAAGCAAGCAGAAGAAAAAAATTCCTTTTCCTGAAATAAGATATTTTGTTCATTGATTTTGAAGTGAAATTCAATTAAGTAAAAAACGCCCTCACCTACCAGTATCGACTGTCTCCAAAGCGGTTTATGCCTTGACCGATATTTAAACCCAGAACCACTTCAGCAGTTCCATAATTATAGTCCCATATTTCACTAATCGGATACTCGTATGCCAGGCCAATGAAAAAATTACGGAACTGATACTGACCCAAAACTGCAATTCCCTGATCCATTCGGTATGAGGCAGCCACAAAAAAAGTGGCATAGTATACCTTTAGATTGAAATCCAGGTGTTTATAGAATTCTTCCAGATCATTCTGATCTGATTTAATTAAAAGGGATGGTTCTATTAATATCTTGTTATTAATAAGGAACTTATATCCAGCCAATAAGAAAAAATTCCTGTTGATTGGTATACTTGAATAGTTGTCACTACTCCAAGTGATTGAGGTTTCGAAGAGTTGTGAAGCTGAAATCCCTACATACACACTTTCTCCATAATAATACATACCGAAATTGGCATCCGGGACGAATGCATTTTGTGTACCTTCGTCAATCAATGGATCCCGCAGAATATTTAGCTCCCCATAATTCAATGAATATATAAATCCATTAAACGAAAGGCCAAAGGCGAGATGCCTGATCGATTCTTTACTCAGAGGTACATGGTATGCATACGTTGCCTGGAATCCAACTTTTCTCAGGGGACCGCTGGCATCATTGTAGACATAACCCCCAACTCCAATATTTGAAAATTCTGATCCGCGTTTTAAAATACCTTCTTTCATACCGCGGTAATTACGAATCCTGGTATGGAAACTTAGTATTTGTGTTTTAGGGGCTCCTGCTATTCTCTCCACATTCTGACGGGCAGAAAGTGTTAAAATTGAAAAATCCTTACTTCCAGCAATTGCAGGATTAATCAGGTAGGGATTTAATAAATACTGGCTATGATAATAAACAGGGATCTCCTGGGAGGAGGCATGAAATCCAAAAGAGCCAGAAACAAAGAGTAATAAGCAAATTATTCTATTGAAGTTCTTCATAGTTATTACTATAAAAGTGTATGATTATTATCTCAGTACTGTAACATAACCTTTTATTGGTTGTTTCCCTTGTCCTATTTGAATGACGTATAAATAGTTACCCATGGGCACAAGTTCCCCGTTAACTGTTCCATTCCAGCTGCTGTCAGAACCCCTGTATTCAACCAGAAGTTTGTTCTGTCTGTCGAATATTTTAATGATGGCGTCGGGAAAATCCCGGATAAACGGAATGTTCCAGTAGTCGTTATATCCATCTCCGTTAGGAGTAAATATATTAATGATTCCGTATCCGAGTTCGGCTTCGACAATTTTCATAAGAAGTGAATCTGAGTAATTCCCAAACCCGCAATCGTTCTGTGCTCTGACACGTAAATATGCCGTACCAAAAAATGGTTCATTCCATTGAACTCCACAGGTATTTCCAAGCCCGAACACTTCACCGGCATTACTGGGATTAATGGACCATTCATAACTTGTTGCGCCCTCAACCTCAATGGTTGAATATTGGCTTTCGGGACTATTCTGAAATAGGGAGTCTGGGCCAACAGGCTTTTCAGGTTTATCTGGTCCAGGTGACACATTTACAGTTAAGGGGGGGGAAATAGCAGAATAGTTACTTGGCCCTGAAGCGGTGAATGAAATATTGCATTCACCTGAAAAAGTCGGATCCCAGTTAATATTCACTGTTTTTCCGGTACCTTCGACCAAACCGGCACTCCCTGGTGATACAAACCATGTGTATGTATCTGCTTGCAGAGTCCCAACTGTAGTATATTGGGTGGTTTCAGTTCTCTGACAGAATTCAATTTCTCCATCGGGGGTAGTCTCATTCCCTAGCAATTCACGATTTTCCTTTAACAAAATAACAGAGGAGAAAGGATCTAAGGAATAACTTCCAATAACTATATTGTTATCTAAATCCCGGTAAGTGCCAGAAAGAGCAATCTCTTTTGAGTCCTTCGATGCGTTGTAATAAAAATTCACAAAACCAATAGTATCAGGCAAACCTGACTGGGCCCAGGTAAAAGGGATTGGTTTGTCGGATACATTTCCAATAGCCTGCCAATCTGTTATAGTGTGCAATAATACTTCAAAAGGTTCCCAGTGACTTTCATAAATTATCTGTTCGTCATATGGATCGCAGATGGTGTTGTTTGTAAATTCGTTTTCACCGAGAACATATTGACTAAAGATAACCCATTGATCATTCTTTCCTATTGAGAAGAGATAGTTCCCGTCAAATTTGCAATCATCAATATTTAATGCCCCTCCTTTCCTGATTAAAGCTAATTGTCCTTTGAGATTATCAAATACAGTATTATTAGTTACTATACAAGAATCCGAACTATGGACAAAAATCCCGAAGTACGAGGCAAATGCCACAGTGTTATCTTCAACGAATACATATTTTGTATTATCGTCGAGATATATACCGAAAGCCTCATAGCTGTCAGGATGATCTGTCCCTTCCGGGGCCCCGATCCCGTTCAGGATAATATTCCCGATTATTTTATTTCCATAATCCTGAGTACCCCATGTATAAATACCGGCAGCATCATCTTTAACGAAACTATAGTAATTAATAAAATTGTTCTTCATAATTACATCGGAACAGAAGTAGAATGAGATACCATTGAACCCTACTGTATCAACTACATTATATTCTATAAGAAAATCTTCTGCATCGGAAATATAAATCCCTGTATACTGGTGGTTATCGTTCCAACCTCTCCCAGGAATGTATCCGGCATGTTTAATAACATTATTTGTCAATTCAACATTATTACTGTAATAAGAATCAAAACCATTATTATTTGTATAATAAATGGTGTTATTATCAAATACTGAATTATTACAGTATCGAATGTGGATTCCGTTTCCACCGCTGTAAGTAATAATGTTATTAGAAAAGTTTATGTGTTCACATGTATGTGCACGTATGGCGACAGATCTGGCGTGACTAAGTTCCAGGTTTTCTATTGTGATGTAATTTGCATTCTCAAGTTTTATACAATAGTCATACTTCGTTGCTTCAATAGTTAAAGAATTCAAGTCTGTGGCGGAAAATACATGTATTTTTTTCTGTTCTTCATCATAAGCCCATTCACCTTCAAGATCCAGGGCATTGATGTGGTTCTGGAAAAAGTAGCCAAATCCTTCCCAAATACCATATGTAGTATTCTCATAAAGGCTGATTGTGGTCCCTACCTGGGAAAAGATTTTTACCGCATCCATCATCCAGCGTGCAGTTTTTATTGCAATCTGACCATTGTCCCAATGACCGTCCGGAAAACTCAGCGCATCATCAATTACAATCGATTTACCGCTTCCGCCAGTAACAGTAAGATAAGAATCATTTGGATACCTTCCCAATGGCTGGAAATTACCATTAATGAATAAATTTGTCACTGACTCAGGAAAATCAGGGCAGTCAGCAGTCCAAATGTTTCCACTCTGAGCCCAACCTGTAATAACTTCGGAACCTTTAATAACAGGGTTGTTGCCTGTTCCGTAAGCCCCAATGGTTATCGGGTTTGCAGCAATTCCTGAAACAGAAATGTTGATGGTGCCCCTGAAAACCCCGTCTCTTTCGAACAAAATCTTATCCCCGGCACCCATGGAGGCGACCATTGAATTTACCTTGTCAATGGTAGCCCAGGCATCACCTGTACTTGTACCCGTGTTACCGTCATTACCGGTATTAGAAACATAATAATCCGTGGCATATAAACAATAATTGGTTAGAATAACCATAATTAGAACAATACTTTTTTTCATGTCTGTAAGTATCGAAATGTAGGTTTAATATTAAAAATCAAAAAATTGCTTATTAATAATCATGCTATACAATTTTTAATTGATCATCAATAAATTTAGTAAAATATTCTTGATCGATGAAATCTAAAATACTTCAAAGAAAGAAACAGAGTCATTTTATTGCAATATAGGTGTTTCATAATAAATCGAATTCACTTTCCGAATTCATTCCTATTTCCAGTATTTCCCTTATTTTCAATGGGATGAGTCTTTAAATATATTCCTGTCCTTAACCAATTATATCTTCATATATTTTTTCATATTCTTGTGTAATTTTTCTCCAGGAATAGTCATGGCTTACTTTATTCTTAGCTCTTTTGGCTTTTTCTGACATTTTCGTCATATTGTTGTTAGCCCAGATCAACTTTTCAGCAAGATCATCAACATTTTTGTTCTTAAAAAAAAGCACTTCCCTATGATTAAAAACTTCTGTATTTTCAGGAATATCACTGCAGATCAGGGGTGTTCCAACACTGGCGACCTCCAGAAGCATGATAGACATTCCTTCCGTTTCAGAAGGGAAAATAAAAAGATTTGACTTCTGAACGAGAGCCAATAACGTTTCTAATTTATCAACATAACCAATAAATTTAACATTCAACTTTGACGATTTTCTTCTCAGTTGCTCTGTGTATTCAGGTAATTGTGACGTATCACCGGCTATAACCAGTGTGAACTTAAGATTAGTTAAGGTCAAAGCATCAAGGAGGGTATGACAACCTTTTGTAGCCATCACTCTTCGTGCAGCAAAAAGCAAATAGGGCTTCTGGATGGAAAATTCTTTTAAAATTTCATCAGCATCACTTTGGGAGTAATTTTTATCTAAATCTACACCATTAGGTATGTATTTGACAAATCGTTTATACTTTTTATAGTAATAGGCGGACAGGGGCTTTGAAATAGTAGTCAGCGTGGCATTTGAATGAATAAAAAAGCGCTCCATCAACCGGAAATATGCTTTTCCAATAAAAGACCATTTGTCTCTAAGATAGGGAGCTTCATGCGAAGTGCATATTACTTTATTTTTCCTTGTTAACAAGGGAAGAAAAAAAGCACAATCGGTCTTGTGTGCATGGATCAAATCATATTTTCCCGTAAACAAAATATGGACCGCGCATAAGAAGTAATAAAAAAACACTCCTGCACTGCGAAAAGGGAATTCTGGGATCTGTATCACCCGAACTCCTTTAATAAAATTCAATGCTCTTTTGTTTTTGTAACAGTAAATCGTAATATCATATTTACCTGTTAAATTTTTAATTAGGTTTTCTGCGACACGGCTCGTTCCCCCTCTGGATGGATAATACTTTATCCCGAAAAAACATATTTTCTTTTT
>CAYMFM010000073.1:0-15891 GCA_964389685.1 uncultured Rikenellaceae bacterium
TCAAAATAACAGAGGCTCTTGATGGCATGCAGATCGTTTCTCTGATCGTATTTTCTCCGGTAATATCCGATGATATCAGAAAACCCGTGATGCTCCAGAAGAAAATAGATATCGATAAAATCTTTGATTCGGGACCCATCCATTGTAATGGCATTTACCTTCATGGCAGCAATATCAGCCTGTGAAAACAACCGGATCCCTTCTTCTTCGATGGATTTATCAATTACCGGATATTTATGGGTGATAAAATCAACAAAAATCCCGTCGATTATGCCTTTCAGGGTATTTTTTTCAGAGAATTGCAATGAAAATCCATACTTTTTCTCAAGGTGTTCCAGTATTGTTCGCAGATCAAAATCCTCGTAAGTAAAAAGATCAATATCGATGGACTCCCGGTGCCCCAGGTGAAATGCCAGGGCTGTTCCACCAGCAAGCAGAAATCCCCGGAAGTACTGATCCTGCTGTAATGATTTCAATAATCTTACGACATCCGCAGGGACGGCATTTATTTGTAACATCTGAAACGCTGTTTTGGAATGTTGAGAAACGTACTGGCAAATTCGAGGGTTTTTTTATCAAGAAAACCGGCTTGCCGGATCTCCTTCCGGATGGTTTCAACTCCGTAAAAGGATACCAGGCATACCAGTTCATCAACGGTACCATAGGAAAATATCCGTTCAATAATCAACCTTCTGTTGGTAATCTCGTTGAACAGGTCAGGATCTACATCCCAGAAGAGTGCTTTTCGGACTTTCAGCTTCTCCATGCAGGTAAAAATAATCAAAATATGCGAGATTGTCAAAGGTTATTTTGATCGTTTATTAATCTAATGTGCTGTTTATCTTGGGATTGGAGAGATATACGGTGGCCCCTTGGGGCTGAAAATGTTAAACAGGGATAAAATTCCGGTTTTACGCTTGTTGTTTTTCCTTCCTTTTGAGGGTGGTTTCAAGGTAGAGACGCCATGCATGGCGTCTCTACATGCGTGAATTTCCGATGCATTATTGGACTTTGGGTATTTATTTACCAAGCGTATTCATCCCCCTGCCACTGCCTAAATCCACCACACCCCCCTTCGCCTTCCCTAATACCCAACACACAAGGGGGATATCTATGTCCAGGAACATTAGGGGAAAGGAACAAGTATCCCCCTCTTATTCAAAATAGGTATGATAGATTCCGGAAATCCCCTCCTTCAGGCTGATGCTTTCTTGCCATCCAAGTCTGTGTATCTTGCTTACATCCAACAGTTTCTGTGGTGTGCCGTCCGGTTTGGCAGTGTCCCATACTATCTCCCCCTTATACCCCACGATTGACCGGATGAGGTCGGCAAGTTCCTTAATGGTCTGGTCCTTTCCTGTACCGATATTGATGTGGGTGTTTTTAACCTGATCACCGTGTGCAAGATCTTGAATATCAATGTTTTTCATGATAAAGGCAAGGGCATCGGCCAGATCATCCGAATGAAGGAATTCCCGGCGGGGAGTACCGGTGCCCCAGAGCGTAATTTTCACTCCTGAAGTGGTTTCTGATATTCCATATTTTTTCAGGATCTCCAGGATCCTGTCATCCGGTGCCTCACCATCCAAACCTTCCACAGGCCGGTTAGTAAAATCTTTCCGGATGCCATTCCAGTCGTTCTCTTCCAGGCACTTGCCAAGGTGCAGTTTCCGGATCAGGGCAGGCAATACGTGTGATTTTTCCAGGTCATAATTATCATTCGGGCCGTAGAGATTGGTAGGCATGGCTGAAATAAAATTGGTTCCATACTGTATATTATAGGCTTCACACATTTTCATCCCTGCAATTTTAGCGATGGCATAGGGTTCGTTTGTGTATTCCAGCTCACCGGTCAGAAGATATTCCTCTTTCATCGGCTGAGGAGACAGTTTGGGGTATATACAGGAGGACCCCAGGAAGAGGAGTTTTTTTACCCTGTGCGTATAGGCTGCATGAATAATGTTGTTCTGGATCTGAAGGTTATCATAAAGGAACTGTGCCCTGTAGGTATTGTTGGCAATGATTCCGCCAACCCGGGCTGCCGCAATGATCACATAGTCGGGCTTTCCCTCGTCAAACAGTCCGTTTACCAGTGCCTGATTCGTGAGGTCGAGCTCCTCAATGGTCCGCAACAGGAAATTGCTATACCCTTTTTTGCGGAGATTACGCATGATGGCTGATCCGACCAGTCCCGTGTTACCTGCAACATAGATTTTATCCGATAATTCCATGAGAATATATTTTTTAAGTACCGTATTGTGTTGTTAAATCGTTTATATAATTCAAGATCCAGAATCAATCCCCCTTTATCCCCCTTTTCAAAGGGGGACAGGCTCAATTCAATCTTTCGTAGTCCCCCTTTTTCCTGAAGCCCCGTAAGGCATCCCTATGGGAGACTCCTTTGGAGAACTCCCACCTGCCCGCGAATCAACTGAGCCGTCGGACGGAGCTATCCCCTGGTGTATTTCAATACCTGGAGTTTCGTTCCTTAATTTTTTTGTAATCGGCATTCACCATGATCTGGACCAACTCATTAAATTTCGTTTCCGGGACCCATCCCAGTTTTTCTTTTGCCTTGGTAGCATCACCCAACAGAAGGTCCACTTCAGTGGGCCTGTAATACCTTGGATTGATGCCGACAACCTCTTTTCCGTTTGAAACGAGGTATCCCTTCTCCGCTTCACCTTTTCCTTTCCATTGTATTTTTTCACCCAGCACACCAAATGCCTCTTCAACAAACTCCCTGACGGTATGGGTTTCCCCTGTAGCCAGAACATAGTCATCCGGTCTATCAACCTGGAGGATCCTCCACATGCCCTCCACGTATTCAGGAGCATATCCCCAGTCCCTTTTTGCATCCATGTTTCCCAGGAGGAGTTTCTCCTGGTATCCCAGCATGATTTTGGCAACGGCTACGGAAATTTTTCTCGTGACAAAGGTTTTTCCCCGGCGCTCGGATTCATGATTGAACAGGATCCCGTTGCAGGCAAAGAGATTATATGCCTCCCGGTAATTTACGACAACCCAGTAGGCATACAATTTTGCTGCTGCATAGGGACTCCTCGGGTAAAACGGGGTTTTTTCTGTCTGTGGGGTCTCCTGCACCAGTCCATACAGTTCAGAAGATGATGCCTGGTAAAATCTTGTCTTTATGCCCGTCTCTTTAATGGCATCAAGAAATCTCAGGGTTCCGATGCCATCCACCTCTGCGGTATATTCAGGGACTTCAAAGGAGACCTGCACATGTGACTGGGCTCCGAGGTTGTAGATCTCATCGGGATTTATTTTTTCCACCAGGCGGTTCAAGTTACTGGAATCCGTCAGATCACCATAATGCAGGAAAAACCGTTTATTCAGCATTTCCGGATTGTTGTAGATGTGGTCAATGCGGAACGTGTTGAATGAACTTGATCTACGGATGATTCCGTGCACTTCATATTCTTTATCAAGCAACAGTTCTGTAAGGAATGATCCATCCTGTCCTGTAATTCCCGATATTAATGCTGTTTTCATAACACCCTGCAATGTATTCGTGAATCGGTAATAGTAAACCGTAAGAGAGGTTAAATATATTCATTTCCGTTTAGATTTTCTAAAGAATTGTCCTGGCATTTAAGCAAGGAGAATTTCCCGGTGTGAAATTCGTTATTCGGTGTTCGCCCGCCTGACCGGACGGGCAGGGTAACGGTAGTCGTAAATGTATTTAGGAACGTCTGGCATTTTCCGGTCCATACAGCGTTTTCCCGCTGAATCGCAATGCAGTTGGACCGAGGGTTTGCGTGTTAAATTAACCCAGGGTTGCCCCCTGACGATAAATGTCAGGGCTTACCCTGGGCTGTTATATTACGCCACGTTGTGGCTGAAAATCGATGGAAAAATTCAGGGTTCCTATAACATTTTTAGACAGACAATACAGGAAAACGCATTGCAGATCATTATACCGGCGTAGAGACGCGATTAATCGCGTCTCTACATCGATAAAATTACGAGGCATTTCGGGTAATGAAAATTGGAAAATCCTGATGTTTCTCGAAATCCGGACATTGAGACGCCAGGCATGGCGTCTCTACTTTCGTATGGTATCTGTTGGATGCGTGAATTCCTTTCGTTTCTCCTCAAACGCCCTCATCATCCTCTCCATCTCGGGCTGGGAAAGGACCACCTCCGGCCGGTCCGGGGCTTTGGGTCCTCCCCGCAGGTAATACATGATCAGGAAGGGGATACCCGCAGCCAGGTTGATCGCCACGATCTCGTCCGAAGGCACCATCCCCTGCTCCATTGCCCGCATCTTGATCTGATTCGATACATATTTGTACTGCGCCTCGGGATCACTCCATTCAATGTTACGGGAAATGCCCGTGTAGGCTGCCATGGTGAGGTTGTTGACGGCATTGACCTGTTCAATGTCCTTTGTCGTGGACAGGGCGGTGATCTCCGATTTCAGGCTTCCCAGGCGGGGCAGGATCACCACCTCATCCAGCAAAATGGTGTCTCGCGGCATGAAGATCCCCAGCAGGTAATCGTTCCGGGGTAAGGTGTCGGAAACGATGACCACGACATCCTTGTAGCCCACATAGGAGAATACGATGGTATCATTCACCGCTCCCAGGAAGGCAAACCGTCCGTTTGCATCCACCACCCCTCCCCTCCGGTTGTTGATGATGTAATGCGAGTTCACCAGCGACTCCCGGGTTTCCTTGTCGATGACAAAACCGGTCAGGCGGACCGGTTTGTCGGGTTTTACCTGGGAGAAGACAGATGATAATGATAGTCCCGGGAATATCATTATCATGAAATATTTTAAGAAAAAATGCATTTCAATAATCCCAATCCAATTTGATACCAATTTATAAAATCTATTGGTATATAACATCAAACATTTAGATATTATGAAACGCAATGCAAATCATTATACCGACGTAGAGACGCCATTCATGGCGTCTCTACATGCCTGAATTTCCGATGCATTATTGGAATTCTGGTATTCAATTAACAGGCGTATTCATCCCCCTGCCATGGCCTAAATCCACCACACCCCCCTTCGCCTAGCACAATCCAACCCACAAGGGGGATATATTTACGATTAACTTAACCCTGATAAAAGTCAAATTCAATATCCTCAAGTTTTGGTATGAAATTTTCATCAGTTTTGAAGATAACTGTTGAGTGAAACAGTTGACATACTTGAATTTGACTTTTCGTCAGCCATAAATGGCGAAAAATTCAAAGAATTTTTCGGGTTAAGAACACGAATAAAATATCCCCCTTTGGAGGGGGAATAAAAGGGGGAGGAAAATGCCGGTTTTGTTCTAATGTGCGCCTAGAGGAATGCGGTCCATGAAACGTTTTTCCATTGAATACCAGCGCAGTTGGACCGGTGTTAATGCGTTGATTTCCCTAACACAGAGGGTATTTTCAACGTAGAGACGTTGCATGCAACGTCTCTACATCGTTTAATGCATTAGACATTACGGGTAAAAAATGAATTCATTCAACAGGTATTCCTTCTTGTTTCTGATGAATCTGCGTGCAGAGACGCCAAGCATGGCGTCTCTATATGGGTAAATTTCCGATGAAATATTGGTTCGTTAGAGACAAGGCATTGCCTTGTTTCTACGTCTCACCGTCTCCCGTTCTCTACGTCTCAACGTCACCCCCTCACCCTCTCATCTCTTCATCCTCCAATCTCCCTGCCCCGAACTACCATCACCACATTTCCCCTCATCAAATTGCATTATCCACCAATTTCAAATATCTTTAAAGAAAAATAAATCAATAAACACCCATTATGGAACATAAATTACCGGAATTACCGTATTCGTTCGATGCGCTGGAGCCGATCATCTCCAGGAGAACCCTGGAATTTCACTACGGCAAACACCACCAGGCATATGTAAATAACCTCAATAACCTGATCCCGGGGACGGAATTTGCAGATGCCGACCTGGAAACGATCATCCGTAAAGCCGAGGGCGGGATCTTTAACAACGCCGCCCAGGTGTGGAATCATACCTTCTACTTTACCGGCTTCTCAACGGCAAAAAAAACCTTCCCCACCGGAACACTGTCGAAAAAGATCAATTCCCGGTACGGCTCGCTGGAAGAGTTCAAGGAGATGTTCTCCAAAGCCGCCGCCACCCTCTTCGGATCGGGCTGGGCATGGCTGGTGGAGGAACCGGACGGGTCGATCGAGATCGTCCAGACATCCAACGCCGGCAACCCACTGCGGGACGGCATGAAACCCATCCTCACCTGCGATGTGTGGGAACATGCTTACTACCTCGATTACCAGAACAGACGCCCGGACTATATCAAAGGTTTCTGGGAACTGGTGGATTGGGATGTTGTGTCGGGAAGGGTGTAGGGATTTCGGTTTTCGGATTGGTTTTTAAATCCTGGAGCTAAGAAACATCTAACGTATTTCCCGGGTTAGTAAGTTAGTAGTATAGTAGGTTATGCCATAGGCATCCCTTCGGGATTGAGTACATTGGTAAAAGATTATGGTTCTCGGTCCTCGGTCCTCGGTTTTGTTCAATTTTACGTATGGTACCATCTGGTCCAGGGAGCGATTTCCAGGAGGGAAATCAGTTTTGCCATAGGCATCCCTTCCCCGAAGGGACTCCCATGGAGCGGGACTGGTTCCTGGTTCCAAGTTCTCAGTTAAAAAAGTTTGTTCTAATGTGCATCTGGAGCCCTTCGGTCCATGGGAGTGATTTCCAGGGGAAATCGCAGTTTCTAGTTTTCGGTTCTCACCTGCCTGCCGGCGAGGCAGGGTTTTCAGTTTTTCAAAGATTTATACTAATTGACGTATGGCTAACAACTGTCCATGCGGTGTTTTCCCGTTCAATAACAACGCAGGACCGGATTAATGTATTGATTACCCTGATGCAAAGGGTATTAACAACGTAGAGACGTAAGATCTTACGTCTCTACATCGATAAAATCACGAGGCATTATTTCACGGGGTTGCCCTGGGCTGTTATATGACGCCACGTTGTGGCTGAAAATCGATGGGGAAATCCAGGGTTCCTATTCTTTTCACGCTGTTTGATGGTGTTTTCAATCTAAAGACAAACAGGTTGGGCGTCTCTACATGCGTGAATTTCCGATGCATTATCGTTTTCCAAAAATGAAAATCACAACCGCGATGATGAGCTGTACCAGCCCGGCAATGAACAGGCAATGTGCTGCCGTTTTATCGGGTAATCCGATAAACAGAACCGCACCAACGATAATCAACAGGATTCCCGTAATGAATTCAACCCAAAAAAGAGCCTTTGTAGTTTTTTCATTTCAGCTGATATGTACCGTAATGAACATGACCAGGATTATCCAGACCAGCAATCCCAATCCGTATGTTGAAAGAACAAAACGGACCCAGGCATGCATGAAGACACCGCCAGGTCTTAAAGATCCTGACAGGTCATTTACTTAAGAGTAAGTTTTCTCTATGCAAAAACCAAACAAACTATAGGAAGAAGGTCGATAACGTGAGAAGAATCATAACCACTGTTTGGATTATCAGTTTACCATACCGTGATCTTTCCGGTTTGAAGTTCCAGATAATAAACAATATCAAAAAAACTGCAAGTCCGGTGAGCGTGAATCCAGACATATATTCGCGTAAAGGGAATTGCAGGCTGGCAAATATTACGCTCATATACGCGCTGGCAAAAAAGTAGCCTACAAAAAACAAAAGGACTGTATGATCATCCTTGTTAGCACCTTTCAGAAAGTACCAACCACAACATAGGTAGAATAAGCTGAATATCAATATCAATAATGAAAATATTTCAATCTCTTTGAGGAGGAGTGCTAATATCGCCAAAACGGTTCCTATAATAAATATTCCTAGTTCAGTGTTTTTTATTGTTGTAAAATTTGTCATAACGAATAATTTTAGTTAATAATAACATCAATCACACAATCAATTGCTTTAAATGTTAAACACTGTGGCCAAGTAAAAACACACCAGGCTTTTTCAATATAACAGTCTTCACAGTCGCTAAGTTTTTCCAATTTCCCTAAGAAGCAGTCTTTCCATTCACCTTTGGAATCACCATATTCATTGTGAATATCTTTCATTCCAACAATTACATGCCTTAAAACAGAAGAAAAAACTAGTATTCTTTTTTTCTGGTAACAATTCATATAATCATTATCTATAATAATATTTTCAATAAAAATAGATTTTGTTATGTAAGAATCAAAACCTTCCTTAACCAATATTTTTAACAAAATCTCCTCAATTTGTATTTCTATGGGATCCAAATTATCTGTTTCCAAATTCACTAAATTCTCTGGAAGTTCCTCATTTAAAAATTCAAGGAATTCATCATAAATTGAATTTACACTATTTTTTTTCTCCAGTGTATTTTTGACTGCTTTTAACATACTATTATGAGTGATAATTCCAGCTTTTTCGTAAGGATTTAGGTAATTAACAACCTCGATATTTGTATAAACCTGATAATTTAGATTTTGATTAGCAATGATAGAAATTTTATTAATAAGTTCTTGCTTTTGAGATTCTTTGTGATCATCTGCATATTCTTCCGAACATGCACATAAAATCACAATGATTATTATTATGAATGATATTATTCTTTTCATTTTTTGCTGTTTTGTTTAATGCTTTGTTAATAAACACTAATATCCAAGTTTGATAATTAGGTTTTTTGACTATTCCAATTTTTTCATAGGCTAAATGATTTATTATTTTTCACCTACTCTGTCAAAGCTTTTCGGTTTCCGCTTTTGCTTTTTAAGGTTATTTTTTGTTGTCCTAACAATCAACATGTTCAGTCTGGATGTTTGATCCCAGGAACCATGGTTCCGGAATCATTTAACATAGCCCTTCAACCCTTAATTCTGAAAACAGCCAAAAGGTTACCCTCATTTCAGAAAAAATTGTTAAGAAAATATTAACAATTTGGGGATTTTGTTGTTGATTATGTGTTGAAAAGATTCGTTCCGGAACGTTCAACCGGCCGGCCAGAAAAGGATTGTAGGTTGTAGGAGAATTTCTTAAAAAACGTAATACGGTGTTCGCGGTTACGTAGTTCGTTAAAAAGAGTAATGTCTGGAGTTTTGCGGTCCAGGAAACGTTTTCCAGAGGAATAACAACGCAGTTGGACCGCTTTTTTTGGTAACATTAAACCCAGGGCTTCCCCCGTGAAATAGTGACATTTCAAGACGAATTGCTAAAATGAAACATTTTTACAATTTCCTGACGCAGCATCAAGGCGAGGCATTATTTCACGGGGTTGCCCTGGGCTGTTATATGACGCCACGTTGTGGCTGAAAATCGATGGGGAAATCCAGGGTTCCTATTCTTTCCCTGCCATTTGATGCTGTCTTGAACCAAAAGACGCCCAAATTGGGCGTCTCTACATGGATAAATTACCGGAACAATACCGGATTAATAAATAACAATCGTTCTAATGTACTTCCTCGTCTTGGCTATTATCTCAAGGTTATAAAACCCTTTTCCTTTCACATCAACGGTATACCGCATCTCCCCTACCTGGCCGGCATGCTTCTGATGCCAGATAAGCTGGCCGGTGAGGGTCAGTACGCGAAGCTCGATGTCCTGCATCTCGGATAACTGCATGTCAACATGGAACACGCCTTCGCTCGGGTTGGGATAGATCCTCAGGTTCAGTCCGCCCGCCTCATCAATGATCCCCGAATGGGGTGATACAACAATGTCGAAGGTGTCGGTTGTCGTATAAAGGCTATTATCGGTAGCCGTGACCACAATATTGTACGTTCCGACATCCTCTGGAGCTGGTGTACCAGTGAATTTACGCATGAGCCCGTCAAAGGAAAGCCAGGTGGGCAATCCTCCGCCAAAGGTTAGCGCTTCGGCGGAATAGGTTATCTGATCGCCTGGATCATCATCCACAAAGGTTCCTTCGGGGAAGATATAGCTGAACGATACCTTTGCCTCTGCATTGACATCCGCGATCTTCATGAACAGGATGGGCGGATCGTTCGTGTTGTTCACGGTCAGCAGGAAGAGGTCGGAGGCCGATGCTTCACCCCTGTCGGTGACGGTCACCTTGATCTCAATGGTTCCGACATCGCCATTCTCCGGTGTGCCGCTGAAGAGCAGCGTCTCCGGATCGAAGGTCAGCCACGCGGGCAGGCTGCTGTCATCGGACAGGGTAGCCATCCAGGTCAGCACATCCCCGGGATCTTCATCCGTAAAGGTATTACCCGGAATGGTGAATTCAAACAGTGCATCCTCATCTGTCTCCAGGTCAGCTACCGGGTTGGCGACCACCGGTGCATGGTTGGGCTCGGGTACAAGGTAGACACCCCATCCTTCAGCCAAATATCCGCCGGTAGTGGTGGCTGCCAGGTTGCAGTACTTAAATGTACAGAGCTCTCCCTGCGGCTTACCGATATCCCCGTCATTCGGATTACCCCCGGTAAAGCTTGACGCAATGCCCAGTGGCGGAGGATCCAGTGGACCGTATATCCTGTCGGGCTGTGCCAGCGACAGCTGGGCACAGAGAACAAGACAGACGACAGTCAGGGCCATTGGCCGTACTGTTGTGTAAAATTTTATTTTCATTATGTCGTGTTGCTGGTTACACGTTTTTCGGGTTTTGGTATTCCCGATGGACAGAACAAGTAAAGTTACGGGAATTGTTGTGAGATTTTATATTAATTTCCCAAAATTTTTAATGAAATTTCATTCACCAATGGTTTGATTTGAGCAAGGGAATAGTCTTTTTGATTACCATATATTAAACTATTCTTTTCCCACGCTCAAGCCCCGTGAAATAATTCTTCGCTTTAATATTCCGTCAGGGGCTGCCGCTATTTCACAGGGTAAGCCATTTTTCTGCGCGCCGTTCCCTATCGGCTTGCCTACCTTTCTCGCTTCACTCGGCTTCTGCCATAGGCATCACTACGTGAAGACAACATTGCTTACCAGGCCTAGTCGGCCACCCCCGCCTGGTGGTTTTCACTTTGTTTTGTCAACAAAAACAATTTGAGGCGGTTTTTTCGCCCTGACGGGCGATTGGGAAATTCAAGATAAAAGATATGCCAAAGGCCCCAAAGGGACTCCGATGGAGCGGGACAGTTCCAGCCTGCCTGCCGCAGGCAGGGTTTTCGGTTTTCGGTTAAAGGATTTTGTTCTGTTTTGCGTTTGGAGCACCTCGGTCCATGTTTGGATTTCCCGATGAATATCCATGCAGTTGGACCGGGTTTCCGGTAAGGAACGCGAGCCCCTGGCATGAATGCCAGGGTAATTCATTGAACTATAGCTATGTATCTATTGCCCCGGCATTTATGCCGGGGGGTAGGTGACGCCAGATCCAATCGCCGGAACTGCGAAGTCAATTGAACAGCCATTCAATTCATCCGGCGGATTGCAGGGATCAGGTTCAGAGTTGTAGTTTGACGTCTGGCATTTTCCGGTCCATGAAGTGTTTTCCCAGTGAATAGCAATGCAGTTGGACCGGCGGTTATACGGAACGCAAACCCCTGGCATAAATGCCAGGGTAATTCATTGAACTATAGGTCTACCAACGTGCAACCCCGCCCCGTGAAATAATTCTTCGCTTTAATATTCCGTCAGGGGCTGCCGCTATTTCACAGGGCAAGCCATTTTTCTGCGCGCCGTTCCCTATCGGCTTGCCTACCTTTCTTTTACCGTAAAAGAAAGGTAGGATCCATAGGAATGCCGATGGAGCAGGACAGTTCCAGGTTTTCGTTTTCGGTTAAAGGATTTTGTTCTATTTTACCTCTGGAGCACCTCGGGCCATGCGGTGATTTCCCGTTGAATAACAACGCAGTTGGACCGGGTTTCCGGTAAGGAACGCGAGCCCCTGGCATTCGCATAGCGATCCCTTATGGGAGAATGCCAGGGTAATTCATTGAACTATAGGTCTACCAACGTGCAACCCCCCCCCGTGAAATAATTCTACCAATTTAACATTCGTATTGGCTAATCTATATTTCACGGGGCCCGCCCTGTGAAATAATGCGTCGCTTTAGCACCCCGTCAGGGACAGTCGCTATTTCACAGGGCCCGTTTTGCAGGTCGTTGTTCGTTATTCGTCAAAAAAAAATAAAATTGATTAAGAACGACAAAACAGGAAAACGTAATGCAAATCATTATACCAACGTAGAGACGCCATGCATGGCGTCTCTACATGCGTGAATTTCCGATGCATTATCGGACTGCCCCAAAATTACCGCCCGTGAACATTTTCAAAATAGATACCAATTGCTATTTTTGTAGCCTGTTTTTAACGAGATAAAGACATCATGAAAGCATACATCTTCCCCGGACAGGGGGCACAATTTCCCGGAATGGGCAAGGATCTGTATGAACGGTCTCCGGTTGCCAGGGAGCTTTTTGAGCAGGCTAACGACATCCTGGAATTTCGGATAACGGACATCATGTTTTCCGGTACAGAGGAAGAGCTGAAGCAAACACGGGTGACACAGCCTTCCATTTTCCTTCACTCAACCATCCTGGCAACCGTTCTCGGGGAGGAGTTTGATCCGGACATGGTAGCCGGACATTCGCTGGGTGAGTTTTCGGCACTGGTTGCCAACCGTTCACTCACCTTTACCGATGGGTTGACCCTGGTATCAAAACGGGCGATGGCAATGCAGAAAGCCTGTGAGAAGGAACCCTCCACCATGGCGGCGGTGATCGGTCTGGAGGATCACCTTGTGGAACAGGTCTGTGAGGCGATTGACGAGATCGTAGTGCCGGCAAATTATAACAGTCCAGGGCAGCTGGTTATTTCCGGCTCGGTCAGGGGTGTTGAAATGGCAATGAAGAAGCTTGAGGAGCTGGAAGCCCGGCGTGTGGTACGATTGATGGTCGGTGGAGCATTCCATTCCCCGTTGATGGAATCGGCGAAGAAGGAACTGGAAGAGGCGATCTATGAGACCCGTTTTTCCGATCCCACCTGCCCAGTTTACCAGAATTACACTGCCCGGGCAACCACGGATCCGGATGAGATACGAAAAAACCTGATTCAACAACTGATCTCTCCCGTTCTATGGACCCAGACGGTAAGGAACATGCTGAAAGAGGGCGCGACATCATTCATTGAAGTGGGTCCCGGCCAGGTATTGCAGGGACTGGTGAAAAAGGTGGAGCGGTCGGTTCCGGCGTTTAGTGCAGCTTTGAACCAATGATGTGAATAAACTCCTCGCGGGTGGGATCCTTGAGAAACTCCCCGGTAAATGCTGATGTGGTAGTCACCGAGTTTTGCTTCTGTACACCCCTCATCATCATGCAGAGGTGCTGGGCTTCAATAACCACACCCACGCCCAGCGGTTCAAGGGTCTCCTGAATGCAATCCCGGATCTGTGTTGTAAGCCGCTCCTGCACCTGTAACCTCCTTGAAAAGGCTTCTGCCACACGGGCGATCTTGCTCAATCCGGTGATGTGGTGATCGGGTATATAGGCGATGTGGGCTTTCCCGAAAAAAGGGATCATGTGGTGCTCACACATCGAATAGATCTCAATATCCTTAACAATAACCATCTGCTGATACTCTTCTTTAAACTTCGCCATTGAAAGTATCTCATAAGGATCAACCTGGTAGCCCTGCGTCATGTATTGTATTGATTTTGCTACCCGCTGGGGTGTATTTTCCAGTCCGTGCCGGTCAGGATCCTCTCCTATTACCCGGAGTATTTCTCTATACATTTCGGCTAATTCCCGGGTCGATTTATCGTTCCAGCGGTCTACTCTCGAATATCCCTTGTCGGTGTTTTTTCCGTATCCGTTATTAATTACTTCCATGTCCTGGTATTGTTATTTTCCAAAATATTCAACAACATTATTCTCTGTCTCCTCGATCCGGATCCGGTGAAGCTCAATTCCCAGTTTCCTGATGTGAGGATCCAGCTCCTCCCATATCGAGATGGCAATGTTCTCTGTTGAGGCAATCTTCCCCTTCATGAAGTCTACTTCCAGGTTGATGTTCCGGTGATCCAGCTTCTCGATCACATGGGCCCGGATCAGCTCACTGAGGGTTTTCAGGTTTACCACATACCCGATTTCCGGCTTGATCTCCCCTTTCACCGTAACATACAGCACGTAATTGTGTCCATGCCAGTTGGGATTGGAGCATTTACCGAATACTTCCAGGTTTTTCTCATCTGACCACTCTTCCCTGAATAACCGATGGGCGGCATTAAATCGTTCCCGGCGGGTTAAATAAACCATCGTGCTGCGTTTTCGGATTGCCTGTTTTTAATCCATAGTAAAAATGGGCTTTTTTTTTCGAAAAACAATATTTTTGGGGGTTCATATCCTGGCGGGTATCGTGAAAATGGTTATAGATCGAAGAAAACCCTTAACTTTAGGTAGGATTCTACCACCCCGTCTCCCGTCTGCCAGTTGGCAGACGGGATCCACCCCTCCTGACAAGGAGGGGAATTTTGGAGACGGTCGTGCTGATCAAGGGGGTGTTGGGGAGGACACCAAGGCATGCAACAGGGTTCGGTTAGCGTGGGCACCCGGTTTTCCCCCGACGTTACAGTCGGGAGCTATTGGGGTTAATCAAATCCCCCGTCCGCCACTGGCGGACACCCCCTTTTGGAAAGGGGGAGAAAAACGGGTTGCGATATACATGCAGGCAGGCCTCCGGGGTTCGGTTAGTGTGTGCAATGAAAGCCCCGGAGGTGCTGAAGGCATACCTAAGGTAGGCTGAAGCCCAATAGCCATGGTCTTACCCATGGTAAAGGATAAGAAAAATAACAAAGCCCCGGAGGGGCTGAAACCCAATAGCCATGGTTTAATCCATGGTACAGGATCAAAATAGAATAACAACCCCAGCGGGGTTGAAGTTATAAACACAAACAATTCATAAATTGATGTCAACCTACACACAAATACTCTATCAGATCGTGTTCGGATCAAAAAGCTATACCAGCTTTCTAACCAAACAAAACAGGGATATATTATATAATTATATTGTGGGTATTCTCCACAACAAAGAATGCCATTCCTATATCGTAAGCGGATATGGCAACCACATTTGGTGGTTGGCAGGTTGGTTACGGCGCATTTACATACCATATTTCACAAAAAGATCAACTGATTCAATACATAGCTGACCAGGAAAATCATCATAAAAAGATAACTTTCAAGGAGGAACTGATACATTTGTATAAAGAGCACGGGATAACGTTTAAAACTGAATATTTGCTTGAATAGGATCTTGAACCCCTGCCTGACGGCAGGCAGGCCGCAGGGGTTCGGTTAGCGTTTGCATTGATACCCCCGGGTGGAACCGGGGCTATTGGGTTTGAATCCCTCCGGGATTCGGTTAGCGTGTGCATTGACACCCCCGACGTTGATAGTCGGGGGCTATTGGGGTTAATCAAATCCCCCGTCCGCCACTGGCGGACACCCCCTTTTGGAAAGGGGGAGAAAAACGGGTTGCGATATACGTGCAGGCAGGCCGCAGGGATTCGGTTTCGTGTGCACTGATACACCGGGCAGGAATGGGGCAGTTGGGATTGAACTTCGCAGGGATTCGGTTACCGTGGGCACCCGGTTTTCCCCCAACGTTACAGTCGGGAGCTATTGGGGTTAATCAAATCCCCCGTCCGCCACTGGCGGACACCCCCTTTTGGAAAGGGGGAGAAAAACGGGTTGCGATATACGTGCAGGCAGGCCGCAGGGATTCGGTTTCGTGTGCACTGATACACCGGGCAGGAATGGGGCAGTTGGGATTGAACTTCGCAGGGGTTCGGGTATCGTGGGCACCCGGTTTTCCCCCGACGTTACAGTCGGGGGCTATTGGGGTTAATCAAATCCCCCGTCCGCCACTGGCGGACACCCCCTTTTGGAAAGGGGGAGAAAAACGGGTTGCGATATACGTGCAGGCAGGCCGC
>CAYMFM010000073.1:15991-20411 GCA_964389685.1 uncultured Rikenellaceae bacterium
CCCCTTTTGGAAAGGGGGAGAAAAACGGGTTGCGATATACGTGCAGGCAGGCCGCCGGGGTTTGGTAATCGTTTGCATTGATACCCCCGGGTGAAACCTGGGCTATTGGATTTGAATCCCTCCGGGATTCGGTTAGCGTGAACAAAAAAAGCCCCGGAGGTGCTGAAGGCATACCTAAGGTAGGCTGAAGCCCAATAGCCATGGTCTTACCCATGGTAAAGGATAAGAAAAATAACAAAGCCCCGGAGGGGCTGAAACCCAATAGCCATGGTTTAATCCATGGTACAGGATCAAAATAGAATAACAACCCCAGCGGGGTTGAAGAATATCGAAAACAGGTCAAACAGACATACACATTCATGGCACTCATTGAAGGTTTTCTTGAAGTTCAAAAGTACGATTTCAGCGACACCTCTTTTAACCTGCTGATGCAGACAAGAATTCACAAGGTGTTGCTGGTTTCCAGCAATTACGATGCCTACATGCTGGAAGAGGATGGGAGGATTGATGAACAGATATTCAACGAATACGTTTCCCTCAACCTCCGGTATCCTCCCATTTTTCTCCAGGTTGATACAGCTGGAAAAGCCTTCCGGACACTGGAAGATGAAAACATCGACCTGATCATACTGATGATGCGTGTCGGCACTGTCGATACATTTGAACTGGCGAAGCAATTAAAAGAGAAGTATCCTGAGATCCCCATTGTTGTGCTGACCTATTTCTCCAGGGAGGTGTCATTGAGGCTGGAGAAGGAAGACCTCAGCGGTATCGATTACGTATTCTGCTGGCTGGGAAATGCAGACCTGCTGCTGGCAATTATCAAACTGATCGAGGACAAGATGAATGCCGAGTACGACATTGAAAAAATTGGTGTTCAGGCCATCCTGCTGGTGGAAGATTCCATCCGTTATGTTTCAACCTACCTGCCAAACCTGTATAAGATCGTTCTTCAGCAATCCCATGAATTTCAGCACGAAGCATTGAATGAGCACCAGCAGATGCTCCGGTTGAGAGGGCGGCCCAAGATCCTGCTGGCAACCTCATACGAAGAAGCCATTGCTCTTTATGAAAAATACAAATACAACCTGCTGGGTGTGATCTCTGATATCAACTACAAGAGGGAGGGAGTAAAAGACCCGAAAGCAGGAATCAGCCTGTGTGAAAAAGTAAAGATCGAGGATCCGAATATTCCTTTTCTTCTGCAATCATCCAATCTTAAATTCAAGGAGATTGCAGACAACCTGAATGCCGGATTCATCCATAAATACTCAAAATCGTTATCCATTGAGCTACGCAACTTCATCATTAAAAATCTTGCATTCGGACCCTTTATTTTCAGGGATCCTGATTCCATGAAAGAGATTGACCGGGCAAATGACCTGCAGGAATTTCAGCAAAAATTACTGACCCTGCCGGATAATTCACTGGAATACCATACCAGCAGGAATGACTTCTCGAAATGGTTGAATGCCCGTGCACTCTTTCCGATTGCCCAGATGTTTAAATACCTGCAACGTGAGGATTTTGATACGCTGGATGAAATCAGGCGGTTCATCTATGTGGCAATCTCCAGTTTCCGGTTCGGTAAGGGGAGAGGGATCATCGCCAAATTCGACAAGAGCAGTTTCGATGAATACCTGATCTTTTCAAGGATCGGTGACGGGTCGATCGGTGGCAAGGCACGGGGGCTGGCATTTATCAATACCATGATTAAAAAGCACGGGCTCTTCAATCGATTCCAGGATGTGATCATTACCATTCCAAGAACGGTGGTGCTGAGTACGGATGTGTTTGATGAGTTTATGGAGAAGAATGATCTGTACAAAATAGGTCTTTCCGACATGGATGATAAACAGATCCTCGACCATTTTGTGAAAGCCGAGTTGCCGGCCTGGGTCTGCAAGGATATCCTCGCTTTCCTCGATGTTTCCAGGTACAATCCCATTGCCATAAGGTCCTCCAGCAAGCTGGAGGATTCCCACTATCAACCCTTTGCAGGGATCTATTCCACCTATATGATCCCCCGGACCCCGGACAACAAGGCGATGGTGAACCACATCTCTTCAGCCATCAAGGAGGTGTATGCATCAGTTTACTACAAGAGCAGCAAAGCATACATGACCGCCACGGCGAACGTGATCGATGAGGAAAAGATGGGGATTGTCCTTCAGGAAGTCTGCGGGAATAAACACGAGCATACATTCTATCCGACCTTTTCCGGGGTTGCGCGCTCAATCAACTTCTATCCGATCGGCAAGGAGAAGCCACAGGATGGCATTGTATCGATTGCCCTGGGTCTTGGGAAATACATTGTCGACGGGGGAATTACACTCCGGTTTTCACCCAGGTATCCGAAAAAAATTCTTCAACTATCCTCCCCGAAAATGGCACTGCGGGATACACAGAAGAGCTTCTATGCGCTCGATCTGGACCTCACTCATTTTGTCCCGTCAACGGATGACGGTGTCAATATCCTGAAGCTGAAACTTGCTGATGCCGAAAAAGACAACGTCCTGCGTCATGTTGCGTCAACCTTCGATCTGCATAACAACATCATCCGGGACGGCATTCAAGGATCGGGAAAACGAATCGTTACCTTTACCAACATTCTGACACATAACGTTTTTCCACTTGCTGAAATTCTGCAGAACTTGCTGGAGATGGGACAGCAGGAGATGAATAATCCCATAGAGATCGAGTTTGCAGTGAACCTGGAAACGCCCCCCGGAACACCTAATATATTTAACTTCCTGCAGATAAGACCTATAGTTGATACCGATCAGAAAAGCAACGTCAAACTGGATGATGTAAAGCAGGATGATGCATTGATCATCTCTTTTTCAGCACTTGGAAACGGGATATTCAAGGATATTTCCGATTTTGTTTATGTGAAGCCCGAATCGTTTTCCGCCTCGCACAACAAAAAAATTGCTGTGAACATTGAAAAAATAAATGAGCAGTTTGCCCGGGAGAAAAAGAACTATATACTGGTCGGGCCCGGTCGCTGGGGATCCACCGATCCATGGCTGGGTATCCCTACAAACTGGCCTCAGATATCCCAAGCTCGTGTGATTGTGGAAGCAGGATTGAAGAATTACCGGATTGATCCCAGCCAGGGAACCCATTTTTTTCAAAACCTGACCTCGTTCCGTGTGGGCTATTTCACCATTAATCCCTACATGAACGACGGGTATTATGATCTTGACTTTCTGAACAGACAGGAAGCGCTCTTTGAAGATGAATTCATCCGGCATATCAGTTTTCACGAGCCGCTGAAAATACTGGTTGACGGAAAAACGACCAAAGGGGTGATTTTTAAACCGTGCCCTCCTCAGGAGAAGTAGTTTTTGCCAAAGGCCCGCCTGCCAGCCACAGGCTGGTAAACCCTGCCCGCCATGCCTCCGGCAGGTAAACCGGCAGGCGGGCGTCGGGCAGGCATCTGCCATGGGCATGGCTATGCCACCTCCGGGGCTTAGGGACAGTTCCCGGTTTTCGGTTTTCGTTCTAATGGGCGTTTGGAGTGTTCCGGTCCATGAAGTGTTTTCCCAGTGAATAGCAATGCAGTTGGACCGGCGGTTATACGGAACGCAAACCCCTGGCATAAATGCCAGGGTAATTCATTGAACTATAGGGCTACCAACGTGCAACCCCGCCCCGTGAAATAATTCTACCAATTTAACATTCGTATTGGCTAATCTATATTTCACAGGGCCCGCCCTGTGAAATAATTCTTCGCTTTAATATTCCGTCAGGGGCTGCCGCTATTTCACGGGGCCCGCCCTGTGAAATAATGCGTCGCTTTAGCACCCCGTCAGGGACAGTCGCTATTTCACAGGGCCCGTTTTGCAGGTCGTTGTTCGTTATTCGTCAAAAAAAAATAAAATTGATTAAGAACGACAAAACAGGAAAACGTAATGCAAATCATTATACCAACGTAGAGACGCCATGCATGGCGTCTCTACATGCGTGAATTTCCGATACATTATCGGAATTGTTGTTTGACGTCTGGCATTCTCCCATAGTTATAAGGAACGCAAGCGAGGGTGTCTCAAAACTCATCATTCCAGTACTCGTACCACGAACTGCCATCAGCACATTTCCTGCCCACAGTCGTCTGCCTAGTCGGCAGACAAGCAGTACGAGGGAATTCTTCCTAAGCCTTCGTCTCACCCATCATCCTTTCCATACATCCACCTTCTGCAAATGGATGCTTTGCTCGAAAAAGACGTTGGATACTTTCTCGAAATAGGGGGTATAGTCGGAGACAAAAAAGCGGTCTTCCCCGCCGGGGGCTGTTCGCTGAAGGGAATGGTTCTCCAGCAGCTCGTTCAGTTTTTGTGCTACAATCCGTGCTGAATCGAGCACTTCAATGTTGAAATTGTAAAATTTGCTGATCTGGTTTCTGATGATGGGGTAG
>CAYMFM010000074.1:0-12102 GCA_964389685.1 uncultured Rikenellaceae bacterium
AAAATCTTAAGGAACCTCTCTTTTTAAAATTTCAACTAACTTTTATACGATACCTGAAATCCAAAAAAGCACAACCATGAAAAGTAAAGTACTTCTTCTTTTATCCATATGCCTTCTGGTAGTACAATGCCAGACAGAAACAAAAAAAGCCGAACCCACTACCTGGTCATCTTTCTACCAGGCGGATACCGGAACTCCGGTGACCGTAGTAATGACAACCTATAAAACAACCATGCTTGCCGATGGTATGGACGAAACTCTCCTGCGCATCTGTCTGGCTGATCGCAATGGTATGGAGATCCGGAGTGCCAACCGCTCTATTGAAATTTTTGTGGATGGTGATGCCGGGATCCGGAAAGAAAATGGCGATACACTTGAATACCAGGTCACTACTGAAGGCATTGGGCACTACCTGAGTGAAATAGTGAACGGTTATGAACGACTGATCTTAACTGCCGGGACCACACCAGACAGGATAAAAGTAGAAGTAAAAGCTGACACCCTGTGGCCTGCATCACATGAAATACATACCATTCCTGCCGATGTGGTGCTTCTTACTCCTTCAGAAGACCAGGTATCCCGATCCTCTAAAACCATGTTCAACATGCTGGGAGCCGATATCTCTTTTCTTCCCCAGTTTGAGGATCGCGGTATGAAATTTTATGATAACGGCGAAGAAAAGGATGCAATTGTGATTTTAGCTGATCATGGCTTTAACACAATCCGTCTAAGGATCTTCGTCAATCCCGGGAATGAAAACGGTTATGCTCCCGAAACAGGCTATTGCGGATTGGAATACACCAGCATGATGGCTAAAAGAGCCAAAGAAGCAGGAATGAAACTGTTATTGAATTTCCATTACAGCGATTACTGGGCTGATCCCCAGCAGCAAAATAAACCACTCGCCTGGAAAGATCTGGATTTCGATAGTCTTACCCTGATGCTAAAAGACTATACCAGGGATGTAATCCTGCACCTGAAAGATCAAGGGACCATACCCGAAATGGTGCAGATCGGGAATGAGATCAACCACGGCCTCCTATGGCCGGAGGGACACATCAGTAACCCCGACAACCTGGCTGGCTTGTTAAAAGCCGCAGTCGAAGGAGTCCGGGAAGTCGATCCTTCCATCCTCATCATGATGCATATTGCCCTTGGAGGGCAGAATGATGAAGCGGTATTCTGGCTCGACAACATGATCGCCAGAGGGGTGGATTTTGATGTCCTGGGATTATCCTATTACCCCCGCTGGCATGGAACACTTGATGATTTGAATAACAACCTTCGTGACCTGATAAAACGGTATAAGAAAGACGTGAATGTGGTTGAATATTCACAATTTGAAAAGGAATTGCATGATATTGTCTTCTCTTTGCCAGAAAATTTCGGAAAAGGTTCCTGCATATGGGAACCCCTTAGTTTCTGGGGCGGCCTGTTTGACCGGGATGGTGTAGCCCTGGAAACAATCAGTGTGTATGATACAATCCGGGATACCTATTACTTTGATTAACGATCGGATGCCTCCGGTAGAAATTAACCCGCATTATTCATGCAAAAACGCAGTGCATTGCATGAACCGGAGCGAAGCGGAGCTCAACGGAGTTAATGTGTGATGGATAGAGGGAAGCAATGCGGGAACCGAACTCGCCTTGAGCGAGTGAGCTCACCGAAGGTAAACCCCGACAAGAAAATACCCAAATTTGAGGATTGGAATGAACTCAAATTTGAGGTATTTCTTCGTCGTCAGGATTATTTATAAATAATCCGGGTTAAATTCATCATCATAATTTAATTGCGAATCAATCAATCAAAAATTGGGCAGGTATGTTCAGTCATTTTCTAAAATTAGGCTTCAGAAATATATCCAAATACAGTGCGACTACATTGATTAATACGGTATGCCTTTCGATAGGAATTTCCATCTTATTGTTAATCACCCGTTATGCTCACAATGAACTAAGTATAGATCGTTTTCATACGAAGGCATCCCGGATCTATAAAGTCTCCTATGGTAATTCAAGTTTTACACCCGGTCCACTATCCGGATTGCTGAATAGTGAATTCCCTGAAATTCAGAATGCTACACATCTCGAAACCCATCAGCTATTTATCTTTTCACCGGTTATGAATTACAACAACAATGCATTCGAAATAGAACAGTATTATTCCACTGATTCTGCTTTCTTTCAACTGTTTGATTTTGATATACTGCATGGGGGGGACGTAAATAAAGCATTAAGCATCCCATTTTCACTCATCCTAACGGAAAGTGAGGCAGTTCGAATCTTTAACACGGTTAATCCGGTTGGAGAAACAGTCATTTGGAAAACATACCAGGATTTTTCCTTTACTGTTAAAGCAGTAGTGAAAGACCCTCCGGCAAATTCTTCCATCCGTTTTAACGGATTAATCTCTGCAGCTTCTTTAGAAAAAATGGGGCTCAATTATCCTGATAACTGGGGATTCACCGTTTTTGAAACGTACCTGCTCCTGGAACCTAATGTCGTTGCATCCACACTCGAGCCGAAACTGAGGAATTACCTTATTGAATATTATAAAAGCTATCTGGGAGCCAGTGCATCCTATGCAGATGCTGAAACCACACCGTTAACATTACATCCCCTCAGGGAGGTATATTTTAATACAAGCCTCACCAACGATACAACAAACCGTGGGAATTTATTACTTGTACGCGTACTGATTACCATTGGAATCGCTATCATGCTCCTGTCTATTATAAATTACGTAAACCTTTCTACCGCCAGGGCATCCATCAGGTCCAAAGAAATAGGTGTCCAAAAATTGGTGGGTTCAAACAGGGGTAACCTTGTTTTTCAATACCTGGCAGAAACGATAATCATTGTTTTTCTTGCGGCAATTGTCGGACTTGTTATTGCAAATTTACTAATAACCAAGTTTGGTCACTTTATGAATGTAAGTCATGATTTACAATTAACATACCCCTTCTTTCTCATACTTATTCCCGGAATATTATTATTTGGATTTATTGCAGGAATATACCCGGCATTCTTTATTTCCTCTCAAAACATTGTTGACATTCTTAAGAAAAGATCAAGACAACAGAAAAGGGGGTTGACACTGCGTTATTCTCTTATTATTTTCCAGTTCTTTATCTCCATCGTTCTGATTGCAATCACCATTCTGATCACCAAACAAATAACCTATATAAAAGAGAAAAATGTTGGAATAAGTACTGAGCATATCATCTATATTAAACTTCCATTTCAATTGATGCGTGAGAAGAAAGAGGTTTTTCGCGAACGATTACGCCAGCTGCCTGATGTACAAAAGGTGGCTTTTTCGAGTACAATCTTTGGGAATATAAAGGGACTCAGTAATCAGGTGGTGGACGGTAAGACAGTGCATTTTGCCTCTTTATGGGTCGATCCGGAATTTATTAATTTATATGATTTACAGCTAATTGAGGGAAGGTTTTTCTCAAAGGAGCTAAGCAGTGACATCAATTCCACCCTCCTGTTAAATGAAGCAGCAGTTAAAGAATTTGGCATGCAGGATCCGTTTCAAATAGAAATACGAGTTCCTGGCGGAAAGGCTAAGGTTGTAGGCATTGTAAAAGACTTTAATTTTAAATCGCTTCACAGCCGTATTGAACCCATTACCATTGTCTATCTTCCCAGGCAAGGACAGTATGCCAATATAAAAATGTCTGGTAATAATGTCTCTGAAACATTAAAGAATATTGGGGAGATCTGGGATGATCTGGCACCGGGATTCCCGTTCAATTATCAATTTCTTGATATGACTCTTGACGAATTATATAAAAACGAAGAACGGCTGGGAAAAGCAATTACCTCCTTTTCGCTAATCGCTATTGCCATTGCTATTCTTGGAGTATTAAGCCTTTCCGTTTTCTTATGTGAGAGCCGCATTAAAGAAATTGGGATACGCAAGGTTAATGGTGCTAAACCATGGGATATCATAATACTATTGAATAAAAATTATATCATATGCCTTTTCGTTGCGTTTATTATTGCTACTCCTGTTGCCTGGTACGCTATGACCAGATGGCTTGAACATTTTGCCTATAAAACAGCCATTAGCTGGTGGATTTTTTTGGCATCAGGAATCATTGCTTTACTAATAGCAGTATCAACTGTTAGCGTTCAAAGCTGGCGTTATGCAATTAGAAACCCGGCTGACACGCTCAGAGATGAATAATAGTAAAAATACAATCCTATCAAATAATGGTGACAAAAAATCGGTTTAGTTCAAGTGACTGTGTGGGTCAATCCGGAATGGTATTGCGTGCTTCCCTGTCCGGATCATTTTTAACCTCACACACATCGTTAAGGATCATCGTTTCACCGTTTTCAACAGTATATGCCGGCCATTCGGGTTAATTTCTCCTATCGTTTTCGTTCCATCCGGAAGTGATTGTTGATTACTTCACACCGGGTATCAATCCGCATCACTTAAACAGCATGGGCATAAATTCGGAAAGATAGATCCTCCAGTTGGCCCATGTATGTCCGCCGGTGCTTTCACGGTAAACGTATTCTAAATCCAGATCGTCGTAAAACTTTCGCAGATTGACAACCGACTCATACAGGAAATCATCCTTCCCGCAGGCAATCCAGTACAATTTTACTCCACTATCCTTCAGGGCTTTTATCTGGGCTACATGTTCATCCTTGTTATAATTCCCAAACCGTGTATCGTTAAACAGTCCCATGCTCATAACACCGATGAAGTTAAACATCCCGGGATTGGCATTTGTAATCATCTGAGTATGAAACCCTCCCATGGAAAGACCGGAAATAGCCCGGTGATCTGCATCCGCGATGACCCGAAAGTTCTTTTCAACAAACGGGATCACATCCTTAACCAGACTTTCTTCAAACTTCCCGGATACCATTCCACCCGGTCCACCAGCATTCATGCGGTCGATTTCCAGGTCAACCGGCTGGTCGGCTGGTGCTGCAGCAATAGTAGGAACACCATTGGTCATAACGACAATCATAGGTACCGCTTTCCCGGCAGCGATCAGGTTGTCCAGAATATAATTCGTACGCCCAAGGGTAGTCCAAGCATCTTCGTCCCCACCCGCACCATGAAAAAGATAGAGCACCGGATAGGACACATCGCTCGTGTAATAATCCGGAGGTGTGTATACGTACATTCTCCGATCTATTTCGAGCGTTGGAGAAGGATACCATACTTTTGAAATAGTGCCATGAGGGACTTTAAAAACGGTATAAACATCAGATCCTTCCCCACGGATCGTAAATACACTTTCATTACGTACACCGTCACGAACAATATTGAAATTACCGGGATCAAGAACCCGCACTCCGTCAATGATGAATGAATACGTATAGATTTCCGGGGTAAACGGATCAATGGTGATCTGGAACAGGCCGGTATCATTCCGTTCCATTTCCACACTTGCCCCCCAGCCCTGCATCCAGTTGCCCGAGAGTTTCACTGATCTGGCATCCGGGGCATATAAACGAAAAATCACGGAATTATCTTCCTGGATATCGGGTGAAACAACGGGTCTCCTGCCCCACTGGGCACTGGTTTGAAAAGTAAAGGTAGTCAATGCAAAAAGCATGAGCAGACATACCGCTTTTTGACATGAATGGATTTTAATAAACAATGCTTTCTGAAAACATTTCATAATGTAGCTTTTAAGGTTATTCATTAATGGTAACAACTCCTGTTGATTTTATTTTTGCTGCTTCACTGGCAGGTAGTTCCCAGTTCTCATTAAAAAAACCCTCACTGATAATATTATCCGAGAATTCGTTAAACAGTACAAAGTCCTGGAAATATTTCAGTGCATCAATTTTGGACTGCAGGAATGCAAATCCTCCGGTCTGGCCGGAGTTCCCTTCCACCGGTTTCTTTGGTGCCCACCATGGCAGTCCAGAGTTTACCAGGACGTAGTGCTGGTTTAACGGGAAAATATACAGCAGTCCATACTCATTCGCATCGGCATGGAGGTGCATTGGTAATTTATCGGCAAACCGCTCGATGATGCTATTTGTTTCGCGTGTACCAAACAGGATGAGGTTGGATGTTTCCAGGTCACTCTGCCTGATCTCCCGGTCGGAAATCACCCTGGGAAACACCATGATCCTGCCTAACATTCCGCGGTCCGCTGCCCAGTCAGCTACAGCTGCGGCCTGGTCACGACGTGCTTGCAGCTCGTCGGGTGTAGGGTTTCCTCCGGTTCCGTAAACATAAATGTGGTTACTGCTTATGGCTGCAGTAATCGGGCCTTCAGCACCGGGTTGTTTGGCCATCAGTCCGGGGGTGTATTTTTTGTTCACCCAGGAATTGTTCTCCTTCATGAATGAAGCGGCATCAGGAGTTTTAATACGGAAGCTTTTCCCATCCAGGTTAACCTTAAGCCGCTGTTCCGGAATGAATTTAGGATGACCGGTTAAGCTGAGGGTAAACGCATCCAGACCGGAGGTAGTCACTTCAACCTGGTTCTCTTCAGTAAAGCTGGCATCGATAGTGGCGAGGATTCCGGCTGTGATCTTATCGAACTTCACCCAGTAAGCACCATCGTATTTATACCATTTGGTATTGAATTTTACCTGTTCCGGGAAACGGTTCCGTTCGAACTGAGAGAACCATTCAAAAATGAATCCATCTTTATAGGCATACTCCCAACTGTTGTGATTGATACCCGGGTATTCGATATAGTCGAAGTGTTTATTATGCGTTTCAAATTTTTTCTTCCAGTCCTGGGCTATCTGGTAAAGAAAGTCTTTGTCCCCGATAAAAAGATGTACAGGCAGGTTAAGGGCATTCCCGGCAAGCTCTGAAGATTCTTCGGGTGGTAACGGACATACCGGAGCAATGGCAGCCCAGGTATCCGGTCGGGTTAGCCCCAGCCAGATGGTTCCACCACCTCCCATAGATAGTCCGGTAAGATAAATCCTGTCTTCATCAATGGGGAAGCGTTGTTTCAGGTCATCCAGCATTTCATATACATCCTGTTCGGGAATCCCCTGGTATCCTGCTGTTCCCCTGGCATACGGAGCTGCAGCAATATAATCCACCTCCTGCAATTCAGGCCAGTACCGGGTCGATTCAAGGTCGGTTTCTGTAGGAACAAAACCAGGTGTCATAAAATCCTTTCCCTGGATATTGCCCTGACCAAAAACACGACGCAATCCCAGTCTATGGTTGGACATGGCACCATGTAAAAAGATCACCAGGGGATACTTCCTGCTTTCGTCAAAGTTTTTTGGGATATAGACCGCATACGGCTGATCCGTCTCATCAACACTCGAGAAGAAACAGAGATCCTGTGGACCGGCTTTCAGCTTCTGAGCCATTGTATTATGAACCATAAGATTCAGTACTAAAACCATTGCTATGATTGGAAACAAGAGGGAATGATTTTTATTCATGACTGAGGTTTATTAGTGATCATTATTTTAAAACAGCATTATAGCAAAGTCCTTTAGGTTACGTCTCCAAACCAGCCAGCTATGGCCTCCTTCCCTTTCAAAATATAGATTATTTAACCTTTATACTGAACAAGGAAGTTCGTGTAGTAATGAATAATGTATTGCCATCCCTGCCACCGAATGTTATTGATATGGGCCGTTCCTCAACTTCGATGATACCGGTTTTATTTCCATTTTTGTCGTAAACAAATATCTTCCCGTCAGCTACATAGAGATTCCCTTCACGATCCATCGCCTGTGAAAATTCACCTTTCTGCACAAAATCTTCACTATCAGATAGTTTTCCAATATCTCCGACATTCAGCTTGACGACTTTTTTCAGGCTTTCATCGGCGATATACACTGATTTTCCCGGAAAAGCTTCGGAAAGTGCGGCACTTCGCCCCAGGTCATAGGTCTCAGGAATAATGGTTACGCCATCAGGGGCAACGAAACAGCTTTCCGGTATATACACAATGGCTTGGTCAAAATCATAACGCCAGCGGCTGGATGGGTACAACGCCTTATGAATGGATTTGATTTCGCCGGTTGGGATCCTTTTCATGGGTTTAAATGTCTCTTCCGGGTTATCGGGATCAATCGAATAAGCCCATGCTGTCCATCCACTATTACCCCAACCGCTATAGCCGGGATTGTCATCCGGAAGCACAGGAACGCTTTCCTGTTCACCATCTACCATATACCCTGGTTGGGGGTCATACCGGAATACCACCAGCAGGTTATCTCTGGTATCGGTGGCAAGGGAAAAGGGGTTCCAGGGAAAATCTGCGATTAGGGTCACGGTATTGGTTTCAACCGACCATTTGTATATCCGGCTCAACCGGGTTTCGCAGAAATATACATTGCCTTTGCTATCACTGGTAATACCTTGGGCGAATTCAAATTCCGATGCCAGTTTCTCCACCTTCCCAACTTCGTGTGTAATGTTTCTCTTACCGGCTTCCTTACCTGTAATGGTAAGTTTCGCAAATTCCCAGGTGTATACACTAAGGTCCTTATTCACATCGAAGTATGGAACCTCCGTTACGAACATAACCTGGGCATAGGCATGTGAATTCAGGATTTCAATGTTTTCACAATCCCATTGTCTAACTCCTGTAGGACGGGGTGTCCTGACACGGATCACCCGGAACTGCCAGAAATTTGCAAACACCATATCCTTACAGTTTATCATATCCACGGGTTCACAATCCGCTCCTTCGCGGCTTTCCTCCTCCAGCTGGAAGGCGTAGACTTTCCAGTTGGAAACATTCTTAAATGTTGCTTCGTTACGCACATGGTGTTCGAGCGAAATGGCATAAATCCGTCCCGGCGTGGAAGTATTGGTAACAAAGAGACCATTGGTGGCATAGGTATTGGCGCTCCAGATATCTTTTATAGTCCCACCCCCGTTATTTGTCACCCAGAGGCTCCAATACTGGTTGTCCCATGCAAGATCCTTCCCGGGTGCATTGATGGGGTTGCCCGGAGAGCTGATCTCCCTGTTCCGGCTCCATCGGAACGGCTGATAGGGACCCTTACGAAGGGTCCCATGTCCGCCGACAAATTTAACATCATTCAGGAGGGACCCGGCACCGGCCATCCATTTCATGCCGACGGCACGGTAATTATATCCACCCGTATTAATACCGATACCGGTAAACACATCATTGCCTCCCTCTGAGGATTCAACCAGCGGCTTGGGGGAACCAAATCCGCTGAAAGCCGGTGTGCTTTCAGCCAGCATAAATTGAGTACCGAAAGGGTGGAGTCCAATCAGGTGTGTGTTTTCAGCCATCTTCAGTGTTTCCGTCAGGCGATACCAACCCTGCGGAACATAGATGTACTGATATTTTGCAATGGCATCCTGGAAAACCTTGGTGTCGTCCGTTTCACCGTCTCCCATAGCTCCAAGATCCCGGATATTCACCCATGTTTCATGTATGGGCAACTGTGGGATATCCTTGCCCGGGGGATCGGGTAGAACAGATAAGGGCTCAGCATCAATCAGGGTTTTGTATTCACCATTGGACGTCATGTCTTCAAGGCAAAGTCCATAGGTAAAGCTTTTAACCCTATATTGTTTCCCGGGACCCGCATTCTTCTTTCCACTTTCCCTGTATTTTGCAAGTATCGGGACGTTAATGCAATCAATGTTTCGAAGGTTGATCTGGCTTAGGCTGTTGTTTTCTTTACTGATAATTATTCCTGCATCGCTGACATTTTCAAACCGGCAATTCTCCATAAACAGCCGGTCAATAATGCCCGGAGCTATTTCAACCACGGAAGGAACATTTCGAGCATGCAAGTTCACGATCACCAGGCCGGCACCCATCCGGAATATTGAAATGGCAGCTTTACGCTGTCCCTCAAAGTACGTATCGACCATCAGCATGGGCCAGCTTGGAGAAGTCATAGTGGTCAGCACACCAAAATCACCTCCGAAAAATTTAACGTCTTCCATTTCGTTACCTACATCGAAAATGCCTGCCTTACCATCACCGATATAGATATTGCAATGGGATACAAAACCATGCTGGGCTACATGTGTACGAAGTGCTATTGCCGCAGGATTCCCTTTTTCTATAGTAATGTCAATGTTCGAAAAGGTACTGTAGAATGTCCCAGCACTGGCATCCCTGATGGGTTCACCGGGTGTAACAATCCCGCTGGTGAACCAGAACATGTAATTTGCATTGGCTTTGTCTTGCGGATCGGGTTCCTGGTAACCGGGTGTATTTCGCCCAAGGACGAACATGGGCCTTTTCCTTCCATAACCGATCAGCCGGACAGAACCGGGGATATAAATGGTCTTACTGATCAGGTATTTGCCTTCCGGAATAAAAAGAATGCCGAAGTTCTTTTCAAGTTTCACTTTGTTGATGGCAGCTTGTAATTCATCCGACACATCGGTTTTCCCATCGGCACAAATGTTAAAACTATCCGGCGTAAAATAAAATGCTTCCGGGTCATTCAGCTTCCACTGGTAAACGGATATGCTTTCGTCAGAAGCAGCCCTCAATAATGAAACGCTTACTGAAAAGATCAGAAAAAACGTCTCAATAATTCTTCTTGCTTGCATGAATGAATAGATTATAAGTATTGGTATTGATCTTTAATGAGGAAATTTAAATTGTGCATCAATTTACCAAATATTTAAAATCCTACGTTTAAAATTGCAGAATAAATGAGCACCGGGTTTAAAAACCAGTACGTGTTGAAGGTTCACAGGGTATAGAGCTGCCCCCCTCCCGTTCCATCCTAAATAACATATTGATCTTCTTTTATTTGTTCTTTGATTGTCGTACTTTTATTTGTATAAATTAATGCTCCTATTACCTTTAACTTTAATCCTAACATGACATGAAAACGAAAGCGATCTATTTCCTGACTCTTCTTATTTTATCTGGTTGTGCTGGTTCCCTTAAAATACAATATGATGGAATAAATGCAAATTTATCAGCATTCAGTGAAAACATCACCATTGCCATCTGGGATCAACGGGAACAGGTACTTGATGGTTCCCGTAAACCGGATTTTGTAGGTTATATGCGTTCCGGGGCAGGAATAGCCTATCCAATCGGAACGGCAAGTGGAAAACCAATTGTAGATGATATCTCATCTTCAATCGCTTCCTCATTGGAAAAACAGGGTTGTACTACTTCAATCATTACAACCTCACCAACCGAAGATGAACATGCAATCCTGGATAATTTCGCAAAAAATGGAAGTGGAAAGCTTTTCCTGATGAAATGTTCGGAGTATCATACGGATGGATACGGTATTCAAAATCTTAATTATGATTTGCTAGTGAAAATCTTTGCGTCAGATGGCCAACTTTTGAAAGAGAAGAGTTTCCAGGGGGATAGAAATTTGGGTGGAAGTGTAGCCTGGGGGGCAGGTAAATATAAGGAATACATGCCGGAGGGTCTGAAAACTTTACTGGAAGAGATTTTTAATGATCCTGAAATATCTTCCGGTTTGAGTCAATGAATGGTTAAAGCAGGAGGTAGGATGATCGACAAACAATAGCATTTCAATTGATTAAACACTTAACCGAGAGTTGTGTATTTTATCCGCTTAGTGGCCGTAAACCGCCAGGCGGATTTTATTAATTTACACACCGGGTAACTCGAGGGGGCCAACCACCCTGTGAGGATTTAGAACAAACAAAAAAAATGAAGCATCAATATCTATTGGGTTTAATTTGGCTTCTAGTTTCTTTTTCAACAGGCGGCTGGACACAGCAATTGGAGGTAAAGAACGATTTCTTTTATATCGATGGACAAAAAATTTTTGTGAAGGGTATCGGTTATGAACTGGGAGCCTTACCTGGTGAGGTGCCCTGGGAAAAAACCTTCAATCCGGAACAAATGCATTTTGATATTCAACGAATCCTTTCCGGGGGGTTCAATACAATCCGCACCTGGGCTCCTTTTACAGCAGAAGAGCTGGATTTGCTTCTTGCCTATGATATCAAAATTATCATGGGAATTTGGGTTGATCCTCACGCTGATTTTTCTAACGAAGCGTTTGTTGATGAAGCAAAAGCTATAGTTTCTGATGTTCTAAGCTATTCGAAAAATTACGATAATATCATTGCATATTTGATCATGAATGAGCCGCTGCCGGAAACCATCTTCAATGCGGG
>CAYMFM010000074.1:12202-19977 GCA_964389685.1 uncultured Rikenellaceae bacterium
TCATTGCATATTTGATCATGAATGAGCCGCTGCCGGAAACCATCTTCAATGCGGGGTATGATCATACGGTTGACCTCTGGAATGAATTAATCAACATAATCCACATCAATCATCCCGGCAGACCGGTAAGCATATCCAATACATGCAACGGAACATACATTGAACCGGAAATATTTGATTTTAGCGCCTATAACGTCTACATCTACAATCCCGTTACGGTAAATTACCTGCACGGTTACCGTGATTTCATCCATTATTTGCTCCAGCTCAAAGCCCCCGGGCAACCGTTAATCATCACTGAATATGGTTTATCGGTTTCACCAGGTGGACCGGGTAACTGGGGTTATGGCGGCAACAGTCTGACTGAACAGAAAGAGGGAATACTTCACATGTATAAATCCCTGGTTGATGGGGGAGCAAGCGGATCATGTGTATTTAACTACAGCGATGGATGGTGGAAAGGAGGTAATGAATTTGTACACGATGATGTAGCAGAAGAGTGGTTCGGACTGGTTGAATACTCCAGCCTGACAGATACACAGGGACAGGAACGTCCGGTTTGGGAAGCGGTGAAAATGTATCAATCAGCAGTTATTACGCAACCAAAATCTTCTGAAATCTATACAAACCAGGTTCCTGTGGAGGTATTTGTAAATGACACGGTAGACAGGATAGATATTTTAATGGAAAACAACCTGATAAAGAGCGAGGAAAAAAATATTCTGATAACTGGCATGGAAGTTACTTTGCCTTCTATTCAAATCAGTACCAATGATGATTTTTGGCAAACAGATACTGTAGAAGTCACCTATCTGATTAATAAATCAGCAACCTTTACCACCGGCTCCACTATTGAGTATATATTTTATCCACACATTGGGTTTGAATACGGAGAAAAATATCAAATTTCTATGCCTGCCGGTGAGCAAGTCAGCATAACAAGAGAGCATATTATCAATACCAGTACAAATGTATTCACACTGGGTGCTGCTTTTGATATTCATTATAACAATTTTCAAAAACGTATTGTGAATCAGTTGACTTTTTCCAGAATTGATACTCTGGCAAACAGTATCAATGATCATTTCTCTGCAACAACATCAATTGATATCTACCCAAATCCTGCAAAGAATTATTTTACAGTCGCTTGTAATAGAACACAAACACCACATTTTGAATCGGGAGCTGTCACTACTTAATGAATTCGAGGTTTATTTTTTTTACCTTTAATCCTTTGTTCCAATTCTAAATCTTCTGGTTATGAAAAAATTATCCTGCAGGCTATTTTTAATTTCAATCCTGTTACTGCTTTGTGAGGTTAATTCCTTGTATGCCCAGCCAGAACTGATGGCCTGGGGCAACCTGACGGGTATCCGGATCGAGGGTCAATTGATGGAATTTGAATCGAGTCTGCGGGTTGTCGAAAAAGGCTGGCAGCATGTTGCTATGACTGCTAAAGAAAGACAGCGTCCCAGGTATGACAGGGAGGGCAAGAGACAAACTATAACCACCGCTATCGGGGGAATCCTTTTCACTGAAGTTGTACTAGAAAACGCCGATGGAAGCGTGAAACTAGCTGTAAATACCTCCTCAGAAGCCGACACTCTTCTGGAAGGTGTTTTCCTCTGTTTTGATCTACCGGGCACCTGGTATGGTGAAGGTTCCATACAGTTCACCGGTAAAACCCAGGCAGGTATATCAAGCTTGGATCTGAAGAAAATAACGATTGAAAACAACAGGAGACCGTTCAGCAATACTGCAACAGGAGTGGTTATTACATCTCCCAAAAGGCAACTGGAAATCGATTTCAACTCCGGAACCAATGTTTACCTGCGAAGAGAGCCACAAAACGATTCCAACATTCAGCTCTATATTGAACTTATGGGATCAAAAATTAAAAAAGGGCAGGAATCAGAAAACCAGTTTTCAATAAAAGCAGGTGGTGAGATCGATCATACTCCTGCGGAGATTCTGCTGGATGAAAAAAACCCGGGTTGGAAATTTGATGGTCTGGGCGGCAATTTCAGGCTCCAAAATCCCACTTCCGATCCGCCGGTTATACAATATTGTCTCGACAGCCTGCGGGTTGCCTGGGGTCGTGTTGAAATGCCATGGCAACTCTGGCATCCTGACGAGAACACCGATCCTATTAAAGCTGCTGAAGCAGGGAATCTGCATCCGCATGTTCATGCATCCATGGAGATGGCGCAGCGGTTAGCCCGGAAAGGCATGCCGGTCATTGTTAGTGACTGGCAGGCTCCCGCATGGGCAATCATCGGTGACCCCATGGATGCATACCGTTACCGTTCCAAAGGCATTTTTGGCTACCCGCTTGATCCTGAAAAAATGGAAAGGATCTACCAGTCCATCGGGGATTATCTTGTTTACCTGAAACAAAACTATGGTGTGGAAGCTGTTATGTTTTCGTTTAATGAATCCGACCTGGGAATCAATGTCCGGCATACAGGGGAAGAACATGCAACATTTATAAAGGAGATGGGAGCCCACCTGGCTTCCCGGGGTCTGGCAACCAAACTGCTTCTGGGTGATAACTCCGATGCGAACACCTTTGATTTCATTATCCCTGCCATGAACGATCCGGAGACACACAAATATATCGGAGCCATATCGTTCCATTCGTGGCGTGGTTGTACTCCGCAAACCCTGGAGAAGTGGGCAGGTGCAGCAAGAAAGATGAACCTTCCACTGCTGGTTGCCGAAGGCAGCACCGATGCTGCTGCATGGAACTATCCCGAGATCTTCTCAGAACAGTCGTTTGCATTGCATGAAATTAACCTGTATGTACGCATCTGTGCAGCCTGTCAGCCCCTGTCCATCCTGCAGTGGCAGCTGACAGCTGATTACTCCGTTATGGTGGGAAACGGCATTTTTGGAACCAACGGTCCCCTGAGACCTACACAACGATTCTGGAACCTGAAGCAGCTGGCTTCAACACCTGAAAACTCGTTTTCTATTCCCCTCACCTGCAGCAAAGAAGGGATCAACTGTGCTGCATTCGGGAACCTGGCTAAAGGTGAATACGCAATCCATCTGGTTAACAATGGAGCAAAGTGTGAGGCAACCATTTCCGGAATCCCATCTGACGCCACGGAATTCGATGTGTATGTAACCGATTCTGGAATGGGCATGGTGAAAACCGGTACGGTTCAGGTTTCAAACGGCACAACAAAACTGACACTTCATCCGGCCGCATTTACAACCCTGTTAACGAAAAAGTAACCATTAATCAACACCAATTTCCCGATGAAAAATAATATTCTTTTTGCCATTTTTTTTGTTATCCTGATCTTCTCTTTACAGGATACCCTATGCCAGGAATCCAGGCCCTGGTGGCAAGGTGGCCCCTGGCGGAGACCTTCAGAAAATCCACAGGCTAAAAAACTTCCCTCAATATCAGTCGAGGGAAACAAGTTTGTAAATCCCGAAGGAGAGGCAATCCTTTTCCGTGGGCTATCCATTTCTGACCCCGATAAAATTGAGGCACAGGGACACTGGAATAAAAATCATTTTGAAAAGGTGAAAGAAATGGGTGCTGCTCTTGTACGTATCCCGGTCCACCCTGTAGCCTGGCGCAAACGGACACCCGAAAAATACCTTGAATTGCTTGACCAGGCAGTGGAGTGGTGTACCGACCTGGAAATGTACATTGTAATCGATTGGCATTCGATAGGAAACTTGGGCATGGAGCTTTTCCAGAACCCGATGTACAATACCTCAAAACAGGAAACATACCAGTTCTGGCGAACCATAGCCCAACATTTCCGAGGCCATAATACGATAGCCTTTTATGAAATTTTTAACGAACCAACCATCTACCGCGGCCAGCTGGGAACAATGAGCTGGTCAGAGTGGAAACAGATCAATGAAAATATAATTCATCTAATCCGGTCCTTCGACACCGAAACATTACTCCTGGTAGCAGGTTTCGACTGGGCATACGATCTGACACCACTTCACACTGACCCCATTAATGTATAAAAAATGAAAAAAAGAACAGTTCAAAACGGTTTTCTCTTTATCATCACGATTGTTTTACCGGCAATTTTACTGACCTGCTGCAAACCACAGGATAAGGGATACACCCGGGGAATAGGAGTTTATCCAGGGAACCCGGATGAAGATTTTTCACCCGATTTGTGTGTGGACAATACCACCTACCGGAACCTGGCACTGTTAAGACCTGCTTATCACTCAAGCAGCTATGATTACAACCTGACAGCCCAGCTTGTTACGGATGGAGTAATCACCGGAGACAAACCCGGTTTTATCTCCCTTTCAACTAACCGGGGAACCATTCCAAAAAACGAACGGGAATGGATGCTCGATCACAACAGCATTACTGCATATGGCATTGAGGGTCCGGATAGCTGGATAGAGATTGAACTCAGTGAAGGGACCAATCTTCCAGAGATCACCTCAATTGCCGTTAACGGAGAATTAACCTACGATAAGGGAAAACCGGGAGGATGGGAATTCAGGGTTTCCGGCTCAAACGATGGCAAAAGCTGGGATGTCCTGGAAAAGATCAAAGGCTCCGGATTACCGGGTCGTGAAAGGCCAAATCCATTTGCTGAGATGCTAAAAAGGATGGAACAGGATACATCCCGTCGCGGCGCTAATCCGTTTGCCGACTTTTTTGGTCCTCCACCCGACCCGGATGCCCCGAAACCTTCTTTCACCTTCTCTTTCAGAATGCCTGAAAACCTGCGGGTGATCAACCTCACCTTCGCATTTGATGAACCGGTTGCGTACCTGTTCTACAAGGTTGACCTGAATGCTCCGTGTGCCAAAAACTGGTCAATCGGTGATTTTGACTTCTACAGCAATGACACCAAACTCAAAATGGCACTCTCTAACCATTTTTGCAGTGCCTGGATGAGTGCCGGGACCGGCGAAGAGTGGGTGTATGTCGACCTGGGTTCGCCTTCTTCTTTCGATCGCATCAAATTACACTGGATCAACAGGGCAAAAACCGGTACCCTTCAGGTTTCCGATGATGCTGAAAACTGGAACGACCTGGCAGACCTGCCGGCTTCCGATACCACTTTTGATGAAATTATCCTTGAAAGTGAAAAACAGGGACGGTTTATCCGTATTCTCATGAGCGAAGCACCGCCAACCGGAAAATACATGCTGAGCGAACTGGAGGTGATGGGAAGAGGCGGACTGGTTCCTTTTCCTAAAGCCGGTCCCGTTATTTCAGGCAACCGTATGGATCTGGTTGGTGGAAACTGGCGAATTCAACGAGCATCGGAAGTGGATGCCAAGAGTGAACGCATCTCCCAGACCAGTTTCCACAACGACGACTGGATTGTGGCAACCGTTCCTGGCACTGCCCTGGTCAGTTACTGGAATGCCGGCGCTTTACCCGACCCGAATTATGGGGATAACCAGTTGATGATTTCCGAATCATTTTTTAATTCCGATTTCTGGTACCGGAATGAATTTGAGGTCCCATCCGGTTTCGAAGGTGACCGCATGTTTCTGAATTTCGACGGGATCAACTGGAAAGCAGACATTTTTGTCAACGGGAACAACGTGGGCAGGATGGAAGGGGCTTTTATCCGGGGCAGTTTTGATGTCACTGATCTGATTATTCCGGGGCAGACGAATGCACTTGCCGTCTTAATTCATAAAAATGACAACATCGGTGTTATCAAGGAACAAACCGCCCTGAGCCCGGATAAAAACGGTGGGATCCTGGGTGCTGATAATCCAACCTATCATGCTTCCATTGGATGGGACTGGATACCCACCATCAGGGGCAGGGACATTGGCATCTGGAACGATGTCTGGTTGACCACGACGGGACCCGTAACCATCGAGGATCCGTTCCTGTTTACCGATCTGCCGCTGCCGGATACTACCACAGCCGACATACATGTTGAACTGACGCTTCAAAACCACACTGCGGAAGCTGTCACAGGAAGATTAAAAGGGATTTTTGGTGAAATACCCTTCGAAGAGGAGATATCGCTTGAAGGTTTGGAAACCAGGGCGGTGACATTGGATCCCTCAACACACGCTGCATTGCACCTTGAAAATCCGGCGTTGTGGTGGCCCAAGGGATATGGGGTACCAACCCTTTACGATGTTCAACTCTCATTTGTGACCGCTGATGGAATCGTTTCAGACAAAAAGGAATTTAAATCGGGTGTGCGTGAAATGGCATTTGACGAAGAGAAGGGTATCCTCAGCCTGTACATAAACGGCAGGCGATTCATTGGTCGGGGAGGAAACTGGGGTTTCCCCGAATCCAACCTGAACTATCGTGCCCGGGAATACGATATTGCTATTGGATACCATGCCGACATGAACTTTACCATGATCCGTAACTGGGTGGGTCAGACCGGCGACGATGAGTTCTATGAAGCCTGCGACCGGCACGGTATCATGGTGTGGCAGGATTTCTGGCTGGCAAACCCGGCAGACGGACCCGATCCGTCCGATCCGGAAATGTTTATGGAGAATGCCGGAGATATGATCAAACGGATACGGAACCATCCGTCCATTGCCATTTATGTAGGACGGAACGAGGGATTCCCACCCCAGGTGCTCGACACTGCATTACGCAGTCTGATCCCCGCAATTCATCCGGGATTGCATTATATCTCCAATTCATCATTCGGTGTCGTCAGTGGCGGAGGACCCTACAGGGCGCTTCCCGTTAGAGATTACTTCCTGTTGTATGGATTGAACAAGCTGCACAGCGAGCGGGGGATGCCAAATGTGATGACGTATGAAAGCATGAAGCAGATGCTTCCTGAATACGCCCTCTGGCCACAGAACAGCATGTGGGGACTTCACGATTATTGCCTGGAAGGTGCCCAGGGAGCCACATCGTTTAACCAGATCATTGAAAACGGTTTCGGACCGGTGGATAATGTCAAACGATTTACTGAATTGGCTCAGTGGGTGAATTATAACGGGTACCGCGGTATGTTTGAGGGACGAAGTGCATACCGCAAGGGCCTTCTGCTCTGGATGAGCCATTCCGCATGGCCTTCCATGGTATGGCAAACCTACGATTACTACTTTGAACCGACCGCAGCCTATTTCGGATGCAAGAAAGCATCCGAACCCATCCACATCCAGTGGAATCCCGTATACGACACAATTGAAGTAGTGAACTACAACGGAAAAAATGTTATCGGTTTAACGGCAAAAGCGCAGGTGATCAACATGGACGGGACGGTCCAATGGGAAAAAGAGACCACGCTCGACAGCAACGAAGACACCACGGAAAAGCTTTTCAAGCTGGAATTTCCGGAAAGTCTGACACCAGTACATTTCATCAAACTGACCCTTACAAAAGGCGAACGGGTAATCTCTGATAATTTTTACTGGCGCGGGCTGGAGGCCGGGAATTACCAGGCGTTAAATGACCTGTCAACGATTGAGATCGAATCCAAAACAACGGTCAGGCGGAATGGGGATAAATGGACGATGGAAACCCGCCTGAACAATACAACAGCACATCCTGCACTGATGATCCGGTTGAAGATCACCGGTGCAAAAACCGGTGAACGCATCTTGCCTGCACTGTACAGCGACAATTACATCTCGTTGATGCCGGGTGAATCAAAAACCATCACGATGAGTGTAAAAGAGGAAGATACCCGTGGAGAAAAACCGGTCGTGGAAATTTCGGGATTTAATTTGATGGATTAGTACCATTGTCATTTCTTTCTATTATTTGACCTAATTTTAGTCAGGGTTGCAAAATAACGGAATTACCCAATGAAAACATGAAC
>CAYMFM010000075.1:0-19959 GCA_964389685.1 uncultured Rikenellaceae bacterium
CACTCACCTCTCACCCCTTGTCCGCTGTAGGCGGGATTCACAACTCATAACTCACTTCTCATCTCTCACTATTCACTTACTTTTTACTTTGTACTTTATACTTTATACTTTTTCCTTTCCTTTTATCAATACCCTTTCACCCACAGCACTTTATCTTCATTAAAGCATTGATCGGCCAGGGAGATCAGTTTTTTACATACCTCAAACAACTGGTTATGGCAGGTTTCCCAATGCTCTTTCCACTGCGGATCATCCTTTTGAAGGAGATCAAGAAACTGGACCCCCATGTATTGGTTATGGATAAAAGCAGTAAACATCTCCACAGTTTGAGCCGCTTCCAATTCTTTATGAAATGTTTTCAATTCATTTAGAAGGGGGACAATATTGCGTATATCATACCTTGTGGGCTCATAATAATCAAACATTTTGCTGCTTTTTTCAAAACAGGATTGAAAGAGGTAGAAGAGTTGCTCATCCAGGAACCACGAATCGGAGCTGCAGATCCTGTAATTTTCTTCTGAACCCGAAACATTGAATTCAACCAGGTTGTGAAGGTCCATTTTAAATAGTTCAATTTTCATGGATAACGGTTATTAATTGCTGTATCAATTATGGCATCATAAATCACCTGCTGGATGGATGTGCGGATGTTCAGATCGTACAGTTTCTGGTTTTCACGGGTAGGGTAGACCCGGTTTGAGAAAAAAATATACAGCAGGTCTTGCACCGGGTCAACCCATACGAATGTTCCGGTAAACCCGGAGTGTCCGAAGCTTTCAGGAGATGCAGCGGCTGCAGGATACTGTTTTTCAGGTGGCAGTTCCGGGTTATCAATATTTGGTTTATCAAATCCGAGACCACGCCGGTTATTGTTTTCCGGAAACTGGCAGGAGGTGAATTCCTTCATGGTTTCCTCATCGATATACCTCATTCCACCATATGTTCCCATTTGGAGGTACATCTGTGCTAATTTTGCCAGGTCATTGATGGTGCCAAACAGACCTGCATTCCCGGAGACTCCACCCAGCATAGCAGCCCCCTCATCATGAACCCAGCCATGGATCTGTCTCATCCTGAAAAAATCATCGTATTCTGTTGGAATAATGCGGTTAATGGGATATTCACGGTAGGGATTATAAGTAAGGGAATAGGCTCCGAGTGGATGGTAAAAGTTTTTTTTCAGATAGGTTTCATATTCTATTCCTGTCAGGTTCCCAATGATCTCAGGATAAAGAAAAAAACTGAGTCCGGAATAGAGATAATCACTGCTGTCTCTCAGGGGTGATTTTCCGATCTCCCTGTGTATTTTATTCCTGTAATTCTTGTTTAAAAACAGGTTTTCAGCGACTTCCACATTATACCGTGCTGTGGAATCCCGTTTAAAGGTATTCCATCGGAAATCTCCGTTCTTTTTTACTGTATTTCTCCAATATGGGATCCATGCCATCAGCCTGGCCTGGTGCGCAAGCACATCCCTGATCACCAGGTCGGACTTATTTCCACTGGCAAAATCGGGCCAGAGTCGTGAGAATTTATCGTCAAGCGAATAGTATCCCTCGTCGTACAATTTCATCAATACAGGCAGTGGACCGGTGATTTTTGTTACCGAAGCGAAATCATAGAGATCATCCTTTCTTACAGGAACAAGGTTCTGGTAGGTATGGTAACCATAGGTTTTGTGAAACACCACCAATCCTTTCCGGGCAACCAGGACCTGGCAACCGGGGTAGGCTTTTTCGAGTATTCCCTGCCTGGCAATTGAATCGATTCCCTGAGTCAGCATAGCCGAATTCATTCCTGCTGCTTCAGGGATGGCATATTGAAAACGAATACCTCCGTTTGTCGATAGTCCGTCACCGGCTTGAAAAGAGTGGTTAATGCTTACGGGTAATCGACCGGATGCTCCGACACCCCCAAAGATCAGCTGCGCAGCCAACTCCTGTGATAGTTGATTATCCTGGTATGTAAGGATCAATCCATCCGACTGCTCTATGCCATCCAAATGGTTCAGTATGTATGCATTTCCAAAAACAACTGCAATGGTTTGATGCATGGTGGTGATCCGTTTGATCATTTCTTTCATTCCTTCTGAAACACCATACTGGTTGGTGCTGTTTTGATCAAGGTTAGTTACACCAGTTATTACCAGGTCGTATGTATTTAACTCCTGCAGCATGTTTTCTGTTGAGAGAGAATCTGTTTGATCCTGCCAGCAATAATGGTTCATCCTGGAATAGTTATCAAGCATTAGCTGGAAAGGGGTCAATTCTGAACTTCCCAATGCCAGCGTGGCGATCCTTGTATTTTCCAGGTCTTTTAGTGGGATCAGGTTCCGGGCGTTCCTTAACAGGGTGATGGATCCCGTTGTCAGTTTTCGGTTTAGTAGTTCAGAGGATACGGGGTTTAAATCACGGATCAAACCATCCGTTGCGATTTTAACATAGTTATTCAAACCAGCCCAGTATTTCAGTTCCAGGACTTTTTTACACCGTTCATCAACCTCCTGCCGGGTAATCAGGCCTGATTCGATACTGGATTCAATTTCCTCTATTGCCAGTGCAGGAATATTCAGATGAGCGATCATGATACCGCCAAGTCCCTCATCAATAAGTCGCTTATAAGGATACAATTCCAGGCTATCCAGGCGTTCCCTGCTGTGATTCAATACCGGAAGGACAACATGGGAATCCTTGTTTGTATCCCCGTGTCCGGGAAAATGCTTGGCAACGGCAAGAATCCCATTATCCTGAAGACCCTTCATATACATTTCTGCCTTTCGGGTGACGTTGTATTTGTTTTCACCAAATGACCGGAAATTAATCACGGGGTTTTCAGGGTTGTTATTGATATCCACAACCGGTGCGAGATTGACATGGACTCCCAGCCGTTTACACTGTGCTGCAATGGCACTTCCCATTTCATAGATCAGAGAATCATCCTGGATTGCTCCCAGACTCATCTGGTATGGAAAATCCAGCACATCGGTGAGTCTCATGCCCAAACCCCATTCTCCGTCCATTACGATCAGCAGGGGAATACGGGATTGTGACTGATAAAAATTCGTCAGTTCTGCCTGTTTTAACGCATCGCCCTGAAAAAAGATTAACCCGCCGATCTTATGCTCTCTGATCAGATCTGTAATGGCGACCTCATCGGATACGTTATGGTTTGAGAATGCTGCAATGAAGATAAGCTGTGCAATTCGTTCCCTGGGGCTAAGCGTGGCAAAAACAGAGTCAACCCACTCTTTGCCGCATCCGGTATAGGGGGGAGGTTCCTTTTGTTCCTGATTCTGTGAAAAGGAAACAAAATGTGCCGTTTGGAAAAGAAAGAGCAAACAGAGAAAAGCTGAATATTTCATGTTTTTTTTACATTACCGGATGGCATCTGACGGATTACGGATTAATCCTATTCTTTTTTAATACCGAATTCCGGATCGATTTTAACAAAGATCATAACGAGGAAACCGGGGAGCGTACAGAACATGACCCAGATGAAAAAATTGGAATAACCAACGATTTCCTGCAACCAGCCGCTTACCATACCCGGAATCATCATTCCCAGGGCCATGAATCCGGTTGTGATGGCAAAATGGGCAGTTTTGTGCTTGCCTTCTGAAATATAGATCATATACAACATAAAGGCAGTAAATCCAAAACCATAACCAAACTGTTCAACTGCAACGGACAGGTAAATAATGGGCATGGACTCAGGCAGGGTTTGCGACAGGTAAACATACACCAGGTTAGGCAGGTTCATTGCTACAATCATCCACCAGATCCAGTATTTTAAGCCGTTACGCGCAGCAAGAAATCCGCCCAGCAATCCACCGATCGTTAATGAAATCATCCCGACCGTACCATATACCATCCCAAGGTCTCCCGTTGTTAGCCCCAAACCGCCAAATTCCTGTGCGTCCAGTAAAAAGGGAGATGCAAGTTTTACCAGCTGGGATTCTCCCAACCGGTAAAGCAGCAGGAAAGCCAGCATAACCCCGATCTCTTTCTTTTTAAAAAATGACCCAAACGTGCTGAAAAATTCTTTCCAGAACCCTGCCATGTCTCTCTGGTTATTCGTGGAAGGAACATCCGTTTTTGGATGAGGCAGAATGACTTTATGGTAGATGAAAAATAGAATAAACAATGCTGCCAGAATGATAAAAGTCAAGGACCATGCCAGTGGAATGTTGCCTGACCTGGCTGTAAAATTGGCTGATGAATCTTTCGATAATTTAGGATCCAATTGTATGGCAAAACAGGCCGGGACATTCCAGTTGGTATTGTTAAAAGAGAACCGAAATCCCTCAACCAGCATAATGCTTTTATCGCCTTTTTCCCTGCTGAAATTGACGATGATGCTCTTATCGGTCTCCGGTGGCCTGGCCAGCGTAAAAAAAGCTATTCCAATATTTCCTGGAGTAATTTTCTCTCCAACCGTCCGGTCAGCTCCAAAGTTTTTCTTCAGGAAAGCTTCCAGCTTTTGTGCTATGTGTTCGTTCCACCATGATTGTTTATCCCCTGCTTCTGAGGTAACCGTTTCTTCACCGGAATAGAATCCATGGTCTGTATTCCATTTCCTGATTTTTTGAAGGATGGAATCGGATGCTTCATTCGTAATTTCCATGGTGGGAATGACAAGTGTCTTACTGTTTGCGATCACCTTTTGCTCCTCTTCTGCTGCCTGTTTGAATGGTATTGAATCCGGATCAAACCGGGTGATTGCCCCACTTTTTGTTTCTGCAAGTACCTGGACATCAACCGGAGGCAAACCGGTAGATGTTTCAAAATATCCTGCAAGTATAACCAGCAACCCTTGTCCTGTAAGCATTGCAAAGCGATAAAAGGTGCTCCGTATCCCGACAAAGAATGCTTGCTCATGTTTTGTGAGTCCTAACATATAAAAGCCATCGGCAGCGATATCATGTGTTGCCGAACTGAATGCCAGTAACCAGAAGAAAGCCAGGGTATACCGAAAGAAACTGGAAACGGGGATCGTGAATGCAACACCTGCCAGACCGGCTCCGACCACCAATTGCATGATGATAATCCAGTATCTTTTCGTTTTCAGTATGTCAACCACCGGACTCCATATCGGTTTTATAACCCATGGAAGGTAAAGCCAACTGGTATAGAGCGCAATCTGTGCATTGGATATCCCGAGCCGTTTATACATAATAACGGACACGGTCATAATGATGACATATGGGATACCTTCGGCAAAATAGAGGGAGGGAACCCAGGCCCAGGGATTTCTTCTTTCTCTTTTCGTTACGCTCATACTGTTATTGAAAAATTTTAATAATAACTGGAAATTTTCGCACCCCTGAAATAATGCATCAGGATCTCTTCATAACCATACTCTTTGCTTCCCATAACGGCTGCACCGATCTGGCAAAGACCCACACCGTGCCCCCATCCTGCACCGGTAAGTACAAATCCTGAAGGGATCCCATCGACAAGTTCTTTCTTATCAACCACAAATGCGGAACTGTAGAGGTGTGAATGAGCAAGGGTCTTCCGGATCTCCAACTCTTTCCCAATGGTCATCTCCCGTTCAGTACCTATGATTTTCAGATTGACCAGCCTGCCCGAAAAACCCCTCTTCACCGGTACCAGATCAATGATCTTCCCGAAATCCAAACCCGATTTCTTTTTGATGATTTCACGGAGCTCATCCTGACTGTAAGTAACGCTCCACCGGTAAAAGTCAGTTGTTTCCAGATCATAATCCAACAAGACCTGAGACAGGATCTGCTTATCGGTCGTGTTACAAAAAGCAGGAGGAGTACTTCTTATCCATCGCTCTGCCGCGGCTTCCTTTGTCAGATCAAGATCAAAATCCTTAACTTCACTATCGCAATCGACCACTTTGGTCAGGTAGGGATGTTGAACCGGTTCCCATACATTCTCGAACGATTCACTGATTCCACCGCACGATTTTGAAAAGCGCGTATCACAAATCTTGTTGTCATACATTAATACCAATCCCCTGGTCTGGTTAACCGCATCTTCAACTTTTTTAGTGGTTGCTTTGGTAATTCCCTGGTATCGCTGGCAATGATCATCGGCGCAGACATCAAATAAAATATGATTTTCACGGCTGTACCATTTGATGATTTCATCCTCCGTTTTTTTCTCTGAGACATAGGTGCCCGGACTGATCTGCACTTCTGATTTTCTGTTCAGCTGGGCAATAAGCCAGCTTCTGGAAATGATCGAATGAGCCTTTAGAAATTCCAGGGAACTGGTTGCTTTCATCTCCGAGGAGATGACACTCAGCAGATAATCTTCGACAGGCAATGTATTAATTACGACGAGTGAATCACTATCCTTGCGCAATGTTAACGCACCTCTGAATCGTTGATCTTCTTTCTGTTCCCAATGAAAATCAATGCCAATTGTCACACCGTGTAAAATAAAAAAAGAGATATTGAAGTCGAACGGTTTGAATTCAATTTCGTCCGGGATATGGTAACTGTTCCCTTCACCGGCAATCTCAATTGCCCCTGCGTGATACCAGGCTCTGAATTTGCCCCAGAAGGGCTTTTGATAGCCTCTGGCAGTAAAGTTCCCCTGTAATGCAAAAGAGATCTCTTTGCCTTGCATAATACCTACCTGGACCGATAGTTCCTTCATGGTTTTACGTTAAATGTATATTCCGGAAGCGCCCCTCCATTTCCCCTGTACAATTGCCTTCAAGGCATGAAAATGCCCTTCACTGATGGAGGTCTGGTTAAAGATATCAATAATATCTTTTTCTGTAATTTTTATAAAATCTTTTTCCCGGGGAAGAATGAATACTCCACCAAAATCAACGGAAGCAGGACTGATCAGCATGTTTTTATCTCCCATTTCATAATAGTGGGAAGGCCGGTGTTTTTTCCTTGGGAAGAGGATAATTTGCCAGGACTGATTTTCGAACAGGGACAGAATATTCAACAGGGGTTCCTGTTCTTGCCGGGTGATATCCTGTAAACTTGCATAAATACTATCGAACGCGGTTACCAGGGATGGGATGTTGCCGGATTCAAATAAAATGAATCTTCCGGGGTATTTTTCAACCCCCCATATCCGGATTTTCTCATTATTGAACCAGGGTCCTTCGGTTTCATCCTTTAACGGGTTAAGCTCCCTCTCGATCGGCAGGAATGATTTATTACCTGCTTGAAAATGAAAATGATCAGGAGCCGATGCTCCACAGTAAGGGCCATTGTAAAAGAGGATATGACCATCCAGTTTTTTTGAAAGAGACAACAGGCTTTGGAAATTCGATTTAATCTCCTGGGGTACATGGGTTTTTGTCGGAATGGTAAAATGTTCCCTGAAAATCGGGTAGGGATTGCACAGGAGGATAAAATTCCTGTCAAGATCCAGCTTTTCCTGTTGTTCGGGCAGGTTCTCACTACATAGAAAACAGGTTCGTGCAGCAATGGATTGCGGGTCAACCCTTGCCGATGAGGAGATTATCCGGGAAGGGTTGAACTGTACGTTTATGGTAAAATGATCGAAGTGAAATTCCCTGGTCTTAACATGATCCAGAAGCTCGTAATTAATCCTTAGAAGGTCCCAGGATTTCTTCTGATCAGAAAGAAGTTTGGTTGCTTTATCAGAAAAAGAATAAACTTTCCCTCCGGAGTTGTCAGATTCAGGATCATGAAGTGGAACAGGCATATATATAGTTCGATGTAATACAATAAAAGATCAGCACAGGTTATTCCACCAACCTGCCGATCATAATACCATCTTGTGATTTATTTTTTTTCAGGTATTCAGCAAGGGGATCTTCGGAAATTACCACCTTATCCAGAGAACTTGAAGCATGAATAATGTGCAACCTGTTGTTTTGATGAAGTGCAATGGTCACATGGGCAATATCCAGTCCGTCAACCGTTGAAGTAATGGCAATCAAGTCTCCGTTCTGAACCTTATCTTCGATCTTCTCAACGTCCGACTGAGGAACGTAGAAAAAATCGTACGATGCAAGTTCATGTTCAATCCTCTCCATTTCGCCAAAAAATTCATCGCTGCCCAATTGCCTGTAATTATCCCTGTTTTGGGTCATAAAATTGATTTTTTTAGCGTAAGGTTGGCCACCCACCTCCCTGGTAATATCGGTTACAATACCTTTCTTTCCGTTATTGTAAAGCCAGTCGGAGAAATAGTGCAACCGGGAGGGATATTTATCGAGTTTTCCGTCCCTGTAGCGAATTGTTATCAATTCACTGGCATACTCCTCAAAAGCGGTTTTCTCCTGTTTGATGAGCCTGGACAGAACAACTACATTCTCAAGGAATGTTGTACAATCCAGTCCCCTCAAATTAATTACCAGTTTTTCTTCTCCGCCAGTTTCCATCGTGTGTCCGACATACTCCGTACCAAGAAAGCTTATGGCAACATCGATTACTATCTCATTGAGGGGCTTATCCGAAAGACCCTGTTTAGTAGCTTTTTTCAAAATGGCAGTGCAAATTTGTTTATCCTTTGAATGGTATAGAACCGGATCAGTCTCGTCGTGCAATGGATTGTAAACGGCCATTTCCTTCATCTCTTTTTCTTCGATTTTCAGTGATCCGTAATCCGCCTTATGCTTTTGCCAGGTTGTATAGGTGATGCAACGGTTACAAACCAGGATTGAAACCAGCAGGATTATCAGGAGCCATCCGGAAGATCCCCGCTTTTTTCTCTTTTTTGAATCCTTCATATGCTGTCGTGTTTTTATTTCAACTGTTCTGATCCAGTCTTTGTATTCATTATTGGTATTTAATTTTTCTACCGGAAGGGTGGCGTCGGTATTATCTTCCCATCTCCTGCATAAATAGATGGATTCATAGATTCTGCCTATCGGATAGCTACGTGAGATGTACAGCCCTACTGCATAGTCTTCACCATAACTGACATTGGGAAATCTGATCTTCCGGATTACGGGAGTATAAAATGCTCTTGGTGCACCCAATCCATTAATCCGTAATGCATTATTTCTGCCGTTCTCCGGTGTCCACTCGGAATGATCAATGATTCCCGGGGGTATGATTTCAAAATCAAAGTTTGTCGTTTTATAACTGCCGATAACCATGGCACATTTTTCCCGGTAAAAGGTTTCGATGATCTTTTTCAGGGTGGATTCCCTTTCATAAACATCATCACTATCCAGTTGCACAGCGAATTTACCGCACTGTTTATGATCTATTCCTTCATTCCAGCAACCTCCGATCCCCAAGTCTTTCCTGGATGGAATAATGTGTAAAATCCTTTCATTTTTCTGTGCCAGGGATCTGATTTTTTCCGTTGTACCGTCCGATGAATGATTGTCAACAACGATCAGGTTGAAACTGAAGTCGGTGGTTTGATTAAGAACAGATTGAACAGCATCCTCAATTGTCCGTACCCGGTTTTTAACCGGTATGATGACGGAAGCTTCAACCCCGAAGCTTTTTTCGTTTAGATCAACTTCTCTGAATTCTGTTTCAAGGCAGGCATTGATGTTTTTCAGGTAAGTGGTAAAAGCTGCCTCCATCTCTTTCTGGATATCCCTGTTCCCGGGATCTACATAATCAAACAGCGTTTCGTTCCTGCCGGTTGAATCAGGGATCACTACACTGTATAAAAATTCGGGAATTCGAATAATGGGATAATTCTCGGCTGTTTTCAGGCGGAGATCGTAAAAACCAGCCGATGTAAAATTATTCTCAAAGCGTTTTGCAGCTTCCCTGATCACATGAGCTGGATAGAAAAGTACCGGACCGAAATTAAAATCATCCCGTACACTTCCGGGCTGGTAATCTATGGTGGGATGGGGAGATCTGATCTCATTCGTTATTTCATAATAATCGGAATAGACCATTCCTGCCCGCGAGCTCTTCATGATGGTAATAAACCGTTCTATGGCATGCTGTCCCAGCTCAACTGGTTGATCAGTCAGGCAAATCAATACATACGGTGTACGTGCTGTATCGGCAATTAAATGGATGGTCCCTGAGCCCAGGAGTTTCTCGGTTACCAGGATCCCACTATCGGGGTTGCCGGTATCTGGCTCTGTGGTTATGGTATATACCCTGTCAACCGGATCACTATTCCTGAAATGCTCAAGGATTTTGTTTTCCGGAATCTTGCGGCTGAGAATGAAACACGTAACACTATTGTTCATTTTTTACGATTGCCTTTCTTCTTTCTTATTCTGTAGGAACGGATTACATTTCTGACTGAACCATGCTGCAGCAGCAATGCTTTTGCTTCATCCTCATCGTAACCCAGTTCCTCCATGATCATCCTTGTGCCGCGTTCGATCAATTTCTGATTGGTGAGTTGCATATCCACCATCCTGTTTCCTTTAACGCGACCCAGTTTTATCATGGTGGAGGTTGTGATCATATTCAGGATTAGTTTCTGAGCCGTGCCGGATTTCATTCGGGTGCTACCGGTGACAAATTCCGGACCGACAATTGCTTCGATGGGGATATCCACCTCCTTCGCCACTTCACTATCCCGGTTACAGGTGATACAGGCTGTCAGTATCCCTTCCTGGCGTGCCTTTCGAACTCCACCGACAACATAAGGAGTTCTTCCGGATGCAGCGATACCAACCACCACATCCCCGGAATTGATGTTGTATTCCTGCAGGTCTCTCCATGCCTGGTCATAATTGTCTTCAGCCGATTCAACCGCTTTCCGGATGGCAACATCACCACCGGCAATCAGTCCGATCACCAGGTTGTAGGGAACTCCGAATGTGGGGGGGATTTCTGAAGCGTCAAGTATTCCCAACCGGCCACTGGTTCCGGCTCCGATATAGAATAACCGGCCCCCTTTCCTCATTCTTACAATGATCTGATCCACGAGGATCTCAATCTGGGGAATGACTTCCCTGACTGCTGAATATACCGTCTGATCCTCTTTGTTAATGTTTTCAAGGAGCTCTCTGACCGTCATTTTCTCCAGGTCATCAAAAAAAGATGTTGATTCTGTTATGCTCATATCAGGCATGTGATTCTTTTATGGTTATATCCTGTGAATGGCAAAAATAAGAAATTTTAAGGCAATGGTCTTCAAAATAATCGACTCCTGCTTTTGATAATTTGAATTTATTTCATCAAATTTACCGGTAATCGGATCGATTTTTCGCTATATCATGGTTCGAAAGTTACGATTCGATAGTGACCTTTTGAATTAAAACAACATTAATCATCCATAAGAACAATCAACTTGGTACGTAGCAGAAAAGAGAATTCAATCATAAAATTATTTGAGGATTGGGCAGGTGAGACGGTTCGGGATTTCAACCCGCTTCCCCTGTCCGGTTCAAACAGAGAATACTTCAGAATTACCGGAAAGAGCAAGAGTGCCATCGGAGTATACAATCCAGACAAGAAAGAAAACAGAGCATTCTTAAGCTTCTCCGATTTTTTCCAGTCGGTGGACCTGCCCGTTCCCGAGATTTATGCTGTGAATGAGATGATGGACATTTACCTTGAACAGGATCTGGGTGACATCACGCTCTATTCGTACCTGATTGAGTCCCGGCACGGAGAAGAATTTCCTGAAAAGGTGGTTTCGATTTACAAACAGGTACTGGAAGAATTGGTGCGATTCCAGGTTGAGGGTGGCGCAGGAATTGATTATGATGTGTGCTATCCCAGATCGAGTTTTGATAAACAATCCATGCTCTGGGATATGCACTATTTCAAGTACTATTTCCTGAAACTGGCTCATATCCCGTTTGATGAACAAAAACTTGAAGACGATTTTGACCGGTTCTCCGATTACCTGCTCCAGGCATGGAATGATTTCTTTTTGTACCGGGATTTTCAGTCACGAAACGTCATGCTCAGTGAAGGGAAACCTTATTTTATAGATTATCAGGGGGGAAGAAAGGGCGCTTTGCAGTATGACCTCGCATCACTCCTGTACGATGCTAAAGCCGATATACCCGAACCGGTCCGGGTCGAATTGATGAAACATTACATGAATCGTGCCGGTGAGCAACTGACCGGCAATGCGGAGGAATTCATCGAACATTACTATGGATACGTCCTGATAAGAATTATGCAGGCTCTGGGAGCATATGGCTTCCGGGGGTTCTATGAGAGAAAAGAACATTTTCTGCAAAGCATTCCCTATGCTATTGATAATGTGAATGAGCTCCTGAATAAAGTACACTTTCCTTTTAAAATGCCTGCCCTGATCGATGCACTTGAAATACTTACTCAATCAGAAAAATTACGAACACTGGGAAGCCGGAAAAAAGAACTGGTGGTCACTATACATAGTTTTTCTTACCGGAAAGGTATTCCTGCGGATAACTCAGGTCATGGTGGTGGTTTCGTGTTTGACTGTCGGGCACTGCCAAATCCGGGAAGATTAGAGGAGTTTCAGGAACTTACCGGAAAGGATGAACCGGTTATCCATTACCTGCAGAAAGAGCCGGCTGTTGAAGAGTTTTTGCGGCATGCCACTTCTCTGGTTGATCAGACCGTGGAAAATTATATCCAGAGGAACTTTACCCACCTGTCTGTAAATTTCGGCTGTACCGGCGGAAGACACCGATCAATCTATGCTGCCGAAAACCTGGCGAAACATATTAGAGAAAGGTATAATATCCGGGTTGAATTGATACATGAGGAAGATGTTATGGCTTAGAGAAGAGAGCTGTGTGAACCGAAATCGGTGAAAAAATAGGGAAGGCTAAGGCAAAGGCTGAGGATTAATTTACTGTTTATCTTTTCCTCAGCCTAAGCCTCTGCCTCAGCCTTATATATAAAAATAGATCAGGTAAAATAGCAAATTAAGGGTATAATTTTACTTTAAGATTTGCCTCTACACTAAACATGAAAGCCATCATTTTTGCAGCAGGAATAGGTTCAAGACTGGGGAAGGTTACAGAGGTCCGGCCCAAAGCCCTGGTGGAAATCGGTGGGAAAGCCCTGCTTGAAATAGCGATCCGGAAACTCATCAAACACGGATTTGATGAGATTATCGTCAATGTTCACCATTTTGCGGATAAGATTGAAGAATTCCTATCCAGAAACAGGAATTTTGATATCCGGATAGAACTGTCTGATGAGCGGGAGCAGCTACTTGAAACCGGTGGGGGACTGATGAAAGCATCCTGGTTCTTTGATGATCATAAACCGTTCCTTACCTATAACGTGGATGTTCTGACAAACCTCGATATTTTATCCTTGTTACAATATCATCAGGAGACAGGCACCCTTGTTTCCCTTGTCTGTAAGGAAAGGAATACAAAACGCTATTTTTTATCCGATAAGAATAACCGCCTGGTCGGTTGGGAAAACACCGAAACAGGGGAGAGGATCGATTCATTACCGGTCAGTGGCAGGGTGAACAGGGTGGGATATTCCGGCATCTCGGTTGTGGATCCTGAGCTCTTTGACCTGGTTACTGAGAAGGGAGCCTTTTCTCTTACTTCACTCTACCTGAGACTGGCTGCTGAAAACCCGATATTGATCTACCGGCACGATGCGGATCTCTGGATGGATATCGGAAAACCGGAACACTTGAAAGCAGCCCGTGATTATTTTCAAACGAGAGATATAGCTGCCCTGTTATAAGGGATTTATGAAGATGAAGAGGAAGATCAGTCTTCCCAATGAACCCATCATGCCTGTTAACCCGAAAAATTCTTTGAATTTTTCGGGTTAACCATGATTAGTATTTAATTTGACTGTTTCGCAAGCAGGATTTCATTCTTGGCAGCTGTTGTTTATGATCTTCTGTTTACTCCACTATGAAGTTATACAATTCTTCTTTAAAATTTTCTTTTTCCATCTGGTTGGCTACTTTCTCTGCCTGCTTTTTGAAGGAAATATTGTTCACCAATTCAAGAATTTTTGGTTCAAGGTTTTTCGTGGTGATCTTATTTATTCTTATGCCTTTTGGTCCGGCTCCCATGGTATATATCATTTTATTCCAGACAAACTGGTCGATGATATGCGGGGTGATCATGGTCGCACACCCATACCTGAGCCCGAGATGGGTGGTCCCTGAGCCGCCATGATGGATTATACCATATACTTTTGGTAAAATCCAGTCGTATGGAATGTTAGTGACAAAGTGTATCAGGTCAGCATCAAATTTGTCAGTTTTGACGAGGCCTCCGGATGCTGTATTAATGAGTGCCGGTATTTTATTTCGTTCCAGTATATCAATAAATAGTTTCGTTTTTTCTTCCGGTTCAGGATTGGTCATGCTGCCAAACGTTATGAAAAGGATTCGACTGTGTTTTTCAATAAAATCGTGTAAATCTTCGGTTGGCTGCCAGCCTGTTTCTTTAGTTGGCTCGTGATAACCCAGTACGTTAATATTCTCATTCCAGTAATCCGGTCTGGGAAAAAGAGAGGGAGAAATGGTATAAATCGCCTTATTCGACAAAAGGGCATTTTTTATTTGCTTTCGGGTAATTTTTTCATTGATTTTCAACCACTTTGTTGTAATCTTAACGGTTGTGATCAACCCGAAATTTGCCAGTGCATAGGTTAGTTTATTTAAAAAGGTACCAAAATTGCTGTTAAAGGCAACGTGTGTATGATCTTTCGTATAGTGCACATACGGGACGGGACTGAGTAGAATTGTTTTTCCGCTATTGTTATTATTTAATCCCCAGATGATCGGGTAAATGGCTTTTCCGTTGTATACAATTCTATCGGGATTTTTGCTTTCGATTAAATCATATTGTTTGCTTACCAATTCTTTATTGATTTCTGTTTGATTCCTGGCAAGCCGTATATAAGCCATCATTTTCCTCAGACCCGAACCACTTCCTCCCAGAGCAGCTTTTCCATCATCACTCTCCAGCATTTCAATAAACTTGGTTCCCAATGAAGCAAATTCCAGATTTGAATCTTTAGCAAGTTTTCTAAATTGCTCCGGGAAAGCGCAGATTACCTGATCTCCTTTTTCTTTCAATAGGTTACCAATTGCCAGGAATGGTTCCATATCTCCGCGTGTTCCGATTGATAGTAAAATGATCTTCATCAGGAAATGTATTTTTTTATGATTTCAACGGGAAAGGATTATCCATTGCAAAACTAAAAAATCCACTGTAAGATACGATCATTATAAAAAATACCACCAACAGCAGGCAGGTAAATGCAGAATCACTGATTATAGCAGTACTATCAATAATCTTAAAGCTGTCATTGAGATGGAAGAAATTAGATTGAACCATTGCTGATTATCAAGAGCCGTGTGAATCGGGAGGTTCACGCACGGTTCTGTGGGAGGTTTTGAGGTGAGACTCCCCTTTGCCTACTCTTCGTTTTAGTGATTAAAATCCTATACATCCATAGTCTTTTTCTCTTAAAAGGTCGTTTACTTGATTTACATCGAAATATTCAGGGTCAAATTCCTCTCCTAACCATTCAACATAACTGTCATATTCTTCGTGGTCTGGTTGCATAAGTATCTCCAACATACCCGCATAACCCCAAATTCCGCCGCAATCCTCCGGAGGACAATTCATTTTACCAGTCAGGCAGATTGGATATTTCGTACTACTATCACCTGGAAGTATCTTTTCCAAAATGATATCATGTTCCCATCCATCGCCAAAGTCATATTCATAGATGATTCTTTCCTTCTCCAATTTTAATAAATCGGATACTTTCATTTTTTTATACTCCACATTTCGCATTTCATCCCAAAAAACATCGTCCTGCATTCTCACAGTATAAAAAGTTCTGTTCTTAATAAATTGATGTAAATGTGAATTTGTCCATCCCATTGAAGTCTGGATTACTTTATGAAAATCAGATAATAATAGATCCGATGGAATTAATAATCGCCTCCATATCTTTGGTTTTAATCCTTTTAAGGCAATTTGAATCTGGTAAATCTTATTTATCATGGTTTTTTCTTTCAAATATAGTTGTTGGAGTGACGTGGTGTGTTCTGCGTCGGACAAGGATACAAGATAACAAAAATATCCGACAGAACTGTAAATGAGATGAGAGTGGACCGCTGCCGATTATAAAGAGCCGTGTGAATCCGGAGGTTCAAGCACGGTTCAGGGAGAGGTTTGGGGGTGAGATTCCCCCTTACACACTCGACCCTTTAATTCTTTTCTTTTTTTTCTCCCTAAAGTCAACTGATTTTTTAATCGTTCCTACCTGCTCAGTTTGTTGAGGGATCATCTTATTTGTCAGTCGAGCGTGGGTATTTTTAAAAACTCCGTTTCAGGTTTGACCAACAATACTATTTGGCTGGCTTTGGCTTGCAGGTTGCTTTGAGCGGCCAGCTAATATGTGTTGTACGCGATTGCTAATTTACTAAGATTTGTTGATAACTAATTACTAATCTACTTTGATTTTATGATGACTTTAAGTACCTTTGTTCGTTTTTAATTCCCGATTTGCATTGACTGTTAAGGAACAAATAAAACATACAGGAGCAACATTTACTCCCTTTGGCTTGGCTGAATATTTGGCCAAAAAACTTATAAAGCATATTGAAACTAGAAGAGAAGTTAAAGTTCTAGACCCTGCATGTGGAGATGGGGAATTGCTTCTTTCGATGGGTAATATTCTGGCTAAACACAATTACAAATTCTCCTTAACAGGTTATGATTCCAACGATGAATACCTCTCGATAGCAAAGGACAGGTCTCATATTTTTGGTGCAGGTCAATCTCATTTTGTTTTGGGTGATTTTCTGGAAGCTGTTGATTTATCAGAAAATCAGTTATCGTTAGATTTTAATAAGTCTAAAAAGGCCAATTCTGCCAATAACTTTGCGGATGTGATCATTGCTAATCCACCTTACGTTCGTACACAAATTCTCGGAGCCGAAAAGGCCCAGAAACTTGCAAAGAAGTTCAACTTAAAAGGTAGGGTTGACTTGTATTACCCCTTCTTAATTGCAATGACTGAGAGCCTGAAAAAAGGCGGTATTCTTGGGGTAATAACGTCAAATAGATATTTGTCGACAAAAGGAGGGGAGAGCATCCGTAAATATCTTGGGGGAAATTATGAGGTTATTGAATTAATTGATTTAGGGGATACAAAGCTATTCAATGCAGCAGTATTGCCTGCCATTTTTATTGGGAGGAAATGCAAGGATAAAAAGTCTGGTTTGTCAAAGTCAAAATTTCTCAAGATATATGAGGAATTATATGGATATAAGGGAGATTTAGAACCTGCCGATAGTGTGTTTGATGTATTGAATAAAAAAGGATCCGGTTATTTTAAAGTTGGTGAAAGGAATTACAAAAAGACGGAAGGATTCCTGAAGTATGATACTAATAGCGGAAGCCCTTGGGAAATGTTGTCAGAAGAAGAAGCAGAATGGGCTGCTACAATAGATGCAAATGCTGCATGTGTTCTAGGTGATTTGTTCAAAGTTAGGGTTGGAATCAAAACCACAGCAGACAAAGTATTTATTAGTGACAAATGGCAAGAATTTGGGAAAGATAAGCCGGAAGATGAATTGTTGAAAGACTTGATTTCTCAGGAAAATATTGAACCTTGGGGAACTTCTGATAAAGTTAACCTACGTGTGCTATACACTCATTATTGTCAAAACGGAAAAAAGAAAACGATCAACATTGAAGATTATCCAAAGACCAAGAAGTATTTCCTTTCTCATGAGGATAAACTAAAAAGCAGGAAATATGTTATTGATGCTGGTCGGCAATGGTTTGAAATTTGGGTTCCACAAAATCCCGATTTGTGGCGCAAGCCAAAATTGGTTTTCCCAGATATTAGTGTTGCACCAAGATTTTATTTTGATACGGATGGTAAGATAGTAAATGGTAACTGTTACTGGATTGTTGCAGAGAATGACCAAGATATTGAAAAATTGCTTCTGATTCAAGGTATAGCAAATTCAAAATTGATGACACGCTATCATGACCTTGTTTTCAGCAACAAACTGTACTCAGGCCGAAGAAGGTATTTTACTCAATATGTTGAACGATATCCAATACCGAAAATAAATTCGGAAGTAGCAAAAGAAATTATTCAAACCGTTAAAAAGTTAAACAAGGCAAACGGTAAGGATGTTATTGAACAGCTTGATAAAACTCTTGAAATAATGGTTGCTAAAGCCTTTGATGTTTCTCCAATGTTTAGTCTGGATTAAAAACTGACTTTCCATTATACTTGTCAAAAAATGACATAGGTATGGCTCGCTGGCATTTATAGCTTTGGTTACTAACATATGAAAAGACCTCTCCAAGTTTTTCTCCTGGGGATAAAATGATGCCTTCTATAATTTCTGTTTTTGGGTCTGTCAAAGCTATCAGGTATCTAACATCAAATGTTGTGAGGTTCTTTTCCTCAATAACAACTTCTTCTTTTTCTGGTGAGAATCTTCCTAAATCTACCGTAGGTGAATCTTGAACTTTTACCTCCAACAGCTGATTATTTATATCAGGGAAACCACCATAGAGTAATTCGTTTTCTTCAACCTTATATCCCAAAAGTTCAAGTGTCATTCGTTCCAGGGCTTGCCCTCTGCTTTTTGTTGCAGCAGCATCAAGTTTCTTTCCAATTAGTTTCTCGGCCACCATCTTTTTAAGTAACGAAATCGAGTACAATTCTTTAAGTTCAGGTTCTTCTACCATATCCGATTTAGGTGGGTTATAATCATGAGTTATGTAATAAGACAATTTTTTGGAATCTGGGAAAGACAAGATTTTATCTTTACTTTTATAAATGGCTGCTCTTGCTTTTGATGAAATAAGCAATTGATGTTTGATTGTTGGCTTGCCAAATTTTCCAAATCTATCTTCAATGTATTCAGGTGATAGAATGATAATGGAGGCAATAACAGATTTTGAAATGTCAATCCTCACAAAAATGAAACGCACATCTTTGCAGGAAAGGCTTTCTCCTGATTCATACTTTATAAGCAAGGTGTTGGATGCAGGTATCCGATTCCAAACCTGAAGGTTGTAAGATGTTCCTGAGGTAACTATATATGTGTCTATAAATTCTCTTACTATTCTCGGAATACCTTTGCCTTTTGGTGGAACAATCTCGTATTCCGATTTATCAGCTAACTCAGGTAAATCATGTTTCTCTAGAGTAGAAGCAATCAATTTTCTGATGTTAGAACCATCTGTTCTTGTCTTTTCTGTTAGTTTAAAAGGAGTGCCAATTAATGAGGACAAGGTTTCTGCAAGCTTTATGGGATCAGTCAAATATTTCGGAGCCTTTGGCGGAATTTTAAAATTACTAATCATTTTTAAAAGTTTAGTAGGTCAGAAAGAATAACATCAAGAGCTATGGCAATTTTATTGAGGTTGATAACAGAAATATTTCTTTCCCCTCTTTCAACCGAACCGATATATGTCCTGTCCAATTCGCAAGCAAAGGCTAGTTTTTCTTGTGATAAACCCGATTTCGCCCGTAAATCTTTGATTCGGTTACCGACTTTTTCTAAAAGTAGCTTGTCTTGTTTTGAATATGAAGTTCCCATTTATTAAAATTTGGGTGTAAAGTTGGTTAAAAGATGTAAATAAGTCTACGGACTATAAGTACCTTATCAACATTGGGAATATTTGGCTCTTTTGCAGGTTTGCCAGAGGACGTATGGCTTTTGGTAGTAGATTGTTCCACAGCCAACAACGCACAACCTGCAAAAGTGCCAAATGTGAGGCTGAGGAAATTTTAAAAATGTGAAGGGAGGGATTTATCTTTTTTATTTACAGCTACTTTCCTTAGCCGATTGTACTGACTGGTCACGCGTGATCCAGTCTGTCTGCCAGCAAGTATGTACATGGTTGTTTATAAAATTACTTGTCATTGTTACCTTATCTGTTGTCTTTTTTAGCAGGAGGCACAACGGGAGTCTCCCGCTGAGCGGGACAAGTTGTGTAAAAACCCGTTTTTGCAAAATAAATGTGAGGATAAAAGTCATTTAAATGAATGCTAAGCACATAGAATTTTCCATTCCTCATCCGGATCATATGTAAAATCAGCAATGGGATATAAACCGGTATCTTTTG
>CAYMFM010000076.1:0-11316 GCA_964389685.1 uncultured Rikenellaceae bacterium
ACAGCAAGCACAACAGCGATCTGACCGGGTGTACAGGAACCCAGATGGTATTGCATCAGGTCATAGAAAACAAAGTTGCCGGGCCGTATTTCATCGGTTTTTTCAAACCGGTGAACCAGGCTGCACGAGGGTGTATCACCAATGGAGAGGATCATTCTCTCCCTGTGAGTGTGTATATTCTCTTTCAACTTTACCAGCTTGTCCACTGTATCCTGGTAAAGTTTCAGTATTTCCTGAGATGATGACGATTTGTACGTTTGTCCCGTATGGGTCAGGAAGCCGGAGAATTGAAACAGGGGATTCCTGTCAAGCCGGTCAATAATCTCCTGAACAGAAACGTAATCGGTGGCATCGATCCCGGTCCGGCGGTAACCGGTATCGATTTTGATGAATATTCCCACCGGATGACGAAGGTTTTGTTCCATGAAGGGAAGGACCTCCTTATTTACGATCAGGACATTCAGTTTTATTTTTCCGGCAAGGTGGTTTATTTCCTCCATCTCCCTGACATTCAGCGGAAAAGCAATGGTAATGTCTTCCCATCCATCGTTAGCGAAATAGTCAGCCATCCGGACCGATGAAACGGTGATCGCCTCGGTCCCTGCCTCCCTGAACCATTGACCCACCTCCAGTGATTGGTGCGTTTTAAAATGAGGCCGGAAAATCACTCCTGATCGTTTCGCCTTCTCAACCATTGCATGGATGTTACCGATGCATCGTTTTTTATCAAGAAGCAGGGTAGGAGAGGTTATCCTGGATAGTATCCTGTTCATCAGGGCAGATTATTTTATTACTTCATATAGCGTGTTTTCTGAGAATGACGGAATTCGCAAAGATCTCTTCCGCTCTAAGCACAAAATCAAAAATACCGATCTGTGTACAGAGAAAAAAATCATTTGGCGGGGAATGGTTGATATTCTGCGGGTCAAAGAAGCGTTTGCCCGATCCCTCTTTCAGTTCCACAATCGCATCTTCCATATCCTGCTTGTTCCCCATCAGTCGATCCTGTATATATTTTGCACATAGCCGGTCCTCATCAGCAGGGAGTCTCCCGTTATAGCCCATGGCAATCAGTGATGCGGTGGATGGATAATTTTGTTTGATGTATGCAACAACAGCATCTGCATTCACTAAGCTGCCCGTTATGATTTCATCAGCTCCTGTTGCTTCTATAAGCCCCCTGGTACCTGCACTGGTAGTCTGAACCACTGTTTTGCCGGTAAAATCAACATGCTCAATATGGGTAGGAGAATTACCATAATCGAAACCTTCGACTTTTCGTTCACTGCGCTCACCCATCAGGATATACCCCGGATTTTCCCGTTTGAGATGGAAAGCCGTATCAACTTCAGCGACTGCGATAATCTCTTTTGCCCCGTTATTCATAACATAACATCCAACAGTAAATGCCCTGAATACATCGATGATAACGGTTAAACCTGTTGCTTTCCTTGCTCCCTCTATGTATTCCAGAATCCGTATTTCCATATGATTCAATTAAGTAAAGCAGTAAGCCTTACGCAGGATCAGCACCTGTCAAAGATATTGTTTTTCTTTAATTCATTATATTTGTGATGTTATGGCACGATTTGGAGTAATCATTAAAGAACTGATCAATTTCATTACAGTGGATATTTGGCGGATCCCTCTCCGTGAACTTCCAAAAACGAAATCGTTCTTCATCAAACAGTTGCGAATTATTCTCGTGGCGTTACGAGGTTTCTCAGAAAACCAGGTTCAACTCAGGGCTTCGGCACTTACTTTCTATTCACTTCTATCCATTGTTCCGGTGATCGCCATGATTTTTGGTATCGCGAAAGGATTTGGTTTCCAGGACAAATTACAACGGGAACTGATCTCAACTTTTGAGGGAAATCAGGAAGTTCTTGAATACATCCTCGATTTTTCACAACGATTACTTGAGAGAACCAAAGGCGGATTTATAGCCGGTGCCGGGTTGTTGCTTCTCTTCTGGTCGGTGATGAAGCTACTTGGAAACATTGAAAGCTCATTCAACTCCATCTGGGAAATAAAAAAGTCACGGGCTTTTATACGGAAATTCAGTGATTATCTGACCATGATGTTAATTGCACCGGTCTTTATTCTTTTATCAAGCAGTGTAACCGTTTTCATAACAACACAGTTTGATAAATTCTCGCAGGATTATGCCTTTCTTGAACATTTCCAGTTCCTTCTTTCACTGATTCCTTATCTTCTAATCTGGTTTCTGTTTACCTCGATCTATATGGTAATGCCCAACACCAAGGTAACGTTCAGGTCAGCTTTCATCGGCGGGATAATTGCCGGATCCATTTTTCAGATTACTCAATGGATATATATCCATTTTCAGATTGGTATAAATAAATACGGTACTATTTATGGTGGATTTGCTGCCATACCACTGTTTATTATCTGGCTGCAATTAAGCTGGCTGATCGTTCTCCTGGGTGCAGAAATATCGTTTGCCAACCAGAATGTTGACCGGTATGAGTTTGAATCCGATGCCAGGCATATCAGTTCCCGTTTCAAACAACTGGTATCATTGATGGTTACCAACCTGGTCGTGAAGAACTTTGCCATCGGAAAGAAACCCCTTACTGCTACTGATATATCGCAGGAGTTAAAAGTACCCATTCGTATTGTCCGGGATATTATCTACGAGCTGGTAGAGGTGAGTATCTTTTCCGAAGCCTTAGGTGACAATCCGAAGGAGAGGGCCTACCAGCCTGCCATGGATATTAACATGATCACCATTGATATGGTAATGAAACGTCTTGAAGAGAGAGGCAGCCAGCACATCACGGTATCCAAAAACAAAGAATACCAGAAACTTTCCGAGATCCTTGAATCGTTTGATGAATCGATAAACAAATCTCCCTCAAACATGCTCTTAAGGGACATTTAATCTACCGGTATCCGATAGCGGCATAGCCAACCCAATGATGGGAATTGGCCACAGCAGTTCTTCCCATCATCAAATCATCCACAAAGATGTGTTCATGGTCAATGCTGCTGGAGTAACCAACCAGAATCCCCTCAAGCGGTTCCCGACTGGTAAAATGATCCTGAAGATAATAAGCAGTGAGTAGTCCCATTGGAATCGAATACCTGCCACACCAGGTCCATTTGTATTCCCTGTAGTCACTTTCCTGAACGGTGAACTCGCTGAACTTCCGGATTTTTTCCTTGCTCACCATCCCTTCAAGTGATGTTTTTATGATTTCAAATTCATGCTCTACTGCTCTTGCATTACCAGCAGAATCGCAGCCAAAAGGGGCATAATTTTTTCCACCCCACTCTTCATCACCATAATGAACAGCATCGGTTGTGATGACAATAGCGAAATCCGAACCCCAGTGAAGATTATGATTCGACAGAATTGAAAATAATACATCTGATAATGGCTCTGCAATGCTTTCCATTCGGTTGATGGACATATAGGGTACCAGTACCGGGATAATCTCTACCTGATGGTTAAAATATTGCAGAAAAGGAATCAGTGCTTCAAGGGAGTGTTCTATCCTGTGCATGCTGTCATTCACCTCAAAGATTGAAGCATCCAGGTTCTGTAGAATTTCTTCGCGCATTTCTGAGACCGTAACATTCCCGTAGGGCCCTTTCCAGTAAGCATGGCTATCGAAAATGATCCTGTCTTCGAGGTTCAATGCTCCTGCCTTATGCGCCACCCCGATCAGCAAGAGCGTTTTCGCATGGATATACTGAAGAACCTCAGGATAAAGAGATCCGACATAGGTGTAATCATCATGTGGTGAAATACAAGCCTTCCATGGTTGATGATCCTGATTTTCCGGATATTGCTCATTTGGAGAAAGCCGTTCGATCCTGGTCATCACGCTATCCATCTGCCAGGCATATTGTGCAAAACCGATGGTATCAACGAGAGGTCGCACAGAAGCCTGGTCAAACCCTCTATTGTTGCAGGAACCAAAGATCAGGCTGCTTAGAATAAGCAGGCAGGAAATGTTGTTTTTGAACATATAAATATATTGAATATCAGTTTATTCAAACAGTTTAAAGGTCTCTTTAATAATCCCCATGGCTTCATGTAACTCCTCTTCCGTAATCACCAGTGGTGGGGCAAACCGAATAATGTGTCCATGGGTCGGTTTGGCAATCAAGCCGTTATCTTTCATCGCCACACAAACATCCCAGGCGGTTTTGCCCCCTTTCGGACGGATAACAACTGCATTGAGCAATCCTTTTCCCCTGACCTGTTCAATCATTTCTGACTGGATGCTTCTTAATTCTTCCCTGAAGATATGACCCAGTTTTTCAGCATTATCTGCCAGCTTCTCATCTTTTACCACCTTCAGCGCTGCCATGGCGACCTTTGCAGCGATGGGGTTACCCCCGAAGGTTGATCCATGTTCACCGGGTTTGATGGTTAACATGATTTCATCATCAGCCAATACAGCTGATATAGGAAATACGCCGCCTGATAGCGCTTTTCCAAGGATTAACACATCGGGGTGAACGTTTTCATGATCGCAGGCAAGCAACTTACCGGTACGGGCAATCCCGGTTTGTATCTCGTCAGCGATAAACAGGACATTGCTTTTCCTGCACAGTTCATAAGCATCCTTGATGTATCCTTCATCCGGGACCATTACTCCGGCTTCCCCCTGGATGGGCTCAACAAGGAAACCGGCAACATTCGGATCTTCAAGTGCTTTCTCAAGGGCTGAAAGATCATTATACGGGATAGTGATAAATCCCGGAGTGTAGGGGCCGTATTCCTTGCGCGCTTCCGGATCAGTGGACATCGAGATGATGGTTATGGTCCTCCCATGAAAATTATTTGCACACACGATAATCTTTGCCTGGTTGTCCGGAACACCTTTTACTTTGTATGCCCATTTCCGGCAAAGCTTTATGGCGGTTTCATCCGCTTCTGCACCGGTGTTCATCGGTAGAATTTTGTCATACCCAAAATAATGGGTGATGAATTCCTCATACTCTCCCAGTACACTGTTATAGAAAGCCCTGGATGTCAGGGTAAGAACCTGAGCCTGGTCGGCCAGTGCTTTCACAATGGCTGGGTGGCAGTGTCCCTGGTTCACTGCAGAATAGGCTGAGAGAAAATCAAAATACCTTTTCCCTTCAACATCCCAGACATATATCCTTTTTCCTTTTTCAAGAACAACCGGTAATGGATGGTAGTTATGAGCACCATATCGCTCTTCCCGGTCCATAAAATCTTGTAAATTCATTTTTTTTGTATTATCCGTTAACTCTGGTTAGGTTTGTTCCCGATAAATATAGTAAAATTACGCATAAGTGGAGATATATTATGGAAAGCAATAACGTGCACGAAAAAGTTCATGAATCGATAGCTTCACGGTACAGTCCTCTTGCATTTTCAGATAGGCCGGTTGAACCGGAAAAGATCAGGGCACTGTTTGAAGCTGCCCGATGGGCCCCTTCCAGTTTCAATGAACAACCCTGGCGATTCATTTATGCTATCCGTGAGAACCGTCCTGAATTTGAGGCCATGCTTGATTGTCTTGTTAAAGACAACCGGATCTGGGCAAGAAATGCACCCGTGCTGGTTTTAAGTGTTACAAGGATGAATTTTTCCCGTACTGACAAACCCAATAAATACGCTTTCCATGATGTTGGTCTGGCAACGGGCAATCTGCTCACCCAGGCTACGTTCATGGGATTGGTAGCACATCCAATGGGTGGTTTTTCGGTCGAAAAAGCAAGACAAAATTTGTTGATCCCGGAGGGGTTTGAACCAGTTGCTATGATTGCCATGGGATATCATGGAAATGTTAACGATCTTCCGGAAGACCTCAAATCAAGAGAACTCAGGACCAGGACCAGGAACCCACTGCAGGATATCGTTTATCACGGAACAATGGGCTGACACAAGACATGTTATAAAGGGTTTCGCCAATTAAAAGTTGATGTTTATCGTAAGGTTGAGTCTCCGGGAGGTAAGGTAGTTGGGTACGGCATATTGTTGAGATACATGCGACAGGTTATTTACAGTAGTGACCCACAAATAGGAGATGGTGTTATTTATATCAAACAGGTTAAACACCTCCAGACCAATCCAGATGCTTTCATAGGCTTTGAGAAAATTTCTGCTATTGCCTGAATAACCCGTATTTGAAATGACCTTCGAAAATCCAAGATCAACCCTTCGGTAAGAAGGCATTCTGAAGGTTTCGTCGTACCTGTCTGAATAGGGCGATGAAGCAGGCAGACCGGATCCAAACAGGAGAGTAAGGTGTACTTTATAGGTTGGATTATTTGGGAAATAATCCTGGAAAAAGAGGCCGAAATTAACCAGTTGGTCGGTGGGGCGTGGATAGTATCCCGGTTCAACTCTCTCTCCCTCTTCATTGAAATAAAAGTCACCGGCGATATTTTCCCTGGTTTGCATGAATGACAGACTGGCCCATGATTCAACTCCGGCGACAAATTCACCATTGATCTTCATATCAATACCGGCTGCATAACCATCCGCCATGTTTGCCCCGGCATAGTCGATCCGGACATTATCTATTTTATATGGAATCAGGTCTGTCATTCGTTTGTAGAAGATGTCGGTTGTGAATTTAAACGGACGCTCCCATGCGGTGAAGTTCAGTTCTCCACCGAGGAGCAGGTGGATTGATTTTTGGGCTTTGATATCCCGGTTAAGGTCACCCTGCGGATCACGGATCTCTTTATAGAAAGGAGGCTGGTAATAATAACCTGCTGAGAAATGAAGTGTAATATCCCGCTTCCATGCCGGCCAATAGGTAATGATTAACCGGGGACTTATCAGCAGCTGCCGGTTAAAATCCCAGTAATTGATCCTGATCCCACCCGTCACACTCATGTCAAGTGAATCAAAAGGCAGCTTGTATCGATCCTGGATGTATGCTGTGATCCTGTTGGATTGTAACCTGTTCTGGCTCCATTTGCTGTCAGCAAGCATCACCCGGCTATCAGAGTACGGAATTGAAAATCCCGCCGAATCGACAAACGTCCATTCATTCAAGCGGTCATTGATCTTCTCGTGCCGGTAACCTGCTCCCCATTTTAGCTGATGGTTGTCGTTACTAATGCTTCCCTTATGGGTTCCTGAAATAACGGTTGCATCCAGAAAATTTCTGGCATGATCGATAAACCTTCCGATACCGATGTTCATGATACTATCCCCCAGGTTTTCCGAGCCAATCTCTTTATCCAGTGCATTGAGAGAATACCGGCCCTGGATATCCAGGGTCTCCTCTTCACTGGTATTGAAGGTGGATGCAATAAACGATAGCCGAACGTTTTCAGACGGCTGGTATTTTGCTGAAAAAGCAGCTTGCCAGGTAATAAATTTATCCACTTCCTGTCCGTCATATAAAACGAAAAGCTGGATGGCATCGGTGATTGTCCCGAATGAAGTTCGCCGATCCTGGGGAATGAATTCGTATTTGTTGTTGGCATAATTGCCAAGGAAACTGATCTCCCATTTTTTTGACAAATCGTAGGTCAGGTAGGTCTGAAAATCGGTAAAAACAGGATTGTAATCACCCTCCGTATCGAATGAATTAAGGAGATAGCGTGTTGATTTATAGCGAATTCCTGTAGCGTGGGTGAAACGGTTGTTTTTTGAAATGCCTTCCAGGTGGAGTGAGCCCCCCAGCAAGCTCGCAGAAATATTCCCCCCGAAAGCCTGCGGTTGTCGATAGGTAATATCCAGAACGGAAGACATTTTGTCTCCATAGGTTGCATCAAAACCCCCGGCAGAAAACTGAAGTGCAGCCACCATATCCGAATTGATGAAACTGAGGCCTTCCTGTTGTCCCGACCGAACAAGAAACGGCCTGTAAATTTCAATCTCATTAACATACACAAGATTCTCATCGTAATTGCCTCCCCTGACTGAGTATTGTGAGCTTAATTCTGTATTGGACGAGACACCCGGCAATGTTTTCAATGCCGATTCAATATCTCCTGAAACGGAGGGAAGCATTTCAAGATCTTTAAGATCCAGTTGCATGAAATTTTCTGTTCTTTCCCGCTCACCGGTTACCTTAACCTCCCGGAGCTTTTCAACGGAAACCGTCAGGGTAATGTTCAATACCCTGACTTCATCGGGATTCAGGGTAATGATTACTTCGTGGGGTTCATAACCCAACATGGAAAACAGGATAGAGTTACTTCGGTTGGGAAGCAACTCAAGGGTATAGACTCCTTCCTCATCTGATGAGGTTCCTGTTGTTGTGCCCGAAACAGATATGTTTACTGAAACGAGGGGATGATGATCCGGGTCGGTTATTTTCCCGGTAAGAATAGCATTTTCCTGAGCAATCCCCTTGATAAAAATCAGTGAAAGGCTAAAAGAGAGGAGTATCTTCCATTTTTTTCCCATCAGGAAACCGCAAAAGTAACACTTGATAAACTCAAAATTTAATACAAAATTGTATAGTAACTTATTAACCCGAAAAATTCTTTGAATTTTTCGCCATTTATGGCTGACGAAAAGTCAAATTCAAGTATGTCAACTGTTTCACTCAACAGTTATCTTCAAAACTGATGAAAATTTCATACCCAAACTTGAGGGTATTGAATTTGACTTTTATCAGGGTTAACCCGTTGTGCTATTAGGGAGACAAATACTACCAGTATTTAAAATATTGATAAACAGGGCTTACCCTGGGCTACCAATATAACGCTCCTGTCTGCCGGTTTACCAGCCTGTGGCTGGCAGGCACGGCCTATGGCGCTAAATACCTAAAAATCAATAAATATTGGATAGTTTTACAGTAAAAAATTCACCATAGGAGCCTGCTGAAGGCATGGCTATGCCACCTTTGGGCAATAGCACAACAGTTCAACTTTGCACTTTCATTTCACTTTGTTGATAAAAGTGCAGTTTCACTGATTTGAGGCACTTCCTCATTTATCCTTGTCTTTCTTTTCGGGTCTCTGTATCCTGAGCTTCCCCCTCTTGAGGGCGTCAAAGAACCTGGCCCAGGCTAGCGGATTCAGCAGGTTGTTAATTGGGTATTGCCCGTAAGTGTAGTTTTGCAAAAGTTGCTTCTCCATCACCTGTTTGTATGCTACTCCGGGTGAGGGTATTTCATTTCCTTCGATCTGGGCCTGGATGATCGCCAGGTTTCTTATGGCAAAATCATAATCATCCTCCGGTAATTCAAGACTCAAAAAAGCCTCTTTAAACTCCTCATAAGTAGGCCAGGGGAATACGATTACCTCCTCCAGTAAAATGGTATCCCGTTCCATGATGACATCATGCGTGTAATGATAATCGAGGATCAGTGTAGGAAGTTCAAAATAAGTCAATTTGTATCCAACCGATGAAAAGATAATGGTATCCTGCGGTTCGGTTATGATAGAAAAAATCCCGTTCCGGTCACTGATGGTTCCCCGCCTGGTTTGCATGGAAATAATGTGAACATAGGGCAGGGGTTCCGATTCTTCATTCATGACAAATCCGGAAAACTGGATGTATTGCCTTTCCTGACCATCGGCTATGCCGGATGCAGAAACCAGCAGGCATGAAAACACAACAACAGTTTTGATCAGTTTATGCTTAATCACAACAAGGTTTTCCGAAATTCGGGGAGACATGGTAAATAAAACGTTCAACACCTTTCAAAGGAATCCGCAATTTACCTTATTTTTGTCTCATCACAGCAAATTTTATGCTTTTTTAACATTCCGATATCTTTAAAAAACTTACTATTTTTAAATAGTTGAAACGGGATAACTTTTACTTGAAATGAAAAAATTGATGCTTTTGGGGGATGAGGCCATAGCACAGGGGGGACTTGATGCAGGAATTTCCGGCATTTATGCTTACCCCGGAACGCCCTCCACAGAGATTATGGAATATGTCCAATCTTCGAAAGAGGCAGCGGAAAGGGATGTTCACCGGGAATGGTCAGCCAATGAAAAGACAGCTATGGAAGCCTCATTGGGTATGTCCTATGCCGGGAAGCGGGCAATGGTATGTATGAAACATGTCGGGCTCAATGTTGCTGCAGATCCGTTTATTAATTCTGCGATAACCGGCGTAAACGGAGGACTGCTTGTGGTTGTAGCCGATGATCCGTCGATGCACTCATCACAAAATGAACAGGATTCCCGTTTTTTCGGAAAGTTTGCATTGATCCCAATACTGGAACCGGCTAATCAGCAGGAGGCGTATGATATGACTCACGTGGGCTACGAATTATCAGAGAAGTATAATATCCCGGTGTTGCTGCGCATCACTACCCGGTTATCCCATTCAAGAGCAGGAGTTACCCTGAAATCGCCAAGAGCGGAGAACAACCTGACCCTGCCCGGAGATCCAACACAATTCGTCCTTTTGCCAGCCATTGCCAGGGTTCGATACAGAGGGCTGCTTTCCATGCAATCCAATATCGGGGAGGAGGCTGAGAATTCATCCTTTAACATATTCAGGGAAGGAAAAGAGAAAGGTTTGGGAATTATTGCCTGTGGAATTGCCTTTAACTACCTGATGGAAAATTTCCCCGGACGTGACATCCCCTATCCGGTATTGAAGTTATCACACTACCCGGCACCTGGAAAGTTGATTCGGAAAATGATTGATTCCTGTTCAACCATCCTTGTTCTTGAGGAGGGATATCCATTTATTGAGGAGATGCTAATTGGATTACAGGCGAAAGGAATTCCGGTGAAAGGAAGACTGGATGGGACCATCCCCAGAGATGGTGAGCTTACCCCAAACCTTGTTGCTGCCGCACTCGGAATAGAACAGGAGGCAGTTACACCTGTTCCAGACCTGGTGATGAAACGACCCCCATCTCTCTGTAAGGGATGCAGCCATGCGGATGTTTTTAATGCACTCAACGAAGCCCTGGAAAAGTACGGAAAAGGTAAGGTCTTTTCAGATATTGGGTGTTATACACTGGGGGCTTTGCCACCATTCAATGCAATCAACTCATGCGTGGATATGGGAGCTTCGGTTACCATGGCCGTGGGAGCAGCAGATGCAGGATTAACACCAAGTGTTGCAGTGATCGGAGATTCAACCTTTACCCATTCCGGAATGACCGGGTTGCTGGATGCCGTGAATAAAAATTCGACGGTTACCATCATTGTTTCCGACAATTTAACAACCGGTATGACAGGAGGACAGAGATCATCAGCAACAGGCCGGCTTGAAAGCATATGCAAAGGCATCGGGGTTGAACCGGATCATGTCAGGGTAATTTACCCCCTGAAAAAGGAACATGAAAAGAATGTAGACATTATAAAGGAAGAACTTGAATATCAGGGTGTCTCGGTTATCCTTGCCCAACGGGAGTGTATACAAAC
>CAYMFM010000076.1:11416-19889 GCA_964389685.1 uncultured Rikenellaceae bacterium
AACTTGAATATCAGGGTGTCTCGGTTATCCTTGCCCAACGGGAGTGTATACAAACGGCCTCACGAAAAAAACGTGAGCGGGGAAGGATGAAGGATGAAGGATGAAGGATGCCTTGCCTGCTGCGCCTTCTCCACCTTATGGAGGATTGGCAAACTGAGAACCGAGAACTGAGAACCGAGAACTGAGAACCGAGAACCATACAATTCATCATATGAAGAATGATATAATACTTGCCGGAGTGGGTGGCCAGGGTATACTGACCATTGCAGCATCCATTGGACTGGCTGCCCTGTCCGAGAAACTGATACTGAAACAGGCTGAAGTTCATGGTATGAGTCAGCGTGGAGGAGCGGTTCAGTCCCATCTGCGGCTTTCAGACAGGGAGATCGACAGCGACCTTATCCCTTTGGGGAAGGCTGATCTGATCCTTTCCGTCGAACCCATGGAGTCATTGAGGTATCTGCCATACCTATCTAAAAACGGGTCGCTTGTTACCAACTCAACTCCCTATATCAATATCCCCGATTATCCGGATATGGAAAAAATCGTTCAGGAGATTGAAAAGTTGCCAAACCATCTCATCATCAATGCCGATCAACTGGCAAAAGACATCGGATTCGTCCGGTCATCCAACATGGTGATGCTGGGAGCCGCATCTCCGTTCATCGATCTCCAGCCAGAAAGCTTTGAAAAAGGAATTGACCAGATATTCCGGCGGAAAGGGGAGGAGGTGGTCAGGATCAATGTTGAAGCGTTCCATGCCGGCAGGGATTATGCTGCGAAGATTTTAAAAAATTGATGAACCGTAATTTGTGAAAACCGGATAAATTTTTAAAAAACACCCATGTTCTCAGAAAAAGACAGATCCCAGTTTGCAGAAAAAGGCATTGAATTGACTGAAATAGAGGGACAATTAAATAGCTTCAGGAAAGGATTTCCCCCGCTCTCTATCTATAAACCCGCTCTTTTACAGGATGGGATAATGGCTGTAAGTGAGTCAGACCTGAATTCCTTTGCTGACCGATACGAGGAGGCATTACCCGGTGTAAGGGTAGTAAAGTTTGTACCTGCTTCGGGTGCTGCCACCCGGATGTTTAAATCGCTTTACGAATGTTACCAGTACCTGAAATCAAACCCGGATAACATTGAGAAGTGTTTGGATAAAAAAGAGTTACAACCGGTCAAACAATTCTTCGATCGGTTGAAATCCTTTGCTTTTTACCAGGACCTTGAAGAACTATACAGGACACGGAATGAAGAGCTGGAAGATGAACCCTCCGGCAAAACGAAGATTGATGTTTTGGAAGATGTTCTTTTTGATAAAGGCCTGGCAATCGGCTCACTGCCGAAAGGCCTGATAAAGTTCCATGATTACCCGGATGGTGCCAGAACCTCCCTTGAGGAGCACATGGTTGAAGGTGCTGGTTATGCCAGAAACAGGGATAACTCGGTCTCTATCCACCTTACCGTATCCCCGGAACACATGGATGGATTCAAAACGAGGGTCGAAGCAACACGTCATCGCTATGAAAAACGGATTGGAGTACATTTTCATATGGGGTACTCCGTTCAGAAGCCGGCCACGGATACCATTGCGGTCGATCCGGATAATCAACCCTTTCGTGACAGCGATGGTTCCATCCTTTTTCGGCCCGGGGGACACGGCGCCCTGCTGGAGAACCTGAATGAGATTGATGCTGATATTATTTTCATTAAGAACATCGACAATGTATTGCCTGACTGGTTAAAAGATGCCACCATTCTCTATAAAAAAGTCCTCGCCGGTATCCTGATCGAATACCAGCAGAGAATTTTTTCCTACCTGGAACACCTCACTAAGCAGGAATTTGATGATGAGAACGTTATGGATGAGATTGGCAGCTTTCTTGAACGGGAATTATGTGTCATGCCACCCATTGGTATGGAGCATTTAAGCAGTATTGAAAAGCAGGAATATTTTCACAATAAACTGAACCGCCCCCTGCGTGTGTGTGGAATGGTCAGGAATGAAGGAGAGCCCGGAGGAGGTCCGTTCTGGGCAAGAAATGCCGATGGGACCGTATCCCTGCAGATCGTTGAAAGCTCCCAGATCAACTTCAGTGCTCCGGATCAGAAAAAAAAGTTTGAGCAGGCAACCCATTTCAACCCGGTCGACCTGGTTTGCGGAGTCAGGGATCACCGTGGAGAGAAATTCAACCTGTTGCATTTCAGGGATCCCAAAACCGGCTTTATTTCAAAAAAATCAAAGGATGGACGAGATCTGAAAGCACTGGAACTGCCCGGTTTGTGGAATGGGGCCATGTCGGACTGGAATACCCTGTTTGTCGAGGTGCCGATTGAGACATTTAACCCGGTGAAAACCATCAATGACCTGCTGAGACCGCAACATCAGCAGGAGCTGTAAGAAAACCCGGAATGCCCGGGATCGATGCTTTAATAATCAATTTTCCCTTCCTCATACAGCAAGGTCCAGCCCAGGATCCAGTTCTGGTCTTGAAAGGCACCCTTGAACGCTACCGGGTCAAACCAGTTATCAGGATAGGCTGCAAGAGACCCGAAATCAAGGGAATCGGATGAGATCTTAAACCGGCTATCGATGCGACCAATACCATAATTAACGATCTCGCTCTGCGAATAGGTGAAATAATCTATTAAAAATTCTGAGGGTCCGCTGACACCCAGGCCAGGCTCGGCAAGGATCTGGAAAATGGACAATGAATCATTCTCATGAACCTTCCAGAATATACTCCTTATCTTTTTTCCAGGTGGTGGTTCCTGTCCCCTGCCCCGAGTCCTGAATAACGTTTGATTCGTCCATTGGTATACTACCCCTTCTGCATGAAAAGAGGCTGAGGAAAGCTATTAGTAGTGTTATAACGTGAAACAGGTTGGACTTCATCGGGTCTTCTAAATTTTTACTTCAAGGTTTAGAAAAATAAAGCGACGGGCAGCCAGGTTGGGTGGATACGGAACCCAGTCCCGGTAACTCAGAGCTACTTTGATGAAGGTTTCCGGCTGGTATTGTACACCCCCCAGTAATGCACTTCCATCCGTGCTGTAATTCCAGCCATAATCTTCCCCTTCCAGCGTTTTTGAAGTCAGGTAATCATACCGTGCAAAAAGTTCCCATTTTTTTGCAAACCGGTAGAGGGAGTAAAAAGAGTAACCCCAGAGGTTCTGATCCTTCAGATGACTGTTATTGGATCTGTAATTGAATTCTGCACCTATATTGAAATGGTCTGTTTGAAATCCGCCAAAGGATGCAAGGGTGCTTTGCAACACGTTGTCTTTGTTAATAAAATCGTAATAAATTCTGAAAATCAGTGTCTTAATGGGTATTAAAGTCAATCCGATCCCGGATTTGAACGAGTTGTCAAGTTGGAGTTTTGTGTAACCCTCCCCGTTCATGAATGAAATATCGGCTGATAACCATTCCTGGTAGTCGTATTTCAGCCCGATTCCAATATCTGCGGACGGAGTAAACCGGTATTCATCCTGAAAACTGCGGTACATGTACCTACGGGTCCAGAATTTTTCCTGGACTTTGAACTGGTATGTGTCGATCAAACCGGCATGAAATGTAAACGCTCCGGAGGTAAGAACCATCGCTGCGTTCTTAAAATAGGCATATCGCTTGATCTTGGAATAGGCTGAAACGTCATCCGGGCTCCCGATATCCAGCTTCATGATGATGGCATAATTTTGATTCAGCTGGGTCTTGAATCCCAGGTAGGCCCGTTCCACATCAAAACCCAGGTTGTTGCCATTGATCTGGGTGTGGAAGTTGCTGTACAGGGTAGCAATCGGGACAGTTTTCTCAATGATCGTTTCCTCCTCTTCCTGACCAACGGCAACCATGGTCAGAAAATGAATAAGCAGAAAGATGAAACAAAATTTTTGCACAATCATCTCCATTGGAATTGAAATCCGAAATCGCTGCGATAATAAGGATTTATTTTTTTATTATTTCTGTTTCATACTCCTTTTTTGACTTTAACATTATTTTAAAGTAGTTTTAATGAAATCAATAACACATTCTAAGATAACAACCAAAACCTGTATCTATGAAAAAAGTTATTTTTTTAAGTTTAATAATTACAGCCATAATCGGAAGTTGTGGTGAGCAAAAAAGCACGTTTCCTCAAGGTGCTTGGAATTTTGTGCACAGTGATGCAGTCTATCACGGTGATTCTATCGTAAATATATTTCCAAGTCAAGGCAGTGGTAGTGATGTAAAAATCTGGTCAGAACGCAATTATAATTATGTTGGTCGATTTAAGTTCGATACTACTTTTCTTGACCATTTTGGTGGAGGTACTTATACACTTGATGGCAACAGATATATAGAAAATATAATTTGGGATTATAAAAAAGATGCTATTGGTAAAAAAGTGAAAATGCTTTTAGAACTCAGGAATGATACTCTTATTCAGATATTCCCTGTTGATGAAAATTGGCAAAGAAATAAAGATTTCTATTATATTTTAAAGTATGCCCGAATATAATAATTTTAGTGTTAACTGAATGCCCCAGGATATAACATTTTGGGGTATTTCGTTTTCATATTGTATTAAAATACAGGAAATTAAGTATTTTTATACCGCATCAAGTTTCACCAGATCTGGTTAAACGATACGGTGGATCCAATGCTTTACATATTGTTTACATTATCTTAATGATTTCTTATCTAATCCTTGATTTAATTATCTTTACATTTAATTTTTCCTTAATCCGATGAAGAGGTCAGAACAGAAGATTCTGCTGGTGGATGATGAAAAGGATATCCTTGAATTCATCTCCTATAACCTGAAAAAGGAGGGTTATGAAGTGTTTACGGCGCGTAATGGCAGGGATGGAATTGAAATGGCCAGGAAATATCTTCCACAATTGATTCTCCTGGATGTCATGATGCCGGAAATGGATGGCATAGAAACCTGTGAAGAGATACGGAAGATCCCTGGACTGGAGAATACCCTCATCGCTTTTCTGACAGCAAGGGGAGAGGATTACTCCCAGATTGCAGGGTTTGAAGCCGGAGGGGATGATTACATCATCAAACCCATCAAACCCAAAGTCCTGATCAGCAGGATCAGGGCTCTGTTAAAACGATATGAGTATATTAGCTCCGGTGCAACCGAGCCGGCACACTCCATCATCAGTCATGAAGGACTGGTCCTCGACCGGGAACGGTTCCTGGTTCTGAAAGAAGGTGAAGAACTTAACCTGCCCAAAAAGGAGTTTGAATTGCTTGCGCTCCTGGTATCAAGACCCGAAAAGGTCTATACAAGAGAAGAGATCTTTCATAAAGTCTGGGGAGACGATGTTGTGGTTGGCGACCGGACCATAGACGTTCATATCCGGAAACTGAGGGGAAAGATCGGTGAGGATCACATCAAAACGATAAAGGGGGTTGGGTATAAATTCGTGGACTGAAAGGAGCATGCCCCAACAATCTAAAATCCATCTGAAATAGTCTCCCTAAATACCCTTTCCAGATAAAAGGTTGCAATTTTCAGTGAACAGGATGGTATGTTGCATGGACAAAATCACGCTGCGCTTTTATGATATTCACCGTATGCAGGATCAGGTTCTTGGTTTCACTTAACGTGTTGAAATACACGATACTGATCTTTGTCCCGACCTCTCCCTTTTTCAACCGTTTAACCATTCTCTTTCTCATTTTATCGATCAGCTCAAGTATTTTATGCTGTTGATCAAGGATATCCGGCAACTGCTGTTCATACTTGTCATGCTTAACCATATTAAAGATGTAGCTGTAGAGTGTTGATATTTCTTCATTCAGGTGAGAAAGGTCGGTTTTTTGAGGATCGGTGAGCGGGGGATGATTGTTGTCAACGTGCTTGAACAGCGGATCGGTTAAATAGTAAAGACAATGTGCAGCTTCCCTCAGGTAATCGAGAACCTGGACATAATAGGGACCGGCTTCCTCCGACTCTTCATCCAGCTTCTTTAACGTCAGGGTGATACCATCTTTTAAATCTTTGGTACGCTTGTTCAATTCCTTGATATCTTTCAGGCTTTTCTTCAGTGTTTTCCGTTTCTCTTTCAAGAAACCATCGATAACCACATAATACATTTTAGAAGCGGAAACCAGAACACTCAGGACATCCTGTTTGCATTTGACCAGTACATCCTCTCCATTCAGAATGACCTTTTCTATCTCCACCTCCTCAATTTTCTTCTTGCTCCGTTTTCTGTGAACCCGGAAGGAGTGAATCACGGTGGCAATGACCAGGGCGGCAATCATCAGTATTCCTGCAAATCCTAACCAGTGAATGATCAGGGCGACAAGGAATGAGATCGTGAATGCACTGAGGGCAGTGAAAAACCAGCCCCCAATCACCGTTATAACCCCGGAAATCCGGTACACTCCGCTTTCCCTGCCCCATGCCCTGTCAGCCAGCGATGTCCCCATGGCAACCATAAACGTTACATAGGTTGTTGACAGGGGGAGTTTTAACGAGGTCCCGAAGGCAATCAGGATACTGGCAACAGTCAGGTTTACCGTTGCCCTGACCAGGTCAAAGGAGATGGATTTCTCCACTTTTCTCTGCTCGTAGATCGATCGGTCAAAGCGTTGATTGATCTTTTCAAAAAAACTATCGGGCAGCACCTTCTTCAGGAAACTACTTGTACCAATGGCTACCCTGACCAGGGACCTTGCCAGTCCGGAGGAGTTAAACCGTTCTGATCCTTCATCCTGCCGTGCCAGATCTATCTCCGTCTTGGTTACAGAACGTGCTTTTTTTGATAACCACAATGCACCTACCATGATCAGCCCGGCAATCAAAAGAAAGGAGGTGGGAGTCTTTACCTGTGCCTGTAAGGCTTCCATGGAATACTGCGCAGCATCCGTGACACCGGATGCCATAAATGCTTTATAAGATTCAAAACCGGCAAGCGGCACTCCGATGAAATTAACCAGGTCGTTTCCTGCAAAAGCCATCGCCAGCGCAAAGGTACCCACCAGCACGATAAACTTAAGTACGTTGAAACGGAAGATCCAGGAAATAACCTGGAGGATGACGGTCCAGCCCACAAAACTGAATAAGATGATCATCCCGGTGTGGCCCATGATCCATTCCAGGGTGTTGTCTGTGATGAAGGATGAACCTTTTGCTCCCTTGATCAGAATGAAATAGGTAATGGCGGTTATGGCAATACCGCCCCATAGGGCACCAAAATACTTCAGGGGCTTCTCGAAATCAAAGGAGAAGATGATTCGGGCAATGTATTGAATGACGGAGCCAAACGTAAACGCAATGATCACGGATAACAGGATCCCGGAAATGATGGCCAGGGCTTTCCCTGAGTTGATATAGGTGCCTAGCAATGCTTCTTCCCCTCCAGCATGTGAAATCTTGATGATCGAAATGGCAATGGCTGCACCCAGCAACTCGAATACAATGGAAACCGTTGTTGAGGTGGGTAAACCGAACGTATTAAAGAGGTCCAGGAGGATGATATCCGTTAGCATCACCGCCAGGAAGATGATGATGATCTCACTGAAGAAGAATTGGTTCGGATGAAAGATTCCTTTCCGGGCAACCTCCATCATTCCGCTGGAAAAGGTGGCACCAACCAGGATTCCCAGCGCAGCGATAATCATGATTACCCGAAACGGTGCTGCTTTGGATCCGATGGCGGAATTCAGGAAGTTTACGGCATCATTGCTCACACCAACAATCAGGTCAGAAATGGCCAGAAAAAACAACAGGCCGATAACGATGATGTAAAGATTTTCCATAGAATTAAATTACACCGGCAAAAGTATAATATATTGTATTTATGGTTACAATCTAATGTTAAATTTAGGTTAAATTTTGCAAAACCGAAGAAGAGAATGAGAAACTCTATTTCGATATTGTGAATGAGGTTAAAAAACAGGTATCCATCCCTGCTGCTTACTTCCGCATGCAGTTCATGAAACATTTTGCCGGGGTGGGGATGAATGAAGAGTGACAAGTGACGAGTAACGCATGACGAGTAACAAGAAATGAGTTGTGAGAGTTGGTGATTCGATAGTAACTCTTCGAAGCTGCGAAGGAGTCTTTAACCTATTAAAAAATCTCCTTTGCCTTAGCCTCAGCCTAATACACTATGACTATCGAATTACTACTGAACCGAACGGAGTGAGTTCACAAACCCGCCGGTAGGCAGTGAGTAATTACAATTGAATTACTATTGAGTTACAATTGTATGACCAATGTATTTCACTTTATCTTAATCGCCGGTATCTTCAACTCCAGAGCCATTTCATTCAGCCTGGACAGCTCCTCTTTTTTTATCCGGTAGAATATCTGAAGCTGCCGGTCGATTTGGGTGATCAACTCTTCCTTTACTTTATATGCCTGGTCTGTGGGAGCATAGTTTCCCATGGATACCGTTCCTGACAGGGCCGCCAGTTTATTGTTCAGGCGTATCGGATAATTCAGCGGATCCTGGGAGCTTC
>CAYMFM010000077.1:0-6118 GCA_964389685.1 uncultured Rikenellaceae bacterium
TATTTTTAGGCAATTAACCTTTTTCAGATGCCCAGTTTTGTAATCACACAGAAATGCGATGGGTGCAAGGCACTCGATCGTACTGCCTGTCAGTACATTTGCCCGAATGATCTGATGGTCCTGGACAGGGAGACAGGGAAAGCGTACAACCGAGCACCGGAAATGTGTTGGGAATGTTACAATTGTGTTAAGATCTGTCCCACTCAGGCTATTGAAGTGAGGGGATATGCTGATTTCATGCCGCTTGGTGCTGTTGTACAGCCGATGCGCAGTTCCGATGCGATTATTTGGACCGTGAAGTTCCGGGACGGGCAGATCAGCAGGTTCCGGTTTCCGATACGAACAAAACCGGAAGGGAGTATACAACCCGATGCCGGATTCAATACCGGTACTTCCGATTTAAAAAGCCCGTTACTGCGGACTGAACCGGACTCAACCGGCATGTCTGACCTGGCAAAAATGGAGGAATGATGGGAAAAGTTGATCACTATGAAACGGTTGAAGTCAATACCGATCTGCTCATTCTCGGAGGGGGGATGGCAGCATGTGGTGCAGCTTATGAAGCTTCCCACTGGGCAAAACAACACAACCTGAAAGTAACCCTTGTTGATAAGGCTTCTATGGAACGAAGCGGTGCAGTTGCCATGGGATTATCCGCCATCAACCAGTACCTGGGATTAAAGGATGGCAAAAACAAACTGGAGGATTATATAACCTATGTCAAGAATGATCTCATGGGGATTGCCAGGGATGATCTCGTGGCAAACATTGCCCGTCATGTCGATTCGTCGGTACACCTGTTTGAACAATGGGGATTACCGATCTGGAAGGACGAGCAGGGAAGGTATGTAAATGAAGGAAGGTGGCAGATCATGATCAACGGTGAATCCTATAAACCCATCGTTGCCGAAGCAGCTAAAAATGCGCTGAACGAGCTTGGAGAGAACGGAATCTATTATGAACGAATATTTATTACCGATCCCTTACTGGATGGAAACCGGTGCATTGGTGCAACCGGATTCAGTGTTCGTGAGAACAAATTCTACGTTTTCAGAGCCAAAAGTGTGATTGCTGCTATGGGTGGTGCAGTACATGTATTCAAACCCCGGTCTGTCGGAGAAGGATTGGGCCGGTCGTGGTATCCACCATTCAATTCAGGAGCAAGCACCTACTTTACCATGAAAGCCGGTGCTGAGCTAACCTGCCAGGAGATCCGCTTTGTGCCGGTCCGGTTCAAGGATGCCTACGGCCCGGTTGGTGCCTGGTTTTTACTGTTCAAATCGCGGGCAACCAATGCCCTTGGAGAAGACTACATGGAAACAAGGGCTGCGGAATTGCAGAACTGGTTGCCTTACGGGAATGTGAAGCCCACACCGGCTAACCTCCGTAATTACCTGATGATGCTGGAAGTCGAAGATGGAAAACATCCGATCTACATGAGGACAGAGGAAGCCATCCAGAACATTGTCCGGGAGTCAGGGGATGAGAAAACGTCGAAACGTACCCTGAAGAAGCTCGAAAATGAAGCATGGGAAGATTTTCTGGATATGACCATCAGCCAGGCACTGCTCTGGGCATCAACCAATGTTAAACCGGAAGAAAAACCCTCGGAAATCGCTGCCTGTGAACCCTATTTTATCGGCTCCCATTCGGGTGGTTCGGGTGCCTGGGTCAGCGGTCCGGAAGATATCGCCCCGCCGGATTACCGTTGGGGTTATCCGAACATGACCACCGTGCATGGTCTTTTTGCCGCAGGGGATGCATCGGGTGCTTCAAGCCATAAATTTTCCTCCGGTTCATTTACCGAAGGAAGAATCGCCGGTAAGGCAGCCGTTTCATTCTGTGTTGATCATCCTGAGATGCCTGCTTCCCTTGAACAGAAAATCATCGAAATCAAAGAAGAAACGTTCAGACCACTTAATACCTTTGATCAACATAAAGAGTATACCAATGATCCGAATGTGAACCCCAACTTCATCAAACCACACATGTTTATGTTCAGGCTTCAAAAGATCATGGACGAGTATGCCGGGGGCGTATCAAACCTGTTCAGAACCTCCCGCCCCCTGCTTGAAAAAGGGCTTGATTTCCTGCAGTTTATGAAGGAGGATGCAGAAAAACTGGCAGCAGCGGACAGCCATGAACTGATGCGTTGCTGGGAAAATATTCACCGCCTGTGGCAGGCAGAATCACACATCCGTACCATGTTGTTTCGTGAAGAAACCCGGTGGCCCGGATATTACTTCCGGACCGATTTCCCAAACATGGATGAAAAATGGCATTGCTTTGCAAATTGCCGGTGGGATCCTGAATCGGGGGAGTGGGAAATGATGAGGAAAGAGGTAATTGACCTGATATAGACGTTATCAATGTGATGAGAAAATGTCATTTTGATTACGATTAAAATAACAAATTACAATGATCAAATCACAAATAATAATCAAATTACAAATAGTAATGATTCAATAACATGCTTATTATGGGATTTGAAATTTGATATTTGATATTTATTTGTCTTTTGGAACTTGAGATTTGGAATTTGAATGATTACAACTACTCCATCTGATCAGGAAAACCGATGAGGGACAGGTATGACATCCTGGTTATAGGAGGCGGAATCAGTGGCATAACGGCAACGCTTGAGGCTGCTGAAACGGGATTCAGCGTGCTGCTTGTCGAAAAAGAGGCTTATCTCGGAGGAAAGGTGGCGGGCATGAACCAGTATTTTCCAAAACTTTGCCCTCCGTATTGCGGACTGGAAATCAATTTCAGGCGAATCCGTGAAAATACAAACATTGATCTGCAGACCTCCACCATAGTCAGAACAGTTGAAGGTTCTGAAGGAGATTTTCAGGTGACACTCGAAACGTTACCAACCCATGTGAATGAGAATTGCACCTGCTGTGGCGAATGTGTGCTGGTTTGCCCGGTTGAAAGATCCGATCCATTCAACCTGGGGTTAAGCCAGACCAAAGCGATATACCTATCCCATGACCTGGCGTTTCCTTCACGGTTTACCATTGATCCCGTTGTTTGCCTGAAGGAGGAATGCGGGAAATGTGTTGATGCCTGTACATACCAGGCGATTGATCTGACTGAGAAATCCAATCAAATAACCGTCCACACCAGTGCCATTGTTGTTGCAACGGGCTGGAAATTATACGATGCAGCGAAACTGACCGACCTTAAATTTGGTGTTTATCCCGATGTGATTACCAGCATGATGCTGGAGAGAATGGCTGCACCAAACGGGGCGTTTCATGGCAAGGTGGTCAGACCCTCGAATGGAGAAACTCCCGCGAATATTGCTTTCGTTCAATGTGCAGGATCAAGGGACGAAAATCACCTTCCCTACTGCTCGGGTATCTGTTGCTCAGCATCGATGAAACAGGCACTTTTTCTTGCAGAAAAATATCCGGAAGCAACGATCAGGATCTTTTATATCGACCTCCGTGTCATGGGAAGGAATGAAGATTTCCTGAACACGGTAGAGAACCACCCGGGTATTGAACTAATCAAAGGCAAAATTGCAGGAATAAAGCAATCTGAGAATGGAGAACATTTGATTCTTGAAGCTGAAAACATCATGTCGGGTAAGAAGGAGACAACACAGGCAGACCTGGTTGTTCTTGCCCTTGGTATTCAACCGAATCCAGTCGAATTGAAGGAGGTGATTTTTGATGAATCGGGTTTTATCTCTCCAGCTAATCTGATCCCCGGTTTTTATGCCGCCGGGTGTTGCAGAAACCCGATGGATGTGTCTATGTCAGTAAAAGATGCTACCGGAACAGCCTTGAAGGCAATACAATCGGTGGTGAAGACGAAAGTTGTACGATAGTTCACACAGTGAATCAGGATATAAATAACAGGATTGGAGTTTTTTTGTGTACCGGTTGTTCGATCGGTGACAGGCTGGATATTGATTCCCTGCGGGAAATCTGTTCCAGAGAGGAGCAGGTTGTTCTTTCAGAGGTACATCCCTTCCTGTGTCATGCCGACTGCTGCAAAGAAATTTCAGATGTCATAGCAGCGCATACACTGGATAAGCTGGTTATTGGCGCCTGTTCACCCAGGGTAAAGAGGAAAGAGCTGTTTTTTGAATCCATTCATACGGAAAGGGTAAACCTGAGAGAACAGGTGGTATGGTGCCATTCTTCCGGGGATGAGGATACCCAGATGCTTGCTGAAGATTATATGAGGATGGGGATTGCCAGGGCAAAAACAACAGGGATACCTGATCCTGAGATAAAACCCGACCTTACCACTGACATACTTGTTGTGGGTGGGGGTATTACGGGAATGTCAGCAGCTATTGAAAGCGCCAAAGCCGGTTACCGTGTGTTCCTTGTGGAAAGAGAAGAAACGCTGGGTGGGAAAGCCGCATTACTTTATAAACAGATTCCTGCTCAGCCACCCTATGATCAACTTGCAGAACCAATCGTTCATCAGATGATCAGCGAGACCGAGAGTGAACAGGGAATAGAAATATTCAGATCGACTACGATTCAGAGCATATCTGGCCAACCGGGAGAGTTCGATATTTTGTTATCTGAAAAGGGGAGGATGAAACAGATCAAAGCTGCGAGCATCATCATGGCAACCGGGTGGAAACCATACGATGCCACTCGGTTGAAGGAATATGCCTATGGGAAAAATCCCAATGTGATAACCAGCCATGAACTGGAAGATATGGTTGACGGATCAACAATTCTAAGGCCATCCGATAAAAAACCAGTCCGGCGTGTTCTGTTTATCCAGTGTGCCGGTTCCCGCGACAGGAATCACCTCCCCTATTGTTCCACCTATTGTTGCGGCACCTCGCTGAAACAGGCAAAATATTTCAGGGATATGAATCCCGATTCACAGGTATTTATAATATACCGGGATATCCGTGCCTATGGGACAATAGAGTATTTTTATAAAGAGGTGCAGAAGGATCAACACATTTTCATGACAAAAGGGGTTGTTTCCGGTGTAGCGATTGCAGGTGATGAGCTGGCTGTTGAGGTAAAAGAATCGCTTATTGATGACATCTTTTGTGTAAACGTCGATCTGGTGGTTCTTGCGACGGGAATGGTACCGAATGATGCTGAGGATCTTAACCTGACTTACCGGCTCGGGAAAGGGCTGCCTGGATTAAAGTATGATTTCCCCGACTCCCATTTTATCTGTTTCCCCTATGAAACCAGACGTACAGGAATCTATGCTGCCGGAAATCTGCGTACCCCGGGATTTATCCCCATGTGTATGGAAGATGCTGCCGGTGCTGCGATGAAGGCCATACAATGTGCCGAATTGACCAGGCAAGGAAAATCGGTTCACCCCCGCTCCGGAGACCGCAGTTACCCCGAATTGTTTATGCAGCGCTGTACCGACTGTAAACGATGTACTGAAGAGTGTCCTTTTGGTTCCTATGATGAAACAGAAAAAGGGACACCCCTGCCAAATCCGAACCGCTGCCGGCGATGCGGTATCTGTGTAGGTTCATGCCCCGAACGAATCATCAATTTCCAGGACTTTTCCATCCATGCCATTTCCTCGATGATCAAAACCATTGAAGTACCCGATGAATTCGAAGAAAAACCAAGGGTGCTTGCTTTTGTCTGCGAAAACGATGCATATCCTGCATTCGATATGGCTGGAATACAGCGGCTTGAATACAGTGCATTTCTGCGGATCATTCCAGTCCGTTGCATCGGCTCAGTAAATCCTGTTTGGATTTCCGATGCCCTGTCAAAAGGATTTGACGGGATCCTTCTGATCGGATGCAAACCGGGAGAAAATTATCAATGCCACTATATTCATGGGAGTGAACTGGTTGAAACACGGGGCGAAAATATCCGGGAGACGCTGAAGACCATGATGCTCGAACCGGAAAGGATACGTACAGAATTCCTGGAGATCAATGAATATTACCGGATACCGGATATTGTAAACGGTTTCCTGGAGGAAATAGAAACCATGGGGCCGAATCCGTTTAAAGGATTATGAAATGTAATACGGAGAATTACAACGAATTAGGTAAACAGAGTGAATAAAAAGATGCAGTTTATCGAGCCTGACACAAGTCTGATCGAGTATCTCAGGAGGGATTGCAACTCGGCTATTTCCACCTGCA
>CAYMFM010000077.1:6218-19590 GCA_964389685.1 uncultured Rikenellaceae bacterium
ACAAGTCTGATCGAGTATCTCAGGAGGGATTGCAACTCGGCTATTTCCACCTGCATGCAGTGTGGTTCCTGCAGTGCCGTTTGTGAGCTTTCTCCGGAAGATAAGCCATTTCCGAGGAAAGAGATGATCTGGGCAAGCTGGGGGTTACGGGAGAAGATCCTGGGTGATCCGGACATCTGGTTATGCCATCAGTGTGGCGACTGCACGGTAACCTGTCCGCGGGATGTACGGCCCGGAGATGTCATTGCCTCCCTGCGCAGCTACCATTATCTGTATTATGCCCGCCCCCGGTTTCTTGGAAAGTGGCTCCATTCTCCGAAATACCTTCCACTGATCATCTTTTTTCCTGCCCTGATCATTGCAGGGATCATTGCATTAGCCGCGAGCATCAAGGTACCTGAAGGACCGGTCAATTATTCAATTTTTTTCCCTCACCTGTGGCTGAATGTTTCTTTCTTCTCCTTTGTACTGGTATTCTATGGATTTTTTGTTTCAGGGATCATGCAATTTCTCAGGGAGATGAATCAACGTGCTGGTCTTCCGGTTTCCTCGGGAGCTTTATGGAAAAATAGCTGGCAGGTTTTAAAAGAGATCCTGACACACCGGCATTTTCGCCAGTGCAACACCAACCGTTTCAGGTATACCGCTCATTTTTTAGTGTTCTGGGGATTCGTACTGCTGCTGGCAGTTACGCTTTTTGCCATCTTATCAACCCTCTTTTTCGAATATCCCCTCCCCTTTCTGAACCCGATCAAAATCGGAGGCAACCTGGGAGGAATGATGCTGGTTACTGGGATTTCAATTATGGTATTTATACGGTTATTCAATCGCCGCAACCGTGCCGGTTCGAATTATTTCGACTGGTCATTCCTGATTACACTTTGGTTGTTAACTGTATCAGGCGGTCTGGTCGAAATGGCAAGGTTTATGAACTGGACGGCAGCATACCTGATCTATTTTATCCACCTGGTGCTTGTGTGGATGGTCATCCTGTACGCACCGTATACAAAATTCGGACATTTTCTTTTCCGGACCGTAGCTCTTATTGCGGCGAAGCAAAGAGGCCGTCAGATTTTAAAAAACAAGCCCCAACCGAGTAACGCTGTATGAACCATCGAATAGTGTTCAACCATATTCATACTATATTTATGATTGATTGCATATTGAAATACGTTTGGGACAGACATCACTTTTCCTTCACTCAATAATAATATATTACACCGCCACCGCTTCCAAACCTTGGATTCACCACATTGTTATAAATTGAACCAAAGGTATAGGAGAGGCCAAAGCTGGTATAATACCGGTACTGTGTTTCCAATTCTTTCCGGTGCAACAAAATTTCCTCGGTCGTTGCACCCCCTTTCACCAGGGAGAGCTGGTCATGCACCATTCCCCCACTTCCCCCGATCCGGATGCGCAATCCTTTGGCAATCCTTAAGTTAAAATACAAGGATACATAGAGGTTATTCTTCTTCCAGTCATGGAAATAATTACTCCAGCCGATTGAAGTATCGATCGATCCCCACTTTTGAACCACCTCCAGGGCAATATCGAGGTTTTGCTCCCATAGACTCTCATGCATCTTGAAGTAAATGGTAGAATCGGTATAATTATTAAAGACATATCCTGCACTGTATAAAATCCTGAATTGTTTTCGCGTGGATTCAGAATAAGGAAAAATATCGTATTCAATTCCGGGAGCAAAAGTAAAATGGAGATCGTAATTGCTGTATGTTGATGTTCCGATATAGGTTGTTCCGCCAATTGACCAATGCTCCCCAAGGCTTTTCACAATGAGGGCATCAAAAGATTTGGATTTGTTTGAGCTATAATAGGTCCCATCATCGAATTCATATTTCTCTTCTCCATAACTATAAAAAGCATCCATGTCTATTTTCCATTCTGAGGTCACTTTCGATGCAGAGAGTGATCCATAGAAATCGAAGTAGTTATAGATTTTCTGACCACTTAGATATCCATTTGCACTGGTGCTAAAAACCCAGTTCTTCCACCGGTCGCTGCTTACTTCTTCCTTCAGGGGTTCGGTGAACCGGATATCCATATGTTTAGCCAGCGGTGTCTTAAGGACATAACGCATCAATCCCATTTTCAATGTTTTTACCTGTCCTTCTCTCCGCTGATCTTCAGTATCATCGGGAGAACTTGGATAAATCAGGGTATCTTTCATGCCTTCAAATCGTTTCTGCCCAATCAGGAAATAGGTGTACTCCCAACCTCCTGCTCCGGTTGCCTGAGAGGTCGAGATAATATAAACATCGGCATCCTTGATGTCACGAACATAATTGACGAAATTAATTTCCTTACGGATATAACTGCTGGCATCCATAAATACATTCAGGGCATCTTTCCGCAGGGTATCGGGGGATTCGGGCTGATCCTGTCCATAGGAAACAGCAGCGATGCAGAATCCGCAAAAAATCGTTACAATTTTTTTCATTTTCATTCAGGGTTTTGACTGCCAGGAGTCAAAATCAAATTTGGGCAGGTATATTTACTGGTTTCATTTACATTCTGGTATCCGATCCCGGTCGGTTATTAGAATAACTCAGAAGGATCGGGAAATATTTTCTCCCAGGACATGATTTTCATAAGGTTCTCGTTATCGAATAGTCTGCCGGAGAGCAGGTATTGTGCCCACCGTTTGGGTAAATTAAACCGGAATTCCAGGATGGTTGATTCCTCCACATAGATAAACGTAGTAAACTCTTCCCTTATTTCCCGGAAATATTCCTTATAGGCATACCGGCCTCCCTCTGCGATTACAGAGAATTTTATCTCAAGGGATTTCCCATCCATACCATAACATTCATAATGATCTGTTTCCCATATCATTGCGACATCCAGGATTTCCGGATCCTCATTCAGGTATTCGAGAAAGACATCGCCACGGTATTTCGATCGCCTGATGGTCAGATCCCATATTCCTTCCAGCGGTTTCAGGTCATCTCCCCTTTTTTCAAAAAATGACTGAAACGCTTCGCCGGATTCAATAAGCAGGGAGTCAGGCAGCGGTCTGATCTCTTTTCTGTCCAGCCAGACACCGAAGAAGTTAAATCCTGAAACCGGTTTTTCAATGATATCAATTTTCTGTACGGACGTATCGATAGATGGAAAATAGAGCTGGAACTCATAATCCTCACCTCTGGCATAGACTTTCTTTTGATCCGGACACAAGGGGATCTCTTTTGCCATGATCAGGTATTTTCGTTCGCTGCTCTTCTCGGGTTGTATATAATAGTTTTTATCCGCACAGATCCAGGCATCTTCTTCCTCCGGAATATAAAGCAAGTCGACAATTGTGAATAAGTCCGTTATCTCAATCTTGAGAATCCGAACCGATTCATCGGTTCTTCTTTCCACGTCAGGGAAAATGGTAATTTGTGCCAGGGCAACCTGACATATGCTGAGAAAAGCGACCAATCCAATCAAGCGAATTTGCCTTTGCATCATGCCATGAAATTTCACATAACCAAAATAGTCAATTTCATTGAGATGATCAAGCGGTGTCCCACTACTCGTAGTACGAACTTGAGTCGTACTACGAGTTCAAGTCATGTAGTTGTGCCACCAACGATGGTTGTACCACGACTCCTCTCAAAGCGATACCTTTGGTAAGCTCGTGATACAATTTAAAGTCAACATTATTTAATTATTTGTGATGCTGGCTTCATGATCATCTGGTAAAATAATTATCCGTAGCAGTCGATAACATCTTTTGTCTTATAAATCAACAATATAGAGATCTTTATCTATGTTCAATCCCGAGTAATTTATTTCAATGGAAATGCCATTTTCTTTAATGACCAGTTTTTTCTCGATATAATCCGACAATCCCTCCGTAAGCTGCAGTTCATTCTCATAATGAGCGAATGCGTGGGCTACCAGGCCAAGCCTATCCTCCCTTAATTGCATTGCCAGCTTCGACCAGCCTGTAATCTGGTCCTGTTCATTTGAAGTAACGGCCCTTTTAAAGGCTTCCTTTTCCATTCGCCTGAGAAGCAATGATTCAATTGTCTCATCCGGGTATATAAGGAGTAAAGCGTCATTTTGCCGCCATTGAGGATGGTGGTTTCTCTGAAAGATATGAAACTGCTCATGGACGATGATGCCAGCCATATCCTTAAGATCATATTTTTCTCCGGTTCTTCTTGAGAAGGTGCTGAGTACACTCGTTGCCGTCCAATTACCTCCCAGGCGGACTATGGAATTTCCCCGTACCAGGGGATGCTGCCCGTTGTAAACCCATACTTCCGGATCTTTACCGGACCGGACAAACCCTTCGGCAGCTGTACTGGAATGAAACAGGTAAGTGTTGAGGCTGTCAAATACCAGAACAGGTATTTCTGAAACTTTGAACTCTGGCCAAAGCGTATCCATCTTGCTGCCGGATGCCAGCTCCATTACCTTGAAAACATCCGCAACAGGTGCTATTGGGCCTTCCTGCCCCAGAGCGGTTTTGCCCATGCAAAGCAGTGACATCGCCAACATAATCATGCTGGCTCTGTAACTAAATCCGTAAGTCGATCGATTTTTCATCATATAAAACATATGGCCATGCATCATCATATGTTATATTTCTTTTCATGATGAGTCCTCATCATTCGTGAAACCTGTCATTCCTAATCAAAGCCGCATTGCTGACTTCCCGCCAGAAAATCAGTCGTTTCCTTTTCATCTTATGAAAACGGAACGGATAGGTGATCCTTCCTTCGGGATCAGCAGTTGGCTTATTCTGAACGTGTATGTGAAGGTGGGGAAAAGATGTGTTTCCGGAATTCCCTACGTATCCCAGAATATCTCCTTTATTTACAACCTGACCTTTCTCAACCGGAATTTTGTTTTTCATCAAATGGGCAACATGAAAATAATAGCCACTGCCAATATCCAGGATCACATAGTTACCTCCAGGATTTTCCGTATCCGGTTCACCAAAGACATCACTGGTCAGGCTGTCTACCACTTCGGTTATCTGTCCGTTTGCCGGCGCATACACCGGTTCTCCATAGGAATAAAAATCGGTTACCTCTTCTTCGGCTTCTTTGAAAAACCGCCCATCTGGTCCAATCTTTAAGCAATCGATAGCATACCTGTTTTTATAATGGTTATTGGTCAGTGTCGTTGCTCCTGCATGACCTGCCAGCCATTCCCCATGGACCGGAAGGTCGAGTAAAACACAATCAGCTGTTTTCGGGAAAGGATATGTTTGTATGATCTTTGGGAATAATAATACAGCTACGGCCAGGCAAATCAGAACTGTTAAAAAGTGAATGATCCTGCGGAATAACGAGGCTTTGGGTAAATTTTCAGGTACAGAAAGACTCAACCAGGTTTCCAGAATCGCCCAGGTGATGAACACCACAATAAATAGTGTCTTCACGTACGCATGGAGTACGGCTGTAAATATGAGGATAATGAACAGGCAATAGATGATACCCGCTGCCATCAACGGCAATGAAATGGCTTTAAAAATCCCCGATATCCTGTAGCTCAATCCAATATCGCTTTTCCAGACAGGAGCCCTGGGTTTCTTTTTGAGAAAAATCCCCCTGATTCGCAGACTGATAAAGATGATAAACAAAACGGTCAGTGTTAAAAAAAGAGGATTCAGGATGTTTTCTGCTTGATTGAACATAATTTATTGCTCCTTTATTTTAATAGTATTGGAAATTCTTCCTCCTGTGCGTTAATTGACATAACTATAACAATTAATACAGTACTGATTATCATTTTTTTATCATATGTTATCATTGTTGTCACTATTTTTTATCTTTTTTTTCAGCTTTTTCAAGTCTTTTAATGGCTCTTGCAGCACTCAGGCTATAAGGGTTTATTTCTAGTGCTTTACGGTAGTTTTTCAAAGCTTCTTTCGTATTATTGTTTTTCGCATAAGCTTCACCAAGGCTATCGTATGAATTTGATATTTCAGGATATTCTAAAACAAAGAGCTTGAATATTTTAATAGCATCTTCAATTTTCCCTTCATCCAAAAATTCATATCCCAATAAATTTATTTCATTTTCATCAAATAAAACAATTTCGGGATCATTTCCCTTAGCTTTATAATAAACCTGTAATCCCTTTTCTACCCCTTCGTTTTTTATGTATTCACAAAATTGTTTTCCTGTCGGTGGTATTTCCATTGATTTTTTAAAATCAATTTTTAAAATTTTCTTTGATATTCCGTTTTGTTCGGGATTATGTTGTATGAATGAATAAGCACCAGAATCATTTTTAATGTAAGCATCGAGGAAATAGAGCGAATATTGATATACAAGTTCATTATCCGGGCCAATGCTCGTTATATTTTTGTTTTTGCCACTATTAACATTATCGAAATTTCTTATTTGTGGGGTCGATTTAAAATCCTGGTGGTTCATTTTATTAAAATGTAATAAATAGGCGTCTGCGTACTTTATTTTATCATAAAACGTAAAATCCTGTTCCGCATGAATCTTCCTGGCCATATTCATAAATGGCGTTTTCAATTTACCGGGATCAAAATAAGGGAGGTTTTTAACAGCACGATCTCTATCTTTCAGACATATACTTCCATCAAGGCACAACACTGCTTTTATATCAAAATTCCGAAGTGCAAACAGAACATTAATTATCCCCCCGTAACTATAACCCATTGAACAAATATTGTTAATATCTGCATTGGGGAAATTTCTCATATAGCTCATGGCAAACTCCATATCTCTGATCTGTGATTCCTCATCCATCAAATTATAGGAAGGTTCTTTGTCAAACATACCATTCGAAGGAATTGCTGCTATTACATATCCATGACTTGCCAAATATTCAAAGAGTACATCAAATGAGTCCGGTGTATCTCCACCTCCAGGACAAAACAAAATAAGTGGGAAGTTACCCTCATAGGGGATTGCGTTTTTGTAAGCTTTGGTTTTACGATTAATAAGGAAATCGCTTATTTCTTCATTTTTATTCTTCGATTGATTATACCAGTTAATATGATTTTTGTATCCATCAAGGATTTGTTTCCGATTTTCTTCAGAACGCAGAGAGAAATTGAAACGGGATTCCCGGGTAATTAGATATTCTGAATAAGGCATTGGTGCACTGCCCTGTTCAACGTCAGCCGGGTACCAGATAGAAATTTGTACAGGTCTGAAATTATTATCTGTTAAAAGCTCATTCTGATAACTATATTTTGATTTAACAGTTCTACTATAGTCATATTCGTAAGCCGCAGTATATCCCACATCGTATTGCCCGGGAATCAGGGCACCCCATAAATCAATATTTTTTGAGAAAGGTTGACAGAGAATATTCTGAGAAAATAAAAAAGCTAAAAATGGAAATAACAAAAATCCAACAAGTCCTTCATTTGTTTTTTTCATTTTTCTGATTTTTTACTAATTCTTATGGTTTAATTATGTAATGATTTTACTATACACCCAATGAATTATTTATCTCTCGGCGACTCGTCCTGACGTCCGTCAAGATATATCCCGATGATCTTTACGATTTCTCCATTTTCATCCGACGCAAAATGCAATTGGAAATAATTAATTCCTTGTAAAGCAAAGGTGTCCTGGTTAATCGGTACTAACCGCAACTCACTTCCCCCATCTCTATGATAATATAAACGCTTATCTTGAATAGTTATGTGCCGGGGGCCATAGTCGCCGACAAATTTCTTCAAAGTTTCAACAGGAAGATTAATGGGATTATTCTCAATCCTGGACATATCTCGGACCCATTTTAGACATCTTTTACCATTTGCATTTTCGGGATCCAATTCCTGAGCTTTTTTAAGGTGTTCAAGAGCTAGCTTATAGTTTTCGAAATCATAGTAGAATAACCCCATTTCTATACAAGCATCGTAAGTCAGGGAATAGGTCTGAAGTTTGTCTATCAGATTTTTTGCGACTTCTAAGGATTTCAAAGCCTGGGAATTTGAGTAAAAAGTGAGAAATTCTTTCGCCAGGGACTTATCCTTTTTAAAAAGTTTGATAGCACTCTCTTCAATAACAGGCTGCATGGCAAATTCTCTCTCTTCAAATCCTTTCCAGGTTTGCTGTACCATCTCTATTGTCTGTTTATAGTTCACGTCCACCAGTTTTGCCAGTAACTTAAAGAGAGCAGCAGAGGATTCTAAATCCAGATTCCAGGCTTCATCCGGCATGTTGAAATGATAGTTCAGCAAGTCTTTCTGGGTTGTATAGAGGCTTTCTGGAGCTTTATGAAAAGCTCCGGGAATCTTTGTAATTCCGAGATACCAGGGCACAAAAACATTGCTGCAGGGCCTTTCAAGGGCCCGCCAGGTAACGGTGCCTATTTCGACCGGCAGCCAATTCCTCTGCTGGACTATTGTGGTTCTGTGACTTCCATAATTACAGATAGTAAAGAAAGGAGATTTATGAGGGCTTTTTTCATAGTTATCTGACTTATCGAGATCTGTGCCTTCATAATGACTTCTAAGAATTCCCATGATATCTTTCAGGGAAAGTTTTCGATCAGGCTTTACCGACACAGGCATTTTTCCCGTTTGTGCTTCCTGGCATGTTAAGGGGAAGTTTTTGTTCAACCGCTGTGCCATGTACCACTGCCGGTGAGTATTTACTGGATTACAATGAGCTTCTTCGGAAGCATATGCCCTGGCAAAATCGAATTCTTCTCCGCTTGAAGGATCGTACCATCCTCTTTGTATGGCATAGTCGATCAAGCCCGGAGAACATATAAAATTCTCCTTGTCATCCATATCAACTTCACGAATACTGAAAGTATTGGCAATGATTGCCACTTCATCATCCTGCACTCTCCGGGCGACATAGTTTTTCCCACGAACCATTTGAAGCTGCCAGGCTTCGTTGGGCCCGACAATATTCAGATTTCTACCCGAAGCATTATAACCGTATTTATCAAGAAGTTGAGTGGCAAGCATTACTGCTTCCCTTGCTGTTTTCGATCTTTGTGCGAGAATTATTCTAAACTTGAAACCAAGACCTCCATTAATTAAATCCCCACGTGCTTCGACTTCCTCTACAGGATCCTCTTTTGACGCACAGCCATTGCTCCCAAAGGCCACTCCCCACTCATTTATTATCCCGTTTGAGAAGGATGATTTAGGACATTCATCCAAGAAATATGCATAGGTCTCTTCAACCTGCGGAAAAGAACCTCCGGCTTGAAGTTTAATAACGGATCCTGGCTTATATTTCTTTCTGGGAATATACCAGAAATAATCAATATCTCTGGGTCCATCATCCTCCGTTTTAGCAAATAATATTGAACCATCAACCGTTGTATTTTTTCCCGCAATGAAAACTGTACATTCTTCCGGTACTTTGCCATCGGGGGTGAAAACAGGAGAAATATGACTTCCTTCCGCATATGAATTCATCCCTGCAGCAAAACTTTCCTCTATCATCCGCGGTAGTTTCTGGCCGAGGTTGGGGCCGGAGGGTTTGGGAAAAATGTTATCTTGTGCATAGATACTTATTGTTACTACAAGCAACAAAATGCTAATAATTGTGTGTTTATTCATGATAATTCTTATTCTATTACAAGTGATCAGCTTACCAATAAAATACTTTATTCTTGTTTGTTTTCCTGGAGATTATCTTCTTCCAACCTCATCAGGTCCATCTTCATCCGGGCATAATGATGAGCAGGATTTAGCTCGAGGCAACGGCTATATCTCTGTTTTGCTTCTTCCAGGCGTCCATCAGATTCAAGATATAAAGCGAGAAGATAGTTAAGGTCAATGGATTCCGGGCATTCTCCGACAGCGAAAAACAGGTAGTCTGTCAGGTCTGATTCACTTTTCTTGTTTCCTGATAAATAATCATAATAAAACTCTTCTAAGAATTTCTCAGGGTTATATCCCCTCCCGTGCAGAATCTTTTCATTGGAATGGTATGCTTTTTTCATCCCGGAGAGGCCACTGCTGCTGTATGCCTGTTTCAGTATTCCTGCTATATCACTTACCTGACTTATAATGCGGTCATAATCCTTCACTGCCAGCATTGCCGGATCGATATTATTTCGATAATCCGCCGCGCTCATTTCCGTCTGAATGTCCGGTGCGTGAATGATATTAAAATCAAAAGGCTGTGAGTCCTGATAGTAATCGATTGAACAGTGAATTTCAATTTCAGGATGGTTAGGCAGTCTAAAGGCTCTTGCAGCACCATAATGATTGGGCCGGCCGGAGGGCGGTTCCCCGATGGTGGTGATATTGGTATATCTTTTCAGAATGGTGGTTAAATGAACTGCGGCTGAATACGTCACTCTTCCGGTGATCAGGAATAGCCTGTCCGGTCTGTTTATATCCGGTCTTGCCATAATTTCTTCGAGAAGGGGCATTTCCACATGATTTCCGCCGGTATTGGTCCTTATATCAATCACCATCTTTTCTGCTCCGCTTTGATCGAATGATTCAAAAAACTGATCGCATAATTTTCCAAACGTGCTTCTTTCTTTCCTGTTTCCGTGGGAAAAATTGAGTGAATTGATCTGAAGGAACATTGTTTTTTCTTCCGGAATATATTCAAACCAGAACTTTTCACCCGGTTTCCTGAGCCATAAAGGCAGTGAATTACCTGCCTCATTGTTCATAGCAATCAGGCCGTTTCCAGTCTGGGGATACCAGCTTGTTCCAAAGAAAGGGGCCATGATGAAAAAATCAACCGTTGGCAATTGAACAGTGATTATTTCATCCTGGTCATCTTGCAGTTCCATCTTGATTTCACTCACATCCTCCACAGCAGCAGCTCTTTTCAGCATTTCAGCCATACCCAGTGTGTAATAGAAAAACTTTTTTTCTCCGGGCGGATTATCATGACTCCACATGTTACCTATTTTTGAGCAAACTATGCTTGTGGGCATTTCCCCTATCTGAAGGACTCTCGAGCCCACCAACGAGTGGTATTGCTCCAATCCGGCCATGATATAGATACCCTCTTTAAAGGGATATAGGATAACGGGCAGCATATGGATTGTCTGTTGCAGCCACTGGGGGTCTGAATGCTCAAAAGCCCAGCGGGTGTGTCCATCCTGCAAGGTTGCAATCAAATCTGATATTGATAACACAATATCCACATCACTCAGACCGGGAATGTCATTCTGCAGTTTTTGTTTTCGTTTATGAAACTCCTCTTTTACTATATAAGCATAGGGATCCGGATGCATGATCTCAATCCTTTGTACCAGATAATCAAGATCGTTCTGCCAGGCTTCTTTCTGCTGATCCTGGGCATTATTGTCTATATTTACTAGAAACAATAAAATGGTGACAATTGTTACTTTTCTCATAGATATCATTAATTCAATTATTTTTTCTATGAACGGGCTGATATTGACTTTTTCCGTTGCAGTAGTTGCAGATAAATTATTACAGTCATTCAACCCTCAGGCTTTCAGCCGGGTTGGTGGTAGCTGCCTTATAAGCGACATAGCTTACTGTAAGCAAGGCGATCAATAATACAATGGCTATAACAACAATAAGGTATCCCAGATAAATGATGAATCCGAAATTTATATGGTATGCGAAATTCTGCATCCACAATTTAACGCCAAAATAGAATGGGATTGCAAAGATGGTTGAGATAACCAATAACTGGACGGTTTCGCGTGACAGCAGGTAAAGGATCGTATTCACGGATGCTCCCAGTGCTTTTCTGACTCCGATTTCCCTGGTTCTTTGCAAGGCAGTAAAGGAGATCAAGCCCAATAATCCCAGGCAGGAGATAAAGATTGAAAGAATTGAGAAGAGGGCTAATATCTGACCGGTCCTTTTTTCGGGGGCAAACAGTTTTCCGAATTCATCATCCAGCCAGAAATATTCGAAGGGATAATCGGAGTTGAACTCTTCCCATCTATTCTGGATGAACCTGATCGTTTCAGGAATATCTCCTCCCAACAGGCGGACCATGATATACCCCTCCCAGTTGCCGGGCATAAAATGAAAGATCATAGGATGAATATCTTCATGCATTGATTCATAATGAAAATCCTTTACTACCCCAATGATTGGCATGAATTGGTCCTCCTCTGGAGTATTCCCGGGGTCAAAAAAGCGGGTTGTCAGCGGATCCTCAATACCAAACGTTTTTACAGCAGCTTCATTGATGATCACTGCAAATGAATCGGTAGGCATCTCCCGGCTGAAGAATCTACCCTCCACCATTTCCAGATCGAGCGCCTCTCCCACTTCACAGCTTACAAAAGCGGTCATAAGCAGAAGGACATCGCTCCTGCTCATCCCTTCAAGCCAGTGGGCATTGTTCCAGAAACCGCTGGAAGGAATATGGGTTGAGTTGCCGGCAGTGGCAATGTTGGAATGTTTCTCCAACTCCTGTTTGAATGCATCAATCTGTTCCTTTAATGCATCGGATCGCCGGATGACAAGGACATTGTTTTTTTCAAAACCAAGATCTTTCTTCTGCATAAATTTCAATTGATTGATAACAATCAAGGTACCAACCAGGATAGCAATGGCTATGGTAAACTGAAAGATTACAAGAAGCTTTCTCAGATATCCCTTTTTTGTACCCTGACCTAACTCACCTTTTAAAACAACGACCGGTCTGAATGCCGCCAGAACAAAAGATGGATAGGTCCCTGCCAGCAGTCCGACAAAAAGTGCCAGCACCAGCAACAGGGGAATCAGGTAGTAGCTGCTGAAAAGATTAAATTGTAATTCCAGCTGTATCATGTTGTTATAGGAGGGCAGCACCAGGTATACGATCAGTATGGCAAATACCAATGCCAGGAGACTCAGAAAAACCGATTCTGTAAGGAATTGACCGACCAACAACCGTTTTGTGGATCCCACCACTTTCCGTATTCCAACTTCTCTGGCTCTGCCCGCTGAACGTGCAGTGGCAAGATTCATGAAGTTAATGCAGGCAATAAACAGGATCAGGATAGCAATAAGGGAGAATATGTAAACGTAGGCCGGATTTCCATTGGGTTCAATCTCAGCCTGAAGATCGGAATGAAGGTGGATGTCCAGCAGGGGTTGTATGAAATATCCAAAATGGCTGCCGGATGCTTCAAACTCCTCCAGATCAATTCCGATAAACTGTTGAATAAGCGGCCCGACGTATTTAATAACGATGTCGTTTATTTTTTCTTCAAACTGATCCGGATTCGTGCCGGGAATCAATTTCACATAGGTATACATCTGGTGGTTCAGCCAGTTTTGTTGCCGGCTAACCCCATAGGTACCCAGTGAACCAAGTAGCTCAAAATGGAAATGGGAATTTTCAGGGACATCCTCCAGCAACCCGGTAATGGTATAAAATGCTGTGTCACTTTCCACCTGGAGCATTTTCCCAATCGGATCTTCATCGCCAAAATATTTCCTGGCGGCTTTTTC
>CAYMFM010000078.1:0-3470 GCA_964389685.1 uncultured Rikenellaceae bacterium
GGATGTAAAGCGGATACCGATCATTATCTCATGTGATCCGGAGTTGTAGCTGCGGATATCGGAGGTGGAAAAATCATAAGAATATCCGAAGTAATACCGTTTATCGTGAATGTACCCCAGGAGGATTGAAACAGCATCTCTGCTTCGGTACGAGAGGCCCAACCAGACCATTTCCTGGTAGGTTACCTTTGCATTCAGATCGATCTGGATCGGTACGGGACTCATCGCTTTTATGATCAGTGAAGGTTCGATACTGAATTGGTCATTAATATCATACCGGTATCCACCCAGAAGGTAAAAATGACTTTTCAGTTTGTTCAGGCCATTTTTTTCATCGTATACTTTCAGGTTGTTACTGAAAAGCTGGAAGGCAGAAAAACCGGCATACCAGTCCGTGGCATAGAAATAGAAACCCACTGAAGCATCCGGCACAACTGTGGAAGTGATACCACCCTGCATCGCCAGATCATCGGGATCATGAAGTGTGATTTCAGTACCGTCAATCTTGTTCTGCATGATTCCGAACGACAATCCCATGGATAAACGGACTTCACCTTTTATTGCAATGTTATAGGCATAGGTTCCATAAAGTCCGGTTCTGCTTGTTGGACCTGTGACGTCGTTGTAAAGATACCCTCCAAATCCCATCGGTCTCGTGCTGTGGGGACCATTCAGACTCAGGCTGATGGTTTGTGGTGCATCCACAATTCCTGCCCACTGAAACCGGCTGTTGGACCTGACCTGGTAATAATCTTTTGTTCCAGCAACCGCAGGATTCAACACATAATCGTTGAACATGAACTGCGTAAAATGAGGCAGTTGCTGAGATTGTATACCAGCAGGAACAAACAAAATGATGCAGGTGATTATGACAATGACTCTTTTCATGGCTGTTTCATCCTATCTGATAATGGTTACCGGTCCGGAGATCGGTTTGGATCCATAAGGATCATTCAATTGAATGATATAATAATAGGTTCCCATTGGCATATCTTTTCCATTGTGTGTTCCATCCCAGTAGTTGTTCGCATTGTATCCCCTGGCATGGAATATTTTAGCACCCCATCGTGTATAGACTTCAACAATCATATCCGGATACAAAGAGGAGTAGGTGATTTCCCATGTGTCATTTCTACCATCGTTATTGGGAGTAAATCCTGAGGGGATTTTCAGTTTCTGTGCGATGCGAACATTCAATGAATCCATTTCCAGGCAGCCATCATCAGTAGTACCGATAACATAAACCACAACATCTTCCAGTGGAGTTACAGTTATAGAAGAACCGACCGGATTACTCATATATTGTGATGGCAGCCAGGAATAGCTGACAAAGCCTTCGGTTGCTGTTAAGACCACTGAACCTCCGGCTTGAACGGTGGTATCGCTCCCGGCATCCATTCCAAGTACCGGATAGAGGGACAGGGTGACGGTATCGCTATCCTGACAAAGCTCAATGGTGGCAGTAAGAATGTATGAGGTGACTCCGTCTGGGCTTACGGTGATCGTGCCCGATGTTGGGTCCGGGATGATTTCAGTAGATGACCAGAGGTATGAGTCTCCCCCTGAGGCTGTAAGCGTGTATTCCGTGCCGGGACAGATACTGGTATCCTCTCCGGCATATGCAATAACAGTTATTCTGCCCTCAATCTCAACCTGTTCAGAAAGCAGGCAGTTGTTGTTGTCTCGTATGACCACATCGTATGCTCCTGCATATAATCCGGTGAACGAGGAATCGGATTGAAAACTGAGACCGTCATCAATGGAGTAGTAGTACGCCGGGATTCCGCCAGTGACAGATAATCGCAAGGAACCATCCGTTGTACCATGATTACATGTAGCTTTTGTTGTGTCAGCAACAAGGCTCAATGCGAGCGGTTCGTTAATCGTTAGGCTGCTTCCGGTAACCAAACAGTCCTGTGAGTCTTTCACAACCACCGTATACGTGTTGGCACTGAGTCCTGTGAAATTCCCTCCATTATCCGCGAAGGATACTCCTCCGTTTATGGAGTAAGTATAAGGTGCTGTGCCACCCGAAGCGAGGATATCTATTTTTCCATCATTTGTTCCGTAACAGGTAATGTCGGTGGGAACTTCTGAGTTAATGGTAATGACAGCTGGTTCAGAGATGGTGATCAAATTGCTAATGAAAGGACCACATCCGTTTGTGTCCGTTATTTCAATGGTATAATCACCGGGTGTAAGATCAACAAACGAACCATGTATGTTGGAATCTTCCGTTATTCCTCCTTTCTTGAGTGTATAAACATAGCCTGGAGTTCCGCCGGTTGCAATGACAGCAATTGTTCCATCAACATCTCCGAAACAACTTACATCTGTGACATCTAATGTTACAGTACTAATTGCTAAAGGCTGATAGATCTCTATATCATTGGATACTATTGGTCCGCAACCATTATCATCGATTGCTTCGATTGTATAAGTACCAGCATACAATCCCGGAAAGTTTCCTGTGGCATTGGATGATTGGAACACACCCGATTTCTTTAGTGTATAGGTATAGGGTGGTGTCCCTCCGGTAGCGGTAATGCTGAGTGTACCGTCAGATCCTCCGTTACAGGAGACATCGGTTGTAGTAGGCGAACCAAGGACAACCTGAGTTGGCTCGTCAATGGTAATGTCTCCTGATATTACAGGCCCACAAGAGCCCGCATCATTAAATTCAACCGTATAAATACCTGCCGGTAATCCAGGGAAATCACCACTGGCATTGGAAGCATAAAAAGCACCTGATTTCTTCAGGGTATAGGTATATGGCAGTGTACCACCAGTTCCTGTTGCTGTTATTTGCCCGTTAGAATTTCCAAAGCAGCCAGTTACATTGGTGACAGAAGGAGATCCCAGGGAGAGTTGAGTGGGTTGATCAACCGTGATGGGTCCGCTTAAAACGGGTCCGCAATTGTTGGCGTCATCTGCTTCAACCGTATAGACTTCTGCCAGCAGGTTATTAAATACACCTGTAGAGTTGGTGGCTTGTGTAACTCCACCCAATTTAAGAACATAGCTATAACCGGATGTTCCTCCGGCAGCTGAAATGGAGATCGATCCGTTATTGTTTCCATAACATCCGGTTACATCCGTTACCGTAGGAGCACCCAATGTTACAGGTGCAGGTTCTCCAATAGGAATTACCCCGCTGGTTTCCGGGCCACATCCATTTGCATCGGTTACTTGTATGGTGTAATTATCAGCAGATAAGCCGGAAAAGGAGCCGGAGGCATTAGAGCTTTGAAAGGCAGCTCCGATATATAGTTCGTAATTATATCCTGATGTTCCCCCGGAGGCAGTAATTGAAATGGCCCCGTCAGATGCTCCGTTACAACTTGCATCTGTAACGGTTGGTGTTGAAAGGCTAATGGCCAAAGGTTCAAAGATCTCTATATTACCAGAGACCGCCGGTCCGCAACCATTATCATCGATTGCTTCGATTGTATAAGTACCAGCATACAATC
>CAYMFM010000078.1:3570-18830 GCA_964389685.1 uncultured Rikenellaceae bacterium
GGTCCGCAACCATTATCATCGATTGCTTCGATTGTATAAGTACCAGCATACAATCCCGGAAAGTTTCCTGTGGCATTGGATGATTGGAACACACCCGATTTCTTTAGTGTATAGGTATAGGGTGGTGTCCCTCCGGTAGCGGTAATGCTGAGTGTACCGTCAGATCCTCCGTTACAGGAGACATCGGTTGTAGTAGGCGAACCAAGGACAACCTGAGTTGGCTCGTCAATGGTAATGTCTCCTGATATTACAGGCCCACAAGAGCCCGCATCATTAAATTCAACCGTATAAATACCTGCCGGTAATCCAGGGAAATCCCCGCTGGCATTGGAAGCATAGAAAACACCGGACTTTTTAAGGGTATAGGTATATGGCAGTGTACCACCAGTTCCTGTTGCTGTTATTTGCCCATTGGAATCCCCAAAACATCCTGTAACATCTGTATAGACTGGTGGGTTCAATATCAGAGGATCGGGTTCACCTACCACAATATTAAACCTGAAATCAGTTTCTCCAACAATAGATCCGTCAACAACAACCCAATATGTACCCTTGGAGAGACTGGTTATGGTATACACTGTATCAGGCGTGGAATGGGAATTTCCACCAGTCCATGAATAGATGTACGGAGCCGTTCCCCCGGTAATGGTAATAGTAATACTTCCATCTGAGTATCCGTTACAGCTTGCATCAGTTGGTATTACAGATGTAATGGTTAAGGGATCTGCAAAACTTTCATGTTTGGCAAAACAGCAGAAAATAAGTATACAACTACAAAATAGTTTTACCTGAAAATTCATGATCTGATGGTTCAACTTGAAACTATTTTGCTGCATTATTCAAATCGAGTTTAATGCAATTATACCGTTATGACTACTCTTACGACTCAATAGTTGCACTGTATAAATATACCTTTTTCACTTGTTTACTATATTATACGGCACTTTCAAAAAAGTCCGGTACGAATATAATGATTTAAATAAATCCGAATCAAGGGTGTACATCAACAAAATCCGATGGTTATTAACATTACCGGTATGACAGTATGAACTTTCGCGTAATATACCGTACCGGATACCAGGCCGCAAGGAACCCGATCAAAAGAACGGTTAAAAATACGAACAGGAAATCCGGGATTTCCATGCTTACCGGGTAAGTGTCTATAACAAAGGATTCTCCACCCTGGATCTTTACCAGTCCGAATTGTTGCTGTAACGTGCAGATGATGCTTCCCAGGATCAACCCGGAGATAGCCCCCAATATCGATATCATCCATCCTTCCAGCAGAAAGATCTTCCTGATCAATTTCAGGTTGGCACCGAGATTCCGAAGGGTTTCAATATCCTTTTTCTTTTCAATGATGAGCATTGAGAGTGCCCCGATGATGTTAAACGATGCAATGATCAGTATAAAGGTGAGTATCAGGAAAATGGCCCATTTTTCAGATTGCATGATCTTGTACACAAATTCCTGCTGTTCGAACCGGTTCTTTACTTCAAATTCATTACCCAGGAGAGCCTGAAGTTCTTCCTGTATCCGATCCTGATTATACGAGGGATCAATTTTCAATTCAATGGAACTCAGTTCCACTGTATAATCCAGCAGTTCGCGGGCAAAGTCGATCGGTACAATAATGTATTTTGAATCAAAATCCTGTTGAATCGCAAAAATGCCGGAAGGAAATATATACTTCCTGTTGAATGCTTTATCCGGTGTAAGGATAACATTTTTTGTCCTTTTTGGGACGTAAATCTGAATGGGTGTAATGAAATTCAGCCCCATTGACAGGGTACTGGCAATTCCCTGCCCAACGATCGCATAGCTATTTTTCTGGTCTTTCAGGAGGAATTCTCCATCATAGATCATACTGTCTATCCCACTCATTTTAATAAAATCATCACCCACACCTTTGATTGTTGCGATGTACTGTTTCTCCCCATAGCGAAGAAGTGCATTTTCTTCAATGACTTCTGACAGATACAGAATTCCCTCATGCGCTTTCAGTTTTTTTATGTTCTCGTGTTCCGATGAAAACGTCTTGCCTTCGGCGACGGTTATTTTCAAATCCGGATCAAACGTACTGAACAGGGAGCGAACCAGGTTATCCAGTCCATTAAAAGCCGACAGGATAATGATCAGGGCCATTGAACCAATGGTCACACCACCGACAGAAATACCTGAAATGATATTGATTGCATGCCTGGTTTTTTTCGCAAACAGATACCTTCTGGCGATATAGAAAGGGAAGTTCAAAGCCTGATTTTTTATCCTTTGCGTAAAGGTATAAAAATAAGAGGAAAGTCTCTGACCAGGACTTTAACCGGCACTACCCTGTCCGGACTGGACAAGGCGTTCTGTCATTAAACTACAGAGACTTTCCAATAATAGAGTGTAAAATTTCGCCAAAAGTAAAATTATTTCCAAGCTTTTACAATCAATCCCGTACCAGTTTGTTGTTTTTTATTAACATCGATTAGATTAAAACAGAGTGATAATGGTATTGTTAGCAAGTAGTAAAGGGGAAGGATAAAGAAGAAAACGATAGATTTATTTAACATGAGAATGGGATATTTCATGGATAATTTCCACGATCGTGTTCCATACCGGCCGTATGAATAATATGTATCAATCCTTGAAAATCCTGCCTTCCGGAGTTTTTGGGTTATTTCATCCCTGTTATAACCGTCCCTTACGTGTTCATCGATAAACGATTGATCGAGTTCATGATGTACGTTTGAACCTCCCTGATCGGATGGAGTTGAGATGAGTAGTAGTCCACCCGGTTTCAAAGAGAAGCAAAAATTTTCGAACACCCGGTCATCTTCAAGAATATGCTCCATTACATCAACCGAAAGGATCAGATCAAACCCCTCTTGTTTCCGGTAGGTCAGTAAATTGGTCTCTTCAAAAAAAGTACGCTGGGGGTGCTGAATTGTTGAAAAAAACCGGTTACATGCATCAACCTCTTCGGATTTTAATTCTACTGCCCTTATTCTCCAGTTCTTAGAGAGGGACGACATGAAATAGCTATATTGTCCGAATCCGGCGCCGGCATCAAGGACATCTGCTTCATTTCCGGTTTTGTGTTTGAAATAGCGAATTTCCCGTTTGATATACCAGGCTCGCAACAACAGGATATCCAGGAGTTTATAAAAGAGTATACGGCTAACCACAGATCGGTTAACGATTTTACCGAGTCTCTTTTTTATGGGATCGTATTGCATGAATAATAAAGCTTCCGCCTTTGCCAAGGCTTCGGCAGACGAAGAAGGCTAAGGCTGAATTAAAATGCTTTTTAGCGCATCTATTTTATTTACGATGTTTGTTCTTATTTTTTTAATAATTCTTCAATTTTATCAACATAGTCCAGGGTGTCATCCACGAAAAAGGCCAGTTCAGGAACAACACGGAGTTGATGCCTGATTTTTTTCCCCAGTTCATGGCGGATGATCTTTCGATTATCCAAAATGGTTTGAAGAACCTGCGTTATATTGTCCGACGGGAAAATGCTGAGATAAACTTTTGCAAGAGAGAGGTCGGGGCTGATCCTGACCACCGTTACCGTGATAATCCTTCCCGGCAAGAGTGAAGAAGATCTTCGTTGAAAATAATCTCCTAACTCTTTCTGCACGAGCCTGGCTACCTTTTTTTGCCGCGTTGATTCCATGGTTACGATAAAAATCAGATAGAGGGAGTAAAGGTAATACTTTATCGGGGGTTTTAAGAAATTTTTTAGCTTTGCACTGAATTGAGCACTGCCCATACAGGGGAAGCTCTACATCGGTCATACAACCTAACGTTTCCATCTTATGGATATTGTAGTCAGCGGCATACGATCAACAGGGAATCTTCACCTGGGAAATTACTTTGGAGCGATCCGTAATTTTGTTAAAATGCAGACGGAAAATCAGTGCTTCTTTTTCATTGCTGATTTTCATTCTCTGACGACCCATCCCACACCTGAAAATCTGCACGATAACGTCCGGCAAGTCTTGTCAGAGTACCTTGCATGTGGTATTGACCCCGAAATTGCTACGGTATACCTGCAGAGTGACCTTCCGCAGGTTACAGAATTGTATTTGTTGATGAATATGATTGCCTATATCGGAGAACTTGAACGAACAACTACGTTCAAGGAGAAGGTCAGGTTACAGCCTGATAATGTGAATGCAGGTTTATTGACCTATCCAGTATTGATGGCTGCAGATATTATTATTCATAAAGCCGCCAAGGTCCCTGTGGGCAAAGACCAGGAACAGAATCTTGAAATGACAAGAAGGTTTGCAAAGCGGTTTAATCACATGTATAAGGTGGATTATTTTCCTGAACCGTCACCCTATAATTTTGGGGAGGCATTGATAAAGATTCCGGGTCTGGACGGAACCGGTAAAATGGGTAAATCGGAAGGGAATGGGATTTTCCTCGCAGAAGAACCGGAATCGATCAGAAAAAAGGTGATGAAGGCGGTTACCGATAAGGGACCTACAAAAGAGAACCAGAAAATGAGTGAACCGGTGCAGAATCTTTTTACCCTGATGGAGGTCATCTCTGATACCGATACACTGACGCATTTTACTGATCAATATAACCGGTGTGAAATACAGTATGGAGAGATGAAAAAGCAGTTAGCTGAAGACATTATAACATTTACTACACCCATCCGTGAAAAGATCATTGCAATCTACAAAGACGAATCCTATCTTGCCAGGGTAGTCCGTGAAGGAGCTGAAAAAGCCCGGGAAAGTGCCTCAAAAACACTCAGGGAAGTACGTGAAATCATCGGGTTCAAACCCTTTGTCTAAACGGATAAAAAAATAAAGCCAGGTTATTCACCTGGCTGCCCTGAAAATTTTTTCAAGTATATATTAAGATTGCCTGTTGTAAATAGTGTTACAAAATTGGTGCCAAAAATCAGTGGGTGTAATTTCCGCATAAATTATTCTGGTTTCCCGGATAGAGTGTAGTATCAATCACCTGAAAGCAATTAGCAAAAGGCGAACACTTCTTTAATCGAATGTGCCACCCGGTGGTATTTCTTTTTGAGCCGTGCGTGAGACTGGTGTCCGGAGGATATTAACAGGCAATGGCATTTGAGTTGTTTTGCTACTTCAAGGTCGTGAAGGGTATCACCGATCAGGCAGGTGTTGACAGGATCCAACCCGGAAATTTCCATCAGGGCCTTTGCATTGTGCAGTTTACCGTAAGCATATATATCGCCGGTTCCCTGTATTTTACTGAAATACTTCTCAATGTTGAAATGCCTGACTGAATCCATCAGGGTTGTCTGTTCCATCGCGGAGAGAATGAATTGACGGCACCCCTTTTTATCAAATTCATAGAGGACATCCTCCACATCCTGATGGAGATTTGCACCCTTCAGTTTCTCAAGATAGTGTTCAATGAATTCATGCGACAATTCGTCAAACGAGTTTTTTGAAAAATCAAAACCAGCCTTCTCATAATATTTTACCACGGGAAAGGTAAAGATCTCCTGGTACTTTTCCTTTATTAGCAGTGGTAGATTCCTTTTACCAAGAGAGAAATTGATGGATTCTATGCATATATCAACATCGTCCAGCAGGGTACCGTTCCAGTCCCAGATAATGGATTTGAAATTTTCCATCGTTGCTTTTCTTATGGTGTTCTGCTTTTTGTTGGTTGGATGCGTTTTGGTATCGTTGCTATGATCGGTCATGAGCCCTGTTGAACGGGTTAAAGGTAGGAAAATGTAACTTTAATTTTGGAAATATTTCGAATTTCTGGAAACGATCAGGTAAGGTAATGGTTAACAGGTTAAAACCTACTATTTCCTGGCAGGAACCCCCCGATCAGTGCCAACCAGATGGATTGCCTTCCTGCGGTAGAGATCGTATTTATCACCGGGTGTAAGCAGGAAGAATTTACCACCATTTTCTAACAATGGGTCTGTGTCATCCATAAGATTTTGTTCCCAGAGGGTATAATCGAATATGGCAACATAGCTTTGTCCGATGACTTCCATGGTGTTTCCCTGTACCACAATGGCTGTGTTTTCGTCCAAACCGATTCCCAGCAGATCGGGATGAGCCTCAATGATTTCGATCAGATCGAATTGACGGTTTCGTTTTAGCAGGTGCTGGTCAATGGCTGATTTTTTCAGGTAGTTAAATCCTCTCTCATGATCCCCCATCATGATGGTGTTTGCTTTGGTATCACCCCTTGCCAGATAGCTTCCCTGAATGGTTGCACCGGCAGAGCTTCCTCCGATCACACCCCCGCGTTCAAGCACCTTTCGGAATTCTGTTTCAGCGAGTGTTCCTCCGTAGGCATCCACAATTCTCCATTGTCTGCCACCGCCAAACCAGACTCCACGGGCTTCCCTGATCGGTTTTACGAATTCTTCCGTGTCAGCTATAGTGGGATCTGTCGTATGAACCATCCTGACATTGGTTGCACCCAGGCGTGTAAGAAAGCGAGTTACCCTTTCAGGGTCAGGATCCTCCTGTCCGCTGGCTGTAGGTATAACAACCATCGGGGCATCCATTCCTCCTGCCAATTCAATAAATGTCAGGGTAATGGTAGAATCTCTCATAGCCCCACCAACAATCACCAGTGCTCCTTCAGAAGGCCCGATAAGGGTATCTTCCTCAAAGCCTCCACTGGTAAATCGATTGCCAACACATGGGTGGTTTGTTAACTGTAACCAAAGTAGTAGAAGGGTTGATTTTAGAATGATGCTGTGCATGATCGTAAAGGTTATCAGGAATATTAATATACTGACTTTAAAAATAACCTAATTTTTTTATTCAGTTATCGTATGACTTTTTTTTCAATGATTGGGATTATTGATCACGTATAGTATAATACTAATTTAAAAAAAAGCGTACGAATTTCTGTTTCTTTTCAGGTATGAAATTAATTTTCTAAATTTGGTGATATACTGCATTATTACTATCTGTCATGTCTAAAACGCTCTATGCTGTATCCGGTTCAGCCCTGGTAATAGCACTCATTTTAGTTGGGTACCTTCTATTGAACAGATCCAGTGATGCTGCCCTGGATGCTTTGAGAGCGGTACCCGTGGATGCCGCATTAATTTTTGAAACGAATGATTTTGAGGGATTCATTCACAAAGTGAATCAGGAAAATAAGATTTGGAAGGAACTCATGCATTTCAAGGGAATAGAGCGGATTGACCGGCAGATGCTCCTTTTGGATTCAATCATCCAAAATGTTCAAACATGCAAAGAACTCATTCAACGGAATTCTCTTTATGTCTCAGCACATCAGACCGGGAAAAACAACGTTGGTTTGATCTGGGTATTAAAAATTCCACAAGGGGTAAATGACAAGCAGATCCAGGATCTGGTCGGCGATCTGAAAGGGGACAGATCCATTACGCAGAAAGAGTACAACCGGATAAAAATCTTCCACATTGGTGCAGGTAAAGGAAACGGCGATAGCGGTTTCTCATACGCGGTTTCCAACAGGTTATTCATAATCAGTTCATCCACCATACTGCTGGAACGTGCCTTGCGTCAGATTGAATTGGATGAACGGATTATCGATTCCTATGGATTCAGGAAAGTATCGGGAACGGCAGGTAAAAATGTAGATGCCAACCTCTATGTTAATTTCGAACGGATACCGGTTTTACTTTCTCTTCTTTTAAATGATCAATATCGTTCCGTGGTTAAGGAATCCGTTTCTGTTGGCGAATGGGCTGAACTGGATGTCAATATCAAGGAGAATAATATACTGCTGAATGGATTTTCATATGGAAGCGACTCTACCACTTCATGGCTCAATCTTTTGAATAACCAGGCTGCGCCTCTTTTACAAGTTGAAGAGGTTCTTCCGGCAAATACAATTGCTTTTCTCGATTTGGGGATCACAGACTTCCAGGAATTTCAGGTACGCTACGAACAATTGTTAAAAGAGACAGGAAAAATAAACGCATATCAGAATGAGGTAACACGGATGCAGGATCTGTTTGACCGGGATGTGCGGGAGGTGTTTTATTCATTGCTGGAAGATGAAATGGGCATTGCCCTGATGGATATCAAGAATTTTACCCGGGCACAAAACAGCCTGCTCTTTTTCAAAACGCGAAGCAGGAGTGAAGCAGAGGAAGCTCTCGTAAATCTGATCCGGAGCTATGCTCAGAAGAAGAATCAGAATCTTTCCAGGTATATTAGCCATCACAGGATTGATGCAGAGACCGAGTTCCCTGTCTATCAGTTTCCTGTTCCATCATTACCGGAGACGCTGTTTGGGAAATTGTTTGGAAAGGCCGAATTTACCCATTTTACTTTCGTTGATAATTACCTCTTTTTTGGCAATTCAGCTCAGACTTTATCCAGGTTGGTTCATCAAAACATTCTCCGAAAAACACTTCAGAGCGACCTTTCATACAGGGAGTTTGCTGAAAACCTCTCTTCCAGGTCCAACTTTCACCTCTATATCGATATTCCCAGATTACAAACCGCAGTGTCTCCCTACATTCTTTCCAACCTGTCAGACGGGATCGAGGAACATGTTGCCCCACTTCGAAAACTGCAGGCACTAGGCATACAGTTTTCAGTCGATCATTCCATGGCATATAACAATGTTTTCGTAAAATTTCAACCCCTCTTCAAAGAGGAGGCATTAACGGTCTGGGAAAGCCTTCTGGATACAAGCCTATCCTTTAAACCCCAGTTTGTAGAGAATCATTATACACACGATAATGAGATTTTTATTCAGGATAACCGGAACAACATTTATCTGATCAATTCCGTAGGAAGGGTCCTCTGGAAAGTGCCGCTAAGTGAAAAAATCATAGGGGATGTGTATCAGATCGATTATTACAAAAACAACAAGTTGCAACTGCTGTTCAATACCCGAAGCCAGATCCATCTGATTGATCGGAATGGCAATTACGTGGAACGGTATCCGGTTAATCTCCGGGCAAAAGCCACCAATCCAATATCGGTATTCGATTATGATAAGTCCAGGGATTATCGCATCTTTGTAGCCGGTGAAGATCAACATGTATATGTCTATTCAAAGGAGGGGAATATTGTTAAGGGATGGTCGTTTAAAGGTACAGAAAGCAAAGTAACCTCTGAAATTCAACATTTCAGAATCAGCAACAGGGATTATATTGTTTTTGCTGATCAGTTGAAGATCTATATCCTGGAGCGGCGAGGGAATACACGAGTAAAACTAAATCAGGTGATCCCAAAATCGAAAAGAAACAACATTTGTCTTGACTATCCGCCAGGTAGCAGCAACCCCAGGATGGCAATAACCGATACTGCTGGAACAGTTCACTTCATCTCCTTTTCCGGACGAATAGAAACACTGAAGATCAAAGAATATTCCTCAGATCACTTTTTCGATCTGGAGGATATGGATGGTGACGGATCCAATGATCTGGTATTTCTGGATCAGGGACGCCTGGAGGTGTTCTCACAAAACAGGTCCAAAATGTTTTCATATGATTTTGATGAAGATATTGATTTGAAACCGGTTTGTTATACCTTTTCCACGACCAACAAAAAAATCGGGATAGTCTCCCGTCAGGGAAACCGGATTTACCTGATTAATAACGATGGTGAACTCTATACGGGCTTCCCTTTAACCGGGAGTACCCTCTTCTCCATTGGCAGGTTTAAATCATCCGGAAGTACATTTAACCTGATTGTAGGCAATGAGGATAACTTTTTGTACAACTATTCCGTACAATAAATAATCTTTAATAGTAACTCACGATGAAACAGATGAAAAAGCCATACATTCCAGTCATTCTGGTCGCTCTTCTAATCTTTTTTATACCCGTTTCCTGTGTGAAGAATTATGACATGGATAAACTCTCCGACGAAGTCGAATGGGCTCCGGATTTCATGGGACCCGTTATAAAGGCGAGTCTGTCACTTGAGGAGATCATTAAAGAATATGATACCGAGGGGTATACATTTACTGACGATGAATTCCTGATCCATTTTACCTATTCGGATTCACTCATTTCAGAAGTTGCAAGTGACCTGGTTACCATCAAAACACAGAATTTCTTACAGATCTATATCGATTCGGAAATTACAACTCCGGAATTCCTGGGCAGCGGCGTTGGTGATACCCTGACCTATAACAAAGTGAAGAATTTTAAGTTTGCCATTGAAAACGGCGGCAAACTTGACAGCATTTATCTGAAACAGGGGGACCTCAATTTATCGGTGACATCCCAGTTTCACCATTTGGGTATACTAACCATTACCTCCGATTACATCGTTAACGGGGGTGTACCGTTTGAAGAAGTGGTTCAGATCAGTTCAGCAGATGGATCGTTCAGCATGAATAAGCTGATCGACGTAGCCGGCTACGACCTCTATTTTGATAATTCCCAACCCGATACCACTCTTTTGCCCGTGAATTTTGAGCTAAAACTGATCAACTCCGGGGCACCAATTAACGCAGGAGAAACATGCGAAATCACCATGGATTTTTCAAACCTCGACTTTTTTGCAGCGTTTGGATATATTGGTGATTATCAGTTCCTGTCGGATAGTGGAGAGATTAACCTGGAATTTTTTGAAGAATTTCCGGAAGGGAACATCCGGTTTGAGAATCCCCAGTTTATTTTCAACATCCGGAATTCATTCGGGGTTCCCATTCAGGGAGAACTATTTAATCTGAGCGGAACCTCAACCGAGTCAGGACAGATGGTTGATATTGCATTTGATCCCGGTTATATGCCATTTACCATAGAAGCACCTTCCCTCACTGAGATCGGGCAATCGAAATTTACCGTGTTTACCGTTTCCGGTGAGAATAGCAACATTGCTGATGCCATTGAAATAAAACCGGACCTGGTAACCTATGGGGTTAGGGCCTCAGCTGATCCGGGCAGTGCATCAGAAAGAAATCATTTCGTGCTGGATACCAGCCGGATCGATGTTGATTATGAAGTCGTGGTCCCCCTCTGGTTATCAGCCAGTGGATTATCCTTTGAAGAAGACTCACTGGATTTTGACTTTGAAGAGGATTTTGGCGATGTGTCTGATCATATAAATAGCCTGACTTTCAGGGTTGAGGTGGATAACTGGTTGCCACTCGACGTTGATCTTCAGGTCTATTTCCTGGATGAACTCTACACCCTGGTTGACTCCCTGTTTGACAGCCCGGAACGGATCCTCGGTTCTGATCCGGAAAGCCTGGATGCGGATGGTAGAATAACCAGTCCTGAAAATAAGGTCACTGAAATTGTTTTTGAGAAAGAGGACCTGGACAGACTCCAACCGGCAAAATACATGAAGTTGTCAGCAGATCTGGCAACGACTGATCAGGGACAACCGCCGGTTAAAATTTATTCCTATTATACGATTGATTTTAAATTGGCGATCAGAGCGAATTTTAGATTGAATTCACGGGAATAGGAGAATGAGTTGATACATTTAAACGCATGCACAAATGATCCAATTTTCTAAACAAGGTAAAAAGTCATTGGGGATTCTCCTGTTTATGGCTTGCTTCTCTGCACCATCTTCATTTGCACAAATGAATAACACACTGTATCATATGAAGGGAGTACCCCAGAACCACTATCTTAATCCTGCCTTTCAGCCGAAATGTAATATCTATATCGGATTCCCGGCCCTCTCATCCATTTCATTGGGGTATGACAACAACAGTTTTGACTTTGACGATATCATTTTCAAGGGTTCGGGAGAATTTGCCGACTCCCTTATTACACCCCTTCACCCATCCTATGATACCGATCTTTTTCTGGACAAACTGCACGACCGCCTTTATATTTCTCCTGAAGTTAGTTTGAGCCTGCTGACGTTTGGTTTCAGATCGAAAGAGTGGTATTTTACATTCGATCTTTCTGATGTAAATTCATTCAGACTTTCGCTTCCCAAAGATCTTTTTGGCATAATGCTTCAAGGGAATGGTGCTTATGTTGGCAAAACGGCTGATTTCAGTAATTTCAATGTCGACATAAACTATTACAGGCAGTACAGTGTGGGAGCATCCAGGAACATTACGGACAAACTCATTGCAGGGCTTAAAGGGAAATTGCTGTTTGGTAAGGCAAATTTTTCGTTTGATGATGTGGATATTGGGTTATACACTGACCCGGAGACCTATAACCTCTTGTTTCATTCGAAATTTACCATGCATAGTTCCGGGCCCTATGAGTTTACCGATTCCCTCGGCAATCCTGTTGATGTGCTTTATGCCACCTGGCTGGAATCACTTTTTTCCGGAGATATTGATTTGTCCGTTCTGGAGGGCACGGATGCATCCTATCTGTTAGAGCATGGCGGTAATCTTGGCTTTGCTGTGGATCTCGGTATGGAATACAGGCTGAATGACCGGATAAACTTCTCGGCAAGTGTTATTGACCTGGGATTTATCAAGTGGAAAAATGATGTGTACAGTTTCACACAGGATGGGAAATTTGAATTTCAAGGTGTTGACATCAGTGAAGGGATATTGAGTGAGGACTTTGACAGCACCATGGATGCGGAATTTGAAAACCTGGGTGATTCCATCGTTGATATTTTTGAGCTTACGAGCTCGAATGATCCCTATACCACCTGGTTACCAACCAAGATATATATTGGCGGGACCTATCATATCCTTCCCAATGTAAGCGTGGGTCTTTTATCGCGATCGGAGATCTATGATGGGAAAATCCGTCAATCGTTTACCCTCTCAGCCAATACGTTGCTGGCGAATTTTTTCTCACTCAGTGTAAGTTATTCGATCATGAATTACTCCTACAATAACCTGGGAATCGGGATGGCGATCCGGGGTGGCCCAATCCAGCTTTACATTGTCACCGACCGAATTCCGTTGAGTTATTCAATGATCGAGATTTCGGACAATGGTGATACGCAGAAGATCCCGATGTTTTTTGACCAGCGGACCCTGAATTTCAGGTTTGGTTTGAACCTTACCTTCGGCTGCAAGGCAAAGGGGCTGAAAGATAAACCGCTGGTTCCATCCTCCATCCTGGATCAGGTAGAATAGAGAATATTGTGTGCTTAAAAGGATTTGCTTTCGTGACAATTGAGCCTCCCGGCTGAATTGTAAAATGAGGGCTTCTTCAAAATCTTTCTCTAAAAATCCGTACCTTCATCAGCTGAATTAAATTTTTCCAATATGTTGGTTGGCCTGTTACGAACAATACTGATTATAATTGGGTTATATTACCTGATACGACTCCTGGTATGGTTGTTCAGGAAACCTGATACAACAGAACATCGACACGGGCAAAAGGAACCTAACCAGAAAAAAAAGGAGGGAGATGTAACCATTGATTATATCCCCGATAAGAAAAAACATATCGGTAATGAGGATGGGGATTATGTTGATTTCGAAGAGGTGGATGACGAGTAGGCCTTCCTTTAATCAAGCGGGTAAACATATCCTGTTCCGTTTTCGGTGATTCCGCATTTCACAATCGGTTAAGTTACTCCTGATCTGCCACATTGGTTCGGCGTTCCGTTTTTTCCTCTTCAAAAATGGATAGCCATGAATGAGCATCATTCGCGATGAGTGAAATTGATTTTCCCGGTCTGATCAGGAAATGGAAGGGATTGGAAATCCGCTCAATCATCAGGGGAAGTGCTGCGAAAGCCATGGAGACGGATAAATATATTTTCCGGAATCCTTTTCTGATAAGAAAGGCTTTGATGATAGGATTTCGAATCTCAATGGAGATGGAAGAGAACCCTACGAAGATCAGGATCGCCCGCAAACACATTTCAATTCCAATCCATATACCCGCTATTGAAAAAGCTTTCTCACTGCTGGATAAATTTTCCCAGAATAATCCAGCCAGAATGACCATCAGGAATATCTGGATCCAGAAAAACGGCTTCCGGAACCGGTGGATCAGTGTCCTGTAATAGATCAGCGTGAAGCATGTATAAATCACTACAAAACCCAGGGCAATGTAAAAATTCATCCTGTTCAGGAGAAACATACCCATCAATACAGAGAACAGGTGACAAAAGAAAAGAGGAAGGGAAAATTTTTGTTGTTCAGGCAGGGTGAATAACTCTTTTCCGGGATTATTAAGCTGTATGGACAGGGGCCTGGAAACCTCGATCTGTTTTGATTTCCTTCCAATCAGGTAACCGATTAAGGAAGAAATTATACCTGCAATGATGTAAATGACCAGGAAAATAAGCAAGAGATTCCATGGACTGGATTCGGGCAGACGGAGCTGTCGTAATGCAAAGGAATAGATGTTTTCATAGATCGGGATCAGGTTAAAGCCGTAATAAATTAACAGACTGATCACTTTGTGTAACAGGGTGCTGATCATTGCCAGAGCACCACCCAAGGCATAACTGAAGAACCAGTTCCTCCCGATACGGATGGTTAAATCCAGCAGGAGCGCTTCCGTAAAAATTCCGATCATTGGTCCCAGAATTACCGCACTGGGCGAGATCGACTTCATGAGAGCACATACCAGGCCGGCACGCCAGATCAATCCTTTTTCCGGCCAGATCTGGTAAAAGGATATAAGGAAAATAATCCCTATAGCGGTTAAAATCGTTCCGGCAAAGGGGAATTTCAGGTTGTGTAAAAAACTGCCCAGAATGATCTCTACAGCAGCCCATAACCCACCGGTTACGGATGCTTTTATCCACAATTGATCAAGCTGTGCTGTATCAGAGGTTCTGACCATCGGGGGGAAATTTGTTCTTCTCTTACTGTTTCTCGAAGTTTTTAAAACCTTCCGGTGTGTTTAAATTAATGAACTGATCCGGATCCTTATACACCGGAATGAACCGATATAATGTGGTTTCAATATAATCAATTAGTTTTACATTACCACCTTCGATGAAACCCAGCATGGCCGTGGTGTTGTTTTTGTTATAATATCCAATAAGCGGTTCTGCGAACCCTGGTTTTGAAGCAGGCAGTACCACCTGGTATCCTTCTGCATTTTCCAGGAGATGTTGCATCAGGGCAGGAGTTACGAAAGGCGTATCGCACGATAATACCAGATTGTGTTCCGTTTCCGAGTGCAAAAGCGATGAGTAAATGCCACCCATTGGACCTGCTCCGGGGAGGATGTCGCTCTGAACCGGAAAACCCAGTTGATGATATGACAGGGAGTTGGTGCTGATGATGATCCCGGAACAAATCCGTTGAAGGGTATCGATGGAGTATTGAATAAGCGGTTTGCCCTGAAAATCAGCCAGACCTTTATCAAAACCCATTCTTGAGCTGTTGCCTCCTGCCAGAATAATTCCTGTTACCTGTTGCGGATCCAT
>CAYMFM010000079.1:0-13579 GCA_964389685.1 uncultured Rikenellaceae bacterium
TAGGTCTCTTATCTTTTGTTAACCGATAACGGTTGTGAATTTCCTCCGGTCCATCGATACTGATACCGACTATGAAATGTTCAGCAGCAAAAAACTCGCACCATGCTTCATTTAGTAATGTGCCATTGGTTTGAATACCGTTAACAATTTCTTTATCCGGAGGTTTGTGTTTGCGCTGAAAATGCACAATAGTACGAAAGGAATCCAGTCCGAACAGGGTCGGTTCGCCACCATGCCAGGAAAAAAAAATGACATGATCTGTCGTTGCCTCAATCTGTTGGACAACGTATTCCTCAAGAACCTCATCATTCATCCGCAGTGTTTTCCCTGCCGGGTAGATCTTCTCCTTTTCCAAATAATAACAGTAAACACAAGCCAGGTTACAAATGGCTCCCACCGGCTTCGCAAACACCTGGAATTCACGGGAGGGGGGTGTTGTCTTTGTAGGCTTTCCTGCCATGTGAATAATAATTGTTACCCTTGACCATGAAATATACAGATTATTATGCGTACTATCAATTTGAGATGAAGTTAACCCGAAAAATTCTATTTTTGATGCTAATTAACTCAAGTTGTAAGTTTTAGAAATATTTTTACTTTTTACCAGAAAAATACAATTTTTCCGCTGGAGAGCGACTCTCCTGCCGAAGGCATTCCTTTGGAAGAGTCGCTTCTCCCGCCACCGGCGGGAGTTAGAAAGCGCTCTGGAGAGCGCAAACGACTTGGAAAGTCGTTCTCCAAAGGAATTCTTTAAAATATTCAATATGTTCGGACACTTTCTTCATAACTAACAACTTGAGTTAATTAGTACTTGCTTATATATTGACATACTATGAGAAACCGAAATAGTTTATTTCTTTTGTTATTCATTCTTTTCTCCATATCCTCCTGTTGTGATAGAATGGACAAAATTCCCGAATCGGATCAGAAAATTATCCTTGGTATTTTCGGAGGTATGGGACCCGAAGCCACTGCAGATCTCTATCACCAGATCGTCCGGTTAACACCAGCCGAAACGGACCAGGAGCATATTCCCACTCTGATATACAGTCTTCCCCAGGTTCCTGACCGGATGGCAAGTATCCGGAACCAGGATCTTACAATTGTCCCCTACCTGGTTGAAGGAGTTACCCGGTTGGAAGATGCCGGAGCTTCCTTCATTGTCATTCCCTGCAATACGGTTCACTATTTTTACGACTACATGCAGGATGCTGTTTCCATTCCTATAATTCACATGATAAGGGAAACGGTAAATGAGGTAAAGCAACAGTATCCTGACCTGAAAAAGGTCGGACTTCTGGCTACAACGGGTACGCTTGAATCGCGTTTATACGAGAACGAATTGGTAAAAAACGGTTACCAGGTAATCATCCCGGATGACTCGGTGGAAACAGAGATGGTAATGAAAGCTGTCTTTGGAATCAAAGCAGGATCGGATAAACAGACCAACGAGGATTTGCTGGCACAAGCCGGGAACCATATTATAAAAAAAGGGGCTGAATTGATTGTTCTTGGTTGTACAGAGATCCCCCTGGCATTCAATCCGACGCGAGTGGATGTCCCGGTGGTGAACGCTACACAGGTCCTTGCCGAGAGATCCATTCAAATCTATCACGAGATGAAAAAAAAGTGTGAGGGAAATTGAAAATAAAAGATATATTTGCATCCGGTTTTTTCATGGTGAACCGTAATCTTTGCTTTCATGGATATCATTGTGGCAAGGGAATTTAACTCCCTCTATATCATTCTGGATCTTATCTGGCTGGGAATACTGACCACCCTTCTTATCTATCTAAAAAGACACCTTGCATTGATTGCCGGACTCCTGTCAGGATTATTATACCTGATTGTCGATTATGGAATTTTTTACCGGCTACTGGGAACACGTATGGTTGTGGGAGCAGATCCATTCTGGTTTCTTTTCTGGCTTAGTTTCAGCTATGGATTAACCAATTTTGCCTGGATATGGTTGCTGTTAAACCGGGATAAAATGGGAGTGAAATGGTCAATCCTGATCATCTCAGGATATATTGCAGTGGCATTCATCAGCCAGATATTCGGTGGGAATTTCCATCACATCTCCATTTCCCGTGGAACCGCTTCATACCATCGGGTAATGGCAATCATACTGGTGGTTGGGTACCTTTACCTGATTATCCGCAATATCCGTGCAGGTAAGAAAGCCGGCTCAAAAGTGAACCTACTCCGGCTGATGATGATTGGTATCGGGGTTCAATTCGCCTGGGAGTTTGCACTTCTGATCAGTGGGATACGTCCTCCATCCATTACACCATTGATCGTCAACTCATTGGTGGAGACGAATCTCGGTATGCCACTGATCTACCTGATCCATTTATCCATAACAAAACATTATCCGGAGAACCTTTTTGTACCGGCAAAACTGAAAGAAAATCCAATACCCAATCAGAAATCTTCCAACATCAAAGAGTAGCAACTTTCCAAATATTAAAATTTGTTTCTTACTTTTACAGTTCATTTGAATTCCAACTTTAATTTATAATAATCATGAAAAAGAAGTTATTTACCCTGATCAGCCTGGGTATCCTTGTTGTTTTTATGGGGTATTCACAGGATGAAGCCCGCCTATTGCGTTTTCCTTCCATTCACGGTGACCAGATCGTCTTTTCCTATGGTGGAGATCTGTACAGTGTAAACAGCAACGGCGGAATGGCCCGGAAACTGACCACCCATAACGGTTATGAGATGTTTCCGAGGTTTTCTCCCGATGGGAAGCACATCGCTTTTACCGGGCAATATGACGGAAACACCGAAGTATTTATCATACCGGCAGAAGGTGGTGTTCCGCAACGATTAACCTTTACTGCCACGTTGGGACGTGACGATATTGGTGACCGGATGGGACCCAATAACCTGGTTATCGGATGGACCCCCGACGGAAAGGATATCATTTTTCGTTCCAGAAAACAATCCTTTAATTCCTTCCGTGGACAACTGTTCCTGGTATCCAGAGAAGGGGGATTATCCCGTGAAATACCCCTGGCCGACGGAGGATTCTGCTCCTACTCTCCGGATGGGACAAAACTGGCTTTTAACTGGGTCTTCCGGGAATTCAGAACCTGGAAATACTACCGGGGTGGAATGGCTGATGATATCAGAATACTCGACTTCAATACAAAATCTGTTGAAAAAATTACCGACAATGAAATACAGGATATCATACCGATGTGGATCGGCAATAAGATCTATTTCCTTTCGGATCGTGACCGGACCATGAATCTTTTTGAATACAACCTGGAGAGCAAAGAGACACGAAAAGTGACCAATTTCACAGATTATGATATTAAATTCCCCTCTTGTTCAAACGATTTTATCGTATTTGAAAAAGGTGGATTCATCTACAAATACGATGTAAACTCCGGGGAAACAACAAAAATAACCATTACGATTGCCGACGATCAAATCTTTGCACGCAACGAGATCAAGGATGCCAGCGAAAACATTCGTAACGGCGATCTTTCTCCAAACGGGGAACGGGTGGTCTTCAGTGCACGGGGTGACATTTTCTCCCTGCCGGCACAACATGGAATAACACGCAACCTGACAGAAACATCGGGTGTTCATGAACACAATGCTGATTTTTCACCGGATGGGAAATACATTGCTTACATATCCGATAAAACCGGAGAATTTGAACTTTACATGGTGAAGCACGACGGTAGTGAATCCCCTGTGCAGCTTACCCAAAATACCAATACCTATATTTTCGGGTATGAATGGTCACCGGATGGAAAGAAAATCCTGTATAACGATAAGAAGATGAGGTTGCAGTATGTGGATGTGGAATCGAAAAAGGTCACACAGGTGGATCATTCCGACTGGTCTCCCTATTTTGCCTTTAACTGGTCACCTGACAGCAAATGGATCACCTATACAAAACAGGAAAGGGATTTTAGCAAAGTGCGGTTGTACAACCTCGAAACGAAAAAAGTATATGAGGTTACTGAAGGATGGTATAACTCCACCAATCCAAGCTTCAGCTCCGATGGGAAATACCTGATCTTTACTTCGGCAAGGGATTTCAGTCCCATTTACAGCAACACGGAATGGAATCATGCCTATCGGGATATGAGTAAAATATACCTGGCTACCCTTGCTAAAGATACACCCTCACCCTTTGCACTGGAAAATGATGAGGTGAAAATTGGAGAGGAGAAGAAACCAGACAATGAAAATGGAAAAGAAAAAGAGGAAAAGGGCATGAAAGTGGATATCGACGGCATTCAGGAGCGAATTATTTCTTTGCCGGTTGATGCTGCAAACTATTTTTCAGTAGTCGGTCTGGAAGGGAAAATCTACTACAGTGTCCGGTCATCGGATACACGGGGTACCCAAATGAAAATGTATGACCTCAAAGCCAAAAAAGAGACTGAACTCGGTACCAATGTTCAATATACCATTTCATCGAATGGTAAAAAGATGCTGATTCGAATGGCAAGACAATACGAGGTAATGAATACTCCATCGGGGCCGGTTAAGATATCCGAGCCAATGGATCTTTCCGACATGAAAGTGTATGTTGATCTAAAGGAAGAGTGGGCTCAGATGTTTGATGAGAGCTGGCGTCACATGCGTGATTTCTTTTACGCTCCGAATATGCATGGAGTGGATTGGGAAGCCATGCGTGAAAAATACGGGGTGCTTTTACCCTATGTAGCCCACCGCTCTGATCTGGCATATATTATCGGGGAGATGGTCGGTGAACTGAGTGTCGGTCATGCCTACGTGAACAACGGAGAAAGGCCCATGCCCGAAAGAATACCCATGGGTCTGCTGGGGGCAAAACTTTCCAAGGATAAAGCAGGATATTTTAAAATCGACCAGATTCTCGATGGTGCCAACTGGAGTGATCAACTGAGATCACCCCTGAAAGAGATCGGAGTGAATGTAAATGAGGGAGATTATGTCCTGGCTGTCGATGGAAAACCGACAAACGAAGTCAAGGATATATACTCCCTGCTTATCGGGAAACCGGGTAAAGAAGTAATGCTGACAGTGAATAATAAGCCGGCAACTGATGGAAGCCGTGATGTCCTGGTTAAACCTGTCCGTGATGAGAGTACCCTTTATTATTATAACTGGGTACAGGATAACATTAAATACGTGGATGAGAAAACCAATGGCCAGGTCGGTTATATCCATATTCCGGATATGGGTGTTGCCGGTTTGAATGAATTCGTAAAGCATTTCTACCCCCAGTTGAGCAAAAAAGGATTGATCATCGATGTGAGGGGAAATGGCGGAGGGAATGTCTCTCCAATGATCATCGAACGGTTGATGCGGGAAATCACCTATTTTAACTATTCCACCGGTTGGAAAGAAGGTGCAACAAGCCCGGGAGGCATGCACCTGGGCCCGAAGGTGACGTTGATGGACAAATATTCCGCATCGGATGGTGATCTGTTTCCCTATCGTTTCCAGGTGCTGGAACTGGGTAAAACCATCGGTACAAGATCGTGGGGTGGTGTTGTCGGGTATAGCGGCGCTCAACCATTGATCGATGGCGGGTCTCTGATCACACCGTCGTTCGGACCATACGCTAAGGATGGCAGCCGGTTTGTTATTGAAGGGGAAGGCGTTACTCCAGACATTATCCTGGAAAATGATCCCGCAAAATTGTATGAAGGACAGGATGACCAGATGGATAAAGCCATCGAAGTGATCCTTGAGGAGATAAAAACCTGGAAAGATACCATTCCACCAATTCCACCATTCCCGGATAAGAGTGGGAAAAAGAAGGAATAAGGTTCAAACCTGAGGCTGTCTCAAAAGCCCGAAATAACGTCATTCTGAATTTATTTCAGAATCTCAATATGCTAATAATCATGCGTATGAGATCCTGAATCACCTGTCTGCCGTGTAATACTTCACAATTTCGGTAACAATGTTTAAAACGAATATCAAAAAGCAGGTTTTATACAAGGTCCTTCTTGCGAAACTAGTTTTAACCATTACACTTTACCCCGAACGGGGTAGAATAATGAGTAACCACCGGTTATGACCGGTGGTTAGTATATACAAGAAGATTACAACCCTGTAGGGGTTGAATTTTGCTATATAAAATATCAAATGGGATAACCAAATTGGGATTTAAGTGTGGATTAAAATCTGTTACCTGAATACTGAAGAAATACACTGCCGGTTTACCAGCCTGTGGCTGGCAGGCAGGAGTTCTCCGAAGGAGTCTTTTGGACAGGATGACTAAACATTTGACTTTTGAGACAGCCCCAGGTTTTTTTGAATCACCAGTATTTTTTAACCCCGGCACCGGGTTCCCATCGTTTCATGGACCACACATTTGCCAGACGTTCAATCCAGTTATTTCCATCCACTTCATGCGCCTGCATAAACGACCAATCCCAGTCCGGCTATAAAGCAGAGGAACATGAAAAGCAACAACCGGTTTGTTCCCTTTGAAGCATCTTTAAATTCTTTCCATATGAAGACCCCCCATAAGGCAGCGATCAGGGTAGCTCCCTGGCCCAGGCCGTATGAAATGGCATACCCTGCTTTACCCGCTGCGACAACATTCAGGGACATCCCAATACACCATATGATACCCCCCAGAAAACCGGTTGAATGAAGTTTGATATTTCCGTCAAAATATTGTTTGAACGTAACAGGATCCCCCTCGACCGGTTTTTTCATAAAAAACGTGTTGAAAAGAAAATTACTGATGAATATACCGATTGAGAATACAAATACAGCGGTATAGGGAGTAATTTTACCCGACTCCGGATTCTCAAAGTTGGCAGACAACGAACTGGCAACAAACCGGTAAAACAGTGCCATCAGGACACCGGCACATACGGATAGAAGAAGGCCTTTTGCAGATACTTTCCGGTTTATTTCTGCCAGTCTTTTATACGCTGCTGCATCAAGAATGATGGCGATGGTAACCAAACCGACTCCTGAAAAGATCAGGACTGGATTTCCATATGGAGCAGCAACATAATTTATTAATACACCCAGAGCCAGGGCGATACCAATTCCCACGGGAAAAGCAACCGACATTCCGGCAACGGCTATGGCAGCTACCAGGAGGATATTGGCAAGGTTAAAAACCACACCCCCGAGAAAAGCACTGCCCAGGTTACTCCATTCTGCCTGCTGCAGATCCTGAAAAAAGCTCCTTCCTTGCTCACCCAGGCTTCCAAGTGTCAAAGCCGAAACCAGGGAGAGGATCAGGATCCCGATGACATAATCCCAATAATAGAGTTCAAACCGCCATGTTCTGCCGGCAAGTTTTTGCGTGTTTGCCCAGGATCCCCAGCATAACATGGTGATGATCGTGAAAAATACGGCAACAGTGTATGAAGGTACGATATACATGATATAGAAATTTAACGATTCAATAATTAAACATGAGGTATATGTCCGGGTTAATATGCATAATTCACCTGTTTATCCGAGTATACGACAACATCTCCCAGCCACAACCTGTATCCCTGTTTTGGATTCACCAATTTCAGGTGTACACTATGTTTCTGATTCGTGAGGTTGTATTTCCAGCAAATATCATGTCTCCTGGTTGTAAAGCTGGTTGGAAGATCTACAGTTTCCACCAGTTCATTATCCACATAAACTTCCACACTATGGATAAAATCTTCCAGCACCTCTTTCTCTTTTTGTGAGCTACCTGTCAGAACAAAACCGATACCTTCAAATTCAAACATACACTCCCTGTTCTGCAGGTTCATTATCCTGGCTTCCCCATCAATGCTTTTTCTTTCAACGGGGAAATGTCCCATAAAAGCCTGTTCAAAGGGAACCGGCTCGGGCGCCTGGAATCGTAGGGTAATTTCTTCCTCTTCAATGGTGCCGCCGTTTCGTTCGATCATTTGAAGCGCATGATTGTACCCCATTGCATATACATCATTCAACGACATGGAGGTATACCTGAAGTCGATATCTTCAACCTCCGCAAGTCCCATTTTCCAGTAATCTGGAATGTTGCTATAACCGAGAATCGTTCCAAGGATTCCTCCTGCACTGGCTGGATTACAGTCCGAATCCTGTCCGCACCGCGTACTGACATCAATGGTTTTACCAAAATCTCCATCCCCGTAAAGAAGACCGATCACAATATAGGCAGCATTGATTTTTGCATCGATATTAAACGCTCTGAACACACCATCGGGACATCCTACATCGGATGACCATTTCTTCTCCACTTCAAACCAGGTTGATCTCCAATCATCCGGCATCCGGTCATACCAGCTGATCACATCGTTAATGCACTGGTATAAAAGGCTCTGTTCCGGTATCGCTTTCAATGCTTCCTCAACAATGAACCGGATATCTTTCGAAACAAATGCCAGAGAGTACATCGCTGCAACATACACACCTCCATACCAGCCATCGCCGAAGTTCATGATGTGACCGATCCGGTCACATATCTCCGCAGCCGGATTAACCATTCCCGGTGACATCAACCCGGCGAAATCGGATTCGATCTGGAAATCAATGTCATCTGCATGGGGATTATTCAACCAATGTCCCGATTCCGGCGGATTTATCCCATTAAGGATGTTGTAACGAGCCGCCTGATTTGCATGCCATAACATGTATTCCGCATTGGCAAACGCCCGTGCATGCAATAGTGCCGGGGCATCCAGCCCTTCCCTCTCAAAAACCTCAACAAATGTCAGATCCATATAAATGTCATCGTACAACCCGGGCGCATGATCATACCACCATTTGATGTACCCCTCATGCCAGGGTATGGGCTGATAATCCTGTATCATCGTGCCGTTGAACCTGAATTCAGTTGGGCCTCCGTAGGTACATCCGATCACCTGTCCTGCCCATCCTCCCTTAATTTTATCCATGAGCTCCGTTTTGGAAATGGTAAACTGGTCACCATCCATCAGCGTCATCTTGTCTCTGCTCCCGGGTTTCTCCCGGGTACAGGCAAACAGTGTAATCAGAATAATGCAAATAAAATAAACGATCTTTTTCATTCGTTTCATATTGTTATTTCAATTCGTGTCTGTAAGGTGTTGAAGCCTGGGCTCCTGGTCTGGTCACGGCAATTGAGGCTGCCCGGTTGGCAAACATGACGGCTTCCCGGATGCTGCAACCCTCCGAAAGGGCAACAGCCAGTGCACCGTTAAATGTATCACCGGCAGCAGTGGTATCCACCGCATGCACTTTCGGTGCTGGTATCAATTCCGAATAGTTCTCCGACAACAGGTATGCACCACCTGCTCCCATCGTAATGATCACCTGTTCAATGCCCTTATCCAGGAGTATCCAGGCTGCCTTCTCTGCTGAATCTGGATCCATTACCCTGACTCCGGTAAGGATCTCTGCTTCCGATTCATTCGGAGTAATCATGTAGAGATTTCCCAGTAATGAGTCCGGAAGTTTTTGTGCCGGTGCCGGATTGAGGATCACTTTTACTCCATTCCGGTTTGCTATTTCAATGGCATATCGAACGGTTTCAATGGGTATTTCAAGCTGTAGCAGAATGATCTCTGCCAATTTTATCCGGTCAATAACCGGATCCATATCATCCGGTGTAAGAGCCATGTTGGATCCGGGAGCAACTACGATACAATTTTCCGCCTGTGCATCTACCGTTATCAATGCAACACCTGAGGGAAGAGCAGGATCAATTGTGACAAAATCGGTATTTATTCCTTCCTTCTGCAGGTTCTGAACCGTCTGCTTTCCGAAAACATCATCTCCTGTTTTTGCAACAAAGGTGACGTTACCACCCAGGCGCGAAGCAGCCACCGCCTGGTTTGCTCCTTTCCCTCCGGGATTCATGAAGAATGTTCCTCCAAGAATGGTTTCCCCCGGAGCCGGTAAATGATCGGACTGTACCACCATATCCGTATTTGAACTGCCAATGACGACGATTTTCATCATCCCTTTTTCAATGTGAATGTGACCATTGAAGGTAATAAAAAGTCAAAATAACAGCATATATTTGAACTGGATATTTTCTTTACTTCACATATCAGTCAACATGAAACACTATGCATTAATTTCCCTTCTGATCATTCTCCTTCTGCATACGGGTTGCAGAAATACCGGAGAACCATCAGATACACAAACAGCCCAAAAGATTCCCGTGATTTTTGATACAGATGCGAACAATGAGCTGGATGACCAGCATGCCCTGGCATACCTGCTTTTAAACGGAGAAACATTTACTGTTGAGGGTGTGACCGTCAATGCCACCCGGAGCGGAGGAGGTATTGAAAATCATTATGCTGAGGCTGAACGGATTATCAAACTGTGTAAGTTGTATGGTAAAGTTCCGTTGCTAAAGGGAGCCGATCAGGATCTTCTTCACATCAAAGAGCAGCTTGCTTCCTCAGCGTTCGATGGTTCGGATGCCGTGAATTTCATCATTGAAAAAGCGAAGGTAACGCGGGATCGTAAGCTGGTTTTGATTGCGGTGGGCAAACTTACCAATGTCGCCCTTGCCCTTGAAAAAGAGCCTGCCATTACCAGCTCTGTTAAAGTCGTATGGCTGGGTTCCAACTATCCTGAACCGGGCGAATACAACCAGGAGAATGATACGGCAGCCTTGAGTTATGTGCTTCGCACCAATGTGGAGTTTGAAATGGTAACGGTACGTTACGGCAGGAAATCCGGTACCGATGCAGTTCGGGTAACCCAGAAAGAGATCAATGAAAACATGCCCGAAAAGGGACCAAGGGTGGATACTCCCGTGATGGGAAGACACGGTATCGCTGTTGACAACTTCGGTGATTATTCGGTAAATCTTTTCGGGAACATTGACTATGATGATGATCCCCCTTCACGTGCTCTGTTCGACATGGCTGCCGTGGCTATTGTAAAAGATCCATCGTGGGCAGAATCAAAACGGATCTCCTGCCCTGTATTGATCGATAATGAATGGCAGGAACGCCCCGAAAATTCCCGCAAGATCACCATCTGGGAAAACTTTGACAGTGATAAAATCATTGAAGATTTTTTCCGGACAATGGAAGAGTATACCCTGGTGAATTAATTGTCTTAATTTGCCGATACATCCTTTTCCTCCGAAGGAGTGCCTATGGCACGAATCTTTTGGGTAAGCCTGAACGTATGTAGGTCGACTCTCCTGAGTCGACAAAAAGGCGACTTAGAAAGTCGCCCTACATTGTCTAGCCTCTTTCTCCAAAGGAATGCCTATGGCATGAATCTTTTGGGTAAGCCTGAACGTATGTAGGTCGACTCTTCTGAGTCGACAAAAAAGGCGACTTAGAAAGTCGCCCTACATTGACCCTGGTTCTTCAGAATCTTTCTGCTCATCCAACCTTTTAGAAATGTCCCGTAGGTGCCATAGGCATACCTATGGTAGACTGAAAGAGTGCTCTCAATCACTGTCTAATGCTTCTTATATTTCTCAGTCCGATGATCACTGATCACCCCATCCCAGTTCAGTCCGAAAGCAAAATCATACCGGTTTCCTTCGCTATCCACATGACATTCCATATCGTGCGGAGCATCCTCATTTTGTTCCTCAACCGTCCGCATATTCGCCGGTATTTGCAGTGGCAGCAGTGCTGAGGGCTGAGCTTCGCCTGCCATGATATCCAGGATTGCCTGATTCTGAACACCGAAGTTTACCAGTATGGCATCAACCTCCTTTTCAAATTCCCCGAAAACCATTGGTTTCGACATGACAATGGATACGATGACCGGTTTCCCGGGCATCGCTTTCCTGGTGTCAAGGATCATGCTAAGGTGAGTTAAATTGTGGGCTGTTGTTTTCTTTCCGCGATAGGTCCGGTTGAGAACATCCCGTTCATCACCGGCGATGCTTGGATCGCGGGCAAATTCTGCGGTGTATTCACTGTACTGGAGGGTGATAGGAACATACCCGTTCCCACCCTTTTCGGCATCAGCCCTATCATAACCGGGACCGGAAACGGGACTTTCGATAAAGCAGATGGCAAGATCCGCCTCATCCGGATTTTCCGTTACCTGAAAATATTTCTTAACCGTCTCCAGGTTGACCGGATATTCGTGCCGTTCGGGAAGAGCATTTCCAAACCAGTCCCTTCCTGCGGGTGTATATCTTTTCGGTATGTATACGGTGATGTCCTTCTCTACAGGAAGAACATTTGCTTTATTCTTCAGCATGACGATGGATTTCAACTGGGCTTCATAACCGGCTTTCATATACTCCGCTTTACCCACCGTTAATGCGGTTTCTTCTGCCACAAGGTAGGGATTCTCAAAAAGCCCTACCCGGAAGATGTTTTTCAGAAGCCGTACGGCTGATTGCTCAAACCGTTCACGTATAAAGGTTTCTCCATGTCCCTCAACACCAAGGTTGTATGCTTCAATGATGGGACCGGCATCGTTGTTACCACCGAACTGGTCGACACCTGCCATGATGATCTTATAATGACGCTCAGCCACAGTGTAACCTTCTTCGACGCCCCAGCACCGGCCCCCTCGAAAGTTGCCGATATCCGGGGATTCATCATCCGTAATACCCCAGTCGGTGCAGACCACATCTTCGTAGCCATACTTTTCGCGAAGCAGATCGGAAATGATGTATTTGCTGTAGGCATTGCCAACATTTTCACCATACTCCTCATCCTGATTATAGGAAATGGTATAATATGGCATAACGGCAGATGCCATTCCGGTTCCCTCACTCAGGTCAAAAGCACCGTTTATAAATGGGATCAGGTGATCCTCAAACCGGTCACCCGGGTATACTGCGAATTTTCCATAACCGAAGTGGCCATCCCTGCCGCCTTCTCCGGATCCTCCTCCGGGCCAGTGTTTTGCCATTGCATTGACACTGTTATATCCCCAACCACCGGAAATCTCAGATTCACCCGATGAGGTCTGGAACCCATCGATGTATGCACGTGCCATGTCTGCAGAAAGCTGCGGATCTTCGCCAAATGTGCCGCTTACACGGCTCCATCGCGGATCGGTAGCGATATCGATCTGTGGCGAGAGTGCTGTTGTGATGCCAAGGGCACGGTACTCATCAGCGGCAATTTCACCGAATTGTTTCACCACTTCCGGATCAAAGGTCGCTGCAAGACCGAGCGAACCGGGCCACATGGAAATTTCTCCTCCTGCACCGGCATTGTACTCAGTATCTGCCCGTATGCCATGCCTGGGATCCGAACTGTTGTTCACCGGGATTCCCAGACCGATCCCCTCCACAAGTGCCTGGGCATTGTTGTTCCAGCGGGCTGCCGTTTCCGGGCTTTCAACCCGTGTTACCAGGACATGCCTCAGGTTGTCATTGGTCAGAAAATCAACCTGAGCATCGGAAAGGTCATACGGTTTTGCCCCGCTCTCTGCATAGCTTTTCCCGCCATAGGTGTTTGAGAAAAAGCCTCTTCCTCCACCAGGAATCGCCTGATGGCTGCTGTATAGCATCAGTCCGGCAATCTGCTCTTTTGTCATTTTCGATGCCAGGTCACTGGCTCGCTCTTCGACAGGTAAACGCCAGTCTTCATAGGGATCAAGTTCACCGTTCCTGTTCAGGTCCTTAAAGGCAAGCCGTTTGACGGTAAGAATCTGAACCCCTGAGGTTGTATCG
>CAYMFM010000079.1:13679-18749 GCA_964389685.1 uncultured Rikenellaceae bacterium
GTCCTTAAAGGCAAGCCGTTTGACGGTAAGAATCTGAACCCCTGAGGTTGTATCGTATCCCAGGACAGGGCCGTCCGGATTGATCACAGTCCTGATGTATCCTATCCCTGATTCTGTCCATCCCGGTCCCTGCTCCAGACAGGCAGTGCAGATTCCAAGAATGAATAAAAAAGCAAAAAAGAGTGCTGTTGATGAATGATGGTTCCTGTTTTTCATGCTTAATTATTTTAGATGTTTGTCTTTAATACAACGAACAGAAAAACCGAAGGTTTTTGGCAGCCGGTCGTGGCTTACATCCGGACCGTGATAGTCCAATGTCCATAGCCACGCTTCATTGATGTTGATTTCCCCGGAAGCACGGAAATAGCAATTGTCCCCAAGGTTACTGAAATTACCGTCGCCTGTACGGTAGCCGCCCGGCAATGCCGTGAAACGGACGATGTTGGTTGCCATTGCATTTGGTTCGCGCCAATGTTTTATACCTTCTTCCTTTAGCTTATCGCCGGCAACATACCGTCCTCCCAGGTAATCCAGCAAGGTTTCCCATTCCTCATCAGTCGGGATGTGCCAACCATCGGGGCATATTCCCCGGGTGGTTTCCACAATTCCTGATTTTGATGGAGGGTATTGCATCATTTCATCCCACTGGTACAAGCCCCCGTAAATAGCACAGTTCCCCTCTTCATCCCCGTAGCAATACTTTTCAATGATCTGGTTATCGGTCTGATCCAGGCTTCCATCGATGCATGTTCCGATATTCAGGTTTTTTCCCATCCAGGTCTGATCCCCGATTTTCACCCATTTATAGATTTGCCCATCCCGGGTATCCTCAAAACTCCCGGTTTTTCTTTTGAGATTCTCATCTTCACAGGAGCTAAGGGAAATCAGCAGAAGTAACGGTATGAGCAATCGAGCAACTTTCCCACCATATTTCATACCTTAAAAGTACAGAAAAATCAGGGATTTAGATGGTTTTTCAGGTTCCCAGTTTTCAGTTCTCAGTTTTTAAGTATAAAGATCCTCTGGATCGTTTTAGCGACCTTGAATATCGGATTATAATTTAATTAAGGACAGCAACCGAATTAAAATCGACGAACCGGAGGCGCTCCTGGGCAGCTTCATTAGAAATCGCCGGGATTATAAGTGAATCGCCTGGTGCAATGCGGTCCATGGATTGATTTCCCGTTGAACAGCATATCAGTTGGACCGGTTGCATGTTGTTCACACCAACCCCGGGCTCCGCCCGGGGCTATTGGAATTCAACTCCTGCCTGTCCGGCAGGCAGGCCTCCGGAGTTGTTATTGATTCGTTACGAACACCTTCAACATGCATCCCAAACTTCGAAATCCGCAACTTTGGCCACCGAAGCCTTGGCGAAAGTGGATATTCTTTAATAATCCTAAATCCTTCATCCATCATCCTTTGCCGAAGGCATGCCTATGGCACATCCTCCCCGTCCGCCATAGCTTTTGCGACGGCGGATCATCCTTTCCTCTGCCCCATGCTCTATGCTCCATGCCCTACTTCGTCCGCCGTATCCACCGGTTATTGAAGAAGGTGGATGTACTTGTAATCACTCATAATTCATCAATCATCATTCCAGCCCGGCAAGGTGGCGGAGAAGGAGGATGCTAAGTCACCCCGCCCAGCTCTCTCTATCCTGATGAAAAATACGGACAGGCTGAGCACCTGAAACCGGAATAGGGTACTCATTAACACCGGAATTTGCATGGCATGAAAGTTACTGTATATCTCCTTGACAACTCGTTAGAAATAGACTAATTTTGTAATAAGAGAAGGCAACACCCTTAACATTTTTCTTGTACAGACTGTTTCTTCATTGGATAGGAAGATGAAACTAAACTATATATCACGAACAGTTGGTTTTTTAATACTTCTTACTCTTTTCGGTTGTGATAAGCCAATTGAAGAAGAAGAAAAAACCCAGATGCCTGAAAAATATGACATTTCAGGTACCTGGAGTTTATATGCATGGTACTCGCTCGATTGTCCCGATTGTGCAGAATACAGGTATAACATTACCATGGGGAATTTGATATTTGATATGGATGAATACGCTCTGTATCTGCATTATACTTTTCATAATCAGGCCGATTCCTTGAGTGAGATGGGGGCTTTTTATTATTCATCCGAGTATTTTGTTTCGTGGAATGGTGAAAATACCCTGTTTTGGGGGTATATTGATTTTTATCCTTTGAATGGAGAATTCTGGACGGTCCGGTGGAGGACGGGTTTCCCTCCCGATGAGTATAATCAGATTATTTTCAGAAATTTTATGTTAAATAACGACACTACAATGGTGATGCTATACTGGCTTAGATGAAAATGAAACCAATTTTTCTGCTGACTGCTGACTCTTACACCCCTCACTACCATCTTATCAACGTATCAACTTATTCCTAAGGAATGCCTATGGCATCACTAATAACTCTTCATCCGGCTGCGGATAGGTTCCGCCACCAATAAGTGCTACATCATATGAATTTTGATGAGGCGATATGATAGTTAACCCGGATTATTCATAAATAATCCTTCCGACGAAGCAATACCACAAATTTGAGTTCATTCCAATCCTCAAATTTGGGTGTTTTCTTGTCGGGGTTTACCTTCGGTGAGCTCACTCGCTCAAGGCGAGTTCGGTTCCCGCATTGCTTCCCTCTACCCATCACACATTCATGCAATGTACTACGTCTTTGCATGAATAATGCGGGTTAATTATCTGTATTTCTATACATTATAAAAATCAAAATGCCCCAAAATAATGAATCTTCCCTGATGACACCTCACAATATAATTGCTGTTCAACTTTATAAGAATCACCCTTATATGTTCTAAAAACTCTATAATAGATATGCAGACAATCAACGAAAAATTCACTTTTAGAATCTAATATTTTGCATTGGTCTGGTTCATCAACATAAAACCATTTTTTTAAGGTATTGGCAACTTCAGTGGGATTATTTGATGTTATTATGCTTGGAGGAGTTAATGCACGAAATAAGATGTTATCAGAGAAGAAAGATTCTAAATCTTCAAATTTTTTATCTGATATCTTTTGAATAAAAATATTCCCAATATAAATGCATGAATCCTTGTAGTTTAAACAATTTGGAAATGATATATTTTTTTGTTCATGTACATTTTGTGCTATAATCCCATAAGTACAGAATAAAAGGAACAATACAATTACTGTTTTTAAATATGATTTCTTCATTGTCATTGAATTTGAATGGTTAATTTATAAACCCTTTAATTAATTTATAAAGTTACAGTAAGTGTGAAATAATGTAAAATAAATCCAACTCACCACATATTAACTTATGAATATATCTGATGAAATAGGGACAGCTACTGATTTAAATATATTGACTTTTAGTTGATTAAATCATTCTAAAAATAAATCGGAAGCTGTCCCTATTTACATACCATTTTCTTTCATAACTTCTTTAAACAGTTATGCCTATTGCCCAGGTAGCGCTTGAAACCCGCGTATGCTTTACAACTCAGTTGAGAATTCCTCCTGAATGAGAGATTGCCCACCAGACTGATCAGCGGCTGGCGGCGATCCCATAGGTTGCCCCAAACCCGGCATAGAATGCGCGGCATAGAATAGAAAGTCCGGTCGCAGGAGAGCATCTCGTCACTGATACCATCTAGAGACAGATGCTTATACCGGGCTACCGGGAAGGTCAGCGTGTAATATTTCCAGTCTTCCGGGAATGTATCAAGAGTGATGCGGTCTTCCGCTTTCATCTGATCCCACAGGCGTGTGCCGGGCAAGGGTGTCAGAAACAGCGCGTTGAGAATGTCCAAGCCGTACTGGCTGGCTGCCTTGGCGATGCGTTTTCCGATGCCCGGTTCATCTACGTCCAAACCGATGATAAAGGAACCCACAACCATGATTCCGTACCGTTGGATGCACTGTACAGAGGCCCGAAAGTCCCGGCCCTTCAAAAAATTGAAATTTTTCTTGAGTTCCCGAAGTCCCTCCGTCGTTGGTGACTCGAAGCCGATGAAGATGCCCCGGCAGCCTGCCTTCGCAGCCAATGCCAGGAGTTCCTCGTCATCGGCGAAGTTGATCGTGGCTTGGGCGAACCATTTTTTTTTCAGTTTCGCCTTCACCATGGCTCGAAACAGGTTTTTGGCGCGGGCGATGTGTTCAGGACGCGTGCCCACGAGGTTGTCGTCCACTACCAGTATGCGTTTCTCGCGGATCAGCCGAAATTCCCGAATAACGTCCCCAATGGATCGCATCCGGTAGTGGGCCCCGTTGAACGCTGTCACACTGCAGAAGCTACAGTTCAAGGGACAGCCGCGTGTGGTCTGAATGGCTCCGAAGGCATATCCTGTAGCCAACAAATCATGACGAGCGGCTGGGATATTGCTTATCTCAGCAAGCCCTCCGTCATACCGGCGTTTCAGGCAGCCGTGCCGAGCGTCCTCCAGCACCTGAGGCCAGATGCCTTCGCCTTCCCCCGTGACAACCGAGTCCACACGCTCCATGACCTCGTCCAAGCACATGGTTGCGTGGATGCCTCCCATGACGACGGGCACACACAGACGCTGGAAGTGAGCGGCCACTTCATAGGCCCGGTTCGCCTGCGAGGTGAAAGCAGTGATGCCCACCAGATCCGGCAGCGGCATCGATGAATAGTCTGGTGCGCCGAAGTTCTCGTCAATGATCGAGATTTCCCACTCTGGCGGGGTCAGGCCCGCAAGAACCATAAGGCTAAGTGGTTTCCAGACCCGGTAACGGTTCCAGCGGCTTTCCCTGACTCTGACGATGTTGACAAGTTGATTGGAAGGATTGATCAGATATAGTCGCATAGCTTATAGTCGCTCATAGCTGATGGGGTACTTGTCTCCAGCTTTTGTTCACTGTTGTTTTTGTGCATGGATTGTCATAATTCATATTCATTGGTCAAACATATATTCCACTACCAATTTACGTATAATAAGATTGTATACAATAGAATGAATACCGATACCATATAATACGGTATCGTATAAAAGTTAGTTGAAATTTTAAAAAGAGAGGTTCCTTAAGAA
>CAYMFM010000080.1:0-18689 GCA_964389685.1 uncultured Rikenellaceae bacterium
GTCAGTTCGCTGATCTTTCCCTGCCCAACTTTCCTGAGATCCATCTCCAACTCTTCCTTTGATGCGATTAGATCACCCGATGCTGCATTGAGCAGCTTGCCCTCTTTACCGGTAATAATCCAGATTGATGTCTCATCCTTCCAGAAGAGGCCTGGTGGATATTCATCCGCTGAAGACAGCACACTAACCGGTTGATCCTGCCCGGACACCAGGTTCATGTTCCACAATTCAACCTTCGTCGAATCATCGTTGATATTTTATTGGTTTATCATAACATACAGTTATCACTGCTTATAAATTATTCCGTATATTATTGGAATGTTCTCTTTGATTCTTATCCGGATAGCTTCATCAATCCACTCGTCTGAAAACGGGACCTGTTTGACAAAGTGCAAACCGGTATTGATATCCCGGCCGTATTTCCAGTCATAGGGGAACTCTCTCTGCTCATCAATCCGGTTTTCCTGTAGCAGTCTGTTGGGAACCGAAATGAAAAACCGGCTGTTTGCATGGCTATCCTGCCCCAGGATATTTTTTTCGGTAAGTTCGTGATACAGTTCAGTGCCCAATGACCTGGCGGGATCGATTAAAACAATATTTTCCGGTATATTGCGCTCATAGAAGCTATTGTACTGCTTAAGGCGCAGGAAATGATCCCGAATTTCAGCCTCAACGTACGGCTAGTGAGTGCATCCGAGGATTACAACATCCAGCGTATAATCGGGGAATTCCTGAGATATTTTTGTTGCAAGATGAGTAACCATGTACCGGATATAATTGGTCACGGAATTTAGCTGGATCACGGTTCTCTTCCCTTCCGGATTTTTTTTAACCAGTAATCCATTCCCGGTCTCAAAATGGTACTCCTCCCACAATGCAGTATCGATGGGATAATTGGGGTGACCCAATCCAGGACCATAATAATCTGTTTCTTCTCTGGGTTCGGTGGCTGCAGGATCAACATAATTGATATCTCCATCGATGGCTCCTGCCAGACCGATTCCAGCCTGCTGCACAACCGGGATATCATTAACAGGAAGGAGGGTTTCAGCCAGCGTGTGTATCGATGTGGGATAACCTCCGGATGCACAGGTGCCTTCGGTAGCAAGAACCCCGATGACTGAATGCTCATGCCCGTTACCGAATACTATTTCCAGGGCTAGTTTGGCGCCGGCTTCAATGATGCCTGTTATGTTAATGTTCAGCCCCCAGTGATCCATCGCTTCCCGGACCGTTTCAAGTCCATAAGCTGTAGCTGTATTACAGGCAATAACGATACTTTTAACCGGTTCCTTGTCCGTTTGAGAATTGCCATCATCGGGTGTCAGGTAATATTGATTCCCCAGCAGGAACAGTATATCTTTTAACACCAGCTCCCGGAGAAAATCAGCTTTGCCTTCGGCATTGTATCTGCCATACGGCATGTTGGCTTCATCAGCAAGGTATATGAATCGTTCGGAAATGAAATCGGCTATTCCGTCACTGCCCGGTTCATGGGTCGTGTTGTTGAATTCGTCGAACTCAAGGATCGAATTAAGTGCAGAAAGGGCACCAGTACCCGAATCAAACACCCCAACAGGCAGTGAACTCCTGTCATCAGGATAATGTGCTGGATCAAAATAATAGGGGTTGTTATTGTCTGTGATTGCTTCCGTGATGATCCGGAATTTGATCTCCTGCTGAGGTGTATCCCGCTTGCATTGAAGGGTAAAAGCAAGGATACCAAGCAGAAGAAACAACCGGGGATTAACAAACAGTCTCTTCATGAAGTTACCTGTTATGGGATTCACAATAAATATACTAAAAGTGAAAACAGCAGCTACATTTTTATTCACTCAAGTTTCATTATGAATTGATGGTATCGTGGCTTGGATTAATTGACTGCTTTATTTTAACAGAAACCACTTCACGACTCAGGGATTTCCGATAACTGCAAGATACTATAAAATCATGGCCATCAGTCTAATGTTAGGAGACTGATCGAGAATTTGCTTCGGAATCACAGAAAAATTACCTTTGGATCATGCATGATTACGGATTCTGGTCTCTTATCCCGCCTGTTGCGGCCATTGTTCTGGCCATCAGGACCCGGCAGGTGTTCGTTTCACTGATTTTCGGGATCTGGTTGGGTTGGGTCATTATTAATAAAGGGAATCTGTTAACCGGCACATTTGACACCATACAGGGTCTGGTGGATGTGTTCAAGGAGGATAACAACACACGGACCATCATCTTCACGCTCATTATTGGGATTCTGATTGCCTATATTCAGCGATCAGGCGGGGTGGAGGGTTTTATTCGAAGGATAGATAACCTGCTGACAAGAATGGAAAGCAGGGGAGAAGGACGAAACCGCCTGGTTGTTCAATTTCTCACTGCCCTGACGGGATTATTGATCTTTGTGGAATCCAACATCTCTGCTCTTACAGTTGGAACGCTGTATCGTCCCATATTCGATAAATTGAAAATATCACGTGAAAAACTGGCATACCTTGCTGATTCCACTTCTGCACCCTCCAGCATACTGGTCCCGTTCAATGCATGGGGTGCATTCATCATGAGCCTTCTGGTTGTGCAGGGTTTCGACAAACCCTTTGCCACACTATTCAGGGCATTCCCCTTTAATTTTTATCCCATGTTGGCTGTTCTCCTGGTGTTTTACCTGGTTTTCAGCAGAAAGGATTTTGGCCCGATGAAAAAGGCAGAACAACGGGCGAGGGTAGAAGGCAAAGTACTGGCTGATAATGCCAGACCGATGGTCTCATCGGACATCACATTCCTGGAGACCAGGGAAGGCGCAACACCGCGAGCCATGAATATGATCGTCCCTATCCTTACCATGGTCCTGATGATGCCTTTCATGCTGATCTATACAGGATGGGAAGGGATTAATGACCCGGCAACTAAATCATTCTGGACCAATGTATTTGAAGCGATCGGTAATGGTTCAGGATCGGCTTCGGTTCTCTATTCCGTGATTACTGCCGTATTGGTGGCAACGATAATGTATGTGATCCAAAAATTACTGCCGGGAAAGGAATTGATTGATCTGGCATTGAAAGGCATGTCCGGCATGGTCTCTCTTGCGTTATTGATGGTGCTTGCTTTTGCTATTAGCGGATTGTGTCGTGAACTGGGGACTGGCCAATATGTTGCGGAAGTAACCAGAGCCTGGCTTTCACCCAAACTGGTACCCTTTCTTATATTCGTAGCAAGCTGCTTCATCGCCTTTTCCACCGGAACATCCTGGGGAACGTTTGCCATCATGATCTCCATCGCCGTTCCCATGGCACAATCACTGGATGCTAATGTTTACCTGGCTATTGCTGCTGCATTGGGTGGTGGCGTTTTCGGCGATCACTGTTCACCCATTTCCGATACAACCATCATCTCCTCCATGGCCTCTGCCAGTGATCACATTGACCACGTAAAAACCCAGTTACCCTATGCACTGACTGCCGGAACAGGAACCGCACTGCTCTATCTCCTGCTGGGGTTTATTCTCTGATCCTCTTTTCTATGTATTTGGAGTTTATTACTCTCAATGCGCCCATATAATCCATCTTAAATTCAAGCAAATCGCCCACTTTGTATTTCTTCGGGTTTTCTTTAAGATCGATCACCAGCATATCTGAACTTGCCCCGACAAAACTAATGGTGTCATCAAGCGGCTCAATATGCCTCTCTTCAACATCCAATAAACCGATGTCAATAATCGCCCGGAAGGAGGTTTGACCAATCAGCTTTTTATCAAAATCAAACGTATCTCCTTCAAGATTGGTACCGAATTCACCCGTCGGGACGATCGGTTTTTCTATTAATTCAATGATTTCGGTATACAGACGGAAAACATCAGGACTCATCCTTTTCAGGGTGGTATTGTTATAAACGTCTGTTCCTAAAAAGAGGGTTTCTCCAACCCTGAAGTGATTGATCCCTTTGGGTAACAGATTCTTAAAAATCAATGGAATGGTGACCGACGAACCGCCGGAAACGTAAGAAATCTGCTTGTCAAATTTTGCTTCGATCAGTTGTTCATACAAGCTCAATTGAATCAATTTATCGTGATTAGGAAGAACACCATAGAGGCATGAAAAATTCGTACCGATTCCGACTACTTCAATGTTTTTCAGTTTGAATACTATTCCATAAAATTCCACAAAATCCTCACGCATGACCCCTTCTCTTAATTCCCCCAATTCGATCATGATGAAGATTTTGTGCGTTTTCTGCTGTTTCCTGGCTTCTTCAGACAAAAGCTGGATGGTTTCAATCTCTGTGTTCATGCTGATATCGGCATACTTCACCACACTGCTGATGGAACGCCTTGCCGGTGGTTTGATGTAAATGGTTTCGACTGCCGGGTTGAGCGCTTTTATCGTTTTCAGGTTAGAAATGCGGGAATCACAAATCTGTTTTGTACCAAGCTTCAACAATTCTTTTAAGTAAAGTTTGTTCCCGCACAGTAGCTTTGAGACGATCGACCATTGAATGTCATTCTTTTTAAAAAGCTTATCAAGGAATTCGTAGTTGGATTTTAATTTTTTAATGTCTAATGTGATGAATGCCATGGATCTGATTTTATACTGTTATACGTTCAATGCGCTCTGATAGATGGGTTAATACTTCATAATTCAGCTGATCGCTGATGTCGCTAAATGCGCTGACTTTTATTTCCAGATCTTCCTGTTTTCCGATCATGACCACTTCATCACCCACTTCTGCATTGGATACATTGGAAATATCCGCTATGATCATATTCATGTTCACGATCCCGATCACGCTGCATCGCTGTCCACGAATAAGAACGCGCCCCTTGTTGCTTAACGAGCGACTGTATCCACTGGCATATCCTATGGGGATCAGTGCTGTCTTGATATCGGATTGTACCAGGAATGAAATTCCGTAACCGATGAATTCTCCGGTTTTGATCTCTTTGATCGACATGATCTTACTTTGCCAGCCGAGTATTCTGTTCAGGGGATCCACTTTATTTGTCCCCCTGCTGATATAATGGATAAAGGTTTCAACGCTTGGCCAAAAGCCATACTGCATTATCCCGATCCTGACAAGGTCCATTCTGGTTTTTGGATAGACAAAGGCAGCTGCTGAATTGGCAACATGCCTGTATTTGGGATGGATGCCTTTGGTTTCCAGAGTCGATAGCATTTTCTTGAATTTCTTCAACTGTTTTTGAATTCTGAGGTGGTTGGAAATGCTTTCCGGACCGGCCAGGTGTGTACAAAACCCCATCACCTTAAAACACTCCTTATTGTGCTGAATAATGGAGATTGCCTTTAGCAGCCCCTCGTTGTTCAAGCCCGAACGGTTCATCCCGGTTTCTACTTCGAGATGAATTTTAGCCATGGTTTGAAGCTGTATGGCCTCCCGGGAGGCTTTCTCTAGCCGTTCAATATTGAACACAAAAAATTCAAATCCTTTTCGGATAACCTCTTTAAGTTTTTCCTCAGGGATCCATCCCATGATCATGATTGTTTTGGGCTCTGACAGGCTGCTGGAAACACGCAGCGCTTCATTGTAATCGAAAACCGAGAAATGATCGACACCTTCTTTTTCAAATAACGGAACGATCTGTTCTATCCCGTGTCCATAAGCATTGGCTTTAACAACCGATGATATTTTTACGTTGTTGCCCAGCTTGTTTCTCAGAAAACGAATGTTGTTTTCGACCGATTTTTCATTCAGGGTGATCAGGGAACTTGTATCCATAACGGGACTGTTTAATGAGTAACAATACTCCATATCCATGCATGTAACAATCGATTTAACGTGGTGGTCTGATAATATGTACTATAAAATAGATGATTGCGGAGGCTCCAATTCCAAAAATATTCGCATCCAGGTCAAAGGGCAGTCGAATACCGGTAACCACCAGGGCAACGGTTGTTGTTCCTCCAATGATCATAGCCAGTGTCGCAGCCAGCGGATTGGGGTTTTTCCCGTACAGGGCAGCCAGCACGGGAATGAATAGACCTGAAACCATAAAAGCATACGAATAGAGCATTAATTCCAGCACATTGGTCATATAGGAAGCCAGCAATATAGAAGACACACCGATTGCTAATGTAATTGCCTGTGAAACATGAAGCTGTGCTTTTGTCTCTTTTTTAAGCGGGAGTAATTTGCTGAGGATATCCGTCTGCACATTTCCTGATGCGGCCATCAGGCAACTGTCGGCCGTGGAAAGTATGGCTGAAAAAAATGCAGAAAGCATCAGTCCCATTAACCCGGCAGGTAAAACGGTGTTTAACAGAACTGGAAGCCCGATTTCAGAATCAATGGCAGAACCCACGTTGTAGCCGAACTCTGTAAACATTCCATTTTCAAAGGCAACCCGGGAGAACATACCCAGCGTAACTCCCATGAATGCCATCAGGGGCCATTCGAACAAGCCGGCAATAAACCATGCTTTTTGGGCCTGTTTTACATTTTTTGAAGCATAAATTCTCTGGTAGAGTGTCATCCCAACGAACCAGATGGGTATTATGGTTACAACCCAGTTCACAATTTGTTGCCAGGTAACGTTGTTCAGTGTGAGGAATTCATGACCGATGGTTGCTTTTATGGTTTCGATTCCACCAATGGCATGGTAGGTAATCGGAATACCGATTAAGATCAGGCCGGACATGAGAATGATCCATTGGACTGTATCGGTATAAATCACCGCTTTTAAACCACCGATGCCGGTATAGATCACTGCAATAGCCCCCATAATAATGAGAGCTGTTTTTAGATCGATCTCTACAAAGGTTGCGGATGCCAGTTTTGCACCGGCTAACAATTGTGAACTGGTAAAGCCCATATAACCGATTGCCGAAATGATCCCAGCAATCAGGGCTACCTTGTTGTTATAAAAATGTTCGAAAATCTGGGGAAATGTAAAGAACCTGTGTTTTATTGAGATCCTGCTTACAATGGGGATTAATACAACCGCACTGAGCCAAGCACCGACCAATCCCGTAAATAGCAACCAGGATCCGGAAAGACCAATCGCAAAACCCAGTCCACCCAGTCCGATGGAAAATCCACCACCAACATCCGTTGCCACGACTGAAAGGCCGATGTGCCAGCTGCCCAGCGAACGCCCGCCAATATAATAATCTTCAATATCTTTGTTCTTTCTGAAAAAATAGATGCCTATCCCTAGCATGGCAGCAAAATAGACCACGAATATGATAATATCAATGAAATGCATCGGTATACAAAAAAAGTAGCACGGATTGAATCATCAGATCAATCGATACTACGAATAAGCTTAAAAATGGATTAATTTTCTTCTGAGGTTTGCTTGTACCGCATCTCGATGTATTTGCTGGTAAAGCCGATTTTTTCGTATAAGAAGCGGGCTGAGTTATCGGGCTCTACATGCAATGCAATATCACCTTGTGCAACTTCAATGGATTTATTCATCAATTTTTTACCGATGCCTTTTCCCCTGAGGTCTTTGTGGGTTGCAATGTAAACCAGGATGTTTTCCGGGATATACCCTTCCATGCCGGTTTGGTTTATGACTACTGCACCCGAGATTTCGGAGCCTTGGTTGGATACAAGGATAAAACCGCCAAATGATGGTGATTCCTTTATGGCATAGTCAACCGCTTTCTCTATGTCTGATTTGGGGTCCCCGTATTGTTCAAGGTTATTGTAAAGAAAGGTCACAATCTCCTCCTTTTCATGAATCGTGGGTTTGTTTGCTTGATTATAAATCTTGGTTTTAATCATATAACTCTCCTATTTTTTTTGATGAATACTGACCTACATTGTAACAAAATATTCCAGAACACCAAATTAATTTGGTATTAATCAAGGAGAATGAAGAAATGAAAGGAAAAGATTCTGATCGTCAGGCGACTTGTGTAAAATTCTTTTGAGACACTAAATACTTTAGGTTTAGGCTGAAAAGGACAATCATTGTAAGTTGTACTAAAGCTAACGGGATGCCCGTAACAAAGTCATAATCACCAATCCAAAGCACAATAAAAAACAGGATCCGGAATAGAGCACCGGGTAGGTAGAGATAGTATCCCCACCGCTTCATTTTCCACATTACGACGCTGCCAGCCAGGGTGAACAGGAAGGTAGGCAAGAAAAGCATGGCTGTTTGCCCCAGGTCATGCGGGATATAGATTACCATGATCTCCGCTCGCTGGAGCTGGTAAAATAATATAATCACCAGGGTAGTCAGGGAGAGTAACCCACTGCCGATAAACGAAATGATGCAGAGGATCTTAAGGAACCGGGGTTTTTCCCTGGAAGCGGAATCTGCAGGATGTTGAAGTTTCTGTTCCATAGCGGTAAGAATAGATTATGATGATTGTTTTCTGTAATTTATTCTGATAACTGGTTTATTGGACAATAAGTAAAATGGGTTTAAATTTTTTATTATCCGTTGATAAAACGTAAATACCTTTTGTGAGATCATGAATAACAAGTTGTATGGACGCACGACCGTGTATTGTTTTACTTTTCACAAGGTTTCCGGTAATGTTTTTTATATCCAGTCTTCCGGAAAATGGCTCCGGAAATTTTACCTGAATGATATCATTTGCCGGATTGGGATATATGGAGATTGAATACAACTTTTCCATCTCTTCCGTTGTTGTTGGATCTTCACCATTTGCATCCATACCATATGCTTCAAATTCCCACAAAGAATAGCCCCATTCAGTCCCCCTGCTAATTCCTTGCATTCTCAGGTATTGTCCTGAAACGGTACTATCCGTGGTCACTTCATCCGTTTGACCGTTACCGGCATTTACCGTTGCGATCGTTTCAAAGTCTACAAAGGCAGGATCATCACTAAGCTGGATTGTATATGCACTTCCGTAAGCCACTTCCCATTCCATGATAACTTTTGATATCTTGTATCCTGCTTGAAGATTAATGGTAATCCACTCGTTGTCATTCCAGTCACTGGCCCACCGGGTATCCATATTCCCATCATTGGCAAGACCCGGGAGATACTCACCACCGGTATCCTGATAGGAGGATGCTTCAGCCGGTTTGTTTAGCGCAAGATTAACATTCAGTTCCCCCGGATCTGTAACCTCAACAGCTACTTCGCAACTGTCAACTGCACCATCATTGTCCGTTACCCTTAAACGAAACAGATAGGTTCCTTCGGAAAGATTTGTTATCTCTGTAGAAGCAGCAATTGGGCTCTGAATGATGGCACTGTCCCCAATAACTTTTTTCCACTCATAAGATATGATTGTTCCATCGATATCCTCACTGGATTCCCCATGTAAGGTTGTGCTGTTGGCGGGCAATCGGATTTGCTTATCACTGCCTGCATCTGCGATAGGAGGGAAATTGTCATCACCACTTGCAGGCAATGAGATGTAATATTTCCCTAACGCTGAAAGTTCTCCTGGTTCACTTTCAAACAGGTTTATATTTGGTCCTCCCGATCTTCCGGTAAACCATGCATACCGGAAAACCGTATCGTCTTTTTCCATCAGTTGAACTGCCTCTGCCAGGTATTTCTTTTGTTCTGCAACGGTGTGATTCTGATTATGCCAGAGGGCAAGCTCCGTTACCCAGATTGGTTTATTATATTTTTTGAATCTACTGATGTACCATTCCAATCCATAGTCATACCAATGAACGGCGATGTAATCCACCTGGCAACCAGGACACTCTGTAAAAAAGGCATCGAGCCATTCTATCGGGTCTGAATCATTTTCTGTACCTGGTATATCAACACAATTGCCACAGTAATTCAATGCAGGACCAACAATTTTCAAATTTTTTCTATCGGCAATTTCCTCTAATTGGGGCCATAAATCAGCTGCCTGAGCAGGAGTTAAATTTGCCTGATCTGTAAAATTAGGTTCGTTAAAACCCAGTATATATTCAGCATCATCGGGTATGTTGGCTACAACTTCATCTACATTGAAACTGCCTCCCCATACCATGGGTATATAAACAACTCCATCAATTGGATAGGCACCACCCAGTGACTGATCGGGCTTGGATGTCCAGTTGTACCACCAGGAAATACCTTCCTTGATGGCATCCATATCCTCCGGGGAATGATAACCATAGGCGATTCCCCTTTTTGAACTTTTGTCCTGAGCAAAGCCATCAGCCATTATGAATAGAATAATTGACAGGAATAGTAACGTTCGATACATAAGAGGGTACAATTGCATTGGTTTACTCATATCGTAATGATTCGGCTGGATTTACATTGGCGGTTTTGAATACCTGGGCAATGACCGTGACCAAGGCAATGATCAGTACGACCAGTACAGGAAGAACAAAAAACCACCACCCGATGGATATCCTGAACGGGAAATTCTGGATCCAGCGGGACATGATGAAGAATGAGATGGCTAATCCGATGGGAACAGCGATCAGGATCTGGTTCACGAAATATCGAACCAGCAGAAGAATGCTTTGCGGAACCGATGCACCCAGCACCTTCCGGATACCAATCTCTTTCGTCCGCTGGGTAGTTGAATAGGAAGAGAGACCGAACAGTCCGAGACAGGCAATAATAATGGCAAGGAGTGAGAAGGATCCGAAGACCGTACCGAATTGTAACTCATCCTTATATTGCTCTTGATAATATTCATCAAGGAAAAAGTATTCAAATGGATTCTTGCTGAAAAAGATTTCCCATTGTTCCCGGACAAATGAGATGTTTGCTTGAATGTCCGCTGTGGGAACGAACTTAATGGAATAGTAGGCTGTTACACTTTCAAAAAACCGGAAGATCAACGGATCCTGTACTTCCTTCAATCCCTGTTGATGATAATTTTTAAGAATTCCAACGATCCGGAAGGTATCTCCCCAGAAGAATATCTGCTTATCCAGTGCTTCCCGGTAATCATCAAATCCGAGAAGCCGGATACCTTTCTCGTTAAACAGAACGGTTTCAGAATTCATGCCATATTCCGGTGAAAAATTTCTTCCCTCGAGGAGGGTCAATCCATACAGGTCGACAAAATCGAAGTCCATACCGATGATCCTGTACTGGTTACCCTCAGTAACATCCTGGCTTAAAAGGTGTATTCCGCCGGCATTCCAGGTTGCTTTTCTCCCCGGTACAGCCGTTGAAGTGGCTACTTCTGAAATATTGGGATTCCGCAAAAGTTCCTCTTTGAATGCATTGAACGTTTCCGTATAGGTGGAGTCGGTAATGTTCGGACCCGGCAAAACAAGTACATCCTCAATATTAACACCCAGGTCATACTGCTGCATGAAGGAGATCTGCTTATAAACCACCAGGGTTCCGGAGATCAGGATCAACGACGTAATAAACTGGAAGATAACCAGGCTTTTGCGTAAGATAATCCCTTTGGTTTGCTTGTCAAATTTACCTTTGATAATGATTGCCGGTTTAAACGAGGAGAGGAAAAAAGCAGGATAGGTGCCGGAAAGAACAGCCCCGGTTAGGAAAATCAATACCATAATTCCCCAGAACCCAGGATCACCGGGTATGCCAAAATCCAGGGGTTTCCCGGTAATTTGATTGAACACAGGATGAAGGAATTGCACCAGGATTATGGCTACAATGATCCCCAGGAGGTTTATCAAAATCGATTCGGAAAGAAATTGCCGGATCAACTGAACACGGGCAGCACCGGATATTTTTCTGATCCCGACTTCTTTAGCCCGTTCGAGCGATTTTGCGGTTGACAGATTGATGTAATTGATCCAGGCGATCAACACGAGAAAAACAGCCACAATGAGCAGAGCATAGGTCGACCGGGCATTTCCATTGACTTCCATCTCCATCATGAAATCCGAATAGAGATGAATTTTCCGGATGGGCTGAAGGTTGTAAATGGCCCAGGAATTGTATTGACGCAGTTCATCACCGACTCTCTCTTCAATGAATGCAGGAATTTTGGCTTCGAATTCCTTATAATAGGATTGTGGACTTAGCAGGATGTAATTGAAAAAACCATCCCATTGCCATGCCGTGTTCACATCGGGTCCCTGCAGGCTGACCAATGTTTCCCAGGATACAACGATGGTAGGATAAAGGTGAGAATTGGTGGGTGCATCCCTGAATATACCTACAATGTTTAGTTCCAGGCCGTCGTTGAAAAGGAGGCTTTTTCCAATCGGGTATTCATCGCCGAAGTATTTGGCTGCTGCAGATTCCGATAATACCGTTTCAAATGGCTTCTTAAGAATTTCTGATGGATCCCCTTTGACCAATTGGAATGAAAAGACCTCAAAGAACGATGTATCGGCGAGATAGATCTTCTGTTCTTTAAATCTCCTTTCATTATAGGAGATGATGCCGGCTGCCGTTTGGAAGCGGGTAAAGTTTTCCACCTCTGGAAAATTCTCGTATAGCGCCTGTCCGACTGCCGAGCACCCGGCTGCCCACTGGGTGGTCAGTTCGCCTTTATTGTACCGGTCCTGCTGGATCCGGTAGATCCGGTCACCCAGCTCGTGGAAGTTGTCATAGCTCAGTTCGAACCGGACATACTGGATGATCAGGATAAAGGCGGTCATCCCGATGGCCAGTCCCAGGAGATTGATCGTGAATGGGAGCAGGTTTTTCTTAAGGTAGCGGACAGCAACCGCGAGGTAATTGAAAAACATGATGTGTGGAATTATGGTATTTTCGGTTAAAGATAAGGAATAAAAAGACGATATCCATAACTACCTGTTGCACAGGAACCGGAATCAAACGAAAAATAAAACAGGGTTGTATTTGCTTTGATTATTCGTTTTTTACCTTCTTAGTCGGCCGACTAAAAAATTGGAACTGATAGTAGCTCCACCAGGATTGCTCATCGCTTCGCTCTTCGCGGACCTGAAGCTCCGCGTAACATAATCAAAAAGCCTTTCATCCGCCAGGCGGATGATGAGTTCTTTTTCCCTTACAGGCTTTTGAAGCAAGCTTCAAGCCTGCAATTGAAAAAAGCCCTCATCCCTTCGGGATAAAGGCTTTTTGGTTAGTAGCTCCACCAGGACTGCTCATCGCTTCGCTCTTCGCGGACCTATTGTTCCGCGTAACGAAAAGAAAATGCCTGAACTCACTTCGTTCGTACCGTTCTTTTTTCACTCAACAGACTCTCAAGCCAGCTTGAGTCTGTTGAATTAAAAAAGCCCGTCACCGGAGTGGCAGGCATTTTCTTTTGTAGCTCCACCAGGACTCGAACCTGGATCTACGGTTTAGGAAACCGCTATTCTATCCCTTGAACTATGGAGCCTTTTTTTCCGAGCCCCAAAGATAGCGGATTTTGAATAGATGGCAAAAACCAAATAATTCCTATTTTTGTCACTGTATTCGAACAAATCATGAACTACATCGACCTGATCCTGCTGATCTTTCTTCTCTGGAGTGCTTACCGTGGTTTCAGAAACGGTCTGATCATTGAAGTGGCCTCCCTTGCTGCGCTAATACTCGGTATATTCGGAGCCATCAAGTTCTCATACATGACATCCGATTTCCTGGTGGAAAAATTTAACATGACCACACAGTACCTTCCACTGATCTCCTTTGCCATCACGTTCGTGATCATTGTTGTTCTGGTACACCTGCTGGCAAAAGCACTCGACAAGCTGGTGAAAGCCGTTGCGTTGGGATTTGTTAACCGCCTTCTTGGTGTACTGTTTGGTGTAATCAAAACCGCCTTCATCCTGAGCATCATCCTGGTGATCCTGAATACCATCGACCGGAAAACACATTTTCTTCCGGAGGATAAGATTGAGGAATCGTTCCTTTACAAACCCATTTCCGCTTTTGCCCCTATGATCTTCCATGACCTGGATTTTGAAAGTATCAGAGGTTTCAGGGAGAGAAAGGAAAGGGAGGATGAAGTCTTGATCTGATGACTATGGATAACCTTCCCAACATCATAACCTGTCCGAACTGCGGTCACCGGCATTCAGGAAATTATTGCCCCAATTGCGGGCAATCGACTAAAGAATTGAACAGACCGTTCGGTGAGATGTTCAAGGATCTGATGGATACGCTATTTGAATTTGATACCCGCTTTGTAAAAAGCATTAAACCCCTGCTCCTTAAACCCGGGTTTCTCACATTAGAATATGTAGCGGGCCGCAGAGCAACCTATTATCCTCCATTTAAGCTGTTTATTTTTATCAGCATCTTCCTTTTTGCCCTGTTGGAGATCTCCAGCAACGACATGATCTCTGCAGGAATCCTGAACGTGAATGCAACCGACAGCGATTCATCCCGGGTTGATTCCCTGAGTTATGTAAGCATCATCCCGGATTCATCAGCTGTTCCTGCGGTCATTGATACGGTTGTGATCCAGGTCTTTGGTGACACCGTGTATTACAAATATGTTATGGAAGGCGATTCGAGCGATACAAGGGAGGAGGTAATTCAATCCCTGAAAGCGGTTAGCGATAGTATTCCACCGGAAAAATGGTTGCGAAAAAGATTGGTAAATGGCATGGCAACCCTGTTTGAAAATCCTGAATATTCATGGAACATGTTCCTGAAACGGGTGTCCCAATCGCTCTTTCTATTGTTGCCACTGTTCGCGTTGATTCTCAAGCTCTTCTATGCCCGGTCAAAACGCTATTATATACAACATTTTGTCTTCTCGATCTATTTTCACTGTTTTGCTTTTCTTGTTATCCTGCTGGTAGTCCTTGTGTCGATCTTTTTTGATGGGATTGTGCAAAAAGTGGTGGGATTTTTAATCCTTCTTATTCCCATCTATCTTGTTGTCGGGATGAAACGGTTTTACCGGCAATCCATCATCAAGACATTTGTCAAATTCATGCTGCTTTCCGGCGTCTATACCGTTATCTTGCTATTTGGCATGTTTGGGATTATTGTCCTTACCCTGGTCCTCATATAATTCTATATATTATCTTTGCGTGAAACATTTGAGAAATATGAATTTTGTTGATGAACTAAGCTGGCGGGGAATGGTCCATGACATGACACCCGGGACCAGGGAACTGATCGACCGGGAAATGGTTACTGCATACATCGGGTTTGATCCTTCAGCAAACTCCCTTCACATTGGGAACCTGGTTCAGATCATGATGCTGAAACATTTCCAGGCAGCAGGCCATAAACCCATCGCGCTGGTCGGTGGAGCTACAGGAATGATCGGGGATCCATCCGGCAAATCCGAGGAGAGAAGCCTGCTCGACGAGAAAACATTGAGAGAGAATCAGGAAAAGATACGGGATCAGTTGAGCCGGTTCCTTGATTTTGAAACAGAAGCGCCCAATAAAGCTGAAATGGTGAACAATTATGACTGGATGAAAGAGTTCAGCTTTCTGGATTTCATTCGCGATATCGGCAAGCACATTACGGTTAATTATATGCTGTCAAAAGATTCGGTGAAAAAGAGGGTAAGGGAAGATACCACATCCGGAATGTCATTCACCGAATTTTCGTACCAGCTGGTCCAGGGATATGATTTCCTGATCCTTTATCAAACCATGAACTGCAAACTGCAGATGGGAGGATCAGATCAATGGGGAAATATAGTTACCGGCACAGAACTGATACGCAGAAAATCGGGAGGAGAAGCATTTGCGCTCACCAGCCCGTTGATCACCCGATCCGACGGTGGCAAATTTGGGAAGACCGAAGAGGGGAATGTTTGGCTTGATGCGAAGATGACCTCCCCCTATAAATTTTACCAGTTCTGGCTTAATACCTCCGATGATGATGCGGAGCGATACATTAAGATCTTTACCATGCTGGGGCAAACAGAAATAGAGGAACTTACGGCAAAACACAGGGGAGCACCCCATTTGCGAACACTTCAAAAAGCCCTGGCTAATGAGGTTACGATAATGGTCCATTCCGAAGAGGCACTACACGATGCTATAGAAGCCTCAGAAGTCCTTTTTGGAAAAGGGACAACCGAGTCCCTGAGACAAATGGATGAAGTAACCTTCCTTGAACTGTTTGAAGGAGTTCCTCAATACCAGGTCAGTAAGGAAGTATTGACAGCGGGTTTAAACCTGCTCGATCTGCTGGTGGAAAAAACGGCAATTTTCTCTTCCAAGGGAGAATTGAGGCGCCTGATTGACGGTGGAGGGGTAAACCTGAATAAAGAGAAGGTTACCTCTCCCGATCAAACCGTTACGGCGGATGATCTGATCAGTGATAAATACCTGCTGGTGCAGAAAGGAAAGAAAAATTTTCATTTGATACGGGTAATTTAATCGACGTACTTTTTTGTCCTTTGTATCGTTATTCTGGTAAACCGGGGTTTTCTTAAACACTGTTATATTGTGGATCCCGGAAATAAATGAACCTCTCAAATCATTTGATATGACCGAACCTAATGCATCCGGCTTTCGTTTTGAGTCGACAAATCTTTTGCTCTACATATGGAACAGGAAAAAACCCCTGATCGTGGTTTCTTTCTTAGCATTTGTAGCATCCGTGATCATCTCGTTAACCATTACACCGAAATACAGATCAACGGTGATTTTCTTCCCCTCCTCCTCTACTTCCATTTCCAAGGCATTGATTTCTACCAGTGGCGGAGGTCCAGCCAGGGACATCCTGCAGTTTGGTGAGGAGGAAGAGACGGAACGGATCCTGCAGGTACTTTATTCTGACGAGATTCGGGAAAGACTGGTGGAAAAATACAACCTGTTCGAACATTATCAGATCGATCCCGATTCACGCTATAAATGCACTACCCTGTATGGCAAGATGAAGGAAAACATCTCTTTTCGCAAAACGGAATACATGTCAATACGCATTGATGTGCTGGATACGGACCCCGGAGTTGCCGCAGATATAGCTAATGAGATAGCCTCTTTGCTTGACTCAACCATGAACCGGATGCAGAAGAGACGTGCCCGTGAAGCATATGAAATCGTAGAGCAGGAATATTTTTCACTGAAAAATGAGATCGGTGCACTGGAAGATTCGTTGAAAACATTGGGGCAACTGGGTGTATTTAATGTTGAAGCACAATCCCAGGGACTGGTCGAGCTCTACCTGGATGCTGTCTCCAGGGGCAACAGGAGTCAGACAGAACGGCTGGAAAAACAGATCAACGTTCTGGCGGAACATGGCGGGACTTATCTGTTCCTGACGGAATTTCTTGAAAATGAGAGTGCACGATTGAGTTTATTAAAGGAGAAGTATGTTGAAGCAAAGGTCGATGCCGAGCAGAATCTCTCACACACATTCATTGTAAATAAAGGGCAGGAAGCGGAGAAAAAAGCCTATCCGAAACGATCCGTCATCGTCATCATTTCAACGTTTTCGGCATTTTTGTTTACCCTGATTGTTCTTGTTTCCATCGATTCAGTGCGTAAGACCCTGTGACCTGAACATGGAACTTACCCTTCAGAGAGAAAGGAAAACCATCTTCTGGATCTATGGTCTGTCCATATTCTTTGTTATTCTGAATATGGTGTTTACTGCCTTTGAGATCTATTATTTCAACCTTGTTCCGGTGTTCCTTCTCGTGATTCTGGCAGCCTTTCTTGCCCTGGATAAACTGCTGTTGGTGATCGTTTTTCTCACCCCACTTTCGGTTCCCCTGAAAGAATTCATTCCCGGGTTGAAGGTGGATCTGTCACTGCCAACCGAACCGTTGCTGTTTGGTCTGTTGATCCTTTTTCTTATGAAAATCATATCGGAACGATCATTTGATAAACGGGTGTGGAAGCACCCGGTTACCATTGCCATACTGCTAAACCTTGGATGGATACTGGTAACCAGTGTAACGAGTTCTTTACCAGTGGTCTCACTGAAGTTTTTCCTGGCACGTCTCTGGTTTGTCTGTGGATTCTATTTCCTTGCCACCCAGGTTTTCCGACGGGCCGGGAACATCTCCAATTACCTCTGGGCATACATCATCCCCTTCACGGCCATTATTGTATATACATTTGTCCACCATGTTCAACTGGGATTATTGGACCAGCAAGCTTCACATTCTGCCGTAAGGCCCTTCTTTAACGATCATACAGCTTATGGGGCAATCCTGGCATTTTTTTATCCGGTACTTTTTGCATTTGCGTTGCGATACGACAAGTCGATTGAATTCAAAACCCTTATATGGATCCTCATCCTTGTTTTTTCTACGGCGATCGTATTTTCCTATACAAGGGCAACATGGATTAGCCTGGCAGGTGCCTTTCTGATATTTATTATTGTACGGCTAAGGATGCGGTTGAGCCTGATCTTCCTTTTTGCCGGTTTGATCTTATTTGGCGTGTATTCCTATCGTACGGAGATCATCATAATGCTTGAACAGAACAAACAAACCTCCTCTGGCGATTTTTCAGAACATGTTCAGTCCATCTCCAACATTACATCTGATGCGTCAAACCTGGAACGCATTAACCGGTGGCATGCTGCCCTGCGCATGTTCAAGGAACGACCATTGGTTGGCTGGGGACCGGGGACATACCAGTTCCAGTATGCGCCCTATCAATACTCATGGGAACGAACCTTTATCAGCACCAATTTTGGCGACCGTGGGAATGCACACAGCGAGTATATCGGGCCATTGGCTGAGAGTGGATTCCCTGGTACGATAACCATACTTCTCATTTTGATTACTTCGTTAACAACGGGTTTCAAAACCTACTTCAGGACGGAGGAGAGGTGGTTAAAAATGATTACCCTGGCGGTTACCCTTGGATTGTGCACCTATTTCCTTCACGGTTTCCTGAACAATTTTCTGGAAACCGACAAAGCATCTGCTCCCTTCTGGGGATTCATTGCC
>CAYMFM010000081.1:0-18002 GCA_964389685.1 uncultured Rikenellaceae bacterium
CGAATTTTAGGTATTTTAGCAACAGAAAGAAAAAACGATACCATGAATTCAATCAACTGGGGCATCCTCGGATGTGGCAATATTGCTGTTTCATTTGCACGTGACCTTGCTGTTCTGCGGGATGCCAGACTGCTGGGTGTAGCATCAAAATCAGAAGAACGGGCTGAAAAACTCGGGAAGACTTTCAATGTCGAACGCCGATATTATAGCTATTCAGAACTTGTCAACGATCCCGATATCGATGCGATATACGTGGCAACCCGGCACAACGATCACCTTGGTGCAGCAACCTTGTGTATCGAAAACGGGAAATCTGTGCTGGTTGAAAAGCCATTTTGTGTAAATGCAGCAGAAGCAGAACAACTCATTGCCCTTGCACGCAGGAAAAAAGTGTTCCTGATGGAAGCGATGTGGACCAGGTTTCTGCCGGTCATTCAGGCAGTGAAAGAACGGATTAAAAAGGGAGATATCGGAGCAGTCAATACGCTGTTTGCCGATTTTGGATTCAAGGCACCATATGATCCTAAAAGCAGGGTATATAATCCGGAACTGGCAGGCGGTGCACTGCTTGATATCGGTATTTATCCCATATCCTTCGCTTCCCTGATCTTTGAAAAACAACCGGATGAGATTTTAAGCCATGCCATCATCGGCACCACTTCGGTGGATGAGCAATCATCCTATCTGTTCCGTTATGGTGATTATGCCCTGGCTATCCTGGCAAGTACCATCCGGGGAATATCACCACGGAGTGCACATGTCGTGGGAGAAAATGGGTCGTTTCATATCCCTCAGTTCTGGAAAGCAAGAAACGCAATCCTCATCCGTGAGGAGAAAACAATAGAGGTTATCGAACCGGCTTTTCAGGGCTCCGGTTATAATTACCAGGCTCAGGAGGTGATGGATTGCATCCGCCGTGGAGAAACCGAAAGCAGCATAATGCCCCTGGATGAATCACTGGCGATCATGCAAACCATGGATCAGGTGAGGGATCAGATCGGATTGAAATATCCGTTTGAAACGGAGTGATGATTATTATAAACTCAAGTTGCCAGTTATAATAAGTACTAGTGTCATGTCAACCTTATATTGACGCTTTTGTCATTCCGAACTTGTTTCGGAATCTGCTTTTATTCAAAGAGATGCTGAAACCCCAGCCTGCCGGCTGGCAGGAGTTCAGCATGACGATCCTCACTTTCATGCTTGATATGATACTAGCTCCATAGGAGTACCTATGGTGCAGCTTGAGTTAATTAGTAAGCTATATAGCAGGAAAACTAACAATTGTTCCTTATTTTTATCCGGAAATCTTTCCAACCCATGGAAAAAGAATTTATCAATATCCGCGTAGCCATAGATTTTGATGGAACCATTGTTGAACATGCATATCCGGATATCGGAGAGGAGAAATTGTTCGCGTTTGAAACCTTGAGGGAGATGCAAAAAAAAGGATTCAGGCTTATTTTATGGACATACCGTACAGGAAAAGAGCTGGAAGAAGCCCTTGAGTTTTGCCGGCAGAGGGGCGTGGAATTCTATGCAGTGAACAAGAGTTACCCCGAGGAGGTTTTTGATGAATCAGTGAGCAGGAAAATAGATGCAGATCTGTTTATCGATGACAAAAATATCGAAGGATTTCCAGGCTGGAGTAAGATATGGCAAATGCTGAATGCCGGTATAGTAGAAGATCAGAAGATGGCTCAGAAAAAATTTGCCGGTGCGAATATTTCACTGATCCAGGGTCTGCGGAAACTGTTTAAAAGAAAAAACCATGAGGAATAACGCTTTCTCTATACCATTAAAAAATTTTGGAAACACAGGAACCCTTCTCCTGTCTATGTTCTTCCTGGTGGTTTCCTGCTCAGGCGGTAGTGACAGAAAGACCGTTCCAGATGAGACAAAAAAGCCGGGAGTACGGCGTGCAGAAACAGAGGCATTAACTGGAAAGATCAGCTATATTGTTAAACCCGAAAGGGAGGAGATTTTCCGCAGGGGCGAACGTATTCCGGTCCAAATTGCCCTGATGGAGGGAGTGGCAGGGATCGATTCGTTCCAGGTGTTCATGAATGGCAGCTACCAGGGAGTATCCTATCGTGATGACCTGCTTTTCAACTGGAATAGTGAACAATCACCCGTCGGGAAAAGAACCATTAAAACCGTAACATTCGGCAGGGATGGACAAAAAGAGAACAATACGGTTTTAGTAATTCTTCAATCCGATATCGTCCCGGAGCAGTATGGTTACCGGGTAGTGCACACTTATCCCCATGATATAACCGCCTATACCCAGGGCCTTGTATATGAAGATGGGATCCTTTACGAAAGCACCGGACAACGGGGTGAATCAACCCTGCGCAAAGTAAATCTGGAAACTGGTGAACTGATCGAGAGCCTGAACCTTCCCCCCAACCTGTTTGGTGAAGGAGCCTGCATCCTCGATGATAAAATTATTCAGCTTACCTGGACATCAAAAGTGGGCTTCGTTTATGACAAAGAATCCTTCCGTGTTATCAACCGGATCGAATACCCTACCCAGGGATGGGGATTGACGACAAACGGAGAACAGCTGATCATGAGCGATGGTTCCCATATCATCTATTTCCTTGAGCCGCAATACTTTACGGAATTATCCCGGATAGAGGTGTTTGATTATGAGAAAGCCATCACCAACCTGAATGAACTGGAGTATATTGATGGTAAGATCTATGCCAATGTCTATCAGACGGACTTCATCGTGGTGATTGAGCCTGAAACTGGCAGGGTGTTGTCACGAATCGATCTGAAAGGGCTGCTTCAACCGGAAGATGTGCATGACCGGATCGATGTCCTGAACGGCATTGCATGTGATCCGGAGAACAAGCGGTTGTTCGTAACTGGCAAGCGCTGGCCAAAACTTTATGAGATCCAACTGGTAAAGAAGAAAAGTTAATAGTTACAGGTTAAATGTTATAAGTTAAAGGAGAAACGTTCAACATCGAACAATGAACATTTCCCAAGGTATGCCTGCCCGACCGGCAGGCGGGCCTTCGGCACAACCTCCAACCTCCAACCTCCAACCTCCCCCATAGGGGTGCCTACGGCACAACGGTTAACCAACTAAAAACATGCACCAGGTTAAGAGTGGATGGTATATCAATTATTTCAGGCCCCGTAGGGGCCAGATGTTGGTAGACCCCGGGCAACGTGTGGTATAAATTTTCTCCGAGCAATTGGCTGAAATGAAAAACCGTACATTTCTGTCGGAGAATTGCATAAAACAACTTCATGTCAGTGAATGGATGACGTTAAAGTGGATTGGTGCTTTCCGGTCCATGAAATGTTTTCCCGTTGAATAACAAAGCAGCTGGACCGTTTTTTTGTGGGTTGCAATACCTGTTTTACCAACGTGGCGCTCCTCTGGAGCGTAAAACGTTAATCTCCGCCTTAGTTCTGCCGATGAGGCAGGGGGGATAAAGGGTAATATAAAATGCACGACCAATAGTGCCCGGTCATGACAACCAGTGCCTTCGGCAGAACATCCCCCAAAGGGGTGCCTTACGCTTGCGCTGAATCCGCCAACTGGCGGAGTAGGCGCACGGCACAACATTCAACATCAAACACACAACATTCAACATTAAAAGAAAGATTAGCAGACTCTTCGTCCCCCTTTGACGAAAAGCCTGACTGCCGTCAGGCAGGCACGCCTATGGCGGACGTTCCTCACACTCTTCCCACAATCACCTGCAGGCAATTCGGCAGGATCTCAAACTCAACCGGTGTATGTCCCAGTGATTCTCCGTCGGATTCTGCATAAATCAGCGGATCGGAATCAATGCGGATCCGCTTTCCGGTGAACCCTTCAATCATCGGATGCTCCAGGATGTGCCCATCGTACAGTTTCTTCAGGCTGGTAATAACCCTGAGTTTGCCCATATCTTTAATAACGGTGAGATCCAACAGCCCGTCATCCGGCTTTGCACCGGGAGTCTGAAGCATCCCTCCTCCCGCATACCGGCCGTTTCCCAGGCTGATGGAGAGCACGCTGTTTTCAAATACGGATTTCCCGTCAACCTCAATGGAAACGCGTGTGCTCTTGTAGTTCATCAGGGTGGTAAAAATGTTGAGAAAGTAGAGCAACACCCCGTGTTTACCTTCCTCTTTCTGCTTGTTGGCTTTTTGCACCACCCGGGCATCGAATCCCAATCCGGCAATGTTGATGAAATACCTCGATGTTTGCTTGCCTGATGCTATGTACCGGACCAGGCCTGCATCCTGGCGAAAGGTCTGTCCCTTTTTCAGTATCCTGATCGCTTCTTCATAATCGGATGGAATGTGAAACATTCTCCCCCAGTCGTTTCCGGTCCCAACCGGGATCATTCCCAGGAGAACCTTTTCCGTGGCAACCCTCGACTGGGCGAAGATCCCATTGACGGCTTCATTCAGGGTCCCGTCACCCCCGATAACAATGATCTTGTCTGTGCCTTTGTTAACTGCTTCAGTAACCAGTTCGATGGCATGATACTTCCGGAGCGTGAACTGATGGGTAAAAGAGAATCCATTTTGCCCGAGCAAACAGGATATCTTATCCCAGTCTTTTTCCCCTTCGCCACTTCCGGCAACGGGATTGACCAGGACAAACCATGACGAACCGGAATTGTTTTTGTTCATACCGAACTTTACGGATTGATAATCATATAGAATGCCCGATAAATATCAGAAAATTTATGATACGATGTTAATAATTTGTTTATAAATGAAGAAAAAATGTTTACAATTCAATTTAGGGTAAAAATCTTTAAAGAGTGGTAAAGTCGTATCTTTGACCACTCGTAACAGGGATAAAACAGTGGATACATTATAAGAAAAATCATAATCAATCATTAGATGGCAAAGACAATTGCATTGGCGAATCAAAAAGGGGGAGTTGGAAAGACAACCACAGTGATCAATCTTGCTGCAAGCCTGGCAGCACTGGAAACGAAAGTACTGATTGTTGATGCAGATCCACAGGCAAATGCTACATCCGGTATCGGTTTTGATATCCGGAACATAAAAACAAGCATTTATGAATGCCTGATTGATGGCGTTAATCCCAAAGATATCATTCTGTCCACTGAGATTGACAATCTGGACCTGATTCCAAGCCACATTGACCTGGTAGGTGCCGAGATTGAAATGTTGAACCTTCCCAACCGAGAAAAAGTGCTGAAACAGGTCATCGAGAAGGTCAGGGACAACTATGAATTTGTGTTCATCGACTGTTCACCCTCACTCGGGCTTCTTACGGTAAATGCTTTAACGGCAGCTGACTCAGTGATTATACCGGTACAGTGTGAATATTTTGCCCTGGAAGGTTTGGGGAAATTACTAAATACCATAAAGATCATACAAACCCGGTTGAACCCGGAGCTTGAAATCGAAGGATTTCTTCTGACGATGTATGATTCAAGGCTTCGCTTAAGCAACCAGGTGGTGGATGAAGTACAAAAGCATTTCCAGCAAATGGTGTTTGAAACCATCATTCAGCGAAACATCAAATTGAGTGAGGCTCCCAGTTTCGGTAAACCGGCACTGATGTATGACGCCAATTCACGAGGGGCAATCAATCACCTGAATCTTGCCCGCGAATTGCTTCAAAAGAACGAAAAAACGAAAATCAGCAACGCTGAGAAAATTCTGGAATAACAGGTATCAGTCATTAATTTACCCCATAATATTAACCATTTGACAACAGGATGACGAAACGAAATGCGTTGGGAAGAGGTCTTGGAGCACTGATTGACGATGCCGACAGGGAGAAACTGGAGCAGATTGGTTCAATCAATGAGATCGATGTTGGACGGATTGATGTAAACCCCTTTCAACCAAGAGCCAGGATGGATGAGGAGGGATTAAATGAACTGGCGTCATCCATAAAAGAGCTGGGCATTATTCAACCCCTGACCGTCAGGAAGGTTGGTGAAAACCGGTTCCAGTTGATCACCGGTGAACGAAGATACAAAGCTGCTATTATTGCCGGTCTGAAAACAGTTCCTGCCTATATCCGTACAGCAGATGATCAGGCAATGCTTGAACTGGCACTCGTGGAGAATATCCAGAGAGAAGACCTGGATGCGATCGAGGTTGCTATCAGTTACCAGCGCCTGATCGAGGAGTGCAACCTGACCCAGGAGAACCTGAGCGATCGGGTGGGAAAGAAGCGGTCGACCATTTCCAATTACCTCAGGCTGCTACGCCTGCCGGCTGAAATACAACTCGGAATCCGTGAAAAGAAGATTGGTATGGGGCATGCCCGGACCCTGATCAATGTAGATGACCCCAAAATCCAGATCCAGGCCTATTACCGGATTGTTGACGAAGATCTGTCTGTCAGAAAAGTTGAGGGTATTGTCAGGGCACTGAACAGAAAATCTGCGGACCTCAACGATACATCAGAAAGGAAGAAACAGAGAATTGCTGAATACAGCGAATTAGAACAACACCTCTCCAAATTTTTTAATTCCGATGTCCGGTTCAGGGTCAATGAACATGGAAAAGGCAGGATTGTTATTCCCTTTGAAACCGGCGAAGAGCTCGAACGCATTATCGGAATTTTCGATAAACTGAACGGTTAAATTCCTTATCTTTGCTGCAATTGATCAATTTTGCAGGATTTAACGGAATGACAACATTGAACCGGACCACGACATTTACCTATTCCTTCCTCACCCTGTTAGCCCTCTTTTTCTTCGTGGGCGAACCCATGGTTGTGGCACAGGATGTGGTGCCGCCTCCTCTGCCGGATAGCCTGACCCTGGAAACTCACTCGCCAAGGAGAGCCTCATTGTATTCTGCCGTCCTTCCCGGAATGGGACAGATCTACAATAAGAAATACTGGAAAGCCCCGGTTGTTTATGCCGGATTTGGTGTCCTGGTATATTTCGTGATTTTCAATACAACCCATTACAATGATTTTAAAAACGGACTGGTGGATTTTACCGATACCATAGCGGGAACCGATAGTTACCTCAAGTTGATCAGTGACAAACTCGATCCTTCCACCTTTGACCCCATACTTCACCCGGATACCTATAATGCTTCATCTGCAGAATGGTTTGAAAAACAGTTGGAGAACGGCATGAATTATTACCGCCGGAACAGGGATCTATCCTATATCGGTATGGGATTATGGTATATAGTGAACATCATTGATGCTACGGTTGACGCACACCTGTTCGATTATGATGTGGGGGAGGACCTCTCTCTGCACATCGAACCCAGGTTCAAACAATCCCCCTATTCCCTCGAAACATTCGGATTGAAACTTACGTTTCAATTTTAATGACTATTTTTGGCAAAATCTTTTACAATGATCATCATGAGACGTATCCTGTTCCTTTTTCTGTTTGCTGTTTTTTTCTCATTTCACCTCATTGGACAATCGCTTGAGACAGATACCATACCCATTCCGGAAGAGGTGGAACTATCCGGTTTTGAAAATAACCTCGATAGTCTTGTCCATCTCTGGTATGTCAATCAGACCGGGAATTCCGAGAACTTCTCGCTGGTTGAGGATGTGGAAGACGAAACCATTATCACCCAATTTCCCGATTCGGTTTACATTGACCGGCTGAGCCGGATACCATCTTTGCTGGAGCTCTCATACAACAATATCGTAAGGAACTTTATCCACGTTTATACCCAGAAGAAAAGGGAGAATCTTGAAATCATGCTGGGTCTGGCGGAGTATTATTTCCCGATCATTGAAGAGATCTTTGATTTTTATGATATCCCCCTTGAAATGAAGTACATGGCCGTCATTGAATCGGCATTAAATCCCAGGGCAGTATCCAGGGTCGGCGCTACCGGATTGTGGCAATTCATGTATGGCACGGGACGAATGTACGGACTTACCATCAATACCATTGTGGATGAAAGAAGGGATCCGATCAAATCAACGCATGCAGCTGCACAATATATCCAAGACCTGTATTCCATTTACCAGGATTGGGTGCTGGTTATTGCTGCTTACAATTGCGGGCCGGGAAATGTGAATAAAGCCATTCGAAGATCCGGGAACAAACGGAATTTCTGGGATATCTACTATTTTTTGCCCCGCGAGACCCGGGGACATGTTCCGGCATACATCGCTGCAACCTATGCTATGAATTACTATCAGGAGCATAACCTGAAACCAAAACCAATCGAAATGCCACTGGCTGTGGATACCCTTATGATCCACGATGACCTCCATTTGAAACAGGTTGCCGAAGTACTGAACATCCCCGTGCAACAACTTCGGGATATGAACCCGCAATACAGACGGGATATCATTCCCGGCAAAAGTCAGGAATTTGCTCTCAAAATACCCGTTCAATACATTTCATCTTTTATCACCCTTGAGGATTCTATCTTCTCCTATAAAGATTCACTTTATTTTGATCCGACCTATACCCTTGTCAGTCCCAAACGTTCGCAGTATGTCCCACAACCACCAACAGGGAAGACAAAACTTTATTATACCGTAAAATCAGGTGATAATCCCGGTTATATTGCCAGCTGGTATCATGTGGGACTTTCCGATCTCAGGTACTGGAATAATATCCGGAACCTGATTCGTGTAGGCCAGAAACTGGCGGTATATGTCCCACCGGAAAAGGCAGATTCCTACCGGAAAATCAATGATATGTCTTTTGAAGAGAAGCAAAGGAGTATCGGGAAGAGCACTGTCCGGCCCGAAGAAACCATTGCTCAGCAAGAAACCCTCGATGATAATTATATCTATTATCGGGTCAGATACGGTGATACATTATGGGATATCGCGAAAAAATATCCGGGAGTTACAGAAACCGATATCATACGGCTGAACAACCTCATGGATGCAAACCGTATAGTTCCGGGACAGCAGATAAAGATCAAAAGAAAAAGTTAAACCGTTATCCGATGGGCGATATCGGAATGTTGAATGCAGAGGGATTGCACTTCTTTGACCTGAGAGATAAATGAAGCCAATTAACAGGAATGAAACCGTTTCAAATCTTCCTGATTTTTTTTGTTATCCTTCTTTTGCTTCTTACCCTGTCATTTATTTTTCCACCCCAGGGGATTGAAGGACCAGGTGGAATTACCCTTCGCTTTCCCACCTGCCAGGAGTTGATAACAAAACTACAGAAACCCGACTATTCAAATATATCACACATCCTCGAACAGAGTGAAGTCCTGGAAAGGGAGACGGAAGAGCCCGCTCCCCGCGTCGATTCAGTAATCACAACCATACCGGAGGATAGTATCGCACCGGATACCACCCGGACTGTTACTCATCCGGTCTATCATGCCGATAGCCTGAAAAAGCTGGTTTATCCCCTGATCTTTCCGGACAACGATTCCTCAATACTGTATCCTTTTTTCAGGAAACTGGAACAGGTTCAGTCCATGGATAAACCCCTCAGGATCCTGCATTATGGCGATTCTCAGATTGAAGGTGACCGGATCACCTCCTATATCAGGGAAAAGATGCAGGAGAAATTCGGTGGTTATGGCCCCGGTTTAATTTCACCCGATATGGTGGTGCAACATACCCTTTCCCTGAAACAGAGGGTCTCTTCCAACTGGTTGCGGTATGGTGTAAACGATATGAATAATGAGATTATCGATCACCGGCGGTTGGGTATTATGATGAATTTTGGAAGATACCTCTTCCCCGATACCACCTCATTAAATGATTCTGCACTCTATGAAGCAAAAATTGAGATTGAACCATCGGGTCTGGGGTATTCACGGGTTGAATATTTTGACCGGATCACACTCTTTTATGGGTACAACCGTTTTCCGGTCCATTTTGAAATCAGGGTATCCGGTAAACCAGAACGGATCGATACACTGCCTGTAAACAGATCCTTCCGGGTGCTTGCGACTGAGATCCCCGGAAAGTATGACCACCTTTTGATTCAGTTCAGGGGGGCAGACAGCCCTGATCTGTATGCCATCAGCCTTGAGAGCAACAAGGGGATTATGGTGGATAATATCCCGATGAGGGGCAGTTCGGGGCTCGATTTTTCCCGCTCAGATACACTGCTTTTAAAAGAGATGTTAAATGAGCTGAATGTTGGTCTGATCCTTCTTGAGTTTGGTGTGAACATAGCACCCCATATTGTAAAAGGATACAAATGGTATGAAAACAGGCTCTATCAGCAACTGGTGACATTAAAATCTCTTCATCCCGGCGTATCGATCCTGGTGTTGGGGATTTCGGATCTGTCCCGCAAGGTGGATGATTCATATGAATCATATCCCAACATCATGGCAATCCGGGATGCGCAGAAAAATGCTGCATTCCGTGCCGGATGCGGATTCTGGGATACGTTTGAGGCAATGGGGGGTGAAAACTCGATGCCGGGTTGGGTCTTTGCAGATCCACCCCTTGCCAGATCCGATTTTGTGCACTTCAGTAACCTGGGATCAAAGGTGATCGGGGAGATGTTCCATAATGCATTGATGGAGGAGTACGAGAAATTTTTACAGAAGGATGATAGTGATGAGTAAAACTGTGCTGGCGGATTATATAATTATTCAACCCCTGCCTGCCGCAGGCAGGCCTTCAGGGTTGTTTGGCTTGACGGTTGTTACCACCGGTTTCACCGGCGGATATTCATTGTTCAATCCCTTCGGGATTTTGCAGAAGGAAACTGACATATTGTTCCTTATAAGTTCGAAATAATGAAATAATAGAGCAAAAAAAGTTCTGCGAAGCAGAACAACAATGAGTAACCCCGTACGCAGTGCGGGGTGGAAACAAGTAAAAAAACACAACCCTGAAGGGGTTGAATAAAAACATCATATTATGTCAACGTACACACAAATACTTTATCAAATAGTATTCAGCACGCGGAGCCATGAGAATACCCTAGCTATGAAGGAACTCGAAAAGCTCTACCACTATATCTTCGGTATTTTAAAGAATAAAAAGTGCTTTTTGTATAAAATCGGCAGAGTTGAGAATCATATACACGTTATAATGTCCTTGCATCCAATGGTAGCGCTATCTGGTTTGATGAAGGATATCAAATTAGCTACTTCAGATTGGATTAAAAGGGAAAGGATATTTCCTTATTTCAGGGGATGGCAGGATGGTTATGGTGCATTTACCTATTCGATTGATGCAAAGGAGAGGTTGATTGAATACGTGAATAACCAGGTTGAACATCACAAGAAAAAAACATTCCGGGAGGAATATAAGGAGCTTTTAAAGGAACATGGGATTGATTATGATGAGAGATATTTTTAATTATTCAACCCTTTTAGGGTTGTTTTGTTTGGCGGTTGTTACCACCGGTTCCACCGGTGGATATTCATTGTTCAACCCCTCTGGGGTTGATTGGATGGTTGTGTGGTTACCACCGGTTGCACCGGTGGATATTCATTGTTCAACCCCTCTGGGGTTGATTGGATGGTTGTGTGGTTACCACCGGTTCCACCGGCGGTCATTCATTATTCAATCCCTTCGGGATTGGGTATAATGAAAATGATATGAAGTTTCTCGTTAGTTCAGAATCAATGAAACAATTGAGCAAATAAAGTTCTGCGAAGCAGAACAACAATGAGTAACCCCGTACGTGCCGAAGGCATGCCTATGGCGGAGTGCGGGGTAAAACCAGGGAAAGCAAACCAACCCCTGCCTGCCGGTTTACCTGCCGGAGGCATGGCAGGCAGGGGTTGAATTAAGTATAAAGAAACTCTGCAACGCAGAGCAATAATGAACAACCTGACAGACATACTTAATTATTCGGAGAATACCCCCCTTCTCTTTACCCAGGTCTATTTCTGGATCTTCTTCACCTTGCTGCTGCTGGTCTATTCTATTCTTTACAGGAGAAAGGCATTGCGAAATGCTTACCTGTTCTTCATGAGCCTCTATTTTTATTTTAAATCGGGAGGCTACTTTTTTTCCCTGCTCATCATTTCCACTGTCGTCGATTATACCATCGGGCTTCTGCTTTACCGGTCGAAATCCAGGCCTCTGAGGAAACTCTATGTAACCATCAGTCTCCTGGTTAACCTGGGGATGCTTGCTTATTTCAAATACACCTATTTTCTGACGGATATGTTTAACCGGGTTTTTCAAACCCAGCATGAGGCGATCAATATCCTTGCCCGATGGAGCAACGATCTGCTGGGAACCGGATTCGATATTTCACGCATCATCCTGCCGGTCGGGATATCTTTCTTTACCTTCCAGACCATCAGTTATACCATCGATGTTTACCGGGGCAAGGTAAAGCCTGTAAGGAATATCATTGATTTCGGGTTTTATGTATCCTTCTTCCCTCAGCTGGTTGCCGGTCCCATTGTCAGGGCTGCCGATTTTGTCCCCCAGCTCTACCGGGATTATAAGCTTACGGTGCGAGAGATGGGACATGCCCTCTTTTTAATCCTGAGCGGACTGGTAAAAAAGATGATGATATCGGATTACATCTCGATCAATTTTGTGGACAGGATATTCTCCGATCCCGTTGCCTATTCTGGATTTGAGAACCTCATGGGAGTGTATGGCTATTCCCTGCAGATCTATTGTGATTTTTCCGGTTATACCGACATAGCCATTGGTATAGGGCTGTTGCTGGGTTTTCGCCTTCCGGTAAACTTCAACTCTCCCTATAAAGCTGGAAACATCAGCAATTTCTGGAAACGCTGGCACATATCTCTCTCTTCCTGGTTGCGTGATTACCTCTACATTCCCTTGGGAGGCAGCCGGAAAGGTACCATACGGACCCATATGAACCTGCTCATAACCATGCTGCTTGGTGGATTATGGCATGGAGCTAACCTGCGGTTTGTGATCTGGGGCGGATTGCATGGGATCGGACTGGTTTTTCATAAAATCTGGTTGAAATTGTTCCCTTCAAAAAAGCGACCCTCCCGTATACAAAAATTTATTGCCCTCTTTATCACCTTTCATTTTGTAACCCTCCTGTGGATCTTCTTCCGTGCCAAGAGCATGGTGGATGTCCGGAACATGTTTAACCAGATCCTGTTTCATTTCGATCTGAACCTTGTACCGCAAATGGCGTGGTCATACAAGGTCATTTTTTCCATCATTGTAGCCGGTTTTGTGATTCATTGGCTCCCTTCCTCATTTAAAGAGCGATACCGCGGGTTCTTCATTCGAACGCCCATTTACCTTAAAATAATGATCATCCTCATTATCGTGTTCATCATCTATCAGATAAAATCTGCTGAGATCCAGCCTTTCATCTATTTCCAGTTCTAATTTGTATATTTGTTCGATAAGCCGATCGACTATGAAAAACTCTCCCCGTATCAGCCTCGTCATTCCGGCATATAATGAAGAGGAAAACCTTGAAAACCTCTACCGGGAGCTTATTCCTGTTATGGAATCATTGGATAAATCCGTTGAGATACTGTTCGTTGATGATGGAAGTACCGATCACTCCTTCGAAATGATCAAAAGACTGCATGAGAGGGATGAACGTGTAAAAGGGATTTCCCTTTCAAGAAATTTCGGACACCAGGTTGCCCTGGTAGCCGGTTTGGAAAATGCATCCGGAGAAGTGGTTGTAATGATGGATGCCGATTTTCAGCATCCCCCGGAAGTTATCAAAACACTGTACCAAAAATACAAGGAGGGGTATGATATTGTTAACACAAGACGGTTGCAAACAGAAGGTATTCTGTTTTTTAAACGCTTCTCATCATGGTGTTACTATAAACTGATCAATCTCCTGTCCGATGTCAGAATTGAAGCATCATCTTCCGATTTCAGGTTGATGAACAGAAGAGCCGTTGAAGCGTTTCTGCAGTTTCAGGAAAAAAACCGGTTTAACCGTGGTCTGATCAGCTGGATGGGATTCAAACAGGATGTGGTGGAATACAAAGCACCCCCAAGGATCCGTGGCAGGTCAAAATACACCATGAGAAAAATGCTGAGTTTCGGTTTGGATGGGGTAACCTCGTTTTCATCCAAACCGCTTCGAATATCGTTTTATACAGGCTTCCTGATCTTTCTCGCTGGAGTTGCCTATGCCATTTATGTTATCATCAATCATTTCAAAGGATTAACTATCCCAGGGTGGACATCAACCGTATTGATTATCCTCCTGATCGGAGGATTTCAACTGCTTAGCCTGGGGATCATTGGAGAATACATTGCCCGGATCTATAACGAATCCAAATCACGCCCCATCTATTTCCTGAAGGATAAAGTGGAATAATGCAAATTGATACAAAGTGAATGTATGATGATGTTTGTATATTGCCTTAATTTGTTCGATTTATAATAAGAATGTTGAGCCTGAAAGGCTTCAATATAACAGCACAGGGCATCGCCCTGTGTATTCGTGTAATAGAAAAATAAAGCCCTGTAAGGGCGTGATACTCTTGATATTTCGCTTATTTCATAGAACTCATTTACTGGAAAGCAACCCTGCCGGACAGGCAGGCAGACCCGCCGGTCGGACGGGCAGGCATCGGCGGAAGGTTAAAAAGCGCTCTGCAGAGCGCAAACGATCCGCCAGTTGGCGGACGTTCTCCAAGAGTACAAATTCCTGCCTGGTGTGCAAAAGCCGGGAAATGAAACCCATCTATTCCGGTATACTCAGAAAATGCCTGAATTGTGGATTTGTAACTGCTAGCTTAACAGGGGATAGAGTGAAAATTGATAAACTTTACCATGCAAGATATTTTCAGGGCGAAGAGTATATGGATTACCAAAAGGACAAGGTGATCCTTCAAAAAAAATTCAGGAGGAGAGTTAATCAGATCTTCAAATTGGCTGGAAGAGAGAATATAAAATCGATCCTTGATATCGGTTGCGCATATGGTTTTTTTGGAGAGGTGGCTCGGACAATGATTCCCGAAGCATCCTATCAGGGATTTGATATTTCGCAGGAGGCAATACGATATGCTTCTGAGCATCTGAACTTGAATGTGATTAGAGCCAATTACCTCGAATCTACGGCAGACATGCAGTTTACCGATGCCTGTATGTGGGATGTGATAGAGCACCTTCAATACCCGGACCGATTCCTGGAAAAAATTCACACTGAGCTTGAACCCGCTGGTAGATTGTGGATCACGACGGGCGATATTGATGCCCTGATCCCACGGATCATGAAAAGGAGATGGCGCATGATCCATCCACCGACACACCTGCACTATTTTTCATCCCAGACTCTGAGGCACCTGTTGACCAGGAAGGGATTTGAGGTTCAAAGGATATCTCACCCACCCGTTATCCGAGGATTACGACAGATTTTTTATTCTTATTTTATGTTGGGGAAAAATCCAGGGACAATGGTTCAAAAAATCCATTCAATTATTCCTCCAAAGATGTGTGTTTATATGAATACTTTTGATATCATGTTTCTAATGGCAGTTAAAAAAGGATAGAAAGCGATTCATGAAGAAATTTTTTACACATAACTCATTTTGTGGCTCTCTTGCAACCATCGTGCTATCCACCCTGGTTTTGTATCTCCTGTTTGGTGAATTGCTCCGGTCTCCAAACACCGTTTATTTTGCAGGTAGTGGAGACGGACTAAAGAGTTATTATGGTACGCTTTACCATGTTGCCCATGATACCACCTATGCCCGGTTTACCGGCATGAATTACCCGTATGGTGAGATGGTCCTCTTCACGGATAATCAGCCGGTTGTCGCCAATACCATTAAGTTTATCAGTGAAAATATTATTGATATTTCCGGACATACCATTGGTATTTTAAATCTGCTGATGCTGTTTTCCATAGTCATTGCTTCACTTTTTCTATTCCTGATTTTCAGGGAACTTAAACTTCCTGTTCCGGTATCGGTGGTTTTGGGAGTGGCTATGGCCTTTCTTTCCCCACAGATCGGCCGTTTGGGGGGGCATTTTTCCCTCAGCTATCTGTTTTTCATACCTCTGATGATCTACCTGTTGATCCGGTTTCACAAGCACCAATCCTATTGGGTTAGCATCACCATTGGCATTGTAACATTACTTGCCGCCTTTACACACATGTATTTCCTTGGTTTCTTCGGAATTCTTTTTCTCTTCTACTGGATTACCTTGATCATCACCGAACGGACAGAATTTGGAAACTACCGGGTATTTCTTTCTCATGTACTGATACAGGTCATTTTTCCTGTAGCCTGTTTTTACCTCTACTCAGCCATCAATGACCCGGTAACCGACCGGACTGCCAGTCCCTGGGGCTTCCTCTATTACCGTGCCTACCCTGAAAGCGTCTTTTTACCCGTAGGCAAACCCTATGGCAAATTTCTCGACCGCATCATGACATTCAACCATATTGACTGGGAAGGGTGGGCTTATATCGGTTTGGTTGGACTGATTGGTTTTATCTTTATCATTATACAAATCGGGACAAAGATCTGGAGAAAGAAATTTTCAGAAATCCTTCATGTAACGAACCACAAATTACTGAACATTTTTTTCTGGGCATCGTTTGCTGCATTGCTCTATTCTTTTGGACTTCCTTTTATCATGGGTCTGGAAGGATGGCTTGATTACCTTGGACCTGTGCGGCAGATGAGAGGGATTGCCCGGTTTTCCTGGTTGTTTTTTTATGTCATAAATGTCGTGACATTTTACCTTTTCTGGAACTGGTTGAAGGAAAAGAAACGGACAGTGGTATACTGGAGCCTTCTTTTGCTGCCACTGCTATTCATTTTTTACGATGCCTGGCTTAATGCACGCAGTATGGAGTATTATATGAATAACCGAATTCCCATGCTTGACGATAGGGAGAATAGGCTGCCAGAGAATCAATGGATAAAAGAGATCGATCCTGCCGATTACCAGGCAATTATTCCGATCCCCTATTTCCATGTCGGATCGGAAAATATCTGGATTGAGAGCCGGTGTGAAATAATGAAACATGTTTTTATTGCTTCATTAAAGACCGGATTGCCCACCAACGGTGTAATGCTGAGCAGAACCTCGATCAGCCAGTCGTTCCGTAACATTGAACTGGTGATGGAACCCTACCGGGAACCATTCATATTGGAGGATTTACCAAACCGGAAACCATTCCTGGTACTGGCGTCCAAATGTGACGAAATGAGCAGGCCTGAACAACAACTGTTAAAAAGAGCGGACTACATTACGGATAATGATCTCTTTACAATCAGTTCGATTCAGGTTAATACACTGAGGGAGATGGCCGGTGAGCAGAGGACCATAGTGATCGATGAATTGAAAACCAGAGAGCTATTTCCGCAAAGGGAATTCCTGGTCTCCGATTCCTCGGGAGGTTGGTTTTACAATGGATTTGAGGATTCGGCAGGTGAATTCTATTACGGAAAATCAGGATACTCGGGTAACATCAAAGAGTACAATACCATCTATTTTGGTAACCTCCCCGGTGCAATGAGCGATTCACTTTTTGTCATCTCTTTCTGGCTTGGTGATGCCCGGAAAGACCTGGTTCCAAGGTCAACCATTGAATTTGCACTGACCGATTCAACGGGCCGGTTCATTCATGCCGAATACAGGAACCTGGGTAACCTTTACACGGCACTGGATGATGATTGGGCGTTGCTGGAATATTCGATGATCAATACCGATTCGGGCAATCAACTGAAAGTGACCATCTGGAATCAGCAACTGAAAAAAGAGACCTTGCACATTGATGAACTGATGATCCGGCAATCATCGCTGGATGTTTATCGGGAGATTGATGGAGGAGTATCAAAGAATAACCGGTTTTATCCCTGCAAATAAAAACCATTTTATAATCCCCCTTGATCCCTCCAATCCGAGAAATACTTCACAATTCCGGTAACGAAATCGAATAATCATCTGGAGATAGATTATAACCCAGGGTCTTCTACAAAATTGTGGTTTGATCATTTTCACACGATGTCAATGTAGGTCGACTCTCCCGAGTCGACTAATAGGCGACTTACAAAGTCGCCCTACATTGTTTATTGGAAATTTAAACCTATCGGTAATATTGATCAGCTTTAAAAAATCCTTAACCCGAAAAATTCTTTGAATTTTTCGCCATTTATGGCTGACGAAAAGTCAA
>CAYMFM010000082.1:0-3728 GCA_964389685.1 uncultured Rikenellaceae bacterium
CTTTTCTGTTATCCGCCTGGCTTATGTTTCTGATAATAGATTGAATAAATCAATATTTATATAGATTATTTCCTTTCCAATTTTTTTCGGAACCATTATTCCTAATTCTGCCATCTGACCCAGGTATTTTTTTGCTGTGTTAAGACTTTTAATGTTCTGGTCAACCAACACTTTTGGACTTATATAAGGTTGTTCAAATATCTTTTCTACGACTTCTTTGCGTATGTGTGGTAATTTTTCATTTACAAGCTCTTGTGTTTTCTGGAACAGACGGTCTATCTCTTGAATTTTGTTAATCGTGTAGGTTGCTGTTTCCTCCACGGCTTTGAGCATATATTGAATCCAATCTTTCCAGTTTCTGAGTGCGGTTACTCTATTTAGCAGAGCATAGTAATCGTCCTTGTTAGCAATGATGTATGCACTTAAATAGAGAATTGGGACATCGAGCAGTTTTTTCTGAATCATTAGCAATATGCTCAGAACCCTTCCTGTTCGTCCGTTTCCGTCTCTGAATGGGTGTGTTGCCTCAAATTGATAGTGAGAAACAGCAAGCTTTATTAAAGGGTCATAATCATATTTTTCATCATTATTCAGGTATTCAATGAGGTTGTCCAGTTTTTCCTGAATTACTTTTTCTCCTCTCGGGGGAGTATAAACAACAGTACCTCCTATCATCCCACTACCTCTCTTTTTAATATTTGTTTCAGTTTGTGGTGGTCGAATACTGTCTTTTACTTCCTTGATTTCCTGGTATATTTTTATCATTAAATCTGTGTCGAAATCCCCTTTGTCTTGAATTTTCTGAAATCCCTTCCACAAAGCCTGCCGATATCTCAACACTTCTTTAGCGTTTCCTTTTAATCCTGAATCACTTCCTGAAAGTGCTTTATAAAGTTCATCATCGGTGGTAAAAATATTCTCAATTTCAGTACTGGACTTTGCTTCCCGAAGTGCAATAGTATTAACCAGCATAGATTGGTTAGGAAGTTTTTTTGCATATCCTTTGAGTTCGGCAAGTGCTTTATTCGCTTTGTTTACATCTTTCATGATTTCCACACTAATTACCTTTTCGTTGGGAGGCGGTAATAAAGGCAATTGGTTGTATGGCGTGTTTCGGTCGTATGGAATCGGCTTTGACATCGAAATTTGATTTTGTCAAAAATACAAATAATCTGACATTTAATCATTAAAAAGTGTCAAATAAATACGAAAAATGACTTTTGTAAATGATATTGTCAAAATTTGACAGTAAAATGAATAATTGTCAAATTATCGATTATTTTGACAGATAGATAAAAAACTGTCAAAATGTTTTGCGTATCGATCTTTTTCGCATTGGGCTACAACCAGTGGGGAAAGGGCATTGCATTACTATTCTTTTTCAAAAAATAACTCTTCTTTCAGTTTCTTTATTCTTGATTCCAAATATTTTACATATTGTGAATCAGTATATTTACCTTGATTATTTAAGACTTTTTCATAATATTCAATTGCCATTTTCTTGTCTTTCAGATCCTGGTCGTACATCTCAGCAAGCTCAAAATTTATATTATTAATAAATGATTGTGAATATTTCCCAAACTGCATTTGGCTAAGTTCTTCATAGGTTTGACTTGCTTTCTGAAATTCACGGTTTTTGCGATAGCTTTTGGCCAAATCTATCTTGAGATCAAACAGCCGAAAAGGTTCAGGAACTATTTGTCCAATTGCAGCTTGGAAAAACATAATACTGGAATCAGGTTGATCAAGTTCATAATATATTTCCCCTAATAGTTGATTTATTCTCGGCTCAAGAAAATACGGCTTTGCTAATAATAAATACTTTTTGGACTCTTGATACTTTTTAATCCTGTAATAACCAATACCAATATTTTTGGGTAACCAGGGAGAATCATTTCCTAATTCTATTGCTTTCAGATATATAGGAATTGCAATGTATTGATGATTTCTGGAAAAATGGATATCTCCCAGCAATTCATACAATTCGGAATTTAGTTTATCTAAACGTATTGCTTTTTCTAAAATTTTTATGGCTTTATCATCTTCGTTAAGAGCCTGGTAAACCCTGGCTAAATATTCATAAGATTTTATATCCAGACTATCAATTGCGATGGCTCGCTCAAAACAAAGGATTGCCTTCTCTGCTTCCTTTGTTTTTATTTTACATACCCCCATTTGGCGGAAGAGATAATTGTTTGTAGAATCTTCTTCAGACAATGATTCAAAGATTCTAAATGCTCTTTCAAATTCTTCTTTATTAAGACAAATTCGTGCTAGATACAATCCGGAAATATAGTTATCGGAATCCAACGTGAGAATATTTGAGAAAATCGAATCTGCCTTGCTTAGCATATTCAATGTATAGCAAACCTTACCAAACTCGATTTGGATATTTAAGTTTTCAGGATCCAGGTTGTAAGCATGTTTAATGGAAGCATGTGCCATTTTATAATTATTCACAGACCGATATGCAATACTTTGTTTATAGAAAATTTCCGGACTGAGAAAATTATTTCTAACAGCACTGTCACAAAGAGTTAAAGCTTTCGTATAATCCGAGGTTAAGATGGCCATATTTATATCTCTGATTATCTCCTCACCTTGTCCTAAGCCTCTTAAGGGAGATAAAATAATCAGAATAAAAACGATAGGACTTATTTGAATTTTAGTCATGATACATTGACGAAAAAAATGAAAATGATACTATTCATACCTCAGTGTCTCAACCGGACTCCTTTTAGCAGCTTTAAGGCTTTGCCATATCACTGATAAAAGTGCAATGGCAATTGACATGAATCCTACCAGCAGGAAAACCCACCATTTTATCTCAACGCGATACGCGAAATTTTCAAGCCAATTAGATATGATAATATAAACAACAGGACATGAAATTATAAAAGCAGCTAATACCCACCTGGTGAAATCAATAGCAAGCAATGAGATGATATTCAGCACCTTGGCACCAAAAATTTTCCGGATACCAATCTCTTTGGATTTTTGCTCAATAGTAAAAGAGGCAAATCCTATTAAGGCAACGATACTCATAATCACTGAAATGATCGCAAAATACGTAACAATCTTTGCAATGATTTGATCTTTCCTGTACATCATATCTAAATGTTGATCAAAGAATTCATATTCAAAAGGCAATCCGGGATTGACTTCATGGAATAAGGTTTCTATTTGATTCATGCTTTCCGGTAAAGTTCCTTCTCTGATTTTAATCATTAACGGTTCCCACTTGTACGGTAAACAAACAAGGATCAGAGGCTCAATTGGTGCTGACATATGTTTATAATGAAAGTCATCAATCACACCAATTATTTCGTAATTACCCCAACTTAAATTCTCTATAACAGCTCCAATCGGGTCTTGTAAATTAAAAACTTCAACTGCTTTTTTATTGATAACTGCATAAGCAAGACTACTATCACCAAATGATGTTCGAGTTCCAAGAGATTCTTTGAAGAACGAACCTTTAAGAATATTTATATCAAATAATTCAGCAAACTTGTATCCTATGGATAGTGAATTTAATGTTAATTGTTCTTCAGTTCCGTCAATTGGGATTTTCCAATCCATTTGATGGACCTCGGTTGGAAATTCACCATTATCAAAACAAATAAAATTTGGATTCTTACCTAATTCGGAATCGATATATTGAATCATTCCATTGTAATCTTCTCTTTCGGTCATCATCAGAAAGAAATTAATAAAGTTCACCTTAA
>CAYMFM010000082.1:3828-17342 GCA_964389685.1 uncultured Rikenellaceae bacterium
TTGTAATCTTCTCTTTCGGTCATCATCAGAAAGAAATTAATAAAGTTCACCTTAACGATGTTATCCTTATTGTACCCCGGATTTTTTGATTGCATGTAGTTTAACTGTAAGATTAGAAAAAATGTCGAAATCAGAAGGATTATAGAAAAAGAGAAGAGACCTATTACCAATCCTCGTCGAAAATACCTGATTGACTTTTTTGTAATAAATATGCCCTTGATAGAGTTTATTGGGCTATAGGATGTAAACAAAATTGCCGGGAATAATCCGGATATGATAAATGTAAATAGTAGAATAGCGGCGAATAATGTAAGAATATCCAAATTGGAAAAATCCAAAAAGAGACTCTTGTTGGACAAAGAATTTACTGCCGGCAGGAATAAAACCGTTATCCCAATTGCCAATGTTGCTGCAATAATGGTCAAAATGAAAGATTCTACCAGAAACTGATATACAAGCTGAGCCCTAACTGCACCCATGACCTTGTTTATCCCAAGGTCTTTTGCTCGCTTTACAATTTTTGCAGTAGCCAGACTCATATAATTAATAACTGAGGTGAAAAGAATAATTAATGCTATTAATGCTAATATTTGAGGATATTTTTTCTCTCCATGCAGAAACGGATAGAAATCGGAGTTAAAATAAACTTCTGAAAAAGGGAATAATCGAACTATGCTTTCCTCATTACCCACCGATCTTGTCCCTATTTTACCGGTTTCTCTTGATGCAAATTTTATTTTTTCATTTACTTCATCAGGATCTGTGCCAGGAGAGATAAGTACCAACTCGGCGGCCATCCTTCCCCACTGAGCTGCCTCATTTGGAACCAGATAATCAAATTTAATTGAGGAATTGCCCGGGATATTCTCAAAAATACCGGAAACCTGAAAGAGTAAAACCTGTCTGTGTCTGACAGTAACAGTCTTTCCTAAAGGATCTTCATCACCGAAAAGTCTTACAGCCGCTTCCTTAGTTAATAGAATCGAATTATTATCCGCTAAGGCTGTACCAGCATCCCCGGCTGTTAGTTCAAACCCCAGAATATTCAGAAACCCTTGTTGAGTAGCAATCCCATTCATATAGAACCATTGATTCTCATCGGATGATAATTGTTGTCTGTCAAGTGGTACAATAGAAGCATATTCCTCTATTTCGGGATAGTTTTCTTTAAGGATACTTGCACAATGGTAAGCGAAGTACCTCCATTTTTCAACGTCAGGGTTCTTTTTCCCGGTTACCAGGTATAATCGTTCAAGATTTGGGTGAAACTTATCACTTCCCAATTCATTTGTAACCCATAAGAATATTAATAAAACCGAAGCCAATCCTATTGCCAGAATAAACAAGCTCGTTACTGTGTATGCTTTTTGCCGCAGAAAATAACGGAAAATAATCTTGATGTTATGTAGTATCATACTTGATTGTATTAAGATTCTCGCTTGGTTCAGCTTAATGAGTACTCACTTGCTACGTGAATAAATGAAAAGCCTTTAAACTCAGAATAGGTTGAATAGATGTTTGGTTTACTTGAATAAAATTACTTTTAAATCTTTGATTATTACTAAAAATAATAAAGGTATTGATTTAAAATGCAATTTACTCATAAAATAGTTAAATAACGCATAAAATAGTTGATAAACTTAATTTTGCGTTGTATCTTTATAGTATGGAAAAATTAACTATTAAAGAGGAAGAAATAATGCAGATCCTCTGGGAGATTGAAAGAGCACTGGTAAATGATGTTATTGCAAGATTCCCGGATCCTAAACCACCTTATACAACTGTTTCCTCCGTTGTAAGAAGATTAGAAAAAAAGGGATATGTCGGATATAAAGCCTACGGAAAAACGCATGAATACTTCCCTCTGATTACAAAAAAGGACTATAGAAAGAGGACATTTAAACGCTTACTTCAAAACTACTTCGACAATTCCGTTGAAAACATTGTGTCATTCATTGTGAAAGAAGAAAACCTAAGCACTGATGATATTGAGGAATTAAATAACCTGATTCAACAGGATTCACATTTAGAAAAAGGGAAAGGTGAATAGTCAATACATATCATTCTTTTATGAATCGGGTATCAGTATAACTGTACTTTATTTGTTCTACTTCTTATTCCTCAGGAAAGATACCTTTCATAATTTAAATCGACTATATCTTCTAACATCCATTCTATTTTCATTCATCCTTCCATTATTAAAGTTTAACCTGTTCAGTCAAGTTTCAGAAGCATATGATTTTGTTTCAAGAATTAGTAATCCAGGTAATATCTCCACCAATAGTATTAACCTTGGATTATATGAGAATAATTCCAACGTTTTGCACTGGACTAAGTTCCTTTCATATTTATACCTGGCAGGGGTATGCTATTTTACAATCAGATTTATATCCGGTGTACTTAAGATCATTAAACTTGCCAGAACTGGAGATCGGAAAACATATAAAGAAATTTCGGTGATATTTACGAAACAAGATTTTGCTCCTTTCTCTTTCCTGAATATGATATTCATTAACAAGGCATTGATAAAAGAAGACCAATTAGACGAGATAATTGATCATGAATGCATTCATGCTAAACAATATCATAGTATTGATCTGTTAATAATGGAATTATTTCTCATTATTCAGTGGTTTAATCCTGTTGTTTGGTTAGTCAGGAAATCATTAAAAGAGACTCATGAGTATATAGCTGATAGTGAAATTGTAAAGAAAGGTTATGATAGAAGAAATTATCACAAGTTGTTATTATGCTGCATAAAAGGTGTCAGGACCGTTAAAATTGCCAATGAGTTTAACCGATTCCTTTTAAAAAGTAGAATTCGAATGATGATGCGACCACAATCCCCCAAACCAGCAATCTTGAAATTTATTTTTTCAATTCCTCTGATGATATTAATTCTTGCAATTTTCTCTTGTTCAGGATCGAGAAATAATACAGTTCAAACTGCTGTAATTTCAGTTCCTGAACCTGAGCATATGGTTCCTGATCCAAATGATACCACGAATTATGCTGAAATGATTTTCTTCACAGTAGATGAAATGCCAACATTTCAAGAGGGTACTATCTATCGATTTCAACAATATGTAAAAGAGAATGTTAAGATTCCAAAAGGAATAATTGAAAATAAATCGTTCACCATTTTTGCACAATTTGTTGTCACTACAGAAGGTGAAATTGAAAAAGCACAAATCATTACACCTGTACATCCCGATATTGATAGTGAAGTATTAAGAGTTATAAATTCATGCCCAAAATGGAAACCAGGTAAACAGAGTGGTTATCTGACAAATGTAGCTTATACAACTCGTTTTGATATTTCAATAAAATAATAAATCCATTTATTTGCCTATCTGGAAGTAAAAGAAACTGGTATGAAAACGAAATTAAAAACCACATATGGAATTGCCTTTTTAATAATAATCTTATTATTTGCTGGATGTAAACCAAATACCCCCATTGCAACAATCAATTTAAAAGTGATAGACGATAATGCAGTTTCAGTTCATTATTATGTCTCAAAAGATGGATTTTGGGCTTATTCTTTATGGGGTTGGAATACAGTATTCCTTGATTCCACGGGATCTTTTACAATTACAATTGATGATGATGATGGTAACATCATTTTAATTATGCCGTCATCGGAAAACTTTGAGGAAAGAGTTTATTTATATGTTCAACCAGGGGAAAACTATGATGTTACATTCAACAAAGATCCATTCCAAAGGGTAACAATTCATGGAAAATATGCTGAAGGTCAAAAGTTATATACAGAATACTGCAACAAGAAACCACCCAGCGTTAGATATCCGTTACTTAATGATTTTTATTCGGATACAATTCCTCAAAAAATGTTGTTGAAGCTGGAAGGTTTACTTAAAGATGATTTACAACCGTTTGATATTCTCCTGGAAGAAAGGAAAATTGATGAAGAGTTTTATTCAATCGCAAAAACACAAATTGAATACTCCTATATGGATGGACTAATGAGTATTTTAGAAAGAAGAAATTATGCAAAAAAACGTGAACGACTCATATATGCTGATAATGTTTTGCTTGTACCAATTCAAATAAAAAATTCAGAATACAAAAATTTACTAGCCCAAATTTTTGAGAAATATCCCCAAGATAATCCATTGGCCAAATCATATGACAGGTTTAATATGTATTTATTGAATTATTTATGGTTTAAAGGGATGGATGATGATTTGATTGATGGCCCCTGGGATAACAAAGAAAAAGTTTTAGTATGTGCTGAAAGGTTTTTAAATGAGGAGTTGTTTGAATTCTATTATGCAGTACAGTTTCAAAGTTATAGTCCTGATGATAGGAATGGTGCAATGGAAGAGAGATTTGAAGATTTCAAATCAAGATTCCCTGAAAGTCCTTATCTGCCAAAAGTTACTGAAACAGTCAAAATGTGGCCCTCCACATTAAAAAATATAACAAAATACCCGGTTGATACTAGTAAAGTACTTATCCAACCAAAATAATCTCTTTTATTTTAACAAGATTTGACGTTTCAGTTGATGCTACCTCATTCTACTCCAGAAAAAAACCAGTCAGTTCTATCCTTATTATAAAAAACAATCCCACAAATAATCCGGAGAAATTTGGTGTGATACTATAATGCTTACTGGATCTGAGATCATGGATTACATTTAAATTTAATAACTTTAAGCAGAACTCTCCATATTTGTTTTATTTACTATACTATGAAATTATTCATAAAGTTTCCGGAAATACTTAAAAAGCCACATCCTCTTGACTTTTATTTAGTACGGAATATTATTGGTTCTATAGCTTTTGGAGCATTTGTTTTTCTCTTTCTGTTTATTTTTAAGCCATTCGGATTGCAGGTATTATCGGGCACAGAGTTAGTTAAGCTTACCTGTGGATACGGTTTGGTAACAACAGTGTATCTGATAATACATTGGTTTATAATCGTATTTTTTCTTCATGAGAACGTTTGGACTGCAGGGAAAGATATAATAAATACTCTGATAATCATTGCAATGATCGGGTTATGCAATTATATATATCATTCAATTTATTTTTCCCGGACTTTTGTTTTAATCAAACTAATAAAGTTTCAATTAGAAACACTGGCCATTAGCTTTCTTCCTGTTTCCCTTATTACCTTGTTAAAACAAAATTTTCTGCTTAAAAAGTATCTACAGGATGCGGAATTAATTAACCAAAGGAAGGATCAACTATTTTCTGACAACAGGGATGATAAAATCATTACAATTTCGGCCCAGAACCCAAGAAATGATTTTACATGCAATGGCAATGATATAGTATACTTACATGCGCTGGATAATTATGTTGTCATTCATTTCATTATGGATTCAAAGGATATGAAAGAAATAATCCGGACAACACTGAAGAAAGCCAAAGACAACCTGAATGAATATTCCAATTTTTTTCATTGCCATAAAAGTTACATTGTGAACCTTGATAAAATAATAAAGGTTAGCGGAAATGCGCAAGGTTTAAGACTTCATTTAGATTATATTAATGAAATCATACCGGTTTCACGTCAGTTACATCAGGAATTCAAGCATATTTTTGGCATAAATTGATTAATCTTTTGATTTAAGGATAAAAAATTCTCCAAAGTCATCGATTATTGTATACCCTGAAGTGTTTCCTGAACTCAACAATTATCTGCAGCTTACCACAATTTTTTACCAGACACCACATATAATTGGTCAGCACTTTTATCTTCTGTAACTTTCTGAAAATAAAAATTATATAATCATGAAACACACATTTATTTTATTGCTTCTGAGCAGCTTCTTTGCTGCGGGTCAAAGCCAGACTGACTCATTACCGAAACCAACAGGGAAATATTTTGTTGGAGTAACCTACCTTAGTTTTGTTGATAATAACCGAAAAGAGTTATTTGATAATAGTCAGCAAAAAAACAGGGAAATCACAGTGAAGGCATGGTATCCTTCTGATAGCAAATCTGATTTTGAACCATACTTATTAAATTCCGAATCAGAATTTGCAATTAAGTATCTTCAATTTCCTGAAATATACAGAACCCTAAAAACAAATTCAAGCCGTGATATACCTTTGTCTTCGAAAGAAAACAGCTATCCGGTACTAATATTTTCTCACGGCTTGGGTGAGCATTATTCCCAGAATTCGTTACAGATGGAGGAGCTGGCAAGTCATGGCTATATTGTTTTTAGCATTTCCCACCATTATGAATGTAAATTTACATCATTCCCTGACGGACGATTTATCTATATTGATATGAATAGTCAAAGGTTACAAAAAATTATGGGTGAAATGGCAAATCCTGAAGTTTTGGCAGTAATACAAAAGTTTTCCAGTGCAAGCAATGATGAAGAACGTTATCAGGTATTTGCCGATATGGAAAAAGTATTACCTACCGGTCTTTCTGAAAGTCCGAAGTATTGGGCAGAAGACATTTCTTTTTTCATTGATCAATTAAATGGATTAAACAATGAAAACAATTTTTTTCAAAATAAACTGAACCTGGATGAAATTGGAGTTTTCGGAATGTCTTTGGGTGGTCTTGCATCAAATGAAGTAAGTATGTTGGATAACAGGGTTAAGGCATGTGTAAGTATGGATGGAGGATTCCATGGTTTAATATCAAAAAGTGAGATTAAAACACCTACGATGTTTCTTAATAGTAAAAGGTATTTAGGGTATGGTAACATTTTCACAAACAGGTCTGAAATGGATTGTTACTCTTTTACCGTCAAAAATTCAGACCACATGAATTTTTCTGATTATTCCCTCTACCCTTTTCCAGCAGTTAAACCTCTCTTAGGATCAATTGATGGGATTCAAGCTATAAAGATTATGAACGCAATGGTTCTTAATTTTTTTGATAAATATCTGAAAGAGCAACATAACATTGACTTAATAGAAGAAGCAGAATTATTTTCGGAGATCGAAGCAGTGACAAATAACATTTAACCATTAACCCCGCTTTCAGCGGGATTAATTCGACTATTGTTTTTCACTGCATAAGTTTGTGAAAACCAAGCCTCATTAACATTTTACCTTTGTTAACAGCACAACGGGTTAATAGGGTACCAGGCTTTATATATTTCGTTACAAAAAAATTTTACCTATTTTTATGGTACATTCTTGAAATAGAATATTCTTCATTCAACCTGCCTATGAAAAGAAAGAAAAAAGACCGCAGGCAATTCATAAAAGAAACAGGATTTGCCCTTTTGGGTGCAGGTTTATTGCCGACCGAAAGCGCAAACGCTTGTGATTTTCCTCCCCAGGATGACTTACCAAGAATCAAGAACTACAGAAGGCTTGGAAGAACCAATGCGATGGTATCGGATATCGGGTCCGGTGTCCCGACCAGTGGTTCGGTTCTCAAAGCTGTTCTTGATTCAGGGGTAAATTTTATCGAAACATCAGAAAGCTATAGTAATGGCAGGAATGAAGCTCTAATCGGGAATGTTATAAAAGACTTTGAAAGAGACAGGCTGTTCATTGCAACCAAAGCATTTCCAGCCATGAAACTGTTTAAATCCTCGGATGATGTCATTCAACGGGCAGAAGCAAGCCTTAAACGGTTACAAACAGATTATATTGATCTCTATATGATTCACCAGGCACAGAATATTTACAGAGTGAAAGATGATTATTTCCACAGGGCAGCAGAAATACTCAAAAAGAGAGGAAAAATTCGTTTCACGGGATTATCGTGTCACGGACCGGAATGGGGACCAGAAGCAAGTGAGAACCTGGAAGATATTCTTATGGCAGCAATAGAGGATGGACGGTTTGATGTACTTCTTCTTCCTTATAATTTCCTCTCTCCTGAAATGGGTGATAGAATACTCAAAGCCTGTAAAGAACATGACATAGGAACAATGGTTATGAAGTCAAACCCGATTCTTGCCTATGAAAACTATAGCTCCCTGATGGAAAGAGGCCGGGAAGTGAACAGGGAGGAACAAAAATACTATGAAGGGTTAAATGAAGCGATGCAGAAGGCTGACAGTTTTTTTAAGAAGTATAATATGAACGATTTGGAACAGATAAAGGATGGTGCCATACAATTCATACTTACAAATCCTTATGTACACACTATTTGTTGTCGCTTTCGTACCTTTTCTGATGTGAATAAATATGTCAGACTTTCAGGAACCACGCTGGATAACCGGGTTGCCATGGCGATGCAAGACTTCATAAGCAAGCTTGGCTTTCTCAACTGCCGCATCGGGTGTAACATCTGCGAAAGTAAGTGCCCTCACAATGTCCCTGTAAACACGATCATGAGGTATAATTACTATTTTCATTCCCACGGGATGGAAAAAACGGCAATGCAGTATTACCAGGATATGGATGGTAAAGCTGCAGGTCTTTGCAAGGATTGTGAGGGATATTGCGAAAAAGCCTGTCCTCATGGTGTCCATACACGGTTCTTGCTTTCCCAAATCCATAATGATCTAAGCTTTGACAAGCGGATCATGAAGTCCTGATAGACTTCCTATTATCATGATAGTTTATGCTCCGGATCTTCATATATTTTTGATATGCATGGTGATACACTCATACAGCATCATACACTTGGTATTTTGTTTCCAGAGGATCGATGTACTGCCTGGTGCCGTAAAACGAATCCGAAAAGGGCGGACAAGCTCTCCTTCGGAGCGACTTCGGTTCGTTTCCAAATACCGAAAAACGTGATGGGCAGGCAAGTCTCCCTACATTGGTTTATCCTGATCCGAACCTTTAGGGCAATCCCCAAAGTATGTAGGTCGACTCTCCTGAGTCGACTAAGAGGTGATTGGGTACTTTACTTAGATGCCCTTTTAATACCCAACCTATAGGCCCAGCCTGTGTGCCCTACTCTTAAACCTTCCGGTTTGTTCCGGTGGGCTGAGGGTAAATCCATATAGATCCCTACCTGAATGGGATGTTCGATTTATTATGCGTACCTTTACAACAGATTCAAAGTGAAGTGCCTGATTAATTTAAGTTCTTCGTTGCTTTCTTTTTTTGAGCCTGCCTTTTTATCTTACTAATCTAAAAAATCAATTATGAAAAAAGCCGGAAAAAACGATTCCGTAAAAGTGCATTATACGTGTACAACTGACGAGGGTCTGGTGTTCTCTTCAAAGGATCAGGACAAACCCCTGAAATTCATTGTTGGCAAAGGGAATCTGCTTCAGCCTATCGAGGAGGGTGTTGTTGGCATGGAGTTAAATGAGACAAAGGTCATTAACATTCCCCATCAGGAGGCTTATGGAGAGGTGTATAAAGAGCTGATCCAGGAAGTTGATAAAGAGCTTTTGCCGGAGAATGTCGAAGTAAAAGTGGGATTACAGCTCACTTCAACACAGGAGGATGGATCAGAAATTCATTTTCGTGTTACCAAGGTTATGGATAATAGTGTCATGGTTGATGGGAACCATCCTCTGGCTGGTAAAGACCTCGAGTTTGCAATTGAACTTGTCGAAATCGTTTAAACAAATGATTATGAATAAAGGTATTTAACAAAACTCCGGAAAATTCGAAATCTGAATGGTTTTTTGTAACTTGCATGCATTTCGATAACAGTTGTCGTTTTGAGCTATTTGATTGGTCGGTGATTTTATTAAAAAGTTGACATCGATGAGATAGGTTAACCGTAACAAATAGTCATCATTTTAGTAAAAATTTCCTCTATTGGATTATCAAAAAAATCAGGTCAAGATTTCTTTCAGGGATGAATTGGGCCGGTTGTTTATTCTGAGCTTTGGTGTTTTTCTTTTTATTCTTTTCTTTCAGCCATTTCCGCTTGAGCAACTTGATTACAATAACCGTTTGTTATTTGTCACCGGGTTAGGTGTAATTTACTTCCTGGTAGCATGTATTATCCTTGTTTTATTACCCTTTTCGAATCCTAAATGGTTTAGAATCAGTGAGTGGGAAAGTGGCCCACCCTTTCTTTTAATGTCATTGTTACTGGTTTTTACCGTTACTGCTTTTGCATTTTATATCCGGTATGTTGGTAAAGCTGAGCTATCGCTATACATTATGTTTAAAATGCTTTTGGTGTGCCTGTTACCGTTAATTATTTTATTAATTCTTTATAAAAACAAGTCGCAGGCGCATGTTATCGATATTTTGCAGGAGCAAAACAAATATTATATATCAAAAATAAGGGACTTTGATCAAATCGGTATAGAGGAAGAAATTGATATCATTTCCAATAACAAATCCGATAAGCTGACCCTTAAGTATAAGAATATTATTTACATAAAATCAGCCGATAACTATATTGAAATACATTACCTGGAAAATGATATGGTTGAGAAAAGATTAATACGGAATACCTTAAAAAATATCGAATCTCAACTGGCAAATCAGCATTTTTTCATTCGTTGTCATCGTGCAAGCATTGTCAATGTTATGTACATCGATAAGCTGGTACATAATTACGGTGGTTACAGTCTGCAGTTGAACCATCTCGAAGAAAAAATTCCTGTATCGAGGGCATATCTGATACAGGTGAAAGATGTAGTTTCCGGTGTTGAATAAGCATGTCATTCACCCCTGAATGAGTATCATCCACCACAAATCCATCTCTTTTATCCCTAAAATCCTGTTATTCAGCCCTACAATTTTATAGATCTGTTTTTTCGGATTAATTTGTAATCAAACACAAAGCAGACGATCATGGCAAACTTAGTGGATAACTATTGTGAAGTTCCTGCCCTGTTCCGCAGGCCTATGTGGAAGATATGGCATAACCTGCTAATCCGATTCGATAGAGACAGCACTGTAAACTTTATGAATTATGGATATGCCGGACTGAATGGCGATAAAACGATTGACCTGAAGAAAGAAGATGAATGGAACCGATTTCCAATTCAACTATACGATCATGTAGTCAGCCAGGTAAAGCTCATGAATAAAAGGGTGTTAGAAATAGGTTCAGGCAGAGGCGGCGGGGCTCATTATATTTCCCGCTACTATAAACCAAAAAAATATACCGGCGTTGACATATCGGCTGGTGTAATAAAATTCTGTAACCAGTTTTATGATGTCTCCGGTTTATCGTTTGTGGAAGGCAGGGCTGAAAAGATCCCTTTCGATGCCGGAACCTACGATGCTGTAGTCAATGTTGAGTCGGCCCGGGGGTATAGTGATATGTTATTATTCTTCAGGGAAGTATACCGGATTCTTATCCCCGATGGTCATTTTTTATTTGCCGATGTAATTGGGAAAGGTGAAGTTGAAGAAATCCGGAAAAAATTTCAACACTGTGGCTTTAAAATCAAAAGTGAGAAAGAAATAACAGAAAATGTTGCCAGGGGACTCGAGTTGGATACGAAACGCAGAGAGTTTATGATTGAAAATAAAGTTCCGGGATTCCTTCAAAGACCGTTTCAGAAATGGGCAGGAACAAAGGGTACAGAACGATTCAAGTCGTTTGTTAATGGCAAATTTGAATACTGGAGCTTTGTATTAACGAAGAACTAATCATCCTGTTCTTATCCCAATAAAATGTCGCTCTGCATTGGTTTATTCCAATGCTAACCTTCAGGGCAATCCTAAAAGTATGTAGGTCGACTCTACTGAGTCGACTGGAATGGGGCTGTGTCATAACCAAAAGAAAGGGTTCACGCAAAGACCGCAAAGTGAATGCTTCCATAGGAATGCCTTCGGCAAAAAATTCGCAAAGAGCTGTTTTATAATGATTTATACTTTGTGTGCTTAGCTTTTTCCTTTGCGTGAAAATCAGTTATGATATAGCCCCATCTGTCTGTTGACAGCCAGGAGTTCAACTTAACCCGCATTATTCATGCATTCAGCATGAATAATGACGATACATAATTGGAATCTATTGATTATCAATTATATATGTCAGGGTTAAGTTTTCTGTTTTGCAAGCTTGCAGGAAACAAGTTTCACTTATTCTCCCCGCTTTCAGCGGGATGAATTCGGCAATCCTTTTTCACTTCAGCTTCGCTTCGTGAAACATGTGTCTCATTCATATCGTAAGGATTCGGCCGGGTTGGCTGAAGCGGCCCGGTATGCCCTGAATCCCACGGTTACGATAGCAATGACCAGGGCCATTAGGGAAGCGACAACAAAGGATAGAACTCCCAGATCTACGCGGAATGCAAAATTTTGCAGCCAGCTTTTCATGAAAAAATAGCCCACAGGCCAGGCAATCACTGTGGAAATGCCGATCAGGATAAATACCTCTTTTATCAGCATCCCGATGATGCCGGAAACATTAGCGCCCATGACTTTCCTGACCCCGATCTCTTTGGTTCGCTGTTCCGCTGTATAGGATGCTAAACCGATCAGTCCCAGTAAGGAAATGAATATGGCCAGGACGGAAAATATCGTAAAAATGGTACCTGTTCGAAAATCATTGTTATAGCTGGTGGCCAGGTCATCTTCCAGAAAGGAATATTCAAACGGTTGTTCGGCAACAAACTCATCCCATTTTTGCTTTATCAACCCCACCGTTTTCTGGTACTCCTGCGGCTGGACCCTGACCAACAAATATGCTGCACTCCTGGAAGATAGAAATCCAATCACCAATGGATGAATGGTTTTATGCAGCGATTCATAATGAAAATCTTCAACAATACCGATGATTTTCATGGGAAGATCGCCATCACCAAATCCTCCGATCAACAATACATTTTTCCCGATAGGCTCTTCTATCCCGAATGCTTTTACGGCCGCTTCGTTCAAAACGACAGCTATTGAATCGCTGAGAACATCCCTTGAAAACCACCGGCCAGAGGCTAATTCCATCTTCATGGTTTTCTGAAGATCATAGCCCACAAACCAATAGTTCATGGCATGTGTGCTTTCAGCCGTGGTTCCCTCCGGACGAAAGGCAGTATTCCCAAATAAAACAGTTGGCAGACTATTCGTAAAACTGGATCCGATGACTTCCGGAATTTCAGAAAGCTCTTCCTGGAAGGCATCTTTCTGGTCCTGTAATGCTGAAATCCGGTTTACAACAACCAGGTTTTCTTTATCGTATCCGAGGTCTTTTTTCTGGATGAAATTCATTTGTCTTGACACGATAATTGTACTGATAAAAAGTACAATAGCCACACTAAACTGGAAAATAACAAGAATCCCGCGCAGATACCGGCTTTTAAGCCCCGATTCTATCTTTCCCTTGAGTACTTTTACCGGTTGGAATGATGCAAGATAAAATGCCGGATAGCTACCGGATAATAATCCGACAATCAATCCCAGGATCAGCAACGAGGGGATCAATAATTTATTTTGAAGTAAATTCAGGCTTAACTCTTTTCCCGATAAGGTATTAAAATGGGGGAGTACGATCCAGACCAGGCCAATTCCGATCAAAAGAGCGATAAAGCTCAATACGACCGATTCAGTGAGGAACTGATTGATCAGTTTTGACCGCATCGATCCGACCACTTTACGGATTCCTACCTCCCTTGCCCGGGTAGATGACTGGGCGGTTGCCAGGTTCATGAAGTTGATGGAGGCAATAATGATCAGGAACAGGG
>CAYMFM010000083.1:0-9214 GCA_964389685.1 uncultured Rikenellaceae bacterium
ATGAACTTTCAAGATTATTAAATGAAAGTGAATTGTGGGACAAAAATGTAAATGTACTTCAAGTAACAGATTCCAAGGAATCTGCTATAGAAATAAGGATACTTGTTAGCGCAAAAAACTCACCAACAGCATGGGATTTAAGAGTATATATCAGAGAAAAAATGATTGAATTTATTAAGAAGAATTATCCTGAAAGTTTACCAAGAACAAGAGTAGCACTTGAAAAGGAGAAAAGCACGAACGCATAATCGAGCAGGTGGCTGACCCCGGGGTAACCGGAGCCAGTGCACCTCTTCCCGATACACTTCGTTACGGGACAGGCACACCGCAATTGCTCTCGCAATTGTGTACGGGTCTCGCCTGCCTTCGCCGGAGCGGCTACGCGCAGGCAGGTATACAGCGGTTCGTTAAGTAGCGGGGAAATAAGTTTGTAAAGGTCAAGTAAAGAGATGAACCCCCAAGACTTCAATCTATCAAGCGTAATAGTAGTACCCAGAATCGGACTTTGCGCAATAGCCCAACCACCCATAAGTGAACGACTCCAGGCATAGGCCCGACCTGGATCAACACCTAAACGAATAAGGCTACGCCTCTTTTTTTCCGGCTTTTTCCAGTGATGCCAGATACAATACCTGAGTCTGTTACGCACCCAGCCATCGAGTTCATTGAGTTTCCCCTGAATATAGGCAATTCGGTAGTTGTTTATCCAACCTCTTTGTACTTCATTCAGTTTATGGATGCGCTCGTCGAAACTCATTGGTGTGGTTTTCCGGGTGATACTTTTAAGCTTTTGCTTCAGCTTACTCCAACTCTTGTCGGATACTACCAATTGATATTTGTCAAAAAATTGAATTTCCGGTAAAATTCTGTTGTCAAATTATTATTTCCAAATAATTGAACTTAAGATTATTACATATTTAATAACCATTGTTAATGCCTTAAGAAAAATCAACCTGACTGATTAGTTACCAATTAACTAATTCTTCCGATCACCACCGGTTCATCTACTTTCATGATGCCGGTAATGGTGCAATCAACAAAGCTGTTTCTCTTCAGGTTTTGTCCTTCGATAAGAACCGGGATATAATGTTGTCCATATCCTGATGCCCGATTTCCTACAACTTTTTCGATCAGTACTTTTTGAGTTTTCCCGATGAAGGCGCTGCGATAGGAAAGTTTTTGTTTGTCGGAAAGCTGGCGTATCATTTTACTCCGGCTGTTTTTGATTTCCTCCGGAATGTGATTTTCCATTCGTTCTGCCCGCGTTCCTTTCCGGATGGAGTATTTGAAGGTGTGGATATGGCCGAATCCGATTTCTTCAATAACATCACAGGTTTGATGGAAGTCCTCCCCGGTTTCATCCGGGAATCCGACCATGATATCGGTGGTGATGTTGAAATCAGGAATCAGGGTGCGGATCTTGCTAACCATGGAAAGAAAGGTTTCTACGCTATACATCCTTCTCATACTGGTTAATATCCTATCCGATCCGCTCTGAAGGCAGAGGTGTAGGTGGGGAGTCATTCTGGGGTGTTTGAGCAGATCGAAAAAGCGGTCATCAAATCCATCCGGCTCTATGGACGATATTCGCAGGCGGAAATCACCATCCAGATTCAGGATTTTCCCGACAAGCTTTACAAAGTTTACATCTCCATCGGAATACCTGCCAATGTTCACTCCGGTAAGGATAATTTCCCGGAATCCAAAATTGGTTACCTGGCGGATATTTTCCAGGATATCATCAACCGGCCGGCTGATCGCTCTTCCCCGGACTTTCGGAACGATGCAAAAACTGCAGAAGTTATCGCATCCCTCCTGGATTTTAATCATGCTCCGTGTGTGGAATGTTTTGCTTGCCGGTGTGTACCCGAAAAGATCCGGGTTCAACTCGTCGGGATGCAGTAGCTCCCCTTTAAAATGGGCATCAATAAGGGAAAAAATACTGCTTTTTCTGGAATTTTCAATGACATAGGTGATCTCATTCCGCTTCTGCAGCTCCTCCTTGTAGTTGTTGGCAAGACAACCGGTAACCACTACTACGGCTCCTTCTTTTTTCCGGATTGCCTGGTTTATCAGGTTCCTTGATTTCTGGTCACTATGATGGGTGACGGTACAGGTGTTTATGACATATACATCAGCTTCTGTATCGAATGTACCTACTTCAAATCCTGATTCTGCGAATTGTGATGCAATGGCATCCGTTTCATACTGGTTGAGCCTGCAACCCACTGTTTTAAAAGCAATTCGTTTCTTCATGTGTGATCTCCAAACCCGTTTCTGTGGGTACGCAAAGTTGATCATATTTTCAAAATAATCAAAACATTTGGAATGGTCCCAGCTTACCGAAAAGCGAATACTTACAGTTTCTCCAAATCGGTCAGACCGGCTTCCTTACGCATGTCATCCCGCAGCGGTCAGACCGTAACCTTCAACCTGTTACCATATGGTAGTTTGACGATAAGACACCGTCAGGTCAGAAAGACCCTGACGGGTCTATTGACTTCAATCGGATCATGTTTCCTTCTATTGCCCCGGCATTTCCCGGAGGTGATATAGCCATGTTCCGGAGAATCCCGATGGGGCCTTTGTCAAATCATCATGTGACATGCCGGGGGATAATTGCCGGTTTTACTGCTTATCCGAATGTTCCCGTCTGCCGGGTCGCCATTTTAGCAGGAGTACAATGCTTAATCCCCAGATGAAGTTTGATGAAGCCGTTTCAATGAAATGAATTTTTTGTACGGCAGGAGGCATTAACGGATTCGGGATCAAATGTGAATCGTTCATGATCAGTGCAAAAAGAATTCCGGTAAACAGACCCACCTCCCAGACTCCTCCTTTCATAGAACGGATAACCAGTATAGCCAGCAATACCCAGATCAGGCCGCGACCTGTCTGAAAGAAATAGAGACAGGGACTCTCCCTGAGGGTATGGGAAAAATGGGTAAAAAATCCACCATAATCTTCGCCATTATAATAGGTGCGTACTGCCTCATTTTGCCACGCAACGTAGTATCCGAATATGAAATAGATCAACGGATACACGATAAGAATCAGGAGCAGGATCTTCCAGATCCAATCCTTTCTATCTTTATCGAACAGGATGAATGAAACGGATCCAGGCCCATCTTCCGGTTTTAATTTTCCCAGAAGAGGTACAGCGGCTGCCGGGAAAACCAGGATAATGGGTACTGTATAGAGAAACAGGTTGGAGATGCTTTCACCAGAATCCACGAAAAACCAGTATTCAATGATACTTAAGAAGGTCTTGATAAAATAAAAAAGAATGGCTGTAATGACCATTAACCTGATCCCGTGTAAACGGGACCTCACGATGAACCAGGTGAGGATGATTGTATCGATTAAACAGACCAGTGAGATCCGGAGCATTGAGGATGCAGAAGAACCGGAGGCCACCTCAGAGGCATCCGATTGAGAAGTCACCAGCAAACCACCGATGGAAAGAAGAATGAACATCAGCAGGGTCAGGATGATGACCTTCAGAATTAAAACAAGAGTCGTTTTCATGAGAGTGTGTATTAAGGATTCATTTTTGATCTATAATTTTGTTGTTTAAAATTTCTTTTAACGCTTTTCTGCCCCACCGCAGGTTGGTTTTGTAAATTGCTATTCCATTCTCCAGGGCAAGTTTCCCGTGCAACGACATCCTGTGGCTCTCGCGATCGAAATTCGCTAACAGGATTTTGATGTATTCCCGGGTTTCCGAGATGAACGATTTCAGGAAACCAATTTTCTGTTCTTCAGGCAGTAAATCTTCCATCAGGGCAAAACGCAGCATGGTTTCGTCCATTCGCTTGCTGATGTCCTCGCTTTCAAGAGGTTTTCCAAGCCACCTGGCCAGGATTTCAATGCCTTCCGGTGTGATTGCAAACGGATTGGGAGTGTTCACCGGATCGCCCGATTTTTTACCCTGGACGATCAATCCAAGCTTCTTCAGTCTTTTTAATGCAGGATAAATTGTACCGGGACTGCTGCTGTATTCACCCAGCGCTGTTGTTCCGAAAATTTTACGGATCCGGTAGCCGGACAGGGATTGTCTTTGAAGCAATCCCAGAATTGCATAATCGAGCGAGGTTGGATTACTTACTGATTTTTTATTTGTCATGTCTTATAGTACGAATCGTATCAACAAATATAATACGAATCGTACTAATATGCAACTATTTTTTCATTTTTTTTCTGACAAAAAAAAATGAGTAAAAATGAGTCCTGACAACTTCTACAATCAGAATATCACAGCAGGTGAATATTATTTTCTGCGCATTTTTTCATCATTGCTTCCGGCCATATGCTTGCCTGCACTTCTCCGATATGGGCTTTTCGCAGGTAGAACATACAGAGTCTCGACTGGCCGATACCGCCGCCGATGGACAGGGGCAGTTCATCATTGATCAGCTTTTGATGGAAGAAGAGTTTTTTCCTTTCCTGCAGGTTTCTGATTTTAAGTTGTTCGAGCAATGATTCCCGATTTACCCGGATGCCCATGGAGGAGATCTCAAGGGCGCTTTCCAGAACGGGATTCCAGACAATGATATCGCCATTAAGGCCTCGATAACCTTCTTCATTCGTCGTAAACCAGTCATCGTAATCGGGTGCTCTCCCGTCGTGCGGAGCACCATCGGACAGATCATGTCCGATACCGATGATAAAAACCGCACCATACTCCCTTGTGATTCGATCTTCTCTCTCTTTTGGTGAAAGTCCGGGGTATTTCTGCAACAACTCTTCCGCATGGATAAAAGTGATATGTTCCGGGAGGATCTCCCTGATTTCCGGGTAATTTTCAAAGATGATAAATTCCAGGCCCCGCATAACGGTGTAGATCTCTGCGACGGTTTTTTTAAGATAGTCAAGATTTCTCTCTTCCGGTCTGATGGTTTTCTCCCAGTCCCACTGATCGACATAGACTGAGTGCAGGTTTGATAGTTCCTCGTCGGGACGGAGTGCATTCATATCGGTATAGATCCCGCGTCCCGTTTCAATATTCAATTCTGCTAGCATCAACCGTTTCCATTTTGCCAGTGACTGGACCACTTCCACCTCTGCATCGTTCATATCCCGGATGGGAAACGAAACGGGGCGTTCCACACCATTCAGGTCATCGTTGATACCGGTTCCTTTCAAAACGAACAGGGGTGCGGTTACCCTCCGGAGTTTCAGTTCGGCTGAAAGGTTGACCTGAAAATGATCCTTGATCAGCTTGATCGCGTTTTCCGTTCTCTTGACATCGAGAATACCTTTGTAGTTTTCGGGAATTTGCAGGCTGCTCATGTTGTCAGTTTTTTGGTTAAAAAAAAGCCTTCCGGTAAGGGAAGGCTTTCATGTTATTACATAACATCATATCCTCCCTATGGTCGAATAACCGGGTTATTATTAAGGATATGATTAATTATTCTCATCAGGTAAATGTAATTATTTTTCAGTTAACATAAAAATCCAGAACCTTTCCTTAATCCATCTTGGTGGCGCTTTCCAGTTTCTTCAAGATTGAAAATACAAACGTTTACTTGCTTACCCGTTCCAGGAACTTCAAAATCGAGAAGATAAAGACCGCAGCGAGCAAGCTGCAAACAATAAAGATCAGCCATAATTGCCAGAGGTCAAGTTTGCCCCAGAAAAAGCTTCCAACAAATAAAAGCTTATTTCCAACCGCGGTTGCAAGTAACCATCCTCCCTGCATTACTCCCTGAAATCTTACCGGGGCTACCTTTGAGACAAATGATAATCCCATTGGGCTCAGAAAAAGTTCTGCAATGGTAAGTACGAGATATGAAGACATCAACCAGTAGGGCATTACCCGTGAGGAATCGGGAACAGGATTATATTTTATTGCACCCGAGGCATCGACTATCTGTAGTTCGTGAGGAGATACAAGTTTGAGAGATCCAATGAGGATCACTACAAAGCCAAATGCAGCTATGATCATTCCTATCCCGATCTTTTTTGGAGTGGAAGGCTCTTTCCCCCTTTGGTTAAGCCACGAAAAGAAGCCCATTACTACAAACGTCAGGGCCACGATAAACAATGGGTTGAACGATTGGAATACTTCAGGTGCAATTGGGTTTTGAGATTCAGCATTCCTGAAAAGGAATGTCGCTGCCGTACTACCAGCGACAAAAAGTGCAGCTCCAATCAGGCGGGTATTAAGGGGTCTGTTCTTTCCTATTATCATAATGAATCCTGAAATCAGAGCAAGAACAGCCAGAATATTCGAGAGACTAAAAAACATGTAAGTAAACCGTCCAACCTCTTTGACAGTATAGTCTCGTGCAAAGAATGTTAGTGTCAGACCATTCTGGTGAAAGGACATCCAAAAGAAGACAACAACAAAGAAAACCAGTATTAAAGCAATAACCTTTTGTTTTTCTTCTTTCTTCGAGATCATGATCATCCATGTTACAAAGGCTGCAAACAGACCAAATGCTGCACCAGTGGCTATGTCTTTCACCAGGCTGATCAGAAAAGCTACTATAACACCTGCAATCAACGCAACCGGAATGGCCAATGGGAATTCTCCCAGTGAGATTGTCTTTTCACCCTTGATCTTCTCTTTGGCCGGGAGATGACGATTAAAAATGATATATACCACGAGTGAAACGACCATTGCAGCAGCGGCAATGCCAAAGGCATAGTTGTAACCTACGGAGAAACTATGGAGGTAATCATCCGCAAAAGCGGACAGGTCGGTTACTACTCCGCTAAGATTCACCTTATCAGCAATAACCTGAAGTTCGTCAGGATTCTGAAGGGTCCCGTTTTTAAATTGATGACAAAGAGCAGGTAGACTTCCATCATGAAGGAATCCCTGGGTTTTTAACCACCAGTTTCTGGCACCGTTGGCAGCAAAGGGAGCAAAAAAAGCGCCCACGTTAATACCCATGTAGAATATCATATATGCTTTATCTCTAACCTTTTCATATTTGGGATTATCATACATCTGACCAACCACTGCCTGAAGATTACCTTTAAACATTCCATTGCCAAAAGCAATTGTAAACAGACCTGCTATCGTTATCGGAAGAGACAGGCCAGGCATAGCCATAACAGCATAGCCACCAAACATTACGATTTGTCCAATAAGAATAACCGATTTGTATTTCTTGGTAGCATCAGCCAGTATACCACCTATCAGTGCAAGGGCATAAATCGCGAAATAGAACCAGCTATATATATCGCCTGCTGTGTCTTCCACAAGACCGAATTTTGCTTGCAGGAATAAAACCAAGATGGCCATCATAGTATAAAATCCGAATCTTTCACCCATATTGGTAAAAAATGCAACAAGTAATCCTTTAGGATGGTTCTTAAGCATTGTATTTGATTTTAATGAGTATTTTACCAGAATTAGACAAATATACTTATCTTTTTCATTTGTAAAATGAAAAATTCCGGTGTGTCAGTTTTTAGAATCTTTCTAAAGTGTTTTAAATTCAGAATGAAGCTGTTAAATTTGTATCTGAGGTTTGTGGTACCCGGTGAATTACCGGTGCAGTTTTAGTAACCTGACAACATGTAATGTAATTGTTAAAAATTCGGTGAGTGATGAAAATATTCCGAGCAGATCAAGTAAGAGAAATTGATGCTTATACCATTGAGCATGAGCCAATACGTCCCATTGACCTGATGGAGAGAGCTGCCCGTCAACTGCATCATTGGATCACAAAACGATATTTTCAGGACAGAAAAGTCAAGGTTATTGCAGGGCCGGGCAATAACGGTGGGGATTCCTTGGCCCTGGCGCGAATGCTGGCAGATGATTTTTATGACGTAGAAATCTATTATGTTAAATTTACAGATAAGGTTTCGGACAGCTGGAAGATTAATCATAAACGGATTATTGAACAGGGAAGCGTAACCGTTCATACCCTGGCTCAAGGAGACGAGCTTCCTCACTTTGACCCCTGTGATCTGTTGATTGACGGGTTGTTTGGATCGGGACTCTCCAGACCCCTTAACGGATTCCCGGCTGAGATTGTCAGGTGGATGAACCATATGGGAAATGAGATCATCGCTATCGATGTTCCTTCCGGTCTGATGGGAGAAGATAATTCCGGGAACGATCGGGAAACCATCATGCATGCAACCATTACACTTACGTTTCAATTTCCCAGCCTCTCTTACTTTTTTGCAGAAAATGAATCCTGTTTAGGCAACTGGCATATCCTGCCAATCGGTCTCCATCAGGAGATCATTGATAAAATGGAAACAGACTACTTCTTTTTAACAAAGGAGTTTGTCTCATCACACCTTAACAGGAGAGACAAATTTTCTCATAAAGGTACATTCGGACATGTTTTACTGGTATCTGGATGCTATGGTAAAATGGGGGCAGCCGTCCTGGCTTCCCGTGCCTGCCTGAGGACAGGTACAGGATTGATGACTGCACATATTCCAAAATTCGGATACGAGATCATTCAAACAGCACTGCCGGAAGCGATGATCAGTATTGACCAGTCGGATATCATCTTTACCCGGATTCCCGATCTCGATCCATATCAGGCAATTGGTATAGGACCTGCTATCGGTTGCCGGAATAATTCACAGAAAGGATTGCATGAGTTACTTGATAAAGCGGAAGTACCCCTGGTCATTGATGCTGATGCCATAAACATTCTTGGAGAAAACAGGGAGTGGATTGAACAGGTTCCCGAAAACACAATCTTCACTCCCCATCCGAAAGAGTTTGAACGGCTGGCAGGAAAAACCAGCAATCATTATGAGCGGAACAGGAAACAGATCGAGTTTTCAAAACAGTATCATGCCATTGTGGTTTTGAAAGGTGCCCATACATCCATTTCATGTCCGGACGGGACATGTTATTTCAACACTACAGGAAACCCGGGGATGGCAACCGCAGGAAGCGGTGATGTGCTGACCGGTATAATCCTTTCACTCCTTGGACAGGGGTATCAGCCTAAACTGGCGGCACTCATCGGAGTTTACCTGCACGGCCTTGCCGGTGACCTGGCTAAAAAACAGTTCGGTGAAGAGGCACTCATTGCTACCGATATAATAGAAAATCTGGGAAATGCGTTCAACGAAATTAGAAACCATGAATAATTCCAATAAGAACAAAGTGAGAATCCTTCTGCTGTTCCTCCTTCTCGTGTTTATAGCAGGATGCAGTATAGTGGAATATTACCAGCGTGGACGGGCTCTTGCCGAATCGGACCAGATCCCGGCAAATAGCCTG
>CAYMFM010000083.1:9314-17212 GCA_964389685.1 uncultured Rikenellaceae bacterium
CAGATAAACCCGTGATTCAATCCAATGTTTCGGAAAATCCCGAACCGATATTTCACACCGATCTATCCGTTAAACGGAATATCGCTATGGTGTACGATACCAATTACCGGTTTATTGAAACGGATACCGGCTTTGTACAGGTTCCCTATTTGTACGAACGGGAAGTTCATTTGACCCTTGAAGAACAAGCAGAAGAAGCAGCAAATTTTATCATCAAGATACGCAAGAGAAGATTCAAGCTGATGTCAGGACAGTATGATGTCTTTCCCGAAGGGATAGCCCTGCAGTATGCTGTCGAAAACCTGACCGTGCTCGAGAAGGAATATGTTGCCCTTTTTATCGGTAAATACATGGATGAGTACCACCGCCTGTCCTACCGGTATATTCCGGGTGAAAATCCGTTGGACCTCCCTCATCTCCTGTTCAGGTTTTCACTACAATACGGTGTTGTACCGGTAACCGACCTCACCGGAAAGCCGGTCATGCTGGAAATTACAAAACAGGGCACTTCAAAGATCATTGATAACCTGACCTATACCCCTGCTGAAGAAGGCGAAGAGGATAACAAAGCACTATTCTACCGGATCCCGGAGGTCGCAACCATTAGAGTAATCGATGAGCAACATGTTCTGGCTGAGAAAGATCTCCTGATCTATCAATTTGGCCCGACCGTGAGGTTGCCGGTGAATTTTATGTTGAAATAGAAATACGGCCTACGGTTGACGGTTAAGAAACCCGCCCTGTGAAATAGCAGCTTTGTCCTTGACAGAGTACTAATGCAAGGCATTATTTCACAGGGCGGGCTTCTTAACCTATCACCGATAGACGAACATAATTGTCTGTCAGCATGAAGATCACACCAATGTGTCTGAAAAAAGATATTTTATTGATTACCTGTTTTAGAAACCTACTCCTTGATCTCACTGACAAACGCTGCCTGGAAATCAGTCCAGCCCATGGATTTGTAGTTGTCTTTGGCAAAATAGCTCAGAATGGGTTCCAGTTTATCGGGAGTAAAGTATCCCGGAACGGATGTAAGAAGCTGAAGATCTTCATTCATGTAAGCGACGGAAGGATAGCCCATTTTCCCTTGAAGCAAAGCAACTGCCAGTTGATGAGGATTGCGTGGACCTCCACCCTCATTTACAAATATATTTCCTGCAAATTCAATTGGTTCGGTGGATTCAGCATTGAACTTCACCGCATAATAGTTTTCGTTCAGGTACCTGGCAACGACCGGGTGTGTGAACGTTTCCCTGTCCATCTTCTTACACCATCCACACCAGTCTGTATAGACATCAATGAACAATTTTTTTGGACTCTTTTTGCATAGTTCAACCGCCTCCTCAAAAGAATACCATGTTACTTTTACCGGTTTCTCCTGGCTGAACACGACCAGTTGAATGACGATAAAGAATATAGTTGTGATAATCCTTTTTTTCATGATCATATAAAATAATTGTTTTTCTTTAATCTGCAAAAATAATACCAAAATATAAATATATGTAAATATAATTATTATTTACTATTTAAAAACACTATTCAACAAAGATATGGACATTTTCCTGCACATTTGTCATATCCATGACACGTTGTATCGTTTTCTGCCACAGTGTTTGGAAGCACTGATTTTTTGATGAATATACGTAAATATTTCAAAATGGTTTTTACTTTGTCCATAATCACTTTGCAGCCGGTTTATTTTTCTTATTTTTAAAGCTTCAAACGCTACCAAATCATTTACCTTATAACCTATGGAAACGATTAACAAAACGTTACGTGATTCTGCCCCAATGCGGTGGTTTATGTTAGTACTGGTCAGTATGTTGATGGTTTCAACCTACTGGTTCCAGGATTTTTTCTCGGGTCTAAAAGGACTGATGGAATCCGAGCTTGGATTTACGAGTGAGGAATTCGGCAGGATCATCGGATTAACCACGTTGGCAAACCTGTTTGGTATGATCATCGTAGGGGGGATCATTCTGGACAGATGGGGCATCCGGATAGCCGGAATTGTCTTTGGTGGTCTGGCTACGCTTGGAGCCACCATCACCGCCCTGGCCTCTTACGGATTTTTCGGCGAAAGCCACACCACCATGCTGGTGATGATGATTATCGGCCGCATACTTTTCGGGTCCGGCCTTGAAATAGTCTGTGTAGTTTGTACGCGGACTATTGTAAAATGGTTCAAGGGATATGAACTGGCGTTAGCCATGGCGATCAATATGGGGTTTGGCCGGTTAGGTTCTGCAATGGGTATTGCTCTTTCGATTGATATTGGAGGGAACAGTGTACCACCTGCAGTGGCTTTTGCCGCAACCCTTATCGGGATATCGCTCATCATTTTCCTGATTTATACCATATTTGATATAAAGATTGACCGACAGGTTACCGAGAGAGTGGAAGGAGCGGATGAAGAATTCAAATTTGCAGATTTGGTAAAGCTTGCCACCAACCGTTCTTTTGTTTTTATCGCACTGTTGTGTGTAACCTTCTATTCTGCTGTGTTCCCGTTTATCCAGTATGCTCCTGATCTTTTGGTCAATAAATTTGGTTTTACCTACGACCTGCCGGAAAGTGGCAGGTATTTTCAGATTTTTGGCAGTGTGTCACTGGGGAATGCCACCATATTTCTCGGGTTGTTTATTTTTGGCGCTGTCTTCTCCATGGTCCCGGCAAGGATGAAAACCCTTGGGATGAAGATCCTCTCTTTCGTGATCATTTTACTTTTGTTCTTTCTTTTTGTACGGGCTTTATGGGGGACCCTGTCCGTATGGTTTACGAACGGACCCAAGACCGCAAGCCTGATCCCGATGGGAACCATTTTATTCACACCCATTTTCGGGAGTTACGTTGACCGGAAGGGGAAAGCAGCTTCGTTAATGATCCTGGGATCCCTGCTGCTGATTTTCGCCCATTTATCCCTGTCCATATTTAATCATGTGATTCTAGGGTATCTTGGTTTGCTCAGCCTTGGGATTGCTTTTTCGCTTGTACCTGCTGCCATGTGGCCTTCGGTAGCAAAAATTGTTGCGGAAAACCGGCTCGGGACAGCGTACGCTGCAATGTTCACCGTGCAGAATTGGGGATTGGCACTCTTTTTCTGGGGAATTGGAGCAGTACTTGACCTGGTGAATCCTACCGTTGTTCAGACCCTGGATAACTACAGGGAGCAATTTGAAATGCAAGGGCTTTCATCGGTAGAGATCAGTGAGCAAATCAATCATCTGAAAGAGATTGGGGAGATCCCGTTGTACAATTACACCATCCCGATCGGGATGCTGGTTGTTCTGGGGATCGTGGCCATCTATTTTGCCTTCCAATTGAAGAAAGCCGATGCGAATCAAAAATACGGTCTGGAATTGCCGTCCGGAGAAAAACCGGAATAACATAAACAGAATCAATCATACATGTTTAAATAAAATACATATTCTATGAGCAAAGAAATATTAGATCTTGAACCAAAGGAATTGTGGAAGCACTTTTACAGTTTAACTCAAATTCCGCGGCCTTCGAAAAAGGAGGGTGCAGCAGTTCAGTTCGTCAGGGAATTTGGCGAGCATCTTGATTTGGAGACCCTGGTTGATGACGTTCAGAATGTAATCATAAGAAAACCTGCAACACCGGGAATGGAAAACCGGAAGGTTGTTATTCTCCAGGGTCACCTTGATATGGTTCCCCAGAAAAACAGCAACAAGGAACACGATTTTGAAAAGGATCCGATTGAAGCCTATGTGGATGGGGAATGGGTCACAGCTGACGGGACTACTCTCGGATCGGATAATGGTATGGGTGTTGCAGCTGCCATGGCTGTACTGGAGTCAACGGATCTGAAACATGGACCCATTGAAGCCCTGTTTACCGTTGATGAAGAGACCGGAATGACCGGAGCATTCGGACTGAAGCCGGGATTATTGAAAGGCGATATCCTGATCAACATGGATTCGGAAGACGAGGGAGAGCTTTACGTGGGATGTGCCGGAGGAACCAATGCCAACATGAAGTTCAATTATACAGAAGAAGCAGTTCCTGATGATTATATTGCATTCAAACTTTCCGTTACCGGGCTGAAGGGTGGCCATTCGGGAATTGATATTCCACTGGAGAAGGGGAATGCCAACAAGATATTGAACCGTTACCTATGGCATGCATCGAAGGAGCATGGGATGAGGGTGTCAGGCATCTCCGGGGGAGACTTACGAAATGCCATTCCAAGGGAAGCGTTTGCAATTGTAACCCTGCCGGGGCAGCAAAAAGGAAAATTCCTGGAGTGTGTGAAAAAAATGGAAGGGATCTTCAAGCGTGAGCTTGCCGCGATTGATCCCGATCTTTCTTTTAGAGCCGATGATGCTGAAAAGCCGGAATCGGTAATGGACAGGGATACCCAGGATCGTGTCCTGAATGCAGTCTATGCCTGTCCGAATGGTGTGATACGAATGAGCAATGATATGGAAGGATTGGTTGAAACCTCTACCAACCTGGCTGTGGTTAAATCTGAAAAGGGACAGGTTGACGTGCTCTGTTTGTTAAGAAGCTCGGTGGATTCGGCCAGGGAGGATCTTAAGAACATGTTTCGCGCCGTATTCGAACCTGCCGGAGCAGAAACAACATTTGATGGGGAGTACCCCGGATGGAAGCCAAACATGGAATCACCCATCCTGAAAACAATGCAGGATGTGTACCAGAAAAAATTTGGGAAAGTCCCTGAAATTAAAGCCATTCATGCCGGACTGGAATGCGGATTACTTGGCGGTGTTTATCCAAACCTGGATATGATCTCATTCGGACCTACCATTCGGTTTCCACACTCACCGGATGAAAAGGTGAATATCGAAACGGTAAAAAAATTCTGGGAATTCCTGGTCGCTACACTGGAAGAGATACCGGTTAAATAAATAAAATATCATACCTGCTACTGTCTTCGGTTTCCTTTTGATATTATGACAGGAAATTTGAATACCAGCAATGGTAATCGGTTAGCGGTTACGATGCCCGCCAGACCAGATCTGTGTCGTTTATCCAAGTTCACCTGCTGAAGGCATAGCAGTCAGTGCGGACTACCTGCTCTTTTACTCCAATCACTTATTACAACACACCTCTCCACCTTAATCTTTTAAAGCAATTTGGAACAACTTGAAACAACCTGTCCCTAAGGGATGCCTGCCCGACGCCCGCCTGCCGCGGGCAGGGTTTACCAGCCTGTGGCTGGCAGGCGGGCAGGCGGCAAAACAATTTGGAACATGCTTAAACCATCATTCCGTCTCAAAGTCTCCCCATCTCTAAACTCTATTTCAGGGCATCTGCCGGAATCGCCATATCGGCTGAAAGATGCCTGAAATCTTTATCTCCTTTCTTCTCCTCATAATTTGCCAGTTCTTTAGCTATGAACTTTTCCATTTTATTGTTATTTTTTTCAATATCAGACTCCTTAAAGGTTTCCGGTTCCTGCCTATCAACCAGCTCTTTTGCCCTCTCAAAGAGATCCGCATCATCAATACTTATGGGGCTCAATCCGACATGAGGTTTCCAGAATCCGGTGATAACATCAACAATGACCACATACGTTTCGTTGGCGGCAAGCTCAGCAGTCATAAATTCTTTGTTTTCGGTCGATGCCCAAAAAATATGTTCCCCCGGATCACATTCATACCTCAAGTACTGTTTCCCTTTCAGTTCTGCAAAATAGCTGTCGTTATGAAAGAAATCAAACGCCATGGGTTTACCGTAAATACTGACCCGTACAAAATAGACAACGGCATTTCCTTCAGCAGGGGGTGTAAATCCCTGTGATAGAAGTGAGGAAAAGCCTGAGACCAAAGCCAATAACAGTGTAAAGATTAATCGTGTTTTCATTTTTCCTGGTTTTTGGTTATTAAATGGTTTCATTGGACTTCTATCAAAAGTACAAAAATACCCCGTCTTTTCTGGCTTTAATTCCTTATTTTTATCGTAACGAATCATTCATTCAATGTTAAATGAAAATTCAGTTTCTCATGGTTCGAATAATCGGTGCCTTTTTTTGCCTGTTGGTATATACTTCAAGCTATTCTCAAACCCTGGTAACTTTCCGGGTTGACGTGACTGATCCCTATAATAAAAAACTATTGGATACGGTTGCCGGTGATCAGGTCATTCTGCGTGGCAATTTCTGCGACTGGTCAGGGATTGATTACGTTTTAGAGGATAAAGACAGGGATCTTATCTATTCCGGTGATTTCATCATTGAGGGGGATACCGGGGAGGTGATTGAGTATAAGTACGCTGTTCTTAAAAAGGATGGGAACGTTTTTTATGAAACCAAAGCGAATCCGGACAACCTTCCGTACGGAAACCGGATCTTAACGATTGGGGAGGAACCCAATGATCCTTCGGTAGGAGTTTATATCACCAATCCCTATCGGCTGGGTAGCATCGGATTGGAGGTGAAATTTCCGATACATGAATTACAGGAAGATTTTATGAAAGTCAGGCAAACTCTGGAAGAGAATCACGGCTGTATGTACAGGTACACATCCAAAGAGGAATTTGACTCCCTCTTTGACCAGCAATATCGCTTGATCGACCATCCAATGTCCCCGAATGAGTTTTTCAAAATAATCACTCCTTTAACAGAGAAAGTGGGTTGCGGCCATACCAACCTCTGGATGCCGGGTGATTTCTGGGATATGGAACCGGAAAACATCTTTCCACTCCAGATCAGGATCCTTGAAGGGCATTTGGTGGTGTCTGGCAGCTATACCGATTCGGTTCAGGTGCCTGTTGGAAGCATTATTCACAGGATAAATAACCGACCTGCCCTGGATATATACCATGAAATGACAGCCAATTATTCGGCTGATGGCTATAATCCTAACTTTAAGCGCACTTCAGTAGAGCAGCGATTCCCGATGATCTATGCAAGACGATTCGGCTTTCCGGATGAGTACCGCGTACAGTATACAAAGCCCGGTACAGAAACCAAAGAGGAAATCATACTGAATCCTGCCACGCATCAGTCTGTCAGAGAGGTTGTGTTTGGTTCGTACGATTCTGAGTTAAGTCTTGATCTTCTGGAAGATAAAAGCACAGCCATCATGACGATTAGTTCTTTTATCTACTATGACCGGGTGGATTACTTTAAAGGATTCCTGGACAGTTGTTTTACGTTGATTAAAGAAAAGAACATTGAGAACCTGATCCTCGATCTGCGCAAGAATGATGGGGGGGATCCATTTTGTGCTGTCCCTCTCTTTTCTTACCTGGAACACAAACCGGTTCCCTATTTTGCCGAGCCGTATGGGAGGTATGCTGAATTTGCCAACCCCATCCCCCTGGCTGAGAAACGGTTTACCGGAAACCTCTATACCCTGCTTGACGGGCGCTGTTTTTCAACCAACGGTCATTTATGTGCCCTGTTGAAATACCATAAAATAGGGAAATTTGTTGGAACAGAAAGCGGAGCGACCTATACCTGCAATGCAGGAAGGGATCTGATGGTCCGCCTGAACAATACCCGGTTCATGCTTTATTTCGGGCGCAGTTCTTTCGCAGTGGCTGTGGAGGGTATGGATCAATGGGAACCCATCAAACCCGATTATCCGGTCCATGAGACCATCCAGGATCTGCTGGAGGGCAGGGATGTATATATGGAGATGGCATTGAAGCTGATAAAGGGAGGGGAGGAATAGAAGGATTGGGTTGAATAATAATACTTTATATTCGAACATTCAACCCCTTCAGGGTTGTAATCTACTTTTACACCTCAACCACCGGTTACAACCGGTGGCTATTCATTGTTCTACCCCTTCCGGGGTAAAATTCAGATGGTTAAAAGCTAATTTCAATATAATTACCTGGAATAATACCAACCTTAAGATGGTAATTTGAAATTTTGTTACCGAAATTGTGAAGTATTACAC
>CAYMFM010000084.1:0-16109 GCA_964389685.1 uncultured Rikenellaceae bacterium
GTCCGGAAAGCGATATTACCCATATGAGCAAAAATGGCAACATCTTTTCCAACACTGACCGGGCAATTGGGTTTCTTTCCAGTGCGAATGGACTCGACAAAGTTTTCGATGTGTTCATAAAAACCTCCCGGGCCTGAGCGGAAAGGGACTTCCTCCATTTTATTCTCATCCCCTGATTTCTTTTCCGAAAACACCTGCCATCCACCCCGGTTGACAATCAGGGTTCCGTTATTCCCCTGGAAAAGAATTCCATGTCCCTGCTTTTCCGGTCCGATACCAAGGCATACGGAATGCTCCCAGCTTATTACAAAATCATCGAACTCATAGAGTATCTGCAGAGTATCCGGTGTTTCTCTGGCGCCTTGCGGATAGGATAATTTACCTCCGCTGGCAACAACAGTGTTAGGCTCAGTGACATCCATGCCATATAGCGTATAATCCAGCATATGAACGCCCCAGTCCGTCATCAATCCTCCGGCATACTCCCAGAAGTATCTGAAATTGTAGTGAAAACGGTTTTTGTTGAAAGGACGTTCCCTGGCCGGTCCGAGCCAAAGGTCATAGTCCACTTCCGGTGGAGCAGCCTCATCCGGAACAACCGGAAGCATCTCCTTACCGGTATAGGACCATGCTTTCACTCTGCTGATTTTACCAAGATCACCAGACCGGATAAAATCCACAGCCTCCTGCCAGTGCGGGCCGCTTCTCTGCCACTGCCCGACAGTCACCTGCAGTTTATACCGCTCTGCTGCTTCTGCCATAATGCGGCATTCCTCAATGGAATTAGCCAGGGGTTTTTCAACATAGACGTGTTTCCCTGCCTGAAGGGATTCAACCATTATCAGGCAGTGCCAGTGATCAGGTGTACTGATGATCACAGCATCAATATCCTGATTATCAAGAAGTTTACGATAATCCTTATACAGTAACGGTTTCTGATTAAACTCCTCTTCAACTTCCTTTGCCCTTGCATCCAATATCCGGGAATCGATATCGCATAGCCCTCCACAAACGACATTGGCCTGATTCAGGAATCCTTTCAGGTTTGCAAATCCCTGATTACGAATTCCAATGGCTCCGACGACGAGCTTTTCGTTCGCATCGGAACAGCGTAGCGTGATGGGTAATGAAGCGGCAACTCCGGTTACAGCAACTGCTCTGGCAGATGTTTTTAAAAACTTCCTTCGTGATGGATTCATGATAATACTGTGTTATATGGTGATACGGATCGATTTTACAGCTCCCTGATCCAGATATTACGGTAACTTACCGGATGATCATGATCCTGGAGCATCAGGGGCAGTTTATCTTCATGGAAACGATAAGGTGGTGTACCAATGTAATCAGTTGGTCCCCTGATCTCCACATGATTCTGGACTAACACCCCGTTATGAATGACCGTAATATAAGCAGGAGATGCAAGGGTCTTATCGGTATTGAACCGTGGTGCAACAAAAATAATATCATACGTTTGCCATTTACCCGGCTCCCGGCACGCATTTACCAGTGGAATATGTTGTTTGTAAATGCTTGCCGCCTGACCGTTGTAATAAGTCTCGTTTTCGTAGGAATCAAGGACCTGCACCTCATACAAACCCATCAGGTAAACGCCACTGTTGCCTCTGTCCTGTCCTTCCCCTTCAACTTTTTTGGGAGTCCTCCATTCAAGATGTAGCTGAACATCTCCGAATGACTGTTTTGTTCTGATGCTTCCGGTACCCGGAACCACAATCATTGATTTTCCAAACGCCTTCCATTTTGCTTCTGCTGAGTTGGTAGTCCATTTAGAAAGATCCTTTCCATCAAACAGAATGATTGCATCGCTTGGGGGATCCTGTTTTTTGCCCGGAACCACCACATCCGGTTTTCGGGACCAATCTTCAGTCTCTTCAGGGGCTTGTGAAAACCCCATTTGCATACCAAGTAAAATCAGGATGGGTATCAGTGAAAACAGTGTCCTCTTTTTCATGGCTGTTTACCCATTATTTTGTCAATCTCTCCAACGCAAATTTCGCCATTTCCGCTACTTCAGGATCTTCTGTGAGTTTTTCCAGGGTTGGGATACAATAATCTGAACCCATCCAGCTCAATTCCCGGCAGAGCTGTTTTTTACATTCAGCGGTAGCCTCAGATTCACAAACTTTCACCATTTCCTTTTCAAAATTGAGCAGGGTTTCTGTTGTCCCATCCGATTTCCTGATCCGGTTGCTCAGATCAGCCAGGTATTTCCTGCTTTTCACGATCTCATAGGTTGCAATTCTTGTCATCAGCTCATCGAGTGTAAGGGGTCTGTAATCCTCCCAGAAGAAGGTACTGGCAGAGTTTGGAAAATCGGGATGAATGGGCTGTGTTACCTCTCCCGTGGCAGCCCATTCTGCCCCGCGTAAAAAGGTAGTAATAAAACCCGCACAATGGAGAGCCGATTCATCGTTTTCCGGATCAGGATGCCCCAGGGCATCATGGAAGACCCTGCCTTCTCCAAAGGTAACGGTAAAGAGGACCGGTTCATCCCTGCCTGTTCCCCCTTTTGCTGTATCGGAAAAAGCGGTTGCCAGAATGGTCAAATTTTTTCCCGGACCTCTCAAGGCACCGTACAACTCATCATTTCCGTGCAACCAGCTATCCGGTAATCCCTTCAGGATCGGGTGTTCCATATCCCGGTGAACTACCAGGAAATCGTGAGCATCTCCATGTTTCCCGGCTTTTCCGGGGATATCTTCTTTGATCATCTTTCCATCCTTCCAGTAGCAATAGGGTCCTGCATTCTCATCACGGTCACCCCAGCCACCCAGTCCGGTGATCTCGTTGTATTCCTTCCAATCCGGAAATGCAATGCTGGCACCATGATAAACAACCACTCCACCACCGCTTTTAACATAGTCTACAAAAGAGCTTTTTGTTTGTTCACTCCATGGGTCACCATCATAGTTCAATACGACCAGGTTATAGGCTGAAAATTGCGGGTCAAATCCACTCATATCCTCCCCTTGGGAAGGACTTTGAGCAACTTCTATTGTAAATAATCCCGAATTTTCCATGATTTTCTCCAGTGCTTCAGTACTTGTTTCCCAGTCATGACCGCTTTGACCCGTAATGATCAGTGCCTTCATTCCGGTACTCTTCTGGCAGGAATGAAACAATCCAAAACTTACTGCAAGGAAAAGAGAGATGAATAAAACGTACAGCCCGTCGATATTTTTTATTTTTTTCATCCGTTATATTTTTTACTGATTTGCATAAAAATTAATTAAAAATGTTCGTTTTATATTTGCTGAAATAACAGGGTAATTCATTAAGATCAGATCTTCCAGGGAGCCCTGAAAGGTCTGGATAATAAGCGGTTTGCCATATCACCATTGGTGAATATCTCCTGTTCCGGATCCCATTTCAGTTTTTGACCCGTTAGCATTGCAATCTCGCAAAGCAAGCCGACACTGATTGAGCGATGGGCTGTTTGTACCGGTGCAATGGTTGGTTTCCTCGATCGGACACAATCGAGAAAGTTCTGGTGGTGATCCTGGCTATAATAGAGCCTTCCATCTTCAGGAATCTCATTTTCAAGAATTAACGGATCGCTGGCTTCCAGAACATTACCACGAGCCACATGGATCCAACCTTCATCACCATACCAGGCTGTACCCATTCCAAACGGCAATCTACTCCGGTTTGCAACCCGCATCACGATGCCATTTGCATAGGTGCAATTGATATCATATTCAACCGGAACATCAAATATTCCCTCTCTTGGGTAAACACCCGTTCCTTCTACATCAACCGGACCGGCATCATCCAGGTCAAGCCCCCAGTGAGCAATATCAATATGGTGGCCTGCCCAATCGGTCAGCTGACCACCCGAATAATCCAAAATCCATCGCCAGTCCCAATGACTAACACCACGGTAGGGAACTGCAGGAGCAGGACCCAGCCAGAAGTCCCAATCCAGGGTTTCAGGCACAGGCATAACAGGGGGTGTTCCGATCAGGGATGCACCATCCGGCAATCCAACTTCAACGCGGTTAACCTTTCCAATGAATCCATTTCTGACCAGTTCACAGGCTCTGCGAAAATTTTCTACCGATCGCTGCCAGCTGCCCGTTTGCCAGATGATGTCATTCTCTTCACAGGCAGTAACGATTGACCGGCCCTCCCTGATGGTCCTTGCCAGGGGTTTCTCACCATAGATGTCAATTCCTTTTTTTGCTGCAGCCACAGTGATGATCATGTGCCAGTGATCGGGCAACGCGATAGAGACAGCATCGGGTGTCTCCTTATCGAGAAATTCCCGAAAGTCATGATAGGTTCGGCACTCCGTGTTATTGTTTGCCTCATCAACATATCGTTTTGCCTGATCCCGGTGGTTTTTATCAACATCGCAAACGGCTACGAATCGGGTCTCTTTTTTCCCAAGGAAGTTTCGCATATTCCCGGTTCCCTGGCTTCCAACTCCAATTGCTCCCATAACAATACGGTCACTGGGAGCAATGGCTCCTCCCCTGCCAAGCGAAGAGGCCGGAATGATGTGTGGAAATGCTACTATCCCAATGGCTGATGAGATGGTACTTTTAATAAACTTTCTCCTGTTACTTTTCTTCTGTTCCATATGGATTTGATTTATATTTTGTATAAAAAACTCATCATCACAGAATAAACTATTGCTCCACAATCAGACGGAATTAATTTTCGCTCAAGGGGGCGGCGAATTTGACCCTCATCCGCCCTTAGTCAGGCTGCTCGATTTTAACCGCAGTACCCGGCACGGGAACCTCAAACTTCATATCCACAGGACCCATCTCCAGCTTTTCAGGTCCCAGTTTCAGATCTGAATTCAGGATTTCATCCCAGGTGATCTTTTCCCCTGTATACGCTGCTTCCCTTCCCATGATGGCTGTTAAGGTGGAATGGGCTGTCTGTTCCGCTTCATTTACATACTGCCCCGTACGAATAGCCGTAACCAGATCGATATGTTCCTGTATATACTCCGAGATCTTCACTGTTGTTAATGGCTCTCCCTTCTCATCCTTTGGATAATCATATTCCCATTTTATGGTACCATCCGGATTATATATTCTATTTTCACAATTTGTATACCCTTCGGTTCCAACGACCACTTCTCCAACACCATTGGCACAATTATCGATCTGTCGGGACATACTGTGGGAACTCAATCCGTCACCATAATCAAAGTCAATGCTAAAAAAATCGTACTGATTTCCGGTGACACGCCGGTGTCTTCCTCCATAACCGATTGCACTTTGTGGCAGTTTTCCGGTAAACCAGTTTATGACATCGATGTTATGTACATGAGTATCCAGGATATGATCACCACTCAGCCAAATAAAATTGTTCCAATTCCGGACCATATACTCCATATCAGACCATCCCTCCTCCCGTAACCGGAACCAAACATGCTCCTGGTTCCAGAAAGCTTTTGCTGCAACGATTCGGCCAATTGCCCCATTAGCAACCCGTTTGTACGTTTCAATATAATCTCTCTTATGCCTGCGCTGGGTTCCTGTAACAACACACAGTCCAAATGCGCTGGCTTTTTGTGCCGTACTCAGTATCGAACGTATACCCACCGGATCTACGGCAACCGGTTTTTCCATAAAAACATGCTTCTTTGCCTTAATGGCAGCACTGAACTGTTCCGGCCGAAAATGAGGTGGAGTGGCCAGGATGACCACATCGATATCTGTTTCCAGAAGTTTCAGGTACCCATCGAAACCTGTAAAGCAATTCTCTTCCGGAATATCAATGTCATACTGGTTAAATTGTGCACGGCATGCATCAATCCGTTCCTGGAACACATCGGCAAGTGCTGTAATTTCGAGATTTCTACCGGCACTGATGAAGTTCTTTGCTGCTCCGGTTCCCCGGTGTCCTGCTCCCACAAGACCGGCTTTTAACTTCTGTCCGTCGGGTGCCATATCCAGTAGCGGGGGTAATCCCAATTCCTCATGTGATTTTTTCCTGCTGCAGGAAGAAATTGCTGCACCAATACCAAGTGTTCCGATGGTGCCTGCAATGGCAGCAGTTTCAAGGAAATGCCTTCTGGTCAGATTCTTACTGTTCTTTTCCATCTCTATGTTGTCATTTATATCATGGTTGATCTACTGCTTCGTTAACACCGATTCCACTTCGCAAACCACACGAAAACCGACATGGATGCAGTCCGAGTACCACCAGATGCTTTTCGGTATCTGAGGATCTGTCACCAACCATGCATCGGTCCTGGTCTGGTCCCGTGCTGCTGATCTTACATCTGCAGCATCACTGCGGTATGAACCTCCCCGGATAACATGTTCTGTTCCACTGACAGGGCCCGTGGGATTAATGACGGGTTTTCCGGAATAGGAAGCATACACATCCGGCACGTACCAATCCTGGCAAAATTCACTCACATTCCCCATCATATTGACCAAACCAAACGGATTGGGTTTTACTTCCCCGGGTTCATGCGTTTTCCCTTCACTGTTCAAAGAGTAGATCACATAAGAATTGATCACTGAAGTATCCGGTTTGAATATTTTTTTCATGAATCCATCCGCGCTATAATCCTTGGGGTCGCCCTTGAAGAAATAGGGACCATCGGTGCCTGCCCTGCATGCGTATTCCCATTCAGCTTCCGTGGGTAAACGGTACGTTTTGCCGGTAACTTTGCTTAACCACTGGCAGTATGTTTCAGCGGCAAAATGGGACATGGTAATCGCCGGCCTGTCGCCCTTCCCCCATCCCTGGTCGGGTGCACCCCATGGCGGTGTTGCACCGGTTATGGCATCCACTCCGGCATCCTGTTGCAGTTCCTCCAGGCTCTTCCGCCCTTCCGATGCAGTGGCATTAAAAAAAGCCAGGTACTCATCCCAGGTCACTTCCACTTTCCCCATCCAGTAATCATTCACCCTGACCCGTTGCACCGGTCCTTCATGCGGCTTCCTGAATGCTTCCGACTCGGGACTCCCCATATTGAAATCACCACCGGAAACAGCAACCATCTCAAACGAAACGTTTGTTTGTGGTATATATTCGGTGAAGTCCTTGAATTCATCAACCACTGCAGGTTCAGAAAAAACTACGGTTGGCTTTGTAACGGTCTTCCCAAAATCAACGTTTTTAGCATGCACTGCATTTTCATCATAATGCCCTACAGAGAGGTGACAATTCAAACAGGTCACTATTTCCTTCTGCTGAGTATAGTAAAGATGCGCTTCATCCCCCTCTTTTGATAAGGTAGAAGGGAAAAGATTATCATGGCAATCCACGCATCCGCTCATGTAGGTGTAATGAATTGCATTTTCCAGGGTTGACTTTTCCTCCCAGTTGATCTTATCCGCATCCTTAAACCACTCCCCATAAACATCTTTTGCACCGTGCTTGATTTTCATCATCAGATGGTTATCGCCCTTGGGTGGCAGATGACACTCAATGCAGTGAACAATCACTCCACTTTTGTTGTCATAATGGGTCGATTGTCTCCAGGTTGGCTCCACGTGCGGATGGGAATGACAGGAGAGGCAATATTCATCTGTAGATGTGTACCGCATGGCACGGTTCCCAAGAAAAATAAGTAAACCAGTGATCAGGATACCACTCAGAAAAACGTAACCTGCTCCCTTTACGAATAATGAACGTAATCCGGAAAATAGTGCACGAAACTTCATAGAAACAACATAAAATTGGTAATGAAAACGGTCAGAAAGAATTAGTGAAAATGAATATTCCCTGTAAAGATAACATAGAATAATCAATGAATTTATCTGAATCAACCATTTAATATAAATCTAAATAAAAACCCGAAACACAGGGATGCCTATTCCTCCTGGAAGCTTGGTATCAGCTTAAATGTTTCAATAGCATGTTTGCCAATATCCAGGTTGAGGTAGTTTTTATTTGTTGAAATTTCGACACCCTCTTCTTCAATGATATTTGTTTTAAATGCTTTTTTCAGGTTAAAATGGGAAGTCAGGTTGCTGCTTCCCTCTTTGCCTTCTGATTCATAAACCCTTACTATCAGGCTGTTATCATCCTCACATTTTTTTATTGTGGAAATGATTGCATTCTCCCTATCCACAGAAAAAAAGCTGATTTCCTCCGGTAATGTTTCGTTTTCCGATACTGGCGGATCGAAAATAACAAACAACTTCTCATTGGATTGCCTGCCAAACTTGTACCCGTTTTTCCAATCAGGATGGTGGGAAGTCAGTGAAAAGGAGAAGTGATGATCACCGGCCTGGAGGTATTCATTCCCTTCCCCATGGCAACTTCTTCTGGAAGCCAGAAGCAGGGGCTGTAACACAGGTTTTCCGATCCTCTTGTCCGTGGGGTCAATATAATCTGCAACGGCCACGGATGAGGAGAGCGTTATCCCGATCTTCTCATCATAAGCTGCGATCCAGTTTTCTATTCCCCTGGGATGGATCTCTTTGCAGGGCGTAACGTACCGTTCACCTGCAGCCCCTTCAATTTCATCTTTGCCAACTTCAACAACTCCAAAGGGAACTTCATAAGCGACCTTCCCGTCAGAGAGATCGAGTGGAAGAGCCATACGGTATTCACGGAACAAAACACCCTCCCAGTCGATCAGTGAAACCTCAACATCAATCCGTTTAATGTGGTTATAGATTATCAATTTCTGCTCAACAATGGCATTCCGTATGGGTTGTCGCATTGCAAACAGGCTGAATACCTCTCCCTTTTCAAGCCATTTCCATTCAGCATCATAATTGGAAACCCTGTCGAATCCTTCCATGGTGGGTTGTTGAATATCTGCAAATTCTCCGGCACCGTTACCTTCTGATCTCATGGTAAACACCTCACCGCCTTTCAGGTTTGAGCCATCAAGCAGGTGCTTCCCCAGCTCCTTATCAACGATCTGTTCGATAATGCCATCAGAGAGAGTAATGTTATAGAAGTTGTTTTCGTAACCCGTTACCCTGTGTATGGAGTGTTCCTCCCTTTTCTGCGGGGAAGGATTGACATAATAGGTTTTATATCCTATCGACGGAACATCTTCAGCAACATAATGAAGAACTGCTTTTTTTAGCGATCCATCCGGATGCCTTACTACGTCAGTCAACTGGCTCTCAACAAACTTCCCCTGGTGATCCTGTACCATCACGTTCTTTCCCCAACCCGCTTCCCACTCAAGACCGATGTGTACAGGATCGCTCCTTTTCCAGGAAAGACTGTTGAAAACGATCGCCGGGATGCCTTTATTTCTGTCTGTCATGACTCTTGAACTGATTGATTTCAGGGCAATATTGGTTATTTCACTTGCCTCATGATGCGCCAATTCAAATTTATCCAGGAAACAGGCATCTGTTATCTCACCATTTTTCCCGCCCCATCCATGATCAGGATATATTTTTGCCTCCCATGCTCTGGTCAGGCGGTCCTGTGGATATGCCTCAAATGATTCAGCCAACAAGGCATTAATGGCAGAAAATTTTTCAGCAACAGTCATCAGGATATCTGCTTCGCGGCTTGCTTTCAGTGCTTTTTGGTGAGAAGGACCGTGAATATAAAGCCAGACAGCTGGTCTTTCACCCATGATGGAGGGAAGTTCTGGTGCAGATTTTTCGAAATCCTGGATAAAATTTCTGGCTGAAGAAAGCGTTATCCCGGGCAGTTTGATCTGATGCTGCTTTCCAAATTCATCCTCAAAGTAAGTCAGGTTATGCCACTGGTCAATAATCTGGCTATAATCTTCAGCAGGACTCATATCCCAGTCAGATAACAGGGGCACCACCGGATCTGATCCTTTGTAGGACAGATAGTCTCCCCACCAAACAGCCTGATCTGCAATATGAGCTGCTGCACTGAAAAAATCACGATGCAGATGAGGAAAAGATAAGGAATAATGTCCGGGTGAGTAGGTTGTTACGAAGGACCCATCCGGGCTATACCACCTGAAAACTCCCATCTGATGTCGGCTGATCACCATCTGTTTGGTGCCTGCTTTCTTTGCAATCTGAGGCATCTGCAATGTCCTGCCGGGGACATCAACATTCCAGTAGGTATCCGGTTTATATCCATCAAACTCTTTTGAGAGCCATCTGGCACCCAGATAAAACTGCCTGATCAGCGATTCACCCGAATACATCTCTTCGTAGGGTTGTATATAGGTGGACCCTGATGTTAACCTGCCGGAATGCAGCAATTCGATGAACTCCTCCTTCTGGTTCGGGTGCCGCTCAATAAACTCCCGAACCATCAGTGCATCCTCAATGTCAAAATGGTATTCAGGATCCAGGCGTGCCTGTTCAAACAGGGGGGTAAGTAACATGGTATCCCGCTCAATGATACAATTTTCAGGACTATCCATCCAGGCAATATCCTGGTGACTTGAGTTCATCAGGTAGATTTTGCCATTGCCGTGGCTTGCATTGGATAGTTTCTTCAAACTGTTTATTAACTGTGGTTTATAGACGATCCTGGTTTTCAGGATCCAGGTGCCATCCGTTTGTTCAGAAACCTGATTGATAACAAGGGTTGGATCCCTCAGTGCAGTTATGGATTCCCCGGTAAAGAGACCGGGAATTTCAAAAAGCTTTCGGCTCTGATGAAACAGGGAAAATGGAATTTTCTTTAATTCACTCCTTTTGCCGGTCAACGAAAAAGTGCCGCGCGAAACAGATTCATCCAGATCCAATTCAACGGGTTGAACGGTCTCACCAATCTTGCAGGAGAGTGTTTGACCTGCCATATATTCCGGTGCCACCAGAATAAAGGAATGGGACTCTCCAACGGAATGCCCGGTCAGGTCAAACCAGCCTTCGTATTCAGCCGCCCTGTGAAGATAGGAAAGTGCATCCGGAGCCTGATAGACAATGCACCAGGTATTGGTTTCTGCTTCTTCACCAACCACTTTTATGCGTAGTCCCTCTCCGGGCGTTAACCAGGATGAAGGAGCATGGAGGGTCATGTATCCATGACCATCTCCATGACGATCGATCATAAATACCGAGAATGCAAGCTTCCCTCCGTCGTCAGAGGTCACCTCCCAGTGATCCGAAGGATTGGTAAAGACAAATTTTAATTCACCGTTGATATACATAAAGAACTCTTTATCCGTGTTCGGTTTGTCCATTGCTGCGATCCAGAGAAAATCTGCAGCTTCGCCTTCCCAATCAGGCGGGATCTTACCCGTGAGCCATTCGATCGCCATTTCCCCATTGGTTGTCCGGGTGAGCAATGAGGCGCTAACATCCTCACGAATTGATTCATAGGTAAACTGATTACCACCAAAGTTTTCAGAAAAACCTTCAAACCAACCGTGGGTTTTTTTGCTTAATCTGCCCTGTTTTTCTATTCTCCCTCCAGGTTCTATTTGAGCATCTGCTCTTTGCATATCTGCTAAAATTGTCAGAAAGGTAAAAAACAAGATAGGCATTACTTTTTTCATAGATTCAAAATCCTCAATTTTCTGGTTGCAGGGATAAGATCAACTCTCTGGTCCCATATTTTTTTGTTGCCTCGATCATTGTTCTGAAATTTTCAGGTGGTGTATTTCTACCCATGGCACACCCGGTACTTACAAACACTCCCTTACCTCTGGTGTCGGTAATGATCTTCTTAACCGCATCTTCAATATCATTTTCAGCACCAAACACCATGGGGTCAGAGGGATTAATATTTCCCATTAAAACAGTATCCACAGGAATTTGCTCTCTTGCCTTGCCCATATCCACCTGCCAGTCGATTTCAAGGATCCTGGCGCCGGTTGCAGCCATTTGTGAAATGATGGAAGTTGTATTTCCACAGATATGAATGGACAGGGGTATGCCATAGTTCTGAACCTCATCAGCCAGCAACTTCTCAGGTTTCCATGCAAAATCACGATACATTTCCGGTGCTATCAGGTTAGGGCCGGCAAGGGCATCTCCGATGGAGGTCACATGTGCACCGGCATCTTTCTGCGCTTTTGCGAAGGCAACACATGCCTTCCTGCAATATGCAATAACATCCCGGATGAGCTGCGGATCCTCAGTCATCAGATCAACCATAAATTGTTGGGTGCCCCGTAACAGGCAAGCTACACTAAAAGGACCCTGGTCCGCTCTTCCCATAATGAATACATGATCCCCAATCGCCTCCGAGAGAGTCCGGGTTGCTTCAAGCCATTCGGGTAACCTTCCCGCCTTCAGCGGATCAGGCACCTCCAGGTCGTAAATATCACGCAGATCCAGTAAAACCGGTTTTGATTCATCAACAATTGCCGGTTCATCATCCCTAAGAATAACCCGGGCACCACAGGCTTCAGCCAGGGAAGCATCATCAAAATCAATGACACAGCCATCGTAGCCATATTTTTCCTGGCACCGAATGTGGGTTTCTGCCATGCGCTTCCCGTTCCGGTTAATATCCCCAATCCGTAATCCTGCATCCATTATTGAAAACATGAAACTCTGTGGGACAACAGGCACCCGGTCAGGTATTTCCCGGTTCAATACTGAAAAACACCGCTCCTTTGAAGTCATTGGATCAGCCTTTTATTCACTTAACTTAACGAAATCAGAAAACCCATATGAGATGATATACCGGTCAGTCCGGTGTACCCTGACGGAATTCCAATTCAGCAAAAACAGGATAATGATCCGAGATATAATGATCCTTTTCATGTATCGGATAGATCCCATGCTGAAGGACCGTGAATGAATGATTCATAAAAACAAAATCAATTTTTTTGCCGTCCTCAACACTGCCAAATCCATTAAAGGTCATGTTTCCTCCAAAATGCGGGGTATCGGAAACAAACTGGGCATCTGCCAGACCCGGAGAATCTCCTGTTTTTTCCGTAAGAATTGAATACCCTCTTGATTCATTTGTGAAATTGAAATCGCCGGTCAGAATAACCGGCTTACCGTTGGCTATAGTGTTGATTTTGAATATCAGTAGTCTGGCACTCTGAGCCCTCGCGCTATCGGACACATGACTGAAATGGGTATTAAATACATAGAACACCTTTTTTGTTTTTTTCTCCTCCAGTTTTACCCAGCTTACCACCCTGGGCAGGTGGGCTCCCCAGGATATACTGCCTGTATCACTGGGATTCTCGGATAACCAGAAAGTCGACTCATCCAGCAGGTTGAACTTTGTTTTTTTATACATGATAGCAGCATATTCCCCTTTTTCCTTCCCGTCATCCCGACCAACTCCACTTCTTGCATACTCCGGTAATATGGCACCCAGATCTGTAAACTGCCGGTGCGTCACTTCCTGCATTCCCATGATATCGGGATACATTGAATTGATCAGGTCGGACACCATGTGCTTGCGGTTAGACCAGCTATTCTCTCCATCAGCCGGATTATCATATCGGATATTGAAGGACAGGACTGTGATTCTTTCCTTATTTAATGAACAGGAGGTCAAAAATACAAGAAGCAAATAGAGGATAATCTTATTGGTAATCATGATGTTATGTTTTTCAGAAAAGTAACTTGAAACGTATAAAAAGGGATTGACGAATACAGATTAATCAATCCTTTATCAAATACATGGTGAATGTATACCTGTCACTGACCGGCTTGTTTTTCCACTTCCCGGAATACCCTCATCAGATTGCCTCCCCAGATTCTGGCAATCTCTTTTTCAGTATACCCCCGTTTCACCAGCTCAATAGTGATATTACCCATTTCACTGACATCGGAACAATCTTTTAGCCCTCCACCTCCATCAAAATCAGATCCAATGCCAACGTGATTAATCCCAATAAGCTCTACAACATGATCGATATGATCAACCAGGTCAGCAACAGTAGCATATTCTCTCGGGTATTTTTCCCTGATTTCTGCACGTTCCTTCCGGTACAGTTCCATCCGATCAGGTGAAAGCGTATCCGGATCACCATATTTTTTCTCCAGGGTATCATATGCTTGCTGCATGGCTTCCTCATCTTCTCTCTCTTTCACAAAAGAGCTTACCAGGGTAACCTGTATCACACCGTTATTTTCCTTGAGCTTCAACAACATCTCATCCGACAGGTTTCTTGGATGATCACAGAGAGCCCTGGTACAACTGTGTGAAGCAATCACCGGCGTACGTGAATGTTCAACGACATCAAAAAAGGATTCATCGGAGATGTGTGAAACATCAACCATAATCCCCAAACGGTTCATCTCTTCAACAACCTGCATCCCAAAATCGCTTAATCCATGATGCAAAGGGCCTTCATCATCCGTTGAGCTGTCACAGATATCATTATTGCGTGAATGACAGAGGGTGATGTATCTTGCCCCCAGATCATAAAAGGTCTTGACCAGTGAGAGATCCCTGCCAACAGCATAACCATTTTCGATACCGATGTAAACTGCCCTTTTCCCGAGCGCTTCAATTCGTAATGCATCCGCAGAACAGGTGGCTGGCTCAGCCAGATCACTGTTCTCTTCCACTGCAGCATGTATCTTTTCGAACAGGGTCATGGCTTTTTCCCTGACAGTTTCATAACCATCTTCATCAAGAGGTCCCTGAGCAACATAAACCGCAAAAAAGATTGCATCCAGTCCGCCCTCTTTCATTCTTGGAAAATCAACCTTGCCGGTACGTTCATCGGGGGTGGTCCCACCACGAAGATCGATATGATCCAGTGCCAAAGGAGTATCAGCGTGCGTATCAACTGTTAATACCCTCTCATGGATCGCTATGGCTTTTGCAGTATTATCATTTTCATCCCTCTTTCCCTGGCAGGAGATCACCAGTAAGGTTATCACCAGAGAAGTGATCTTAAATAATGACCAATTGATTCTCATAATTAACGGATATTTAATGGAAGTGCTAAAAATAACCATATATCCATTAAATTAACGGATTGTTACCGGAAATTTGAGGAAATGTATTGCATTTTTTTTCTATATTCGTCTGAATAAATCAGGGAACCATCCTCCTTGAGCACACAAAGATATATCCATCCGTTATGCACCGCTAGCGGGAAAGGTGCAAATTCAATCGTTCAATAAACGCCCTTTCATCATGACGTCTCAAACGCTTATTCTGGTTATCTTTTTCATCCTCGCTCCTTTTTTAATCCTGTTTCTTGAAAAACATTTTATCCTGGTCAGGAAAGTTGGTGCAGTTTTAATTTGCTACGGTTTGGGATTGATCATCGGTAATTTAGGGATCCTTCCTGAAGGGAGTGAGAAGTACCAGAAATTATTGATGAATATAACCATTCCGATTGCCCTGCCGTTGATCCTTTTTTCATTAAATGTCAGGAGATGGTTAAAGATGGCCGGTTCAGCCATGCTATCCCTGGGCATCGGGTTATTCACCGTCATTGCAATGGTTATTGCCGGCTACTTCATTTTTGTTGATGATATCGATGAAATCTGGAAAGTCACCGGAATGCTTGTGAGCGTGTACACCGGAGGAACACCAAACATGGCTGCCATGAAGACTGCCCTGAACGTAAACCAGGAACTTTACCTCATGACGCACACCTACGATCTGTTTTTGGGAGCCATCTATTTGATCTTTATCCTCTCAGTCGGACAGCGGGTTTTCCTCCTGTTTTTGCGTCCGTTCAAGTCACCCGAAGTTGCTCCTTCATCTGCAGAGATTAACACGGAGGAGGATTTTGAATCGTATGAAGGCATCTTTACAAAAAAAAACTTCTTACCGCTTCTGGCCGCATTTGGATTGTCGCTGCTTATCGTTGCAGCCAGTTATGGATTGAGTCTCCTCTTTCCGGAAAGTTTCATGACAGCAGCAATCATACTCCTGATCACAACCTTCAGTATCGCGCTCTCCTTTGTTCCAAAAATCAATAGAATTAAAAAAACGTTTCAGGGAGGGATGTACATCATCCTTATATTCTGCCTGGTAGTAGCCTCCATGGCAGACATCCGTCAGCTGGCTAATATTACATTTTCTCTTTTCTGGTTCGTTGCACTGGTTATGTTCGGGTCACACTTTCTTCATGCCCTGATCGCCAGATTCTTCAGGTTAGATGCCGATACCGTGATCATTTCAGGAAGTGCCCTGATCTGTTCTCCACCGTTTGTACCCGTTATAGCAGGCGCGTTAAAGAACCGGGAGGTGATACTGACCGGGCTCGCAGTCGGAATCGCCGGGTATGCAGTCGGAAATTACCTTGGCGTGTTGATTGCCTATGT
>CAYMFM010000085.1:0-6622 GCA_964389685.1 uncultured Rikenellaceae bacterium
AGGCACAACTTAGTTTTTTGATGGATGGCATAGGCAAACAAATTACCGGTTGGCGCAATGCCAACATGGTATAGCCGGAACTGTTGCTGCTACGGTGGCAACAGGCGAGCAAGGTTTTGTTTAAAAGCGATAAAGGGACAAGCCCGACATTATCGGGTTTGTTAAATATATTGCCGTATAATTCTATACGAACAATAAAACGCCTTTATTTTATTGCTTGTTGCTTTTGCTGACAACAACTATTGGAGTTCTACCGAGTACAATAACAACAACGCGTGGAACCAGAACTTCAACAATGGCAACCAGAACAACAACAATAAGAACAACACAAACTATGTTCGTGCTGTTCGGGGTTTTAAACAAAAGTATTTTACAATGTCGGGCATTCGCCCGGCATTGTTTTAATAAAAATAAGATGCAATTATCACTTTTCAACAACATTTCAAAACCACGGATAGAGCTTCATGAACTATTCGAAGCCTATTATGCATGTCGCAGAAACAAGCGGAATACAATAAACGCCCTTGCTTTTGAAGTGGATTATGAGTATAACCTTGTGCAATTGTGCGAGGAAATAAACAATGGAACTTATAAAATAGGCAGGTCAATTGCATTTATTGTAAACAAGCCCGTTAAGAGAGATATATTTGCTGCAGATTTTCGGGACAGGGTGGTACATCATCTTGTTATCAATAAACTAAATCCATTATTTGAAAAGCAATTCATTTACGATAGTTATGCCTGCCGAGAGGGAAAAGGGACTCATTTAGGAATAAAGCGAGTGGATAAGTTTATACGTCGATGCTCAAAAAATTACACCAACGATTGCTATATCCTGAAACTTGATATTCAGGGTTTCTTTATGCACATCAACAAGGATGTACTTTTCAAAAAAATAAGTAGTTTTATACACCTAAAATATCAACATTCCGACAAACTGCTTTTGCTTGTACTTTGTAAGCAGATTCTGTATAATTCGCCAACACAAAATTGTATTATAAAAAGCAAGAAAAGCAATTGGAATGACTTGCCAGCCGATAAAAGTTTGTTTCATTCCCCGCCAAATTGTGGTTTACCGATTGGCAATCTCACGAGTCAGGTATTTGCCAACCTCTATATGGATAGTTTCGACCATTTTGTAAAACATGATTTAGGAATTAGATATTACGGCAGATATGTAGATGATTTTGTAATAGTGCATACTGACAAAGAGTACTTAAAAACTATAATTACGAAACTGTCAGATTATCTTCTTTCTACATTAGGCTTAACTATTCATCCACGAAAAATTTATATTCAACACTACACCAAAGGCGTTAAGTTTATTGGAGCAGTAATAAAACCAAATCGAATTTATATTGCCAACCGTACAAAAGGTAATTTTTACGATGCAATAGAAAAGGAAAACCACATAGCAAGTGACCACAAGCCTACAAGACAAGAACAAGAAACTTTTTTAAGCAGTATGAATTCATATTTGGGAATAATGAAGCATTACAAAACTTACAAACTTAGAAAGCGAATGATATTTGAAAACTTATCGGGTTGGTGGTGGAATTATGTTTATTTATCAGGATGTATCGAAAAATTCGTATTAAAGCAGAAATACAAATGAAAAATCAACCCTTCTCAGTCAGGCACATTGGGCAAACCCTCAGATCCACAACATTTACCCCGTGAAATAATGCAAAGCATTGTCCGAAGGACATTTCACGGGGCAAGCCAAATTTGCCCAAAGAGCCTGCCTGCCCTCACCGGAAAGAAGGAAGACGGCACGATTTGCTAACAGGCGTTAAAATTAATTGCCGGTTTGGTGCTATTTGAGAGTTTTGTACATTTAGTAAAGCATATTTATAAAATGAAAGGACATTGCTAAAAAACGGCAACTAAATTTTAGCGCCGGTCCGTTAGCTGTCATAAAAATTAAAATAGTCCTATTTGACTGATAGCCAAATAAATCTTAAATTGCATAAAACTAACCTTTTTATCCTATGTCCGGTCACCGTAATAAACTATCCCGGCTCTGGCAGGAGCTCAAAAGACGAAGAGTAATACATGTTATTACCGTATATGCTTCTGCAGCATTTGTCATCATCGAACTGATCAATAACCTGGCTGAGCCGTTAAACCTTCCGCCCAACTTACTTACGATCGTGGTGATCGTGTTGGCTATAGGATTCCCGCTGGCCATTATACTCTCCTGGTTATATGATGTGACCTCGGAGGGTGTCGAGAAAACCAGACCAATCGAAGAGCTTAAAGAGGGAGAGAAAACAGTGGTTCCCAATGCATGGAAAATTGCAACCTATGTGAGTTTTGTAGTGATTCTTGGATTGCTCACTTTCAACATCATTGGAGGCACAAAGAGTTTGAAAGCAGGTGACATCCAATCACTGGTCGTGCTACCCTTTGACAATTACACCGGTGATGACCAGCTGGAGAATATGGTATCCGGCATGCACGCGCTGCTAGTCGGTGACATGGGCCGTATCAGTGGAGTCAGGGTCGTGGGTAAGACCACATCCAATGCCTATAAGGATCTTGATAAATCTGCTACTGAGATTGCATCTGAATTGAATGTGGATGCCATTGTAGAAACCAGTGTTATGTGTTTAGGTGACAGCGTTTGTATGCAGTTCCGGCTCGTGCGAACCACAGGTGAGGAAGAGCAGCTCTGGATCGCCGATTACAAGGTGGACAAGAGCCAGGCTATTAACCTCTATAATCAGATCACCAAACAGATTGCGGATGAGATAAAGATAGAATTAACGCCTGAAGAAGAGCGGATATTTGCCAAGTCAAGAACAGTTGACAGGGAAGCCTATAATGCCTATGTGAGAAGTTACCAATACTGGGATGATCTAAGCCAGGAATCCCTCAACAAGGCCCTGGAATACCTGAACCTGGCTATTGAAAAGGATCCTGACTTTGCCCCTCCCTATGCCGCTATGGCACAGGTCTGGGTTGGATTAGCGCAGCTGGGATTTGAGATACCCGAAGTAGCAGGGCCGAAAATCTTCGAAAACCTTAACAAAGCTCTTGAGCTTGACCCGGATTTCCCTGATTCACATTTTATCAGTGGCATTATTGCAGTGTGGACTGAATGGGACTGGGAAAAGGGCGAAAGGGAATTTTTAAAGGCCCTTGAAATAAACCCGAACCATGTGATGTCCAGGATCTATTATTCACATCTCTTGTGGATCCTGAAAAGAAACGAAGAGGCATATTTTCATTCACAGATGGCGTTTGAACTGGATCCCATGAATCCTTTGGTACTGGCATTAAGTGCAATGGTGGATTATAATGGTAATATCCAACAGTCACTGGAAAAAAGCAAAAAAGCTCTTGAGTTAGATCCAGAGCAGCGTGTGGCATTGTCCTCCTTTGAGGGCTCTTCATTCTTAAATGGTGATTACAAAAACTCTCTTGAGGCAATATTAAAGACTCGCCCAGAACTGGATGAAGAGGCCAGGAAGGCGATTAAAGCTGAATTACAAGAAAAGGGATATTCTGCTGCGCTTGAAACTATGCTTACCTACTTGGAAGAATATGCCAGGACAAATTACATAAGCTATTGTGAAATGGGTGAATATTATTTGAAAGCAGGTAACCTTGATAAATCAATCGAATGTTACATAAAAGCATATGAAATGCATGACCCAAATTTGCCCTATATTACACAACCAGAAATAGGTTTTGATAAGATAAAGGATGATCCCAGGATCATTTCCATTCTTGAAAAAATGAAACTTCCATTGAAATAGAAATGCATAGAGAATATATGTAACAAGCTCTAGAAATTACCTCACTTGTTCAGAGAAGATAAAAGTTTAAACAATAACTAATAAGTATTATCCAACACTCCTCATAACAGGCGTTAAAATTAATTGCCGGTTTGGTGCTATTTGAGAGTTTTGTACATTTGGTAAAATGTATTAATAAATTGAAAGGACATTGCTAAAAACGGCAACTAAATTTTAGTGCCAAACCGTTCACCAAGACGAAACTGAGGCAAGACAAACCATGCATACCTGCACCAATGGCGAGTCCAACGCTAATTGAAAGCAGCCACAGGTAATGGGCAATACTGCCTTTAGGTTTCTGGTCGCTCGGTTCTTGTTCCATAGCATATGCTCCTTTCAGTGTTTGATGATCGCGGCATCATGGCAATCTGCCCAACCCTATGACTAAATAAATTGCAAAATTGCAATCTATATACGACTTTTGTTAAATTAATATTATAAAACAGAATAAGAACACCCTGTAACAATGTATAAAAATAATAGCCGAGGCAGTAGTAAACCTGCCTGCGTGCCGTCAGGTAAAACCGGTACAAGATCCTGAAGCACTTCGTGTTCAGGATAAATTCCACTAACAATTTTTATTTCGTTAAACACTCATAAAAATTGAGTGTCATTTACTTACCGATGCAAAACCGGGAAAAAATATTACCCAGAATCTCGTCGGTGGTGATCTCGCCGGTGATCTCACCCAGGTAATGCAATGCCTCCCGGATATCCTGGGCGAGGAGATCCCCGGAAATCTGCTGCTCCAAACCCTCCATCACCCGGCTGATCGATTCGAGGGAGTTCTGCAATGCTTCGTAATGACGGGCATTGGTTATGATCACATCATGCTCCCCGGAAACACCAACCTCCAACACCTCCAGCAACTTTTCATGCAGCCTGTCCAGGTTCTCCTTGTGGAGGGCTGACAGAACGACAAAGTTTTGATCTGAAGGAAGTTTCGGGAGGTTATCTGAAGTAAATTTTGAATTTCTCTCTTCCAGCTCCAGGGTATCGGCTTTGTTCACTACCAGGATGATGTGCTTGTCAGATTCACCGACCTGTTCTTTCAATTCCCGGATGGCGATGTTGATGCGCTCCAGGTGTTCCCGGGCATCCACCACCAGCAAAATGACCGTTGCCTGTCCGATCTTCCGGATGGTTCGTTCAACTCCCATGGTTTCCACAACATCGGTTGTTTGTCGCAAGCCGGCTGTATCGATGAAACGGAAATTGATCCCTTTGATCACGAAGGTGTCCTCTATGGCATCCCGCGTGGTTCCTTCAAATTCCGAGACAATGGCTCTCTCTTCCTGCAACAGTGCATTCAACAGGGTGGACTTTCCCACATTTGGCTGGCCAACAATGGTTACCGGCACACCCTCCTTGATCACATTTCCCAGGCTGAAGGATTCCACCAATCCCTGAATGATCTCATGGATTGACCGGATCAGTTCGGTCAGCTCTTTCCGGTCGGCAAACTCAACCTCCTCTTCCGAAAAGTCGAGTTCCAGCTCGATCATGGAAATAAAGTGGAGCAGGCGTTCCCTCAACTTCCTGAGCTTGTCGGAAAAACCGCCCCTCATCTGCTGGATAGCCACTCTGTGCGAGGCTTCGGATGAAGCGGCTATCAGGTCGGCAACCGCCTCAGCCTGGGACAGGTCCATTTTACCATTCAGAAAAGCCCGGATCGTAAATTCACCCGGCCCTGCAAGCCTGGCTCCGTGATCGATCAGTAACTGGAGGATCTTCTGCTGGATGTAGGTTGCTCCGTGACAGGAGATCTCAACCACATCTTCGCCGGTGTAGGAGTGGGGCGACTTGAATAGCCCGACCACCACCTCATCCACAACCTCACCCTTCTCCTTTATGGAACCAAAATGGAGGGTGTTCGGCTTCTGGCTGGCCAGCTTTTTCCTTGAGTCTTTGAAAAAGAAGAGCTTGTCACAAATGTGAATTGCATCCGGGCCGGACAGGCGCACCACAGCTATAGCACCCTTTCCGGCGGGAGTTGATATTGCACAGATGGTTGAAGTATCCAGCATAGTGCTTAAGATTATATCTTATCATCAGCAAATCTAAAGATACTGCAAATATAGGAAGGAAGGAAGGGGAGATTTGGAATTTTGAATGTTGAATTTTGAACCTGTCCTGACTAACCTGGTACGTCAGGATTTCGAATTTTCGTATTGTTCAATTTTTCACCCGGAGCACAACGGTCCAGGAAAGGATTTCCCGCTAATATCCTGTTTAGTTGGACCGCGGGTAATTGGTTGGCATTGTTTCTAAAGACATGTCGCCCCCGGCCAGGCAGGCCTATCGGGGCTGGGTTTTTAGGCAACTTTTCTCGTCGCCCCAACTGAAGTGGAGCGACGAGAAAAGGAGACTTAGGTCTATCAGGGCTGGGTGTTTATCTGTAATCAAGGCCATCGGCCCTGGATTATTGTAGTAACAAAAGTCTAAATGGGAAAACCCTTCGCCAGAACTGCAGAGTTGATTGAAAAAACAACTGTTCCATCTGGCGGAGTGCAGGGAGTTTATTCAGGAGTAAGTACCCTCGATGTTACCCGGTCTGTGGTGTAATTTCCCTGCAGGAAATCGTTAGACGGTATTCGGTAACCATGCCTGCCCTGTGAAATAATGCTTCGCATTAGTGGCTCTGCCACTATTTCACAGGGCCCGTATCGGCATTCGGTAACGAAATTCGGCTTCTTCTATATGGGATTTGGTGATCTGCGGTCCATACAGCATTTTTATCATGAATAGCATAGTAGTTGGACCGTAGAATCGGGAATTCTACCAACCCCGGGTTGTGCCTGCTTACGCAGTCTTACCCG
>CAYMFM010000085.1:6722-15907 GCA_964389685.1 uncultured Rikenellaceae bacterium
TAGAATCGGGAATTCTACCAACCCCGGGTTGTGCCTGCTTACGCAGTCTTACCCGGGGCTATTAATTATTCAACTCCTCCGGAGTTATTACTAATCAATTAAACGAATAACGTTTAACAAATAACCATTTTTTCAGTTCTGCATCAACGCTTCTTTTGCAGCCAGTTCTCTTGCAGGAATTGTCACAGACAGGGATTCTGCATACAGTTCGGCAACGTCCCTGACCGGAATGATATTGGGTGTTGCAAAGGTTACTTTGCACAATGGGCAGGCAGTGGCAAGCAGCCGGGTATCCGGGTAAATGAGTTGCTGTATGGCATCCTCAGCAATGCTCCGCTTCTCTTCAAAATCCATTTCAAGATCAGCGATGCTGCCTCCGCAACAGAGCCCCTGGTTCTGTTTGTACGCTTTGTTCTGAAGTTGCACTATGTTGCGCAATACCCGTCGCGGTTCGCTGTAAATGCCAAGGTACCTTCCCAATTCACAGGGATCATGATAAACTGTCTTGATGTCTGACTGTCCCGGAGGCAGCAATCCCTGGCTGATCATCGATTCAAGGTACTGGGTATGATGGATTACCGGAACAGGGAAAAAATAGTGATTCCTGAAGGTGGTCAGGCAGATGGGGCAGGAGGTTATGATCAAATCCGGCTTGCAGGAGAGTATTCTTTCCCGCGTATATTTCATGATCTCAAAGTATGCCCTTTTCTGTCCCGAAAGGAACAGCGGTCTGCCGCAGCAGATGGACTCGGTTTCGTCGATCATCACATAATCCTCATCGTAAAAATCAAAGATCTTTTTCATTGAAGCCGTAACGCCGGGTACCAGTTGTGTCATGCAACCACCAAAGAATGCTATCCTTGCATGCGGGACCTTTTTCCCTTGTTGATCAAGGTATGAATAATCGAACGCAAGGTCGTCGTTCATTCTGATCCGTTCATTCATCCTGATAGAGAGTGTATCAACCTGGACCGGGCAATCCGCTGAGCATCGTCCGCACATCAGGCAGTTCATCATTCGGTTTTCAGATACACCGGACGGCTCGCGCAGTTTCCTGATGAAGTAATACGATTGTCCGTTGCATGAATCCAGGTTTGTCATCTGGCAGCTATCCAGGCAGATACCGCATGAAGAGCAGGCATGGATGTTGAACCCGGTGCATCCTTTGTCCTGATAGGCCTGTATATGTGCATTTTTCAGCAGGATATGAGGCACCTCGGTTAATATGTGCATATACCTTGACCAGGGCAGGACAACAAAGAATCCACCCAGTGAAATGGAATAGCCAATCCAGGCTATATCAGAAAGATAATTCAGGTTGTCCGGCAGGGTGAGCAGATTCCCGAAAGATCCGGTCATAAAACCTCCACCTCCATAAAATGCATGGTTCAACGTTTCAGCAATAAACCTCATCGGAAAAATATACCAGAGAAACAGCATTGCAATGCGATCGTGTGGGTTATGAAGGGGCCTTCGTTTCAAACCGAATGATCGCGAATTTATTCTTTTATAGAATGCCAGGAACAATCCGGACAGGATAAATAGTAGGATCAGGTCCATCAGGTGGTTAAACCCCTGCAGATGCCATCCCGTTGCTTCCTGACCCCTGGAGAAATAATCAAAAAACACCGATTTCCAGGGTGAACTGAGGATGTGGCCCGTGTTGAAGACTGATTCGACGTGTCCAACCACGATGAGCAGGAACCAACCGAAGGCAAGGCTCATGTGCATGTACCATAAACGCCGTTTCTGATGATATATCCTCAGGTGCAACAAACACTCCCTGAAAATTTCCGTGATGGATGACAGGATCTCCTTCCGGGATAAGGATTTCCAGAGCCTTAACTTGTTTCGTGGGTTGAGTGCCCTGAACCATTGATAATACTTCACTGAAAGGACGCCCAAAAGAACGAAAAGTCCTAGTGTGAACGGAAGAATTAGGATTACATTAAACCATGTCATCGCCCTGTTTTTTAAACTGTTTTCTCATTTCCAGGATGGCTCTCCGGGTATTGATACCGCGGGGACATACCAGTAAACATTTCCCGCAGAACTGGCAATAGTCCAGTGCTTGTTGCAGCTGCTCATACGAACCATTCTTTAGAAGCATGATCAGTTTTCTGAAGCCGGCACCGGATTGAAAGGAAGATACACAGGTCGCTGAACAGCTTCCACAAGACATGCATCCAGCGATTGAGGGCACCTCTTCCAGTACTGCCTCGTATGCCGGGGACAGCCTGTCATGGTCGATCATCAGATCATCCTGAATGCCGAATCCAAAGTCTGGCATGCTGGTCCTCCGTTTCGGTATATAGTTTCTCTTTCAGGTACAGGCTTATCCTGCAAGCGACCGCTGATGCTTCATCGGTCGATTGTATTATGCTTTTAGGGCCTGTGCAGGCACCTGCAAAAAACAAACCGTCATCCGATGATTGATCTGCCTGGTCAATTTTGCCCTTACCAAAGAATCCATCGGATCCAACCCGTTCATCAATCTCTGGTAATAAATGCAAAATGGAAGGATCGGGGTGCATTCCAACCAGCAGGACAACCATATCAACGGTTATTTTAGCAGGTCTTCCTGCCAGGGTATCCTCGTACCTCAAAATAACAGACTGATCCGTGTTTTCATTCGTTTCGGACAGCCTTCCGCGGATATACTGTACTTTGTATTTCACCTGCGAAGTTTTGTAGCAATCTTCGAAAAAGCGTCCACCCAGCCGAAGGTCCATGTAAAAGCAACAGATATTCACGTGCGGGATCATTTTTTTCAATTCTATGGCTTGTTTAATCCCAGTGATGCAGCAGTTAGCCGAACAAAATTCACTGCCAACCTTAATATCCCTGGATCCCACACAGTGTATGAAAGCAATTTTTCCAGGAACCTCACCTGACGCATTAACGACACGATGCTGCCTGAACATCTGTTCGAGGTCGACAGAGGTAATCACATTTTCATATATTCCATATCCATACTCTTCCTTCCGGCATGCATCAAAGGGTTTGAATCCGGTAGCAATCAGCAATGCAGGAGCACAATATTCATCTTCATTCCGGTCTTTCACGCAATATCCATCGGCTGTTCTGGAGATGCTTTTGATGGTTACCGGGGAGTGGATCGGTGCGGCTGTGCCTGCAAGCATCTGTTCACGGATAGCCTGTGCCGACTCATGATGAGGGAACAGTTCGTGCCAGATGTTCAGCTTCCCTCCGGGGATTTTCTCCTTCTCAAGTATACAAACGGTATAGCCCTGTTTATCCAGAATGCTGGCAGCTTTTAAACCGGCAGGACCGGCTCCCACAATGACGCAGTCGTAACAGATCTTTTTCATCACTCAATAAGCCTTTAACAGTTCGGGGATTTTTGGTTTTTTAAGTTGTTCACCGGAAAACCCTTTGTATTTCGCGTTCGGATCATATTGAACACCCATTTTTATCAGCAACGGTTCAATCGCCGTCTGGTGCATCTGCAGTCCTATCTCCCACGGATCATATCCCAGGCAGAGTGCAGCCAGCTCTTCTGCAGAGAGCACCGGAATCCCATTCCCCTCCTCGCCAAAAGTTTCGCCTTTCAATTCACTGATTACATACTGCCAGCGATCGAAGAAATAATTACAGCCCGGGCAGTTAGCTACAATCAGATCCGGTTTGTAGGGTTCCATTGCCTTGAATTTTTTATAGCCAGTCGAAAGGGAGTACCCCCTGCTGGACTTCAGGAAGTATTGCCTGAAGCCAAATCCGCAGCACATTCTTCGTTCCGGATAGTCAATGGATCCACCTCCAAAGGCTTTTACCGTCCCGGACAGGACACTGGGGTATTCAGCCCCGCCGACTCCCTTTTCAGGGAAGATCTTGGCATAGTGACAACCGATGTGGTCAATTACCCGGAGTGGCTCACCGGTCTCCTTGCTGACCAGCTTGTAACGAATTTTATCGGCAAGCAGATCCCTGTATTTGTAAATGATATCACTGGCATGAACAAGGTTTTTTGGTTTGTTGAATGTTCTTCCTGTGGCTTTAAAGAGATATTCTCTAACCTGCTCTTCAATTTCCGGATGTTTATCCCATATTTCCAGTACTTCGTTATAGAGTCCGAATGAAGTGACACATGAAACAAGGAAATTGCTGTACCCTGCCTCTGTCATGAGAGCGAACTGCCTGGCATTAACCGTCATCGCCGTTTCCAGTTTTACCAGATCGACATGATAGCCAATGCCCGTACAGGTCGTATGTTCGGAATCCACGCAGAGGTCAATACCCAGATCTTTTTTCAACAGGGTAATGAGAATTTGTTCAGCCCCCGGGAAAAAATTCTGCCGGACACAACTCCTCACATAATAGTAATGATCATCGGCTATCTCCTTCTGGTATTCTCGCCAAAGAAAGGGTGTATTATTGGCTTTTGTCGTCATAATCGGGATTCTCGTAGTTATTCCGGAAATAATCATTCCAGATGGATTCATCAATGTCGATACCGGTTTTTTCTGCCTGCTCTGCCGCATCCTCTTCAAACTGATTGAACCGCTGTGTAGTCCCTGTAACAGCGAATATTTCATTCAACTCATGCATGGTTTCGTCGGAGAGTTTACGCAATACTCCCGATCCCCTGCGGTTGTATGAATTACCGAACTGGTTATACACCTCTTCGCTGTTTTTTTTAACCCAGTCCCATATGGGTCCCAGCTCCGGGAAGAGATTGGTATCCACACCGTCGGCATGGACACAATAGCCTTTAGCAAGAATCGTTTCTCCGATCAGCTTTTTCAAAGCATACATCTGTCGTCCTCTCGGGGAATGCATGTAGTACCCCGTTTCAATGGATAAATTCCGGAGAGCCAGGATCAGAAGACCGGGGGCATTATCACGGGGACACCTGGTTTTGCAGGACATGCACTGACCACAATACCATATTGTATCTCCTTTCAGCAGTTTTTCAAGGATTGTTTCATCATCTACCTGAAGCTGGTCTGCTATTTCGCGGGGATCGTAATCATAAATGGAAGCGGCAGGACAGATAGCCGTACAGGTTCCGCAATTGATACAGGAAGTCAACCCATGCTGAAACCTGACATCTTTTTTCAGGCGATCGAAAAGTTTTTCCACTAAAGGTAATTTTCAGCTAATGTAAGCAGGGAATTGAACCTGTAAAAGCCGTCAAATACCCGAAATGAGGGTACCAATTACGATCGGTATTGGAAGGTAGTGAAAGTGGGTATTAATACGTAGTTTCCCCGGTATCTTATAATGCAATTAACTTATTTTCAACCGCATACATTACAAGACTGGCTGTGTTGTGGGTAGCTGTTTTATCCAGAATATTTGACCGGTGTTTTTCAACGGTCCGTTTGCTTATGTTCAGTTCTGAAGCGATCTCCGTATTGGAAAACCCTTTGCAGATCAATTCGAGGATCTCGTTTTCTCTGGAAGATAATTGAATGGGCGGACCCGCTTCTTTCCGTTCCTCCTGAATGTTTTTTACCACATTGTAGAGGATCTCCTGGCTGAAATAGGTACCGCCATTATAGACTGTTTTAATCGCATTGATTACTTCATCGATGCCGGAGTTCTTCAGTAAAAATCCTTTAGCTCCGGCTTCGATCATTTTCAGGTAATAACTTTCCTCCCCGAACATGGTCAGTGTGATGACTTTCAGGTCCGGGTAACTGGTACAGGCTGCCTCCGTTGCCTGAAAACCATCCATCACAGGCATCTCAATATCCATCAACACAACGTCGGGTTGTTCCTCTGTAATGGATTCAAGGAATTGCTGCCCATTCTCTGCTTCCCCCGTGATGATAATATTTTTTTCATTCTCCATCAACAGGGAGAGGCCATTCCTGAAGAGCTGGTGGTCATCCACCAGAAAAACTTTTATCTTTTTCATTTCTTGATCTCTTTAGATTTAACGACAATAGTAGCTTCCATACCCATGCCCGGTTCGCTCTGCAGGGTAAAATCTCCGCGGATTGAATTGATCCTGGATTGAATATTGTAAAAGCCGGTGCCTTCCAGTTCATCACTTTCTGTCACTCCGGGGTCAAATCCTTTACCGTCATCCTTGTAGTTGATCAGAAGTACTTCGGGTGTCCGCACCAGGTTCAGGTTAATATTCTTCGCCTCGGCATATTGAATGGTATTGTTTATCAATTCGCATATGCTTCTATAAAGAATCACTTCCGCCTCGGGAATAAATCGTTCACCCTTCAGGTTCGACTTGAAGTTAACCTGGATCTTGCCTGCATAATTGATTTTGGTAATGAATGAATTAAGCATGGTTTCAAGCCCGAAATTGGATAATATATGTGGACTGATGTTATCGGTTATCTCTTTGAGGCTGTCGATCGCCTCATCAATTAATTCCGATGTGTTTTTAATGACCTTTTCATTTCTCTCCGGGTATTCAGCACGCTGAATAGCGGAAAAGGACATCTTGATGGTTGACAGAATGGGGCCCAACCCATCGTGCAGGTCTTTTGCAAAACGCTTGCGTTCCTTTTCCTCTGTTTGAATAATAGCACTCAGCACTTTTGCCTCCGATATCCTCCTGATCCGTTCGGATGCCGAGAGCGACCGGAATATTTTTTTTACCAGAAGGATGCCTGCCGTCACCAGCACAGAAGTTGCAATCCCGAACCATGTACTCAACATGGCAAAATCCCTTGTATAGGATGGGTATGCATAGGGGAGGATCTCGATGAACCGCCGCATGGCCATCAGAATGAGCGCCAGTGAAATCAGAATCCAGGATAAGTTGTACCGCGTAAATTTTGTCAGACTGATCGCGAGAAAGGCAGCTACAAACTGGAGGATGAATGAAAGTATCAAACCGTATAATGTTGTCATCGTTTTATGATTTGATCCGTTTTGAAACTGATGACTAAGTTAGGTAAAAAGCTGCTAAAAATGTGATAAACAGCTATCCGGAATGAAGAATCAGGGATGCTTTTCCGTTTAATAAATTTTTATACCTTAGCAAAATCAGGAAAAATAAAGTGTTCACCATTTTATAAAACTATGAGTGTACTGGTTAATAAACATTCCAGGGTTCTGGTACAGGGATTCACGGGAAGTGAAGGAACATTTCATGCAACGCAAATGATCGAATACGGCACTAATGTTGTCGGAGGAATCACGCCAGGCAAAGGTGGTCAAACGCACCTGGATAAACCCGTTTTCAATACCGTTCAGGAAGCGGTTGAAAAAACAGGAGCCGATGTATCGGTCATCTTTGTTCCACCGGCATTCGCTGCCGATGCCATCATGGAAGCAGCCAATGCAGGAATAAAAGTCATCGTAACCATTACCGAAGGCATTCCCACTTCCGATATGGTCCGGGTAAAAGAGTACCTGAGTGACAAGGATGTCACGCTTGTCGGACCGAATTGTCCGGGGGTGATCACCCCGGAAGAGGCAAAAGTGGGCATCATGCCCGGATTCATTCATAAAAAGGGGAGCATCGGAATTGTTTCCCGGTCAGGAACACTAACCTATGAAGCGGTGGACCAGGTGACACAACTTGGGCTGGGACAATCGACCTGTATTGGGATCGGAGGCGATCCCATCGTGGGTACAACCACCCTGGATGCCATTCGGTTATTTATGGATGACCCGGAAACCGAGGGAATTATCATGATCGGAGAGATCGGTGGAAACATGGAAGCCGATGCTGCTTACTGGATAAAAGAGAACGGGACCAAACCGGTGGTTGGATTCATAGCTGGTAAAACAGCACCCAAAGGCAGAAGGATGGGACATGCCGGGGCAATCATCGGGGGAAAAGCCGATACGGCAGCCGCTAAAATGAAGATCCTGAACGAATGCGGGATCCGTGTCGTGGAATCACCGGCAGAAATAGGACGAACGATGGCTAATGCGCTCCGAAAGGATTAAGTTGCCATTGGTATGCCTTATGCTTGCGCTGAATCTGCAAATCTTGCCTGCCGGGAGGCAGGTGGAGGAGTAGGCGCAGGGACAACATTCAACAAAACTAATCCTTTATATTTTCCAAAACTGAGAACTGGGAACTTAAAACTGAAAACTACTTCACATGAAACTACTTGAAGGAAAAACAGCCCTGATAACGGGTGCAGCCAGGGGAATCGGGCGGGCGATAGCCCTCCGTTTTGCCAAAGAGGGTGCAGATATCGCCTTTACCGACCTGGTACATGATGAATACGTTAAATCCCTGGAGAAAGAGCTTTCCGGAATGGGGGTTAAGGGCATCGGATACGCCTCCAATGCCAGCAAGTTCGATGAGACACAGGAGGTGGTCCGGCAGATCCTGGAAGAGTTCGGTCAGATTGATGTGCTTGTCAACAATGCCGGTATTACCCGTGACACCCTGTTGATGAGGATGACAGAAGAACAATGGGATGCTGTAATCGAAGTGAACCTGAAATCGGTATTTAACCTTACCAAAAGCGTCCAGCCGGCCATGTTAAAACAGCGGGCAGGTTCCATCATCAACATGAGCTCGGTTGTTGGAGTAAGTGGAAATGTCGGGCAGGGTAACTATGCTGCCTCAAAAGCCGGCATCATTGGATTTACAAAATCCGTTGCCAAAGAGGTGGGATCGCGCGGCATCCGGTGCAATGCCATTGCACCCGGATTCATCATTACGGAAATGACCGACAAACTTACCGAGGAGGTGAGAAACCAGTGGATCCAGCTCATACCCCTGAAACGCGGGGGAACACCGGAGGATGTGGCAAATACCGCCCTTTTTCTGGCATCCGATCTCTCATCCTATGTCAGCGGACAGGTGATCCAAGTCTGCGGTGGAATGAATACATAGATACTGGGACAGTACTTCGCACTGAAACCGGACCTCAAAAATCCGTTAATCGTTATTGGTTATGCCAAGGGCATTCCTTTGGGAATAGTTAACCCGGATTATTCATAAATAATCCTGCCGCAGGCAGGCAACCCGGGGTAGTTTGAATCCCCATAATAACGGTCCAACTGCCCATCTATTCAGCAGGAAAACCGTCCATGGACCGCATAACTCCCTGCCTACAATAGAACAAAACCGAGAACCTTGCTTGTCAGGCGTAACCTGAAAATCAAATTTCGTTTTTTATTCAATAAACATGCCGTCCCTACGGGCCTAATAATTTAAGACCCTTTATGTTATTGTCCAAAGGGCTTAAACATACAAGACTTTCTCTGTTGTTAAACCCGCTAAC
>CAYMFM010000086.1:0-15745 GCA_964389685.1 uncultured Rikenellaceae bacterium
ATCCTTTGGTTTTTTATCAAAAAAAAACCGCGGGAGAAATTCCCGCGGCTGTTTTATTACTGGTATGGATACAACAATTACCGGAATGAATTTCTCATATGGTGATCAACCCGTAGCCACCACCAATAGTTCAAACCGGAAACGTTATACTTTCTCATCATAGTTACATTTGCGTTGTAAAAGAAATAAAAAATTCAGAAAAACAAAAACGAATGCAAAATAATTTGCATTAACTACGTAAGGTCTCTTTTTGAAAGCTCAGGATAATTAGATAAAGAAACTCCAAATAACAAATCCCAAATAGCAAATAATATACAATCCCCAGAGGGGATAAATAATCAATAGCCCCGGGTAACCCTGTGAAATAATGATTCGCTTTAGCACTATATCCGTGAATAATAATATTGTTTCGCTTTAGTAGTTCATCTTAAAGTGTCTCTATTTCACAGGGGCAACCCGGGGTATAGTACAAATAAAAGTCTGGTCCAACTGCTACGGTATTAAACGGGAAATCCAACCATGGACCACAATATGCCAAACGGACATAAAAATGCATTTATCCCCTGTTTAAAAAGTATTTAAAAAACTTCGAGAATTTGTACAAAATTATAAGTACAACGGATTATTTAGATTCTTTCCAAATTTCATCCTGCACATTCATTTGTACAGCACGAATCGTTCACTTTCGAACATAAGGTGTATAGATTCGGACGATTTTAACACTTGTTAACAGTTTGAATATTCAGGTTAACATGCTATTAAAAAAGCGCTTACTGATTTTGGCATAATATCTGTGAAATTACTCAGGATTATGAAATGGAGGAACCAGTCTGAATTTTTCCTGAAAGTGGATCTATTTTCCCAGGTAAATATTCCGATTGATCTGAAATAATCCAGTGATCCGGGTGATCTTGAATGCCGGATCAATATTTCAAAATTTCTATGTCGTTCTTTTACAATATTTTACGAAAAAACAATCCCCGGTTGTGGATAAACCGGGGATTGCAAATTCAATAACTTCTTCCAGCGGTGAAAAATAAGAAGTGTGATAATTGGGTAAACTTACAAATTTTTAGGTAAAAATTCAATAGGTTTATAAATAGTTAATAGTCCTTTCAAAATTCTCTCCTGCATACCCATTATTATACTCCGAATTTTAAACTGGCAGAGGACGTATTGAATTTGGAAGCAGGTGTCACCCAAAAGGGAGGCACCTGCCTCTTTTTTAACAACCACCTGAATACCAGCACTCCATCCGCAGGTAATTCCAAAGGTGATTCACTTGATTTGAATCTTTGTATAATTAACTATATTTCTGGCTTTTAAAATATAAAAAGCAACCATATTGGATTATTTTTCATCTAAATAGTGTAATTTTACCCAGCGGTTAAATTATTATTTTTTCAAAAAATAAGATCATAAAACTGCAATTACAGGAAATCCTGGTAAAGGGATTGTTCTTTGTAATTGTATTTATTTTGTTTTTTAATTATGCCCTATTATTAACCTAAAATTTTTTTTCTATGAAAAAATTCTCAGCAATACTTGCACTCCTTTTGTTCATGGGGTTGCAGGTAGTTAATGCCCAGAACAGAGAAATTACGGGTGTGGTTACTTCATCGGATGATGGCATGCCGCTTCCCGGAGTCTCTGTTGTGGTGAAGGGGACCACCATCGGAACAGTGACCGATATTGATGGTGTGTTCTCCCTGGCTGTGCCCGAAACGGCAGCGACGCTGGTATTTTCATTCGTAGGTATGAGGACAACCGAGGTTGAGATCGGAAGTCAGAGCACCATCGACATGTCGATGCAGACGGACGTTCTCGGTCTGGATGAGGTGGTTGTTACAGCTTACGGTGTACAGCGTAAAGAAGCGAAAACCGGTTCTATCGCTGTGGTGAAAGCGGATGAAATGAAATCCATTCCCGTAACCAGTGCAGATAAACTGTTGCAGGGGAAGGTAACCGGTTTGCAGGTGAATAATGCATCCGGTATGCCGGGTAGCGCTACCGAAATTACCATCCGTGGGGTAGGTACCGTCAATGCCGGTACAGAGCCACTGTATGTTATTGATGGTGTTCCGGTAGTATCCGGTGACTTCACCCGGGCTGCTCTGACCGGTAATGTACTCTCTTCGATGAACCCGAACAACATCGAGTCCATTACCGTACTGAAAGATGCTGCTGCAGCTTCAGTTTACGGATCCAGGGCTGCGAATGGTGTAATCCTGATCACCACAAAATCGGGCCGTGAAGGAAAAACTAACTTCAATCTGCGTGTTCAGAACGGATTCTCCAACAAGGTAGAAGGGAACTTCCGCTTTATGACTGCTGAAGAGTTGCTTACCTACAAGCGGGATGCCATCGGGAACATCAATTTAGATCCTGACGATCCGAACAATGCTTCCGTTCCTTCGGATCCGGTTCCCGGGACCGGATATTACTATCCGCTCTCCTTACTGGACGAGACATTTGACTGGTGGGAAGCTGTTTTCCAGACCGGATCAGCGCAAAACTACGAACTGGAAGCATCGGGTGGAAATGACAAAACACGGTTTTTTACTTCCGGATCGTATCTTGCCCAGGAAGGAATTGTGATCGGATCCGAATATGAGCGGATTAATATGAGAGTAAACCTCGATCACAACATTAACGACAAACTTTCGATAGGGGCTAAAGTATACGGTGCTTACATGAGATGGGCCGACCAGGCAGGTAGTCTTGCCTATGCCAACCCGGTTGCAGCAGCACAGTGGATCGAGCCATGGATCCTTCCCTACAATGAGGATGGAACCTACAACTGGAACATTCCCAATACCGGAAATTCGAATCCACTCGGGATTATTGAACTGAATGACAAAGGCGATAAGCAATACAAATTCATGGGGACCCTCTCACTCGCCTGGGAAATTATCCCCGGCCTGGAATTCAGAACCGTGAATGCTGCGGATATCATCCTGGGTGAATCGAGGCAATACTGGCACCCTGATACTCCTGACGGAGCAGGAAATGATGGTTACATCTGGGGAGGGACCAACAACAACCGGACCCTGACCACCTCTAACACCCTGAGGTATACCAAAACATTTGCCGATGTTCATAACATGTCGGTAATGGGTGGTTACGAGGTGATGGATAATATATACTCCACCTATTCACTCGAAGGTGCAGGAGTTGGCGGAGACATTCCATACCACTCCAATGCCTCGAAGAATAAGGACATCGGATATTTCTACTCTTCCTATGCATTTCAATCGTTCCTCGGGATCCTGAACTACGATTTCGATAACCGCTACTATTTCCAGGGAAGCATCCGCCGGGATGGCAGTTCACGGTTTGGGGCTGATAACCAGTTTGCTACTTTCTGGTCAGTCGGGGCATCCTGGAACATTCACAAGGAAGGATTCATGCAGGGACTTTCCATGATCAACATGGCTAAATTAAGGACCAGTTACGGGATCAACGGGAATGCCTCGATCGGTAACTACGAATCCTATGGTGTGTATAGCTCAAGGGTATACAATGGTGAGGGAGGTATGGCTCCCGCACAGCTCGCAAACCCATCCTTAACCTGGGAAGGAAACAGTGCCTTTAACGTGGGTCTCGATTTTGCCCTGTTTGACCGGGTTCAGGGAACCGTGGAATGGTATAACCGCGTAACGTCCGATATGTTGCTGGATGTTCCGCTTTCAAGAACCACCGGATTCAATGCACTGACCCGTAACGTGGGTGAGATGAAGAACACCGGGATCGAATTCATCTTGAACGGTGATGTCCTGCATACCGCAACAGTGAAATGGAACCTGGGATTGAACATGTCTTTTAATGATACCGAAATTACCGACCTTGCAGGAGAAGATGTTATTTCAGCTTCCTGGTGGGGTGTCCATGTATTACACGGGAAAGGTTCAGCCCAATATTATGTGTATGACTGGGCCGGTGTGAATCCTGCCAACGGAAATGGGTTGTGGTGGACCGAAGACCCCGATACCGGAGGCCGTGGCGAACTTACCGAAAATTACAACGATGCCAGAAGGTACTATGGTGGGAAAGTTGATCCCGATTATATCGGTGGATTCAATACCCTTTTCCAGTGGAAAGGTTTGTCTGTCAGTGCCTACTTTAATTTCTCTGTAGGTAATACAGTGTATATCCAGGAACGTCGCTATGCATCAAGCGACGGTTACAGCTTCGGTGATAACCAGGAAGCCGGACTGATCCCCTACTGGAAAGAGCCGGGTGATATTGTTCCAAACCCTAAACCAATTCCATGGAACAATAGTAATTCAAACGCATGGTCAACTTCCAGATTCATGGAAGATGGTTCATTCTTAAGGTTTAAAAACCTGACTGTTTCTTACGATCTTCCCAAAAACTGGGTCGAAAAGGTATTCCTGGATAATGCCAGGATCTACATGAACATGGTCAATGTATATGTATGGCACGATGTAAGCTACTGGGATCCGGAAAGAAGATATACCGGAGGAGGATATGCAACCTATCCAAACGCCCGGACCATTACATTTGGTCTCGATCTGGGATTTTAGACACGATTAACCGTAAAATGAAGAGAAATGAAAAAGAAAAATATAGTATACATCCTTGCCATTGTAGCCCTGTTTTTCAGTGCATGTGAAGATCTACTCGATAAAGCACCGCCGCTGCAACTCGATAACGATGCGGTGCTGAGTGATTATACATTGTTAACCCAGGCAACCAATGCAGCCTATTCACCCCTCTATTCAGCCAACTGGTACGGCAGGGCACATCTTGTTGTTCCGGACCTGATGGGAGGAAATGCAAAGCAGAGTCCGAGAAGCTCGGGGCGTTTCCAGCAAACCTACAACTGGAACTATACACCGGGTGATAATGTCGGATTGTGGACCACCGCATACGATGTGATTGCACGGGCAAACAACGTCCTTGAATACATCGATGACCTGGATGAATCCGGGGTAACCCAGGAGATGAAAGACCAGCTCAAGGGGGAATGCCTCTTCCTGAGGGCACTGGGTCACTGGGACCTGGTCAGGCAGTTTGCACAACCCTATACCTATAGTGGCGGTACTACACTGGGCGTGCCCATCATCCGGAAAACCGAGATCGCCGAACCAGCCAGGGCAACCGTGAAAGAGGTATATGATAACCTGATCGTTCCGGACCTGACTGAAGCTATGAGCTACCTGGCAGATGACCCTGGACGCGGAACCAACCGGAAGGCGTTTGCCACAAAGAATGCCGCCGAAGCAATCCTTGCCAAGGTGTACCTCTACATGGGCAGCTGGCAGAATGCAGCCGATCATGCGACTAACATCATCAATAGCAGCGATTACACGATGTACACTGCTGCCAATTACACAACGGTGTGGAGTACGGAGAATGCCACAGAGACCATTTTCGAAATCTATGGCAATGCAACCGAATCGAACTGGCCCAGCTGGGATGAGGTCGGCTACATTTATGAACCGACCGGTTACGGTGATGTGTGTGCTGCCAATGACCTGCTCAACCTGTTCGATCCGGCAGATGTCAGGGGACTGATGTATAAAACCGATCCACAATATGCCGGTTACTTCTGGCCCAATAAGTTCCCCGGAAAAGCAGGCAATGTACGGACAAACAACATTCCAGTAATCCGCCTGTCTGAAATGTACCTGATCCGGGCTGAAGCACTTCTAAACGGAGCTTCTGTAGCCGGTGAAACCGCACTGGATGACTACAACATGATCCGGACAAACCGCGGACTGACTGATGCCGGAGCGGTAACACTGGCCGACATCTACCTCGAAAGGAGGCTGGAGCTCTGTTTTGAAGGAAACCTGATGTGGGATCTTTCAAGAACCGGCCGTGGACTTGACCGTGACAACGAAGACGGTAAAATCTCGGGTGACGTGGATATCTCATTCCCCGACTACCGCTGGGCATTACCGATACCAACGGTTGAGATGCAGGCGAACGATAATATGGAACAGAATCCTGAATATTAATCTGTAAAAGGAAAGTAAAATGAAAAAGATAATTAAATATCTATTTGCATTGTTAGGAGTGATTTTCTTTATGGCTGCATGTGAGGTTAACGATCCTCCAACATGGACCAAAGTGGTAACAGGCTTTGAGGAAACCGATATCCTTGTCTATTTCAACAAAGAAGATGGCTTAGACAGAACACAATCCATTAAAGTAATGTTGATTGGGAAACAACAAAAGAATCCGATTGACCTTACCGTGAGCATTGATGAATCCTCTACGGCAGATGCTGCCCAGTTTGATCTATCCGGAACTGCAGTAACCATCCCTGCTAATAGTAACTATGGTGAGATTGAGATTGATTGTTACCGGGATGAGTTTGTACCAGGTGAGGTGCAAACTGTCGTTCTGAATTTAACAGGGAATGATATTGGACCAGAGTTCCAGACTGTTACAATTACCATCGAGAAGGAGTTATTCTGCCCGATTACCGACGCTTCAAACTTTATCGGAGACTACATCTGTACTGAAATCGGGTATACTGATTATCCATGTACCTTTACTCAGGATGGTGTCGATCCTCTTAAGATCTGGAACGATAATTTCTATGATTGGGGAGCAGATCCTCTATATTATATTCTATCAGGAGATCTGGACCAAATTATCACAGTACCAGCCCAGACAATCAATTATGGTGGCGGTTATACTGATACCTGTACAGGCTCCGGTTATTATGACGGATGTAAAGGCACATTCCATGTTGTATACTCTTTTGACGGTGGAACAGTAATTCACGATTTCAATCCTGCAACCAAAAAAAGTACAATTGTCCATCTTAAGAAAGGGAAATAGGACTTTTACAGGATAATGTTATCTTAAAAAAACCTCCGGAACACACCGGAGGTTTTTTTTATTCCCTCTCCACGAACAAAGCTTATTACAAGGTATTATTGCCCATATGCACATCTTAAAAAGCGGATTGGGAAACCGGTCAAACTGCATAAACCCTCGAAGGGAAAGCCAATCCTTGACCGGAAGGATCCATACCTTCAATCAGCGGCATGTTTTATAACCTAACTCCTGTTTAAAAAAATCATTTTCCCTGGCAAAAAAGATTCCTATCTTCGGAATACCATTTTTAAAAAGAACATGACCAATGCATAAAGTACTCGTACTGGGAGCAGGGAGGGTAGCCGGACCACTGGTCCGCTACCTGCTGAACAGGAAGGTCTTTATAACCCTGGCAGACCAGGATAAAGAGCGGGCTGATGCCTTAATCGAAAACCACCCCAACGGAGTCGCTCTTGCCTGGCAGGGAGAAGATCAAAACACCCTGGGAAAACTTATTTCGGGACATGATCTGACCGTCAGCTTTCTCCCATTCATATACCATGTTGATGTCGCCAGGCGATGCATCGAGTATGGCAGGAACATGGTAACCACCTCCTATGTAAAACCGGAAATGAAAGCCCTCGATGCCGCTGCCTGTAAAGCCGGGATAACCATCCTGAATGAGATCGGCCTCGATCCGGGTATCGATCACATGTCAGCCATCAAAATCATCGACCGGATCCATGCAAAAGGAGGAAAGGTCGATGAATTTTATTCTCTCTGCGGTGCACTGCCAGCGCTGGAGTCCGCCGATAATCCGTTCAAATACAAATTCTCCTGGAGCCCCAGGGGAGTACTGATGGCTGGTAACAGCGATGCAACCCACCTCAAAAACGGGGAGATGATCCACATTCCCGGGAAAGACCTGTTCAAGCACGTCACACACATCCTGTTTCCGGGTGTTGGGAAAATGGAAGTCTATCCAAACCGGGACTCAACACAATACATCGATATTTACAAGATTCCCGACGTGAAAACCATGTTCCGGGGGACGATCCGTCATCCGGGCTGGTGTGAGTCCCAGGATGCCATGAAAAGCCTTGGAATGCTTTCGTGCAAACGAATGAATATGGATAACATGACATTCGCGCAATTCACAGGCTCATTCATTGGTCAACCCGACGGGCAAAACATCAGGGAAAAGGTAGCAACTTACCTCAACCTCGATCCCGATTCGCTGCCGATCAGAGCCATTGAATGGCTGGGGCTCTTTTCCGATGAACCGCTAAACCGTACCGAAGACGATCCCTTCGAGGTGATTGCCGACCGGATGATCGAAAAAATGGAGCTCACACCGGAAGACCGGGATATGGTGCTCCTGCAACATGTCTTCAAAGCCAGCTATCCGGATGGAAAGAAGGAGATGATCAAATCACGAATGCTCGATTACGGGAACCTGAAGACCGGAACCTCCATTGCCAGAACGGTTGCTCTCCCTGCCGCCATTGGTGTGATGCTGATCCTCGAAGGAAAAATCACCGCCAGAGGAGTGCAGCGACCGGTTATCCCCGAAATCTACCTTCCCGTACTGCGAGATCTCGCTAAATTCGATATTGAACTGGTTGAAGAATACGGTTTGTCCTATGATGAGGAGGTGTTTATGTCTTGATGAAGAAACAAGGCTAAGGCCGCCACCTTCGCTGAAGCTTCGGTTGACAAAGAAGGCTGAGGCGAAGGTTAAATTGGAAATGGTTATCTGATATCATCAACTTAGGGAACGTTTAACCTATTAACTAATAACATTTAACTTATAACATTCACACGGCTCCTCCTTAAACTTAGCCTTAGCCTCCGCCTTTTTGTACAATAATCTTAGAGGAACACGTCACCTCAAAATCCTAAATATATTTCTCGTCGCTCGACTACAGCTCGGGCGACGAGTTTTTATCCAATAGTGTCGGATTGCGGATTTCCTGCCTGCGGCAGGCAGGCGGATTGCGGATTGCGGATTGCGGATCCTCCTCCTCCGCACGCTGTTGCTTTATCTATTTGGCGGAGTTCTATTGTGCTTTTGGAGTTATCCGGTCCATGAAGCGTTTTCCCTATGAATACCAAAGCAGTTGGACCGGAGGTAATTGGTTGACATCGTTTCTAAAGACATGTCGCCCCTATCGGGGCTGGTTGTATATTCAAAATCAAGGCCATCGGCCCTGGATTATTGTAGAATTTAAAGTGTACAGGGATAATACCAATCGCTGGAACTGCGAAGTTAATTGGAAAGTCATCCATATCATCCAGCGGAATGCAGGAAATGTATTCAGAAGTTAGAATCAGCTCCAAAGGAGCATAATATAATAGCCCAGGGCGTTCATGCGATAGCATGATTAGCCCTGGGTTAAGGGTACGAAATGAATAACCGGTCCAACTACCAGGTTATTCAAAGGAAAATCATTTCATGGACCGGACAGCACCAAACGGATTTACAAAAGGGCTAACCCTATGAAATAATATTATAGATTGGACCGCATTTCTATTGTTTATTGGGCCCCGGATCATCCCCTCAAAACCCCGGATAAAACGCTCTCGTCAGTTCCCTGTACTCATCACTGTACCCATGTCTTCCGGTGGTCTCTAAAACGATGGTTCTCTCCTCAATGGATTTATTCTTCCATTCAAATTGCATCAATACTCTTTTCACGCCCTTGTCGGGCAGGGGTTTTACATGAAGCTTCCGGGTACAAAACAGTTTTCCGTTAGCCGCTTCATCCTGGAACACAATAGCCTCTTTCGCAGGCAGTATAATACTGAATCTCCCTATTGCATCCAGCAAGCGTACAATACCATCCAGTAGCTCGTCCCTGGTAAGGTATACTGCATGTCTTGACATCGTTCTTTTGGCATCGGGATTGATCTTTGAATCAATAAAATAGGGCGGATTCGTAACGATACAATCATATTTCCCTTCGTTACTCTTACCGGGAAAAGGTACGGAATGAAATTCCTGTAACCGGATATTGAAAAGCCGGATTCGTTTGTGCCAGGGACTGTTCCGGATGTTCTCACCAGCCTGGGAACAGGAATCCGGTTCCGGTTCAATGGCGTCAATCATCGCTTCCGATCGCTGGGCAAGCATAAGGGCAATAAGCCCTGTTCCGGTGCCAATATCCAGGATCCGTTTTGCACAGGAAACATCAGTCCATGCCCCGAGTAGAACACCATCTGTCCCAACCTTCATGGCACACCGATCCTGCCGGATGGTGAATTGTTTGAATTGAAAGTAAGGATTTGCCATTGGCTCTAAATCGATTTTCCCTCTGTATTGTCAAAGGTAAATAATTTGAATAGCGAAATAGAAAAGGTCCAACTACAAGTTTTAATCGAAGGGAAGACTTTCCATGGACCGCAGCGCATCAGGCATTAATCCTATCCAACCGGTTAACTGACCCGTCAGGGTCTTTCAGACCTGACGGTGTCTTTTAACAAAAATCCCCGGGAGGGGATTAATATTGAATAGCCCCGGGTGCAACCCTGGGTTTTATGGAAACCAATAATGCGGTCCAACTGCACTGTTCTTTTACGGGAAAACATTCCCTGGAGCGGAATACACCAGACGTAATTCAAAACCAATCACCCCTTTAGTCCCCTCAAGGGGACACAATGCTTCGCGACTGATCATTTAACCCGGTCTGACCGATAAACAGCAATCTATATCAGGGATTAACGAATATACCATCGCGCATGGTAAGCATCCTGTCGGCCATATTCGCCAGCTCTTTGTCATGAGTTACGATAACAAAGGTCTGTTTGAATTGTTCACGAAGCGAAAAGAAGAGCTCATGAAGTTCCATTTTGTTCTGGGAATCAAGGTTTCCTGAGGGCTCATCGGCAAGGATCACCGAAGGATCATTGATCAGGGCACGTGCTACTGCTACCCGTTGCTGTTCTCCTCCGGACAGCTCACCCGGTTTATGGTCCAGTCTTTCATCCAGCGAAAGGAAGTGAAGGATTTCCCTGGCTTTGCTTTCAGCCATTGCCCTTGAAAGATTAGCCACAAAGGCTGGAATACAAACGTTTTCCAGTGCAGTAAATTCCGGTAAAAGATGGTGAAACTGGAAAACAAATCCGATGTTTTGATTCCGGAATTTCGATAACTGTTTTTCTTTCAAAAGGTTAACATTAACACCCTCATAGATAATTGTTCCGGAATCCGGTCTATCCAGTGTGCCAAGGATCTGAAGAAAGGTGGTTTTACCTGCCCCGCTCGGACCAACAATGCTAACAATTTCACCTCGTTCAATCTTCATGTCAATACCTTTAAGAACCTGAAGATCGTCGAATGATTTGGTGATATTTTTTACAGTTATCATCTATGATTAATGTTTTGTTCTATGGCTCCTGTTTCTTTAAAACCTGTGCCCATTTCCCCTGTTTTTTCATCGAAAGACAAAATAGAGATACATCGCATAACTTAAAAGAAAGATAAATCCCTTCAGCCGGGTAATCTTACCCCCTTTAAATGGCAGAATAAACAGGAATAGCAGAAAGGATATCCCCAACAGCCAGAAGACATCAAAATGAATAACATTATATCCAACCTCTATCTCCCTTACCATACTGGTTATTCCGAGAATACCGAATAGGTTATAAATGTTTGAACCGATGATATTCCCAATCGAGATATCCATTTCTTTCCGTATAGCTGCAATAACCGATGTAGCCAACTCCGGGATACTGGTTCCCAGGGCAATGATCGAAACTGATATAGCGTGTTCGCTCACACCGAATGTTCTGGCAATCTCTGAAGCGCCTCTTACCAGCCAATCAGCACCCACCATCAAACCGGCTGAGGAGACGATAATCATAACTATCGCCAGAAAGAGTGGGTATCTCGGTTTTTCCAGCTTTCTCCCCAGCAGGTAATTTTCTCTCCTTGAGTTATAGATCGACCAGGTAATGAATCCAACCAGAAACAGGACAAAAATCAATCCTTCAGCAAATTGCAGCTTGCCATTCAGGATGAAAATATAGAAAAGAAGTGTGGCAAGCATCATGATTGGCCAGTCGATCCGTACCGATTTGCGCTTAACCGGGATGGGCAGGATGATTGCCACCAAACCAAGAACCAGGGCTATGTTGGAAATATTGGATCCCACTACATTCCCGATTGCAATAGCCGGGTGGTCAACCAGGACCGCTCTTACACTAACAAAAAGTTCGGGTGCTGAAGTCCCGAAAGAAACAACTGTGACACCCACAACAAGGGTTGAAATGTTGATTTTTTTTGCCAGGGCAACTCCTCCACGCACCAGGAATTCTCCACTTACGAGAAGAATAATAAAACCTGTCAGGAGATAGATATATTGCATAAAGGAAGTTGAGTAATGAATTGGTAAGGTGGGTAAGGATTCAAATCAATGCACCCGTTTCGTTACCCTCTCATAAGTTGTCCTTGATATTGTCTTTCATTTCATTGATATCCTTCCGGATATCATTCGAACTCTCATTGATCTCTTTTTTAATATCCTCCGTAGCTTTCTTGAATTCGCGCATTCCTTTGCCCAAACCTTTTGCCAGTTCCGGGATTTTCTTTGCTCCGAACAATACCAAAACGACAACGAGTATGATGAAGATCTCCGATCCGCTGATAAATAATAAAGCACCCATGGGCTGATATTGATTTACCTATACGAAAATAGTAAAGTTGTATCAAATATAAAAACCACGGCTTGCAAGAAATGTGGTTTGAGGGTGAATTCGCATTAACTTTTCCTCCTGCCTCTCAGCAAGCGGAGTGTTTTTCCCTTTCCCACTGTATCATATACCAGTGGTGTGGCAATGAACAGAGAAGAGTAGGTACCGACAACAACGCCTATCAACAATGCGAAGATAAAGCCTCTGATCACCTCCCCACCAAAAATAAAGATGGTCAATAACACAACAAACGTACTGATTGATGTACTGAATGTACGGCTTAGTGTACTGTTGAGAGCCAGGTTCAGTATTTCTGCCCGTTCTCTTTTCCGGTAGAGTCCGGTGTATTCCCTAATCCGGTCAAACACAACAACGGTATCATTGATTGAATATCCGACCACGGTAAGGATAGCGGCAATAAAAGCCTGGTCAATCTCAAGTGAAAAAGGCAGAAAACCATAGAGAATGGAAAAGAGGCCCAGCACGATCGCCGTATCATGAATGAGAGCTGCAACGGCACCCATACCAAACTGCCAGTTCCGGAACCGGATCAAGATATAGATAAAGATGATGATCAATGAGAATAAGATCGCCCATACAGCCTGGATTTTTATATCATCTGCGATGGTTGGTCCAACCTTTTGCGAACTCATAAGCCCGGCGTATTTATCCGCATTCTGTTCCACAAATTTTTCCAGTGTAAAATCCTCACTGAAATAGGGTTTTAATCCCTCAAATATTCTCTCCTCCACCATTTTATCGATCTCTGTTCCCATGCTGTCGATCCAGAACTGTGTGGATATTCTGATCTCATTGGTTGAACCGAATGTTTTTACTTCAGGGGGTTCATCCAGATATGGAGCAAGTGCATTCTGGATTTCATTGGTGCTCACCGGTTGCTCAAACCGTACCACATAATCCCTGCCACCGGTAAAATCAACGCTCTGGTTGAGCCCTCTGATAAACAGCGATGCAATACCAAGCATGACAATGGTACCGGATATTGCATAAAAAACCTTCCTTTTTGCCAGGAAATCAATATTCAGGTTCTTAAAGGCATTTTCAGTGATTTTGGTGGCAAAAGTGAGTACACTATGCCGGGTCAGCATCAGATGGAAGATGAGTCGTGTGATGAAAATAGCAGAGAAGAGTGAGGTGAGGATCCCGATCACCAGGGTGGTTGCAAAACCCTTGATGGGACCGGTACCAAAGATGTAGAGTATCGCACCGGTTAAAAGGGTGGTGACATTGGCATCGATGATTGCCGAATAGGCATTTTTATACCCATCAGCAATAGCCAGTTTAATCCCTTTTCCGGCTTTCACTTCTTCCCTTACCCGTTCATAGATCAGCACATTCGCATCCACAGAAATACCGATGGTCAGAATAATTCCTGCGATTCCCGGCAGTGTGAGTACCGCCCCAAGAGAGGCAAGCACACCCATCAGGAAAAACATGTTCACAATAAGGGCAATATCAGCTACCATTCCGGCTCTCCGGCTGTAATAAAACAACATGTATAGCAAAACGACTACAAATGCGATCAGGAATGAGTTCAGTCCTGATTTAATGGCTTCTTTACCCAGTGACGGTCCAATGATCGTTTCCTGAATGATCCGGGCGGGAGCATCCAGTTTCCCCGATTTAAGGATGTTTGCAAGGTCTCTTGCTTCATCAATTGTAAAGTCTCCGGTTATTGACGTACTGCCATTTTTTATTTCTGTAAGTACCCGGGCTGAAGAGCGCACCTGATTATCCAGGACGATGGCAATAAAGCGGTTTACATTCTCCCTGGTCATGCGTGCCCAGGTTCGTGTCCCTTCACCATTCATGGACATGGATACCTCGGCATTCGCCTTGGTCTGACTGAATTCTACCCTGGCATTTGTCACAGCATCACCTGCAAGTGGTGCCTGCCCTTCCCGGGTGGTAACCTTTATGGCATGCAATTCGAAAAGGGTTCCGGATTCATCGTATCGATGTGGCTTGGCGCTCCACAAGAATTTCACATCCCTTGGAAAGAGTGATTTGATCCGTTCCATGTTGAGGTAGGTATTTACCTGGGAGGTATCTCTAAAATGAGCAAACCCGACAATGCTTCCGGTAACAAACTGGCCATCTCTGGTAACATTGGGATATAATAATGCGAACAGCGGATTTTGAAGATTGAACTGCTCCAGTGATTCGGGTTGATCTTCTGCCTGTGTTGTATCAGACGCTACCAGATCCATCAGGGATGTCTCCTGACCTGTTGTATCTTCTTCAGTCACCTGTTCTGGTTCAGGGGTGACCAATTCGGCGATCTCATCCTCAGCAACTTCACTGGCAGCCGGCAGTTCCATTTCACGAATGCGTTCATTAGCCAAGGCCAGGTATTGATAGATCTCCGAGTTTTCATAGGTTTCCCAGAATTCCAGGTTAGCGGTACTCTGTAATATGTCTCGCACCCGTTGAGGATCTTTAATACCGGGCAGTTGTATCAGGATCCGGCCTCTCATCTCAAGCTGTGCAATTCTGGGTTGCGAAACACCAAACCGGTCAATCCTGCTTGTCAAAATGTTGAATGAATTATCGATTGCTACCTGTGTTTCTTCCCGAAGGACATCCAGCACCTCTTCGTTGGTGGAATTAAAATCAACCTTATCCCTTAACTCGATTGTTCCAAATATTGCAGCAAGCCGTGCATTAGGGTCGATCTCCTCAAATGCCCTGCCAAACAGTGTAATGAATCCCTCCTGACTGCTTTCCTGGGAATGTTCTGCCACCTGGAGAGCCCTTCTGAATGTAGTATCCATGCTGTGGTTCGAAAGGGCAAGCATAATATCCTGAACGGAGACTTCCAGCACTACGTTCATACCACCTTTCAGGTCAAGTCCCAGGTTGATCTCCTTCTCCTGACACTCTTTGAAGGTATTTCCCAGGAAACTCCACTCATCTTTGTTCAGATCGGAAATTGAATCGATGTACTCTGTTTCAGCAACCAGGTCACCCTGGGCAAACTCCCGTGCATCCCTCTTCACTTTAAAGGTAGCTAATGTAAACGACAACTGGTATATACTAACTAAAGCCAAAGTAATGGCAAATAACAAAATGGCTCCTCTGTTTCGCATTTCTTTGTGTTTTATCCTGATGAGTACTCTTGTAGTTCTAAAATGTCGCGCAAAGTTATTAATTTTTTTCAGAATCCCGCTTCCATAGAGGCAGTAACATCGTGTTGGTCTCCGGCTGGAAAAACCCGGTCCGAGAACCGATTCAC